>NZ_JAUSVK010000001.1:1813750-2430000 GCF_030814655.1 Labrys monachus
GATGGAAGCCCATTACATCGGCTTCAACATGTGGGTTGCGGCGGTGACGGCGGCCGGCACCACCGATTCGGACGCGGTGCAGGACGCGCTGATCGGCATCTCCGTACCCAACCTGTCGGGCGGCCTCTCCACCATGATGCCGAACCACTACATCACCAAGCCGGTGCTGATCGGCGAGATCCAGGAGGACGGCCAGTTCAACATCGTCCAGCAGTCGCCGATGGTCGTCGGCGACGAATGGTCCGACTATCTCGACGGCTCGAAGGACCTCATCGCCGATTGGCGCAAGCCGATGTCCTGCGGCAATTTCAACGTCAAGATCGGCAAATGCGGCGGCAAGGCCGCCTGATCCAAGGCTACCTCACTTGGCGGGCCGCTCTCCGGAGCGGCCCTTCCCCGGGTGCCGCAAGCCCGGGATCGCGGGCATCCTGCCCCTATGCTCTTACCCGGGCCGGCGATTGGAGGGGCGATCACCGATCGACCTCTTCCTTTCCGGCAGGCTCGGCGTTTCCAAGAAGGGCGATCGGTGATCGCCCCTCCATCGCCACGCCTTACCCGGCCAAGTCAGCGCATCAGGGCACCCCTGCCTGCCTCTTCGTCGAACGGGACATTTTCAACGGCGGGCAGAATGCCTGCGGTCCCAGGAAAATCGAGCCATGCAAGCGCTTCTTCGCATCTCCGGATTGATCCTTCTCCTGCTGCTGGCGGGCGTCTCGGCGGCGCTCGCCGACGGCGCCGTTCAATCCAAGCTCGCGACCGACAAATATGACGAGATCGATGCGGGCGTCACCGCGCTCGCCGCCAGCGGCGATCCGCAGGCCCCTGCCATCATCGCGGCGCTCGCCGACGGCAAGCTCAGCTACGATCCGGCGACCAAAGGGCTCTATTACCTCAAGGGCGAGGATCTCATCGAAGGCGCCACCGGCAACAAGGCCGGCGCCGCGCCGCCCGGCCTGAAGAAGGTCAAGCTCAACAACCGCGTGCGCCGCGCCATCGACGCCGCGCAGGGCGCCCTGACGCTGATGGCGCCCGACCCGGCGACGCGGCTCTCGGCGGCCGATGCGGTGTTCAAGTCGCGCGACGCCACCGCTCTGCCCCTGCTGGAGAAGGCGCTCGCCGCCGAGACCGACGCGTCTGTCCGCACGGCGCTGGAGCGCGCCCGCGCCGCCATCGTCTTCCTCTCCCCGGGCGCTGCGGAAGCGGATCGGATCACCGCCGCCAAGCTGATCGCGACGCGCGGCGACCAGGATGCGCTCGGCCTGCTGCAATCCCTGCCCGACGATGCGCCCCCGGCGCTGCGGGACGAGGCTGCGGCCGGCGTCAAGTCGATCAATGAAGGCCTCATCCTGTGGAGCGCGGCGCAGAACCTGTGGTTCGGCCTCTCGCTCGGCTCGGTGCTGCTGCTCGCGGCGATCGGCCTCGCCATCACCTTCGGCGTGATGGGCGTGATCAACATGGCACATGGCGAGATGGTGATGCTCGGCGCCTACACCACCTTCGTCGTCCAGCAGGCGATCCGCACCTATGCGCCGGCGCTGTTCGACTATTCGATGCTCCTGTCCATTCCGCTCGCCTTCCTCTTCGCCGGCGCGGTCGGCGTGCTGATCGAGCGCACCATCATCCGCTGGCTCTATGGCCGCCCGCTGGAGACGCTGCTGGCGACCTGGGGCGTCAGCCTCATCCTGCAGCAGGCCGTCCGCACCCTCTTCGGGCCAACGAACCAGGATGTCGGGGCGCCCGCCTTCATGACAGGCTCCTTCGCCCTCGGCGGGCTCGACATCACCTGGAACCGCCTGTGGATCGTCGCCTTCGCCGGCCTCGTCTTCGCCGCCCTGCTGTTCGTGCTGCGCTTCACGCGGTTCGGCCTGCAGATGCGCGCGGTGACGCAGAACCGGCGCATGGCGTCGGCGATGGGCATCCGCACCAACTGGGTCGACGCCATGACCTTCGGCCTCGGCTCCGGTATCGCCGGCCTGGCGGGCGTGGCGCTCTCGCAGATCGACAATGTCTCGCCCAATCTCGGCACCGGCTACATCATCGACTCCTTCCTCGTCGTGGTCTTCGGCGGCGTCGGCAATCTCTGGGGCACGCTGGTGGGCGCGATGACGCTCGGCATCGCCAACAAGCTGCTCGAACCCTTCGCCGGCGCCGTCCTCGGCAAGATCGCGCTGCTGGTGCTCGTCATCCTCTTCATCCAGAAACGCCCGCGCGGACTGTTCGCACTCAAGGGCAGGGCGGTGGAACAATGATCACGACCAGGCTCCTCGCCGACCGCCGCGGCCTCGTCTTCCTGGGCATCCTCCTGCTGCTCGCCGTCGCGCTTCCCTATTGCCATATGGGGTTGCCGGAGACCTCGCCCTTCCATGTCCCCGACTGGGTGGTCGGCCTGATCGGCAAATATCTGTGCTATGCGCTCCTCGCCATCGCGCTCGACCTCGTCTGGGGCTATTGCGGCATCCTTTCGCTCGGCCATGGCGCCTTCTTCGCGCTCGGCGGCTATGCGATGGGCATGTATCTGATGCGCCAGATCGGCCCGCGCGGCCAATATGGCGACCCGGTCCTGCCCGATTTCATGGTGTTCCTGAACTGGAGGCACCTGCCGCTGACCTGGTACGGCTTCGACTTCTTCCCCTATGCGATGCTGATGGTGCTGGTGGTGCCCGGCGTGCTCGCCTTCGTGTTCGGCTGGCTGGCCTTCCGCTCGCGCGTCACCGGCGTCTACCTCTCCATCATCACGCAGGCGATGACCTATGCGCTGATGCTGGCCTTCTTCCGTAACGACATGGGCTTCGGCGGCAATAACGGCCTGACCGACTTCAAGGACATCCTCGGCTACGACATCACCGCGGCTTCGACCCGCACCGTGCTGCTCGTCCTCACCATCGCGGCGCTGGCGCTCGGCTACCTCGTCGCCCGCTTCATCGTCACCTCCAAGCTCGGCAAGGTGCTGCTCGGGGTGCGCGACGCCGAAAGCCGCACGCGGTTCCTCGGCTACCGCGTCGAGCAGTACAAGCTCTTCGTGTTCGTGGTCTCGGCCTGCATGGCGGGCGTCGCGGGCGCCCTCTACGTGCCGCAGGTCGGCATCATCAATCCCGGCGAGTTCACGCCGGCCAATTCCATCGAGGTGGTGATCTGGGTCGCGGTCGGCGGCCGCGGCACGCTGGTCGGCGCGGCGCTCGGCGCCGTGCTGGTGAACCTCGCCAAGACGATCTTCACCTCGGGCATCTTCGCCCCCTACTGGCTGTTCGTGCTCGGCGGCCTCTTCGTCGTGGTCACGCTGTTCCTGCCGAAGGGCGTGGTGGGCACGCTGGGACAATGGAAGGCCCGCCGCCGCCCGCCCTCCGAGCCGGCGAAACCTTCCAAGGTCGCCGAAGCCGCGGCCGAATGAGGAGGGCGCGATGAAGGCTTCCCGGGTGCGCGGACGTCCTCGTCCGCTCTTGGAAACGCTGAGCCAGCAGGATGGAAAGAGGCGGACGAGGACGTCCGCGCACCCGGGAATCGCAGCATGACGACAGACCACGCCAGCCTCACCAACACCCTCCTCTATCTCGACGGCGTCGAGGTCGCCTTCGACGGCTATCGCGCCTTGCGGGGCCTGTCGCTGATCGTCGCGCCCGGCGAGATGCTGGCGATCATCGGCCCGAACGGCGCCGGCAAGACCACCATGATGGACGTGATCACCGGCAAGACCCGCCCCGACAAGGGCGACGTGCTGTTCGAGGGCAAGATCGACCTCACCAAGCGCGACGAGGCCGACATCGCCCAGCTCGGCATCGGACGGAAGTTCCAGAAGCCGACGGTGTTCGAGAACCAGACCGTCGAGGAGAACATCCTGCTGGCGCTCAAGGGCGGCCGCGGCGTGATGGCCAACCTGTTCTGGCGCGTGACCCCGGCGATCGCCGCCAAGGTCGACCAGGTGCTTGAGAAGATCCGCCTTTCCTCCCTGCGCTACCGGCTGGCCGGCTCTCTGTCGCACGGCCAGAAGCAATGGCTCGAAATCGGCATGCTGCTGGCGCAGGATCCCAAGCTCCTGCTGGTCGACGAGCCGGCGGCGGGCATGACTGATGCCGAGACGGCGCAGACCGCCATCCTCCTCAGGGAGATCGCCAAGGACCATTCGGTCGTCGTCGTCGAGCACGACATGGGGTTCGTGCGCGATCTCGACGTGCGCGTCACCTGCCTGCACGAGGGCGCGGTGCTCGCCGAGGGCACGCTCGACCAGGTCAGCGCCAATGAGCGCGTCATCGAAGTCTATCTGGGGCGCTGACATGCTGGAAGTAAGCGATCTCGACCTCCATTACGGCGCCGCGCAGGCGCTGCGCTCCGTCTCCGTCAAGGCGGTGCCGGGCCGCGTCACCTGCATCCTCGGCCGCAACGGCGTCGGCAAGTCCTCGCTGCTGCGGGCGCTCGTCGGCCACCAGCCGATCACCCGCGGGCGCATCGCCTGGCAGGGCGCCGACCTCACCGGGCTGACGGCGCATGACCGCGCCCGGCGCGGCGTCGCCTATGTGCCGCAGGGGCGGGAGATCTTCTCGCTGCTCTCGGTGAAGGAAAATCTGGAAACCGGCTTCGCTCCGCTCAAGCGGGCCGACTGCTTCATTCCCGAGGACGTCTTCTCCCTGTTCCCCGTGCTGAAGGACATGCTGAGGCGCCGCGGCGGCGACCTTTCCGGCGGACAGCAGCAGCAGCTCGCCATCGGCCGGGCGCTCGTCACCCGGCCCACCCTCCTGGTCCTCGACGAGCCGACCGAAGGCATCCAGCCCTCGATCATCAAGGATATCGGCCGGGCGATCCAATATCTGCGCCAGAAGGGCAATATCGCCATCGTGCTGGTCGAGCAATATTTCGATTTCGCCCGCGAACTCGCCGATGATTTCTACGTGATGGACCGCGGCGAGATCGTGATGTCCGGCACGCGCGAGAGCATGGTGGAGGATGAGGTCCGCAAGCGCATGTCGGTGTGAGGGCAGGCGCGACGCGACGGCGATTCGTGGGACGGACGGGCCCGCTCTGGCCGCGATCGGTTTCCTTGAGACGGGGGTCGGCTGCGGTGGAGTACGGCGCAAGTCGCTGTACGCCGATCTCGCGAGTCGAATAGCTGGGCGGGGCGGAAGCAGAAAACAGCCTTCTCGCAGATGTTTGGGCGCGTTCGGTCGTATCCGCTTCCCACGAAAAGCCGTCCTGCCTCCGGCGGCGCTCTTTCTCCACGACGCATTCAACACGCCGTGGCGCAGCTCCTCACCTTTATCCTCCCCCCGCAGGCGGGGCGAGGAGACCTCGACGTCGCGATAGGCTTGTAAAACGCCCATCTCGCAGCCCCGTTCTATGGCTCGATGCCGGCCATTTCCTTCGCCCCGCTTGCGGGGAGAAGGGTAGGATGAGGGGCGGCGCAACGATGGGAATGTGCGCACAAGTTTCGGCTGCCGCGCCTTCGTGCAGAAGCCCGATGCCTCACACGCGACTGGACGATCACCGACAATCGTTTCAGGGCTTCCGGCGTGTGAGGCGTGGCAGCCGGCAGGGGTCTGCTTCCCACGAAAAGCGGAAGCGCCTCCCACGACATGCCGGCCCAGCCCGGCGCCGCTTCACACGCCAACCCGGTTCGGGCCTGACTTAAACCTCTCGGATCGCTGACGAATTGCCGATGGACGATCTGACGGTGCCGGCAGAGCCGCAGAGCGATCATCCCTCCGCCGGCGCTTGCTGTTTCGCCGCGGGATGGCCGCCGAGCGGCAGTTCGGGCATGAAGAGCAGGGCGACCAGCGCCGCGGCGACGATGGCGACGCCCAGTTCGAAGGTCGTGGCGATGGCGTGGCGATAGAGTTCGATCATCGCCGCCTGTGCCTGGGGCGACAGGGTGGCGATGCCGCCGGGGCCGGCGTCGGGCGCGGAGGAGAGCGCGCCGCCGCCCGCCTGCAGGGCATGGGCGAGGATGGCCCCCGATCCGGTCACGCCCATGAGGCCGCCGAGCGAGCGGAAGAAGACGAGCGTCGCGGTGCCGACGCCGCGATGGGGAACCGGCAGCGCGTTCTGCACCGCGATGGTCATGTTCGGCATCACCAGGCCGAGCCCGAGGCCGAGCGCGGTGATCGCCGGCTCGATCACCAGGAAGCCCCGGGCGGTCGCCGCGCCCCAGGCGAGGACGGCGAAAGCCACAACGGCCAGCGACAGGCCGGCGATCTGGGCGGGCTTGTAGCGGCCGGAGCGCAGCAGGAGGCGGCCGTTGACGATCGAGGAAACGACGACGCCGACCATCAGCGGGCCGGTGAGGAAGCCGGAATAGGCCGGACTGACCCCCATCACCGCCTGGAAGAACAGGGGAAAGAACACGCTCGACCCGAGCAGGCCCATGGAGGCCAGCGCCATGACGGCGGAGGCGACGACGAAGGTCCGGTTGGCGAAGAGGTCGAGCGGCAGGACCGGCTCCGGCACGCGCCTGACATGGACGACGAACCAGCATCCGAGCCCGGCCGCGAGGGCGGCGCAGATGCCGATCTCCGGCGAATCCCACGGCCATTCGGTGCCGCCGAGGGCGAGG
This sequence comes from Labrys monachus, assembly GCF_030814655.1. Lineage (NCBI taxonomy): Bacteria > Pseudomonadati > Pseudomonadota > Alphaproteobacteria > Hyphomicrobiales > Xanthobacteraceae > Labrys > Labrys monachus. Next base: position 1,820,289 of record NZ_JAUSVK010000001.1, read on the forward strand.
ACGAGGAGGAGGGCGGTGGTCGCTGCCGTCATCAGCAGGGAACCGAGATAATCGATCCGGCGCGCCTGGATACGGTGCGGCCGGCGCAGGGCCCGGGTGATGACGAACAGGCCGACGGCGCCGATCGGCAGGTTGACATAGAAGATCCAATGCCAGGAGAGGAGGTCGGTGATCACGCCGCCGATGACGGGACCGACGACGCTGCAGACCGCGAAGACGGCGACGATCGAGCCCTGCCGCCGGCCGCGCTCGGCCGGCGCGACGAGATCGCCGATGATGATCTGGCTGAGCGGCAGGAGGCCGCCGGCCCCGAGCCCCTGGATCGCCCGGAAGACGATGAGTTCCGGCAGGTTCCGGGCCATGCCGCACAGCGCCGATCCGGCAAGGAAGACGAGGACGGCTGCAAGGATCATCGGCTTGCGGCCATATTGGTCGCTGAGCTTGCCGTAGAGCGGCATGGTGGCGGTGGACGCCAGCACATAGGCGGTCACCACCCACGACAAATGGGCGATGCCGCCGAGATCGGCGACGATGCGGGGTAAAGCGGTGGCGACGATGCTCTGGTCGATGGCGCCGAGGCCCATGACGATCATCAGGCCGAGGAAGACGGCCCGGATCTCGCGCCGGTCCGGCGGGCCGGCAAGCGCCGTTTCGTCGCGTTGCGCCGTCATTGTGTGAGCGCCGTGAGCGGGCCGATCGCGCCGCGGATGGCCTGACGGGCCTCGGGCGGCAGCAGGGCGAGTTGGCCGGCCAGCCAGTCGCGGCGGCGATTGCGCAGGGTTTCGATGAGGTCGCGCCCCTTGTCGGTGAGGTGGAGGCCTGCGCGCCGCCTGTCGTGCGGATCGGGGACGGCACGGACGAGACCGGCGGTCTCCATGGGGCCGATATGGCCGCTGATCGTCGGCCCGCGCAGCTTTTCCATGCGCGCGAGTTCGCCGACACCGATGCCGGGATGCTTCAGAATGGCGACGAGCAGCAGGTTCTGGAAGGGCGAAATCCCTTCATGCGTATCGACGCTCTCCTGGCGCAGGCGCCGGTAGAGCCGATGGAGCGGGACGCAGTTCATCGACGAGGAGCAGCGCGTCGTCGCATGAGAAGGTGAGAAGGGCATGGACCCGCATAATATTGGCCGCTTACATAGAAACTACACTTGCGGTGTACCATTCACCCTAGCCGAGGAGCTCCCTCGTATAGTGCTATGGTATATCCTCCGTGCTCTTCCAATATATATCCCTCTGATCTAAGAAGAAACTGCGCAGATATATAGTTTGATTTCTGTAAATGCTTGTGTTCGTACATTATAATGGTCGGTCTAAATCGAGAAAAATCCAACTGCCGTAGAATATTATAATCATATCCCTCGGTATCTATATGAAGTAGATCTATTTTTTCTATCATGTTTAATTTTATTGCTTCGGTTAGTGATACGGCTGGAACGGATATTTGTATTATGTAAGGTTCGATCTTCGACCCCAAATGGCTCGTAATATGATTGCGGTCGAAGCTGGCAAGCTGATCGAACCAATAGGGAAGATCAAGTGAATTGACAGCTTTGGGATCTACAGACCAGAGCGTTATGTGTTCGCTCTCGTCAGAAATAGCAGCATTAAAGAATAATAGCCCCTGCTTTTTACGATAGTTTTGCTTCAGTCGATCAAAAAGGTATGGAACGGGTTCTACAAGCAGACCCCGCCAATTTTTCTTCCTTTTAATCCATTTATATAAAGGGTCGCCCTGGCGGCCGTCGTTGGATCCGATCTGCACAAGAATACATTGGTCTCCCAAATATTTCCGTATAAATTCATCAATGGCATGTGGCGAGTTCCACCTGAGCCAATGCTTGACGCGTAGTGGAATAAAAGACTTAAGATGGTGTAACATTTAGAGCTCCGTTGAAGAGACGCAAATGTAGAGATTGTTGTCTCTGGCAATTAACACTATCAACTTTACCATCGCGGTCTACAATGTCACGGGCGACCCAATTCAATCTGTAGAACCGCAGTTGAATTGGCGCGGCTAGCGACTACGGCTGAGAGCCGGAGCCGCCGTTCAGTCTTGGAATGACAGGTCGAATTTTTAGAGGCAGAACCTAACTCGTCTTGTATTTGCCGGTTGTCAGCGAAGTTGCACGTCGGCCTACGCCAGCCGGTTGCCGTTCCGGCTGTCGAACAGATGCAGCGTCTTCTCGTCGAAGCCGATGCCGATCTTCTCGCCGATGGGGCGCTGGAAATCCTTGTCCACCTTGACGATGACGTTCGAGCCGCCGGCGCGGCAGGTGACGAGGGCGTGGTCGCCGATCAGTTCGGTGGCGAAGACTTCGCCGACGAGCTTGCCTTGTCCCGGCGCCGTCACCCGGCCGTCCTCGGGGCGGATACCGGCCACGGCGCGGGGATTGGAGAGCCGGCTGCCGGTGTCGAAGCTGCCGGCGGAGGCGGTGAAACGGCCGTCCTTCAATTCGCCTTCGAGGAAATTCATCGGCGGCGAGCCGATGAAGCCGGCGACGAAGAGATTCGCAGGGTGGTTGTAGATGTTGGCGGGCGTGTCGAGTTGCTGCAGCACGCCCTTGTCGAGCAGGGCGACGCGATGGGCGAGCGTCATCGCCTCGACCTGGTCATGCGTCACATAGATGGTGGTGATGCCGAGCTCGTGCTGCATGTGCTTGAGTTCGGCGCGCATATAGCCGCGCAGCTTGGCGTCGAGATTGGAGAGCGGTTCGTCCATCAGGAAGGCCGCCGGCCGTCGGATGATGGCGCGGGCGAGGGCGACGCGCTGGCGCTGTCCGCCGGACAGCTGGCGGGGATAGCGGTCGAGCAGCCCGTCGAGCTGGACCTGGCGCGCCACGTCCCGCACGCTCGCCTCGATCTCGGCCCGGGGCCGCTTGCGGACCGCGAGGGGGTAGGCGATGTTGGCGAACACCGTCTTGTGCGGATAGAGCGCATAGGACTGGAACACCATGGCGATGTCGCGATATTTCGGCAGGATGCTGGTGACGTCGCGGTCGCCGATGCGGATCGTGCCGGAGGAGACGGTCTCCAGGCCGGCGATCATGCGCAGTGCCGTGGTCTTGCCCGAGCCGGAGGCGCCGAGCAGCACCAGGAACTCGCCGTCCTTCACTTCGAGGTCGAGGCCCTTCACCACGTCGACCGCGCCGAAGGACTTGTGGATGTTCGACAACGTAACTTGCATCGTCCGATCTAACCCTTGACCGCGCCGACGAGGAGGCCCCGCGCGATATGCTTCTGCAGGAAGCCGGCGATGACGATCACCGGAACGATCATGATCACGATCAGCACCGACATGTACCACCATTGCGGACCGCGGGTCGTGTTCTGGGCCGACACCAGCACCGGCATGGTCTGGGCGTTGGCGTTGGAGAGGAAGAGGGCGAGCAGATATTCGTTCCAGGCCAGGATCAGCACCAGCATGAAGGTGGCCGCCAGCCCGGAGCGCACCAGCGGCAGGGCGATGGTGAAGAACACGCGGAACTTGGACGCGCCGTCGATCTCCGCGCTCTCCTCGAGGTCGAGCGGGATGCCGGCGAAGAAGTCGCGCGTCAGCCACACCACGATCGGCAGGTTCACGGCGGTGTAGGTGGAGATCAAAGCGATCTGCGTGTCCAGCAGCTTGAGGTGCTGGAACATGACGTAGATCGGCAGCACCGCCACGATCGGCGGCATGATCCGGTTCGAGATCATCCAGAATTCGATGTCGTTGTTGCCGAGCGCCGCCTTGAAGCGGCGCCCGATCGTCGACAGCGTCAGCAGGAAGAGGGCGATCGCCACCGCCACCGCCGCCTGCCAGGGCACGGCGAAGGCCGCCACCGCGACGATCACCGCCGCCAGCAGCACGATGAAGGAGAGGATGGCGGCGAGCTTCACCTGGAAGCGGATGCGCACCAGGGCGTAGGCCGCCAGCGCGCCGATCAGCAGGGCGAGGAGCGTGCTGGTGAGGGCGACGATGACCGAATTCACATAGGGCCACAGCGTGTTGTTCTGGAACAGCATGAAGTTCCAGGCGTCGAGCGAGGGCGTGAAGTCGACGAAGGGGATGTAATAGGGGCCGGCATCGACCTCGATCTGGATCTTCAGCGAGGTGACGAGCACCCAATAGAGCGGGAACAGCACGATCAGGGACCAGGCGAAGAGCAGCCCGTAGGTGGCGATCTTCGGGACCGGCGCGAGCGTGTCGAGGCTGCGCGGCTCGAACAGCCGGCGCATCAGCGGGCGGTCGTCGGGCATGGCCGTCATTGGTACCTCCGGGTGGCCCGGACCACGAAGTTGAAGAACGACACGCAGGTGATCGTCGAGACGAACAGAAGGAGGTAGCCGATCGCCGCCGAGCCGCCGAGATCCTGGGTGCGCCAGGCGATGAAGGAGTGCAGCGTCAGCGATTCCGTGGCGAGGCCGGGGCCGCCGGCCGTGAGCACATTGGGCATGTCGATGATCTTGAACGCCTCGATCAGCCGGATGAGCACCACCGTCGCGGCGACCGGGGCGATCGCCGGCCAGGTGATGTCGCGCAGGATCTGGAAGCGGTTGGCCCCGTCGAGATGGGCGGCTTCGAGCTGGTCGCGCGGCTGGTTCTCGATGGCGGCGAGCAGCACGATGAACATGAAGGGCGTCCATTGCCAGGTGTCGCCGACCAGCACCATCAGGCGGGCCGACCACGCCTCCGTGGCCCAGGACCACTGGCTGACGCCGAAGATGTGGCTCAGCGGCGCGAAGGGCCCCTTCTGCATGTCCGCGAGCATGCGGAAGATGTAGGCCACGCCCACCGGCGTCACCATCATCGGGATGAAGAAGATGACGCGGAACCAGCTGCGGGCACGGATCGGCTGCGCGCAGAGCAGCGCCAGCCCGAGCCCGAGCAGGAATTGTACGAAGACACCGACGAACACGTAGAGCAGCGTGTTGAGCAGCGTGCCCTGGAAGCCGCCGGCGACGACGGTGCCGAGCACGACATACCACAGCCCGGCGGCGAGGCCGGCCGCGATCAGGCGGCCGATGAAGCCGAACAGCGCGAAGCCCCTCATGGCATAGCGGGCGAGCCAGGCCAGAAGGACCACGATCCCGACGGCGAACAGCGTCAGTTCGAGCGGCCCGAACGGCTTGAACGTGCCGAGGAAGTGATATTGCTGCGCGCCGACGAACAGGCGCGAATAATTATACAGGCCGATGAAGGTGAGCTTGAAGCTGCCGGCGAAGAGCGCGAAGCGCGACAGCGACAGATAGGCCGAGACGATCAGCGGGAAGATGGCGAAGGCGAGCAGGATCAGCACGGCGGGCAGCACCATGATGCTGCCCGAGTGACGATCGACCCATTGCGCCACCCTTTCCTGCCGATCGGTTTCGTTGGGAACGGTAACGTTTGCGACCATAATCGTCCGGGATGCGTTGAAGCGGGCTGTTGCCCAAGCGCGGGGAGGGGCGTTGCCGCCACCGCTGCGGCACCGGCGGGGACGCCGCCGGTGCCGCTGTCGGCGGCGTCAGTCGAACGTCACTTGGCCCCGAGGGTGCTCTTGTAGAATTTGAGCTGGTCTTCGGTGCCGATCTGGTCGTTGAGGTCCTTCCAGCCGTCCGAGATCGTCTTGATCGCGGTTTCCTTGTCGATCTCGCCAGCGAGGAAGCGGGAGATCGCCTCGTCGAGGACGACCTGCTGGTATTTCTGGTTCTGCGGGATGCGCAGGTCGAGGATCATGTTCGGGCTGTTGAGGCTGTCATGGATGGCGCCGAGATAGCTCGCCGCCGCCTTCTCGCTCATGCCGCCCTTCTTCCAGGAGTCGTTATAGGTCAGCTGCGAGATCCGGTAGGGATTGAAGCCGGTCTTGCCGATGGTGACGTCGACATTGGATTGGGCCGGCTGGCTGAGATAGGAGAAGAAGGCGTAGGCCGCATCCTTGACCTTGTCGCTGGCCTTGGCGTTGATGCCGCCGCTCCAGCCGCCGAAGGCGGCGAAGGGCGCATGGTTCACGCCGTCGATCGCATAGGGGCAATTATCCTTGGTGCAGGCTTCGAGCTTGCCGGTGTCCTGGTTCAGCACTTCCTTCGAACCGGGCATGATGGTCGCGCCGGTCTTGTCGATGACCTTGGAGGTCGCGGGATCGATGGCGAGGACGCCGACGTCGCCCCAGTCGAGGTTGAGGGCGCATTTGCCCGAGGTGAACAGCGGGCGCGTGTCGCTCACATCCATGTTGAGCTCGTCCGGCGGGCCGTATTTGCCGGATTCCTTCAGGAAGTCGAGGCTCTTGCGGAAGGCCTCGTTGTCGACCAGGGGCGACATGTCCTTGGTGTTGAAGAAGGTGCCCTGCGCCGTGCCCTTCGACTGCGTCATCGAGCCGACGACGTCGGTGACGAACCAGTAGCTCTGGGCGTTGCGCTTCTTGGCGATGCAGGAGCCGTAGATCTTCTGCCCGTCGACTTCCATGCCGTTCAGCTTCTTGGCGTCCTCGAGATATTCATCCCAGGTCGTCGGCGGCTTCAGGCCGGCCTTGTCGAAGATGTCGGTCCGGTAATAGAGCATGTGGAAATCGCCATCGAGCGGCACGAGATAGGTCTTGCCGCCATAGCTGGACGAGAAGTCGCGGAAGAACGGCGCGATGTCGTTCCACTCGATCGCCTTGTCCTTGGCGATGCGCGCCCCGACATCCTCCAGATAGCCGCCGGCGACGTAGTCGACCATCCATTGCGGCGCGAAGACCGCGGCGTCGACGGAATTGGTGCCGCTGGCCCAGTCGGTCAGCACCTTCTGGTAGAGATCGGAGAACGGCACGGCGATGACGTTGATCTTGGCGCCCGTGAGCTTCTCGAATTCCGGCGCACGCCTCTGCAGCGGTTCCTGAATCGCGCCCGTCTGGGTCATGACGTTGACCGTCACGCCGTCGAATTCGCCGGCGAACGCGGGTATTGCGACACAAGAAAGCAGGGCAGCCGCCGCGAGGCCACCGATAGCGCGACTTCTCGAAGTCATTCCAATCCTCCAGAATTTCAATTTTGTTGTTCTTATACAGGTCGTTGACTGCATCGCTCCGGATGGCGGGCGCCGCCGGACGAACGCTGCTGCGAGTATGGCACCAGCGATTGCGAAACGTCAAATGTCCGATCATTGTCCGCAGGGGTCCGAAGCCGGGCCGATGCCGGCTCCGCCTGCCTTCCCGCGGGTGCTCGGACGCCCGGTCCGCTCTCTCCGTCCGCAGACGAGGCGTTTTCCGGAGCGGAGGGAGGTTCGGGGCCCCGGGAACCCGATCGGAACATCCGTGAGCGTCCGCCGGGCTTTTTCCGGGGGCGGCCCGTTTTGCCGGTTGCAGCGGCGCCGATTCGGGGCAGTATTGCAGCCGCAAGACGCTCAAGAGACGGATTCCGCCGCTTCGCTGCGGACATGCACCGCCCGTCGTCGCGTAAGGATGCGTAGAAATGATCGAACTGTCCGAGAGAGCCCTCGATTCGCTGCCGCCGCATGTGCGGGTTCCCCGGTTCGATCGCCGATCCCTGCGGGCGGGCATCGTGCATATCGGCGTCGGCAATTTCCATCGGGTGCACCAGGCCCTCGTCATCGACGACTGCCTTGAGGAGCGGGGCAATGAGGGCTGGGCGATCTGCGGCGTCGGCATCGTTCCCGGCGAGGCGGGGCGCGCCAAGGCGGCGACCTACCGCAAGCAGGACTATCTCTACACCGTGACGGAGTTCGCCGCCGACGGCTCGGCCAGGGTGCGCGTCGTCGGCGCGATGATCAACTATCTGCATGCCCCCGGCGATCCCGAGGCGGTGCTGCTGCGCATGAGCTCGCCGGATACACGCATCGTGTCGCTCACCATCACCGAAGGCGGCTACGACCGCGACAAGGTGCTGGCCGAGCACGATCCGAACGGCGTGCCGCGCACCGCCTTCGATTTCATCGTCGAGGCGCTGGAGCGCCGCCGCAATGCCGGTTTTCCGCCCTTCACCGTGATGTCCTGCGACAATCTGCGCAGCAATGGCGACACCACCCGCGCCATCGTGCTCGCCTTGGCGCGGGCGACCAATCCGGGCCTGGCCGACTGGATCGAGCGGGAAGGCGCCTTTCCCAACTCCATGGTCGACCGCATCGCCCCGCGCGTCAGCGCCGACGACCGGCGCATGGTCAACGGGTTCAGCGGCATCGAGGATGCGGTACCGGCGATCTGCGAGGTCTACACCAATTGGGTGATGGAGGACCGTTTCTGCAACGGCCGGCCGCCGTTCAAGCGGTTCGGCGTCACCATGCGCGACGATGTCGCCTTGTTCGAATCCATCAAGGGGCGGCTCTCCAACGCCGCCCATATGATGCTGTGCTATCCGGCGGTGCTGCTCGGTTACCGCCTGATCAACGAGGCGATGGGCGACCACCGGCTGGTGAAGCTGTTGCGGGACTTCTGGCGCATCGATGCCATCCCGCTGGTGACGCCGCCGGCCGGGGTGTCGCCCCACGACTTCACCGAGCAGGTGATCGAGCGCTTCGCCAACAAGGGCATCAACGACCAGGTGCTGCGCGTCGCCCATGACGGCGCCTCGAAGATCATGGTCTTCCATTCGAAGACGATCAGCCAATTGATCGCCGGGGGAGGGGCGCTCGACCGCGAGGCCTTCATGCTCGCCTGCTTCGCCCGCTATCTCTTCGGCCGGGACGGTCGCGGCCAGTCCTTCCCGGTGGACGAGCCGCAGCTGAGCGAGGAGGACTGGACGCTGGCGAGAAGCCGCGACCCGCTCGCCGTGCTGCGCCTGCACCCGTTCCGGGACCTGCATCTGGCCGAGAGCGGCGCCTTCCGGCAAGCCTTCGCCCGCTTCTCCCAGGCCATCGCGGAGAAGGGCGTCTCGCGCGTGCTCGACGAGCTCGTCGCCTGAGGTCGCTCGCCGGCGGCGACGGGCGGATCCGCCCGTCGCGGGAGGCGGGTCGTCGCGCCTCCCACGAAAGACGGGCGCTTGATTTTGGACGTGACAGCCGGGACTAAATGTTTTAACTGGACTGCTTAACAGTCCAGTTGTCGGCGAGGCCGGATAGATGGCGGTTCCTCTTTCTCCCCTCCACGAAGTCATCCACAAGCAGACGGCCAAGGAGATGATCCGCGACAAGATCGTCTCCCTGATCGCGTCCGGCATCCTGCAGGTGGGGGACGAGCTTCCGAGCGAGCGGGAACTGGCGACGATGCTGATGGTGAGCCGGGAAACCGTGCGGGGCGCCGTGCAGCGCCTGGCGGGCGAGGGCATCGTGCAGGTCTCCCAGGGCGCGCGGACCCGGATCGCCAACGTCAATGTCGATGTCGGCACGCAGCGCATCGGCGTCACCAGCCCGACCTCGATCAACGGCTACAGCCTGGATGCCGTGCATGCGGCGCGCCTGCTGGTCGAGACCGCCGTCGTCGCGGACGCCGCCCTCTATCTCAGCGCCGACGACATCCGGCGCCTGGAGGATTCGCTCAAGGCGCAGGAGCTGGCCTTCGCCGATCCCGTCCGCTTCCTGATCTGCGACCGCGAATTCCACCTCACCATCTACTACGCATCGCGCAACCGCCTGCTCGCCGACTTCGTGGTCGACCTCTACACCTATATGCTCGACCATCGCCGCATCGCGATGGGCAAGCCGGGGGCGATCGGCAAGAGCCTGGAAGACCACCGCTTCATCGTCAACGCCCTGAAGATGCGCAATCCGCAGGCGGTGTCGGCGGCCTTCGCCAACCATATCCTTCGCATCCACGACACCAGCCGGGCGGTGGATGCCACGGCCGGGACCAAGACGCCCCGTCCGGCCGGGGTGCCGCCGCAGGGCGACGAGAAGGAGGCGGTGTGATGTCCGTGCGCGCCGCGTTCCATCGGGGCCGGGCGGCCGGCCGCCCCGCTTCTCGGCAAGAATTCCCTTTGTTTCCTTAGGATTGCACATGCTTCTTGGAGCGGTTGCTGACGATTTCACCGGCGCGAGCGATCTCGCCAACACGCTGGCCCGAGGCGGCATGGCGACGATGCAGTTCGTCGGAGCGGGCACGGGCGCGGCGCCGGCCGGCTGCGAGGCCGGCGTCGTCGCCCTGAAGACGCGCTCGATCGCGCCGGCCGAGGCCGTCCGCCAGTCGCTCGATGCGGCCCGCTGGCTCCTCGCCCAGGGCTGCGAGCAGATCATCTTCAAATATTGCTCGACCTTCGATTCCACCCCCGAAGGCAATATCGGCCCGGTCGCCGAGGCGCTGCTGGACCTGCTGGGCACCGGCGTCGCCGTCGTCTGCCCGGTCTTTCCGGCGGCGGGACGGCGGCTCTTCATGGGCCATCTGTTCGTCGGCGACCGGCTGCTCAGCGAATCCGGCATGGAGAAGCATCCGCTCACCCCGATGACCGACCCCGATATCCGGCGCTGGCTGCGCCGGCAGACCCGCGGCGAGGTCGGCCACGTGCCCCTCGACACGGTGCGGGCCGGCGGCGCGGCGCTGGCGGCGGCGATCGATGCCGAGGCGGCGGCGGCGCGGCGCCTGGTGGTGACGGACGCCGTGGCCGATCAGGACCTGCTCGCCATCGGCGCGGCGGTCGCCGGGCACAGGCTGGTGACGGGCGGCTCGGGCATCGCGCTCGGCCTGCCGCAGAATTTCCGGGCGAAGGGGCGCCTGTCGGGCGAGCCGATGACGCTTCCCGCGGTGCACGGACCCGCCATCGTCCTGTGCGGCTCGTGTTCGTCGGCCTCGCAGGCCCAGGTGGCGGCCTATCGCGCCGACAGGCCGGGGCTGGCCGTCGATCCTGCCGAGCTGATGGACGGACGCATGACGCTCGGCCGGGCCGTCGAGTGGGTGCGCAGCCATGCGGGCGAGGCGCCCATCGTCTATTCGACGGCGGCGCCGGACGCGGTGCGGGAGGCCCAGAAGCAATTCGGCAGGGAGGCGGTCGCCGCCGCCATCGAGACCTTCTTCGGCGACCTGGCGCGGACGGTCGCGGAGGACGGCATGAAGCGCATCGTGGTCGGCGGCGGCGAGACGTCCGGCGCCGTCGTCGAGGCGCTGGGGCTCCGCAGCCTGCAGATCGGTAGCGAGATCGCCCCGGGCGTGCCCGCGCTGGTCACCGAACGCGGCGGCCCGCTCGGGCTGGCGCTGAAGAGCGGCAATTTCGGCGGAGCGGACTTCTTCGCCAAGGCAGTCGGACAGGTGGGAACGGCATGAGCGAGCAGGCGATCCGCGAAAACATGGTGAAATGGGGCCGGTCCCTGTTCGAGCGCGGGCTGACGGCCGGCTCCTCGGGCAACATCTCCGTGCGCCTCGACGACGGCTACCTGATGACGCCGACGAATTCCTGCCTGGGCTTTCTGGACCCGGCGACGCTGTCGAAGCTCGACCCGCAGGGCCGGCATGTCTCGGGCGACGCGCCGACCAAGGAATTGCCGCTGCATTTCGCCTTCTACGAGCAGCGCCCGGCCTCCAAAGCGGTGGTGCACCTGCATTCGACCTATGCCACGGCGCTGTCCTGCCTGTCCGATGTCGATCCGGCCGACGCCATTCCGCCGATCACGCCCTATGTGGTGATGCGGGCGGGCCGGGTGCCCGTGGTGCCCTATACGCGGCCGGGCGCCGCCGAGGTCAAGCCGCTGATCGCGGCGCTCGCCGCCGAGCACGCCGCCGTGCTGCTGCAGAACCACGGACCGGTGGTGGCCGGAGCGACGCTGGATGCGGCCGTCTTCGCCATCGAGGAGGTCGAGGAGGCGGCGAAACTGGCGATCATCACGCGCGGCATGCCGGTACGCCTGCTCGACGAGGCGGCGATCGCCGATCTCGACCGCCATTTCAAGCTCAGATGATGCCTTTCGAAACCAGGTGATTCCATGCCGAAATTCTCCGCCAATCTCGGGTTCCTCTGGCCCGACCGGCCCGTGCTCGACCGTATCGCGGCCGCGGCCGACGCCGGGTTCAAGGCCGTCGAATTCCACTGGCCCTTCGATGTGCCGGCCGAAGCGCTGGGGGACGCCTGCCGCCGCCGCGGCCTGGTGCTGCTCGGCCTCAACACCTCGCCCGGCGACCTCTCCAAGGGGGATTTCGGGCTCGGTGCGGTGGAAGGACGCGAGGCGGATTTCGAGAAGGCGCTCGACCAGGCCGTCGGCTACGCCCGGGTGGCCGGCTTGTCCTCCCTGCATGTCATGGCGGGGGTGCCGGCCGGGCCGCGCGAGCGGGCGAGGGCCGTGTTCGTCGACAATCTCCGCAAGGCCGTGCGCAAGGCGCCGGACCTGACACTGCTGCTCGAGCCGATCAACCAGCGCGACAAGCCCGGCTATTTCTATTCGACCATCGAGGAGGCCGCCTCGCTGATCGAGGAGATCGGCGCGCCGAACCTCAGGATCATGTTCGACGTCTACCATGTCGGCGTCAGCCAGGGCGATGTCCTCAAGCGGCTGGAGCGCTTCCTGCCGATGATCGGGCACATCCAGATCGCAGCGGTGCCGAGCCGGGCCGAGCCCGACGAGGGGGAGATCGCCTATGGCGCCGTGCTCGCCGAGATCGACCGGCTCGGCTATGCCGGCTGGGTCGGCTGCGAATACAAGCCGCGGGCCGGTACGGACGAGGGGCTGGCCTGGGTGAAAACGCTCAATGTATCGCTTTAGGATAGCGGTATAACGAATTGAAAATACGAAAATACATAGCCTGGATTTGCAGAGAAGGGCGCGATTTTCCTTCTCCCATTCGGGCCCATTCGGGAGAAGGTGGCGCGCAGCGCCGGATGAGGGCCTGGACTTCTCCAAGTCGGGCGCGGCCATCGAGCGATCTGCGGCGACGTTGAAACCCTCAACCCCCTGCCGGTACCGCAGGCATTTCCGAAGGAAATGCGGAGTCCCGGCCCGGGAGAAGGCGGCGCCTATGGGCGGTCCCAGGCAAGGGCTCGGGTGGCTCACGGGCAGCCCGTCCCGGAAAAATTCTTATAGAACAGAACGATAAGACGATATTCTCAGGGAGGGAACGATGCTTGCGACCAAGACGGCTCTGACCATCGAGGCGGCCAAGGCGGTTGCCGCCGCCTGCGAGGCGGCGGCCAGGAAGGGCGGGCTCAAGCTGGTCATCGCCATCGTCGACGATGGCGGCCATCTCGTCCTGCTGCACCGGGACGACGGCGCCCAGATCGGCAGCGTCGAGATCGCCACGCTGAAGGCGCGCACGGCGGTGCTGTTCAAGCGCCCGACCAAGGCGTTCCAGGACGTCGTCGAGGGACAGGGCCGCTACGCGCTGCTCTGCATCCCCAACGGCATTCCGCTGGACGGCGGCGTGCTCCTCAAGGCCGGCGAGGAGATCATAGGCGCGGTCGGCGTGAGCGGCGAAAGCGACGAGGAGGACGGCGACATCGGCCGCATCGGGGCGGCGGTGCTGACCCGCTGATCCTCCCGCCGCTTTCGCGCAGGCCGTCAGGTCAGCCGCGCCTCGAGGCCCTTGAGGTAGGCGAGCGATTGCCGCGCCATCATATCCGGGTCGGCCTTGCGGGTGTTGAAGCCGATTTCCATCGTGATATGACCGGGATAGGAGGAATCCTTCAACGCCTGCATGATGCCCAGCCAATCGACCGGCCCGTCGCCCGGCGCTGCGCGGTCGGGCCCGGCGAAATGGACATGAACGAGATCCTTGCCGAGGATGCGGACATGATCGGCGCCGACATCGTCCCGGTAGAGCGCATGATAGGTGTCGAACATCACGCGGACATTGGCCTCGCCGCAATCCCTCATCAGTTCGAGCGCCTGGTGCGGCGTGTCGATGAGGTTGCTGTCCGCCGCCGTCGGCTCGATCGCGATGGCGATGCCCTTGCCGGCAGCATGGCGGGCGATGCGCGTCACGCAGTCGAGGCTGTGGGCGCGCGCCTCCTCGCGGGTCGTGCCGAACACCTGCCATCCGGCAATATAGAGCACGAGGGGGGCGCCGAGATCGGCGGCGAGGTCGACCACCTCGCCATAATGGGCGACCGTCGCCTCGCGTTCCTCGCGGAGCGGCGAGGCGGGGTTGTGGCCCGGGCCACCGCCGGGGGCGGGCAGCAAACTCACCGCCGGCAGGCCTTCGCCCGCCATCACCCGACGCAGTTCGCGCCGTCGCTCGGGGCCGAGATAGGCCGGCCATGCATGCGGCGCGGCGCAGCCGATCTCGATGCCGTCATAGCCGATCCCTGCGAGACGGCGGATCGTCTCGTCCAGCGTGTATGATGGCAGCCACGTTGGAAAGCTTCCATAAGCCCATGTATTGAAAGCATATTTCATTCGTTTATCCTCCCGTTTCATCGTTGCGTAAACGATTGTCGAATTGTGCCGCTCTGTCAATCGCCGCTCCGATGATCGTGACGCCCGGAGCGTTCGCATGCGTGTCGGCGAAGCGGCGAAGCAAACGTTTAAAAATTTCGTTTTCGAGCAATTCAACGTAAAATCTATGGATTTCTCCGGCGGCGATTGTGCTTGACATCACCGGAGGACTGGCGACATTTTTGCTACGTAAACGATTAATAAAATGCCGAAGGGCGTGTGGAGTCGGGAGGGGCATTCTTGGTTGCGCAGTTTCCAGTGACGAGGCTCGGGGCCCCCGGTGGGGTCCTCCCTGCGGGGATGGCGGCTCTGCTGCCGGCAGGGAGGCTTTTGCCGTGAGCATCGCCGCCGCCCAGCCGCTGGAGGCCGTGTCCTTCCCCCGCCTGTTCTCGCCGTTCCGGATCCGCGGCGTGGCCTTGAGGAACCGTGTGGTGTTCCAGCCGCATTTCACGGCGCTGGGCGGCCTCGACGGCATGCCGTCGGAGGATCATGTCGCCTATCACGAGGCGCGGGCGCGCGGCGGCGCCGGGCTGACCGTCTTCGAGAGCCAGGCCGTGCATCCCGCCGGCAAGATGTCCCGCCGCTTCGTCAGCGCCTGGGATCCGGCGGTCATTCCCTTCTACCGCCGTCTCACCGGCCGCGTTCAGGCGCATGGAACGAAGATCTTCGGCCAGCTCACCCATGGCGGCCATACCTCGCTGGAGCGTCCGCCGCATCTGCTGTGGGCCCCGTCGCAGATGCCGGAGCCGTCGAGCCATTTCTCGACCAAGGCGATGGATCCGGAGGATATCGAGGCGACCATCCGCGGTTTTGCCGCCAGCGCCCGCAACGCCATGGAAGGCGGTTTCGACGGCGTCGAGATCAAGGTCGCCCATGACGGGCTGCTGCGTTCGTTCGCCTCGCCGTTCTTCAACAGGAGAACAGATGGTTACGGGGGATCGTTCGAGAACCGGATGAGGCTTTCGGTCGAGGTGCTCGACGCGGTCAAGCGGGCCACGGCCAGGGATTTCCCGGTCGGCGTGCGGATCTGCCTCGATGAGTTCACCACCTTCGGCTACGATCTCGCCTATGGGCTGCGCATGGCGGCGCATCTGGAGAGCACCGGCGGCGTCGACTATCTGAATTCGGACGCCGGCTCGTTCTCCAGCTATTGGATGGAGATCCCGCCGGCGGCGGTGGCGGCCGGCAGCTTCCGCGGCCTGAACGCGGCGCTGAAGAAGCAGAGCCACCTGCCGGTGGTCGCCTTCGGCCGCATCGCGCCGCCCGGGCTCGCCGAGGCCATGCTGGCGGACGGCGAGGCCGACCTCATCGGTTTCGCCCGCCAGCTCGTTGCCGATCCCGACACGCCCGACAAGCTGCGGCGCGGCGAGGCCCATCTCGTGCGGCCCTGCATCGCCTGCAACGACGCCTGCATCTACCAGGTCGGCCAGGAAAAGGGCATACGCTGCGTGCACAACCCGGCCGCCGGCCGCGAGCGCGACATCGACGAGCCCCTCGCCGTCGAGGCGGGCCGGCGCCGGAAGATCGTCGTCGTCGGCGGCGGCCCGGCCGGCCTCAAGACGGCGGAGATCGCCGCGCGGCGGGGCCACGACGTCGTCGTGCTGGAACGCGCCGCGCGCCTCGGCGGGCAGGTCGCCCTCGCCGCCCGGCAACCCGAGCACCAGGCGATCGCCGGCGTCACCGACCATCTCGAAGCCATGCTGCGCCATCTCGGCGTCGCCATCCGGCTCGGGGTCGCGGCGACGCCCGAGATCCTGGCACGGGAACGGGCCGACCGCATCGTCATCGCCACGGGTTCCGAACCGAACCTGCCGGCCGCACCGGAGGAAGGCGCCGGCCGCTCGCCGGCGCTCGAGCTCGGGCGACAGGTCGAGCCGGACATTCCCGGCCTCGCTTTGCCTTTCGTCCATTCCGGCGACGACGTGATGTCCGGTGCGGTGCGGCTCGCCGGCCGGGTGCTGGTGATCGACAACAACGGACACTGGGAAGGCGCGGGGACGGCCGAATTCCTTGCCGACAATGGCTGCAGCGTCGAGGTCGCCACGCCGGACTTCATGGTGGGCGGCGACATCGAGAGCGGCGCCCGCACGCTGTTCTACCGGCGCGCCGCGATCAAGAACATCGCCATCCGCGGCGGGCTGGCGCTCAAATCCATCGCGCCGGGGCGAGCGACCTTTTCGCCGGTGTTCAGCGCGGCGGGCACGCGGGGCTTCGGGCGCTATCTGCTCGTGCCCGGCGGCGATGTCGTCATCGAGGATTTCGATGCCGTGGTGGCCGTCATCGGACGCCGCTCGCGGGAGGACCTCTATCATCGCTGCCGGTCCTCGGCCCTGCTGGCCGGGATCCCGATCGAGCGTGTCGGCGACTGCGTCGCCCCGCGGCTGATCGAGAGCAACATCCTGGAGGCCCATCGGCTGGGGGCGCGACTCTAGGTCGAGAGAAATTTACTGGTCCACTGTCTTGACCAGTTGACAGATGGCGGCATGGCTAATAGCGTGGCTGCGGATCGATGAAGAGGGGTACGACGCCCCCGTTTCGAGCCGCTCCGAACCGCCTGACGATCAATGGCGGAGGGGTTTTGGGAGGAGAATAACGATGCGCGCTTGCCATGCGCCTTTGTCGCCTCCAGGGGCGGTCCGTCCGTTGCCGGGGGAGGGCGAGCGATGATCGCCGCCGAAAACCTCGCTCTCGCGCAGCCGGCCGAGCCCCGGCCGATCCTCGTCGCGAGGGGCGTGACGAAATCCTTCCCCGGGGTGCTGGCCCTCGACAATGTCGACTTCGACGTGCGTGCCGGCGAGGTCACCGCCTTGCTCGGGGAGAACGGTGCCGGCAAGTCGACGCTGATCAAGCTGATGGCCGGCTTCTATGCGCCCGACCGCGGCGACATCACCGTCGACGGCGTGCCTCTTCATGCCGATCCCGCCGCCGCCCATCGCATCGGCATCGCCACCATCCACCAGGACGCGCATCTGGTGCCGGCCATGACGGTGGCCGAGAACATCATGCTGGGGCGCTGGCCCACGCGCTGCGGCCTCGTATCGGTGAACCGGCAGCGCCAGCGGGCGCTCGATGCCCTGGCGCGGGTGGCGCCGCATCTCGCCCCCTCGACGCTGGCCGGCCGTCTGTCTCCCGCCGACCAGCAACTGATCGAGATCGCGCGGGCGATCTCCGAGGATTCCAAGGTTCTGGTGATGGACGAGCCGACGACCTCGCTGTCGCCGCCGGAGATCGACCGCCTGTTCGCTGTCGTCAACGACCTCAAGGCCAAGGGCCTCGGCATCGTCTTCGTGTCGCACTGGCTGGAGGAGGTCTTCCGCATCGCCGACCGCGTCACCGTGCTGCGCGACGGACGGCTGGTCGGCTCGCGGCCGATCGCCGAGCTCGACCACGACAAGGTCATCCGCATGATGGTCGGGCGCGAGGTGCGCGAGACCGTCGCCGACGCCAGGCCGATCGGCGACGTCGTGCTCTCCGTGCGCCATCTCGAGCGCGAGAACGTGCTCAGCGATATATCCTTCGAGGTCAGGGCCGGGGAGATCGTCGGCATGTCCGGGCTGGTCGGCGCCGGGCGCAGCGAGCTCGCGGCCTGCATCTTCGGCATCGATCGCTATGACAGCGGCGCGGTCGAGATCGCCGGCACGCAGATCCCGCCCAACGACCCGAAGGCGGCGATCGAGGCGGGCGTCGGGCTCGTGCCGGAGGATCGCCGCCGCCAGGCGCTCGTCAGCCTCCTGAGCGTGCGCACCAACGTCACGCTCAGCCTGCTCGAACGCCTGACCCATTGGGGCTTCCTGTCGATCTCGCGCGAGGAGCGCATCGCCGATCGCGAGATCAAGGCGCTGGCGGTGAAGACGCCGTCTTCCTCGACGCGGGTTTCCGCCCTTTCCGGCGGCAATCAGCAGAAGGTGGTGCTCGCCCGCTGGCTGGCCCGCAACCCGAAGGTGCTGATCCTCGACGAGCCCACCAAGGGCATCGACGTCGGCGCCAAGTCTGAGATCAGCGAATTGGTGCTGCGCCTCGCCCGCGGCGGCATGGGCATCCTGCTGATCAGCTCCGAGCTGCCGGAGATCCTGTCGCTCAGCGACCGGGTGCTGGTGATGCGCTCGGGGCGCATCACGGCGTCGCTGCCGCGGGCGGAGGCGACCGGCGAGACCATCATGAGTTTTGCGACGATGGGCTAGGGCGTTCCGTCTTCGGAGCGCATCGCCCGGAATCGCAAAATGCTTTCGATATCAATGTGTTGATCTGGCGAACCGCTTCGGCTTGAACGCATTTTGCTCTAGGGGAGACAATCATGGCACTGGAGAACCCATCGATGAGCGAAAATGTGCAAGGCCGGTTCAAGGGGCTGCCGGCGCTGCGCGGCAAGATCTCGTTCATCGACCTGATGCAGAGCATCGGGCTGGCGGCCGTCATCCTGTTCGGCTGCGCGATCATGACCTTCATGAGCCCGGTGTTCGCCACCGTCCGCAATATCGAGAACGTGCTGCAGACCGCGACGATCATCGCGGTGGTGGCGATCGGCCAGACCTTCGTCATCCTGGTCGCGGGCATCGATCTTTCGGTGGCTTCCGTCCTGGTGCTTTCCTCGGTGCTGTCCGTCGGCCTCGTCGACTTCTACGGCTGGACGCCGGGCCTGGCGATCGTCGCGGCGCTCGCGGCCGGCATGGGCATCGGGCTGATCAACGGCCTCGCCGTGACCAAGCTGAAGATCCCGGCGCTGATCGCCACCCTCGCGACCATGACGATCGGGCGCGGCCTCGCCTATATCTTCTCGGGCGGCACCAATATCGCCCCGGTCCCCCATCTGTTCGTCGCGCTGCAGGCCGGACGCATCTTCGGCATACCCGCCGTCATCGTCCTCACCATCGTCCTCGCCGTCATCGCCCAGATCATCCTGTCGCGCACCCGGTTCGGGCGCTCGGTCTATGCCACCGGCGGCAATCCGCTCGCGGCCCGGCTCGCCGGCATCAACACCGAGCGGGTGATCATCGCGACCTTCGTCATCTCCGGCCTGATGTCGGCAGTGGCCGGCCTGCTGATCACCGCGCGCTTCGAGGCCGGCGCGGCGACGGCCGCCCAGGGCATGGAACTCGCCGTCATCGCGGCGGTGGTGATCGGCGGCGTCAGCCTGTTCGGCGGGGAGGGCAATATCGGCGGCATGCTGCTCGGCGTCATTCTGCTCGGCCTCGTGCAGAACACGGTCAACCTGCTCAACGTGCCGCCGAACTGGGACTCCGTGGTCAGCGGCCTGGTGATCGCCGCCGCCGCCGCGCTCGACGTCTACCGGCGTAACTATCTGGAGGCCGGCATGCGCAAGAGGATCATCGCCACCAAGGCGGGCAAGCCGGCGAAGCCGTCCTGACGGGAAAGGGCCGCCCCGGCGACGGGACGATCGGGAAGGCGCCCATCGAAGACGCAGCATCCGCGGCGAACGGCGAAGCTTCGCCTTCCTGCCGGCGGAGCGGGCGGGCCGGCGACCGGCATGCCGGCACCGGATGGAAATCCAACAAGAAACGTCCACTGGAGGAAACAAGGTCATGGATGGAAAACACAGAACGGGTACGACGCGCCGAGACTTCCTGGTCCGGGCTTCGGCATTGGCGACCGGTGCGGCGGCCCTGGCTTCCGGGCTGCCCTTCACCTCTCCCGCCTTTGCGGAAGACAGCCCGATCAAGGGCAAGAACCTCTCCTATATCGCCTTCGGCCTGCAATATGAGTATCAGGTCACGCTCGTCGCCCGGGTGAAGGAACTCGCGGCGCAGAAGGGCGTCAACATCTCCGTCTATGACGGCAAGGGCGACCCGAGCACCCAGACCACCCAGCTTCTCGACGTCGTCAGCAAGCAGCCGGACATCATCCTGCTCAACGCCGTCGACGCCAAGCTGCTGCAGGGCGGCGTGCGCCAGGCCAACGAGGCCAATATTCCGCTGTTCATGCTGGAAAACCTGCCGCCGGAGGGCGAGTGGGTCGCCTACAACACCTTCGACGACGTGGCCGGCGGTGCGGCGGGCGCCGATGCCATCGCCAAGCTCACCGGCGGCAAGGGACGTGTGCTGGAAGTGCGCGGCGCCATCGGTTCGGGCCAGTCCGAGAAGCGCTACAAGGGCTTCCACGACCGCGCGGCCGAGAAATATCCGGACCTCAAGATCGACGTGCTCAAGGCGGAATGGACGGCCGACAACGCCAATTCGCTGACGCTCGACGCCCTGACGCGCGACCCCAACGTCGCCGGCATCTGGGCGCACAATGACGAGATGATCCGCGGCGTCGTCGCCGCTCTGCGCCAGATCGACCGGCTGAAGCTCGCCGGCGAGGCCGGGCATATCCCGATCGTGGGCTTCGACGGCACGCCGCTCGGCCTGCAGCGCATCCGCGACGGCCTCCAGGACGCGGATGTCGGCCAGAATCCGTTCTCGATGGGCGAGTCGATCATCAAGGAAATGGAGAACCATTTCTCGGGCAAGCCGGTGAACAAGGAGACGCTGATCCAGCCGGTGATGATCTACAAGGAAAACGTCGACAGCCCGGACAATTGGGGCAACCGCGTCAAGAAGACGTAGACGCCCGAGGCGGCCTCCCGGGACGAGGAGGCAAAGGAGGCGGGTCGGCAGGCCCGCCCCCGCTGTGCCGGTCCCCGACCGGCACCTTTCCGCTTTCCCCGCCGGCCCCCCCCTTCAACAGACCGGAAGACATGCCGTGACCGCCACCGCCGACATCATGACGCCCGACCTTGCCCGCAACATGCGGCTGATCGGCCATTGCGACCAGGGCGGCCGCGGGGACGGCGTCCAGATCATGGTCGAGAACGGCTTTGCCTATATCGGGCATCTCTTCAGCCAGGGCTTCTCGATCGTCGACGTGCGCGATGCCGCCAACCCGAAGGCCGCGGGCTACGTCGCGGCGCCCGCGAATACCTGGAACGTGCATCTGCAGGTCGCCGACAATCTGCTGCTCGTCATCCACGGCAAGGACGTCTTCGCCGATTCCGCCTTCTCCGACGAGGCGAGCTATTACAAGGCCGCGGCCGGCACGGCGCTCGGCACCGCCGCGCCGAAGCAGGCGCGCGACTGGGATGCCGGCCTCGCCGTCTATGATATTTCCGTGCCGGGGCAGCCGCGCCGCATCGGCTTCATGCCGGTGTCCGGCGGCATCCACCGCATCTGGTATACGGGCGGGCGCTGGGCCTATGTCTCCGCGCTGCTCGACGGGTTCTCCGACTTCATCTTCATGACCGTCGACATGTCCGACCCCGCCCGGCCGCGCGAGGCCGGACGCTATTGGCTGCCCGGCATGAATCTCGCCGCCGGCGAGAAGCCGGGCTGGGAGCCCAACCGCAAATTCGGCCTCCACCATGCCATCGTCGACGGCGACACGGCCTGGGGCGCCTGGCGCGATGCCGGCCTGGTGGTGATGAATGTCGCCGACCGGGCCAAACCCGAACTGGTCGTCCATCGCAACTGGTCGCCGCCGTTCCAGGGCGGCACCCATAACTGCCTGCCGCTGGCCGACCGCGACCTGCTCGTCGTCGTCGACGAGGCGGTGCTCGACGATTTCGGGGACGGGCTGAAGAACATCTGGATCTTCGACATCAAGGACAAGGCCAATCCCGTGCCCGTCGCCTCGATGCCGGTGCCCATCGACGAGGACTATCCCCGCAAGGGCGCCCATTATGGGCCCCACAACATCCACGAGAACCGGCCGGGCACCTTCCAGAGCTCGTCGATCATCTTCTCGACCTGGCAGAATGCCGGCGTCAGGGTGTACGACATCGCCAATCCGCGCCAGCCCAAGGAAGTCGGCGCGCTGGTGCCGCCGGCGCCGCGGTCGATGGCCGACAGGCGGCCGGGCAAGAAGGCGATCATCCAGTCCTGCGACATCTTCGTCGACAGAGCCGGCCTGGCCTATGTCACCGACTACAATGCCGGTTTGTACATCATGGAATTCAACGGCTGAGCGGCCGGCCTCCCTCATGCCGAAATCATTGTCTCAAAGGATATTCCCGTGAATCTCTTCGGTTCATACGACGTCGTGGTCACCGGGGCCGGCTCGGCCGGAATCGTCGCCGCCATCCGGGCCGCCCGCGAAGGCGCCAGGACGCTGCTGCTCGAGGGGACCGGCTTCCTCGGCGGCCTGATCACCGGCGGCCGGCTGACCAAGCCGACCGGCCTGATCAATTCGGCGATCTTCCACGAGATGCTCGACCGCTGCGTCGGGTACAAGGGCGCCGACGGCCGGGTGCGGGAATCCTATTGGGGCCGCTATACCGGCACGTTCGACGCCGAGGTGATGCAGCGCGTCATCATCGAGATGGTCGAGGAGGCCGGCATCGAGGTGCTGCTGCGGGCGACCGTGGTGGATACGGTGATGAAGGACAAGGCCATGGCCGGCCTCGTCATCCGCACCAAATCGGGCGAGAGCCTCGTGCTCGGCAAGGCCTTCATCGATGCCTCCGGCGATGGCGACGTCGCGGCCTTGGCGGGCGCGAACTTCATGCTGGGGCGGGACGGCGACGGGCTGACCCAGCCGATCACCTCCTATTTCCGCGTGCTCGGCGTCAATGTTCCCGCGCTGATCGCCGACTGCAACGCCAACCGGGCCGACATGTGGGAGGTCGTCTATCCCAAGGAGGCGGGCGACCGCAACGAGGACTATATCATGGCGGTGCTGCTGACCGGCTTCCAGCAGCGCATCAAGGACAAGGTCGCCGAGGGTTTCGACTGGATCATCCCCAAGGACCACATCACCATGAAGACCGGGCTGATCCCCGGCGAGATCTCGGTGAACGTCACGCGGTTCCAGGGCAACGGCCTCGACGACCGCGACCTCAGCCGCGCCGAGATCGAAATCCGCAAGCAGGCCTATTGCGCCTTCGACTTCCTGCAGCGCTATGTCAAGGGCTTCGAGAACGCCATCTTCCTCGAGGTCGCGCCGAAGCTCGGCATCCGCGAGACGCGCCGCATCACCGGCCGCTACGTGCTGACCGAGGCCGATGTCCGCGGCAATGGCCGCTTCGAAGACGCCATCGGCCTGTGCAATTCCCCCGTCGACGTGCACGAGCCCGGCGGCAGCCGCGCCATCATGGACCATGTCGGCATCGGCTACGGCATTCCCTATCGCTGCCTGCTGCCGGCGACGATCGACAATCTGATCATGGCCGGGCGGTGCATCTCGGTGGACGAGATCGCCTTCGGCTCGACCCGCAACGTGCCGGCCTGCACCATGACGGGGGAGGCGGCCGCGATCGCCGCAGCGACGGCCGCCGCCCGCGGCTTATCGGTCTCGGCGATACCCGTCGGCGAGATCCAGGCCCGCCTGCGCGAACACGGCGCCTGGCTCGGCACGCCGGGCGAGGCGGTGCCGGACGTGCTGAAGAAGGCGGGGTAGGGCCGGGGCGCCGGTCGGGCGCCGCGTTTCCTTCTGCTGGATGCGAGACACGGAGCTTCCGAGGCCCGCCGCGACGCCGATGCCCCCTCGCCCCGCTTGCGGGGAGAGGATAGAGGAGAGGGGCGGCGCCGCGGTGGCTGTCGTATCGTCCACGTCTTTTCCGGAGAGAGCCGCAGCCCCTCATCCTTACCTTCTCCCCGTGAGAACGGGGAGAAGGGCCGGCAGCGCCGCGTTTCCTTCTGCCAGATGTGAGACACGGAGCTTCCCAGGCGCCTCTTCATCTTTCACGGCGCCGGCACATGAAACGCGCCAATCCGCGTCTCTCTCACCCGCAAGCCCAGTGCTTCAAGAGCGAGCCGGACGGCCGCGCGCCCGGGCGCCGCAGGAATCGCGGATGAGCAGGGTGTCGTTCAGCACCATCTGCACGGCCGGGCCGGTGCGGCGGCCGCAGATGCGGTCGAAGAGCAAGGTGGCGGCTTCCCGGCCGATCTCGTAGGCGGGCTGGGCGACCACGGTCAGGCGGGGATGGAAGGCCGTGGCCCAGGGGAAATCGTCGAAGCCGACGACGGCGATGTCGTCGGGGCAGCGCAGGCCCCGTTCCATCAGCGCCTGCATCATGCCGAGCGTCATGAAGTTGTTGGTGCAGAACACGGCGTCGAGGCGCGGCTCGATCTGCAGCAGAGCGAGGCCGCCCTGCATCGCCGCGGGGATGTTCGAGGCGCTGGTGACGATATGGGCGGGATCGACGGGAGCGCCGGCCGCCGCCACGGCGCCGAGGAAGCCCTCGATGCGCTCATGGATGGCCGAGGCCGAAAGATCGGCCTTGAGCAGGCCGATGCGGCGGTGGCCGAGGGAGAGAAGATGGCGGGCGAGTTCGCCGGCCGCCTCGACATTGTTGGTCAGCACGGCGTCCGCCGCGACGCCCCTGAGGCGACGGTCGCCGAAGACGAGGGGAAGGCCGCTTTCGACGAGGTCGGCGAGCATCTCCTCATTGCCGCCGGTCGGCGCCATGACGATGCCGTCGATACGGCGCTCGAGCACGAGGTCGAGCGCCCGCCTTTCGCGCTCCGGATTCTCCTCGGTGTTGCAGAGCAGGAGATTGTAGCGCTCGCCGCGCTGGTGGGCGGTGTCCTCGACGCCGCGGACGAAATCGGCGAAGAAGGGGTTGGCGACATCGGCGATCAGCACGGCGATGGTTCCCGTCTGGCTGACGCGCAGGCTGCGGGCGATGCCGTCCGGCCGGTATTTCAGGAGCTTGATCGCCTGCTTGACCTTCTTCTTGGTCTCGGGGCTGACGGTGCGGGATTCGTTGATGACATGGGAAACGGTCGCGGTGGAAACCCCGGCCTTCAACGCCACGTCCTTGATCGTCGCCATGCGGTGTTTCGACCTCTCTCACGCCGGGAATATCAGCGTTAAACGATTTTATTGCCGGAGTCAGGGCGCATTCACGCCTTTTCCTCCTGCAGGAGATCAAGCGGGAAGCCCGACGCCTTGATCGTCTTGGTGACGATGTAGGTGAAGTAGCGGTCGATGCCGACATCCTCGGCCAGAAGCCGGTCGACCAGCCGCTGATAGGCGTCGATATCCGCCGCGACGACGCGCAGCACATAGTCGACGCCGCCGCCCACCGCGTCGCAGCCGACGATGGCGCTCTCGCGCATCACCATCGCCTCGAAGCGCTGGAAATCGGCCTGGCGATGGCTCTTCAGCATGATCTCGACCAGCACGGTGGCGAAACGGCCGAGCCTGCCGGCATCGATGCAGGCGCTGTAGCCGGCGATGACGCCGGCCTTCTCCAGGCGCCGCAGCCGCTCCCAGCAGGCGGCGGCGGACAGATGGACCTCCACCGCCAGGCCGAGCTTGGTGATGCGGCCGTCACGCTGCAGCGCCGCCAGGATTTTCAGGTCGATCTTGTCGAGTTTCAGCATGGCGCGGGCGGGTTGAATGATATAATCAGATCAGCGCCGGATATTGTATCAGGACAATTTCATGACGCCCTTTGATTCTGACCAGTTTCGCAGCCGAGTCCAGTCCCGCGAGGGATACCCCGCCCAAGGGGCTTCGCGCGAGCCGCTGGCCGAGGCCGCGTCGTGGCGGCCCGTCCTGCCCCGGCGCAAGGGCGCCACCAAGCACAGGCTCCTCACCGACCGCATCATCGCCGATATCGATGCCGGGGTGCTGCGCCCGGGTGTCCGCATGCCGACGCATCGCGACCTCGCCCACGATCTCGGCGTGTCCGTGCAGACGGTGAGCCTCAGCTACAAGGAGGCGGAGCGGCGCGGCTATCTGCGCGGCGAGGTCGGCCGCGGCACCTTCGTGCGCGAGCGCGTCACCGAGCGGGCGGACCGTTTCATGCTGGACCGCGAGGCCGGCCAGGCCGCCGACCTCTCCATCGTCCGCGCCGTCTATACCGAGGCGCATGAACGGGCCTCCCGCCACGCCATGGCGCGGCTCGGCGAGGCCGACAACAGCGTCTTCATGCGGCCCTGCCGCCCGATCGCCGGGCTCGACCGCCATCGCGCGGCCGGTCAGGCCTGGCTGCGCCGGCTCGGCGTCGACGCCGAAATGGACCGCATCCTGATCACCAACGGGGCGGCGCACGGGCTGTTCCTCGCGGTGGCGGCGGTGGTCCATCCAGGCGAGGTGGTGCTCACCGAGAGCCTGACCGACCATGGCATCATCGGCCTCGCCACCGTGCTCGGCTTCACCCTGCGCAGCCTGCCGACCGACGCCGAAGGCATCCTGCCACCGGCCTTCGAGGCGGCCTGCGCCGCCGGCGACGTCAAGGCGCTGGTGCTGATCCCCTCCTTCGGCAACCCGACCAGCCATGTCGCCGGGACGCAGCGGCGCCGGGCCATCGCCGACATCGCCGCGCGCCACGGCGTCTTCGTCATCGAGGACGAGGTCTACAAGCCGCTGCTGGAGGAGGACCTGCCGTCGATCACGCAGATGCTGCCCGATCTCGGCTTCTTCGTCACCAGCATGACCAAGACGGTGATGACGGGCCTGCGCGTCGGCTATCTCGTGGTGCCGCCGACCTACAGCATCCGCGTCGCCAGCATCATGCGGGTGACGAGCTGGAGCGCCACCAACCTGCCGGCGGAGATCGCCTCGCTGTGGATCGAGGACGGCACGGCCGACGCCCTGGTGCGGGTGCAGCGGCAGGAGGCCCGCGCCCGGCAGGCGATCGTGGCCCAGAAGCTCGGCGATCTCGTCGCCGCCACCCATCCGCTGTCGCTCTGCGCGTGGCTCGCCGTGCCGCGGCGCTGGACCGAGGAGGGCTTGGTGCGGGCGCTGGCGCAGCGCGGCATCGCCGTCACCCCGTCGGACCCGTTCATCGCCGGCGAGACCGTCGCCAGCGGCATCCGCATCTGCCTGGGCGGGCAGCTGTCGCATGCCGCGCTCGCCGAAGCGCTGGGCGCGGTCCGGGCGACGTTCGAGCAGCTGCCGCCGGTGTTCGACGTGCGCTCGATCGCCTAGGGAGCTTGTGTCATTACAATATAATAATTGACATGAAATTTGTATCGCTACACCATCCCCGGGCTTTCACGAGGGGAATGATGGATGGTGGTTGTGGTCGCCCCGACAGGCGCGTGCTCCGGCGGCGTTGCGCGCGCTAGCGCCTGCTGCGGAGCGCGGCCTTGAACGCGCCGCTTCCGCCGATGGTCGGCCTCGACGCCATCCGCGCCGCCGAGGCGCGCATCGTGGGCAGGGTCGCTCGCACGCCGATGGCGCGCTCGCCCGCCCTGTCCGGCGCCTTCCCCGTCTTCCTCAAGCTCGAGACCCGCCAGCCGACCGGCAGCTTCAAGCTGCGCGGCGCCACCAACGCCGTGCTGGCGCTGGGCGGGCAGGGCCCGGGCTTCGTCACCGCCTCCACCGGCAATCACGGCCGCGCGCTCGCCCATGCCGCCCGCGCCGAGGGCGGCCGGGCGGTGATCTGCATGTCGAGCCTCGTGCCTTCGAACAAGGTGGAGGCCGTGCGTGCGCTCGGCGCGGAGATCCATATCGTCGGCCGCTCCCAGGACGAGGCCCAGATCGAGGTCGACCGCCTCGTGCGCGAAGAGGGGCTGGTCGAAGTGCCGCCCTTCGACCATGCGGCGGTGATCGCCGGGCAGGGGACGCTGGGGCTGGAGATCCTCGCCGACCTGCCCGAGGTGGCGCAGGTGCTGGTGCCGCTGTCGGGCGGCGGGCTCGCCGCGGGGGTCGCCGCCGCGGTCAAGGCCATGCGCCCGCGGGCCCGCCTCGTCGGCGTGTCGATGGCGAGGGGCGCGGCGATGCAGGCGAGCCTCGCCGCCGGCCGGCCGGTGCCGGTCGAGGAGGTGGCGACGCTCGCCGATTCGCTCGGCGGCGGCATCGGCCTCGCCAATCGCCACACCTTCGCGATGTGCCGCGCGCTTCTCGACGACGTCCTCCTCCTGACCGAGGAGGAGATCGCGGCGGGCATCCGCCATGCCTTCACCGCCGAGAACGAGGTGGTGGAGGGCGCCGGCGCCGTCGGCATCGCCGCCCTGCTGTCCGGCAAGGCGAAAGCCGAGGGGCCGACCGTGCTGGTGGTCTCCGGCCGAAACATCGACGAGGGCCTGCATCGGCGCATCCTGCGGGGGGACATGGCGTGATCATCCTGACCGAGAGCGATCTGCGCCGCATCGTGCCGCTCGACGCCGATGCCGTCGCCTGCGTCGAGGAGGCTTTCCTGGCGCTGGCCACCAAGGCGGTGGCGATGCCGCCGATCCTGCGCCTCGACATCCCCGAGCATCGCGGCGAGGTCGACGTCAAGACGGCCTATGTCCCCGGCCTCGACGGTTTCGCCATCAAGGTCAGCCCGGGCTTCTTCGACAATCCGAAGCTGGGCCTGCCCAGCCTCAACGGCCTGATGATCCTGTTCAGCGCCCGCACCGGCCTCGTCGAGGCGCTGCTGCTCGACAATGGCTATCTGACGCAGATGCGCACCGCCGCGGCCGGCGCGGTGGCCGCCCGCCATCTGGCGCGCACCGATGCACGCCGCGCCGCCATCCTCGGCGCCGGCGAACAGGCCCGCCTGCAGCTCGAAGCGCTGACGCTGGTACGGCCGATCGAGCGGGCCGCCATCTGGGCGCGCGATCCGGAGCGGGCGAGGGCGGCGGCCGCCGAACTGACGCAAAGGCTGGGTATCGTCGTCGAAGCCGTGGCGACGGCCGAGACGGCCTGCGCCGGCGCGGACATCATCGTTACCGCGACGCCGGCCGAACGGCCGATCCTGGAGGCGGACTGGCTGGTGCCGGGCCAACATGTCACCGCCATGGGCTCGGATGCCGAGCACAAGAACGAGATCGATCCCGCCGTCTTCCTCAAGGCCGTCTATGTCGCCGACAGCCTGTCGCAGACCCGCCGCCTCGGCGAGCTCGCTTATGCCATCCGCGCCGGCATGGCCGGGCCGGACGAGGTCTTCGCCGAGATCGGACAGGTGATCGCCGGACAGGCGCCGGGGCGACGCAGCGATGCCGACATCACGCTGTGCGACCTCACCGGCACCGGCGTGCAGGACACCGCCATCGCCACGCTGGCCCATCGCCGCGCGCTCGCCGCCGGGGCCGGCCGCATTTTCGAGACCACAGATCCGATCGGAGGAACCGCGTGACGGGACCCACTCTCCCTTTCAGCCGCGACGAATATGCCAGCCGCCTCGCCGCCACCCGCGCCGCCATGGCGCGGGCCGGCCTCGACGTGCTCATCGTCACCGACCCCTCCAACATGCATTGGCTGACCGGCTATGACGGCTGGTCCTTCTACGTGCATCAATGCGTCGTCGTCGGCGGCGAGGGCGAGCCGGTCTGGTATGGCCGCGGCCAGGACGCCAACGGCGCCAGGCGCACGGCCTGGCTCGGCCACGACAACATCGTCGGCTATCCCGATCATTATGTGCAGTCGACCGAGCGCCACCCGATGGACCTGCTCGCGCAGGTGATGGAGGAGCGCGGCTGGTCGCGCGGCGTCATCGGCGTCGAGATGGACAATTACTGGTTCACCGCCGCCGCCTATGCCTCGCTGACGCAGCATCTTCCCCATGCCCGCTTCAAGGATTCGCAGTCGCTGGTGAACTGGCAGCGCGCGGTCAAGAGTCCCGCCGAGATCGACTATATGCGCAAGGCCGGGAAGATCGTCGAGGCGATGCACAGGCGTATCGTCGAGACGGTCGAGCCGGGCATGCGCAAGAACGATCTCGTCGCCGAGATCTTCGATGCCGGCATCCGCGGCGTCGACGGCATCGGCGGCGACTATGCCGCCATCGTGCCGCTGCTGCCCTCGGGCGAGGAGGCCTCCGCGCCGCATCTCACCTGGAACGACCTGCCGATGAAGTCGGGCGAGGGCACCTTCTTCGAGATCGCCGGCTGCTACAAGCGCTACCATTGCCCGCTGTCACGCACGGTCTTTCTCGGCAAGCCGACCCAGGCCTTCCTCGATGCCGAGAAGGCGACGCTGGAGGGCATGGAAGCGGGGCTGGCGGCGGCCAGGCCCGGCAATGCCTGCGAGGACATCGCCAACGCCTTCTTCGCCGTGCTCAGGAAGTACGGCATCGTCAAGGACAACCGCACCGGTTACTCCATCGGCCTCAGCTATCCGCCCGACTGGGGCGAGCGCACCATGAGCCTGCGTCCGGGCGACCGCACGGAGCTGCGCCCCGGCATGACCTTCCATTTCATGACCGGCCTGTGGCTGGAGACGATGGGCCTGGAGATCACCGAGAGCATCCTGATCACCGAGACCGGCGTCGAATGCCTCGCCGACGTGCCGCGCCAGCTCTTCGTCAAGCCATGAACGCCGTCGCGCCCGCCCTTCGCCCGTCGCCCATCGCCGCCACCGTCGATTTCGAGGCGGACGGCGTGCAGCACGGCCATCTGCGCCTGCCCTGGAGCCGGGACGATTCGGCCTGGGGCTCGGTGATGATCCCGGTCACGGTCGTCAAGCGCGGGCAGGGGCCGACCGCGCTGTTGACCGGCGCCAATCACGGCGACGAATATGAGGGGCCGATCGCGCTGTTCGATCTGGCGCGCACCCTCGACGCCGAGGCGGTGACGGGCCGGGTGATCATCGTGCCGGCCATGAACTATCCCGCCTTCCGGGCGGGGACGCGCACCTCGCCGATCGACAGGGGCAATCTCAACCGGATGTTCCCGGGGCGGCCCGACGGCACGGTCACCGAGAAGATCGCGGATTACTTCGCCCGCACCCTGCTGCCGATGGCTGATATCGTGCTCGACTTCCACTCCGGCGGCCGCACGCTCGACTTCCTGCCCTATGCCGCGGCGCACGAACTCCCGGACAAGGCGCAGGAAGCGCGCTGCTTCGCCGCGGTCGCCGCCTTCTCGGCGCCGTGGTCGATGCGGATGATCGAGATCGACGCCGTCGGCATGTACGACACCGCGGCGGAGGCGATGGGCAAGGTCTTCGTCACCACCGAACTCGGCGGCGGCGGCACGGCGACGGCCCGCTCCGCCGGCATCGCCCGGCGCGGCGCGGCGAACCTGCTCCGCCATGCCGGCATCCTGGCGGGGGCACCGGAGACCGCGCCGACGCGCTGGCTCGACATGCCCTCGTCCGACTGCTTCGGCTTCAGCGGCGAGGACGGCCTGGTCGAGTTCCTCCGGGATCTCGGCGATCCCGTCGCCAAGGGCGAGGTCATCGCCCGCATCCACCCGATCGGGCGCACCGGCCAGGCGCCGGCCGAGCATCGCGCCGCGCTGGACGGCCTGCTCGCCGCCCGCCATTTCCCCGGCCTCGTCAAGGCCGGCGACTGCCTCGCCGTCGTCGCGACCGTGGAGGATCGCGCCTGACGGTCCCGACAACAACCCAGCAGACCGGATCCAACCGGATCGTTCCAACCAGAAGACAGGAGAACCACACCATGACATCCATCCGTCTCACCGGCCTCGCGGTCATCGCCTTTGCCGCCGGCCTCGGCGCCGCCGCTCCCGCGCTCGCCACCTCGCTCGAGGAGGTCAAGAGCAACGGCTATATCCGCGGCGCCAGCGCCAATGAGGTGCCCTACAGCTACATGGACGAGAACGGCGGCGCCAAGGGCATCGGGCCGGACGTCGCCACCGCCGTACTCAAGTCGCTGGGCGTCAACGAGATCGACTGGTCGGTGACGCCGTTCGGCTCGCTCATCCCCGGCCTCAAGGCCAAGCGCTTCGACTTTGTCGCCGCCGAGCAGAACATCCTGCCGGACCGCTGCAAGCAGGTGACCTTCACCGTGCCGAATTCGAGCTATGGCGAAGGGCTGCTCGTGCCCACCGGCAATCCGAAGAAGCTGCATTCCTACGAGGACATCAAGAAGGATCCCTCGATCAAGGTGGCGATCGTCTCGGGCGCCGACCAGCTCGACTTCCTGCACGACCTCGGCGTGCCCGACAGCCAGATCGTGATGATCCAGGCCAATGCCGACGCGCTCTCGACCATCCAGACCGGCCGTGCCGACGCCTATGCCGCGACCGAATTGACGGTGGCGCAACTGGTCAAGGCCGGCGGCACCGGCGTGGAACAGGCCGAGCCGTTCAGCGATCCCGTCATCAAGGGCAAGCCGGCCCGCTCCTATGGCGGCTTCGACTTCCGGCCGGAGGACAAGGACCTCTACGAGGCCTTCAACAACGGGCTGATCGCCTTCAAGAAGACCGACGACTACAAGAAGATCCTGACCTCCTACGGCCTCAGCCCGGAGAGCGTCGAAGCGGCGCGCAGCAAGAGCGTCGAGGATCTCTGCGCCGGCAAGTGAGGGGGGGCGTTCGGGCCCTACCGTCTGGCTTTGCGGCTCGACCCAAGGGGACGGGCTGATCGTTATTGCGAGTTGAAATCGGCGCAACGCCCGTCTCGTTGATTGACTAAAGGTGCGCCCCTCACCCTCCCCTGGAGGGGGAGGGTCGACGCGAAGCGTCGGGGTGGGGTGACTTCTTCGCAAAACTTCATGTCTTTGTTCGCATGATCCCGGGGTCGCGCCATCACCCCACCCCGGCCTTGCAGGCCGACCCCTTGGCGATATTCGCAAAGCGAATTTCGCCAGACCTCCAGGGGAGGGTGAAACGGCATCGACCTGGCAGGAGGCTTTTCGTGATCTGGCTGCACTATCTGCCCGCCCTGCTGAAGGGAGCCGAGGTCACCGCGATCATCGCGCTGGCCTCGACGGCCCTCGGCGCGCTGCTGGCATTCGCCGCCGGCATCGCCCGGATCGAGGGCAACCGCATCGTATCGTCGGTCGCGCTCGTCTATATCGAGGTTTTCCGCGGCACCTCGCTGCTGGTGCAGCTGTTCTGGCTCTATTACGCGCTGCCGCTGATCGGCATTTCCTTCGATCCGATGCTGACCGGCATCGTCGGCCTCGCGCTCAATATCGGGGCCTATGGCGCCGAAGTGGTGCGCGGCGCGCTGGAGGCGGTGCCGCCGCAGCAGCACGAAGCGGCGCGGGCGCTGAATTTCGGGCGGATGCACACGCTCTTGCGCATCTGCCTGCCGCAGGCGCTCGTCGAGATGATGCCCTCTTTCGGCAATCTCGCCGTGCAGAACCTGAAGGATACCTCGCTGGTCTCGCTGATCACCATCAGCGACCTCGCCTTCCGGGCGCAGATGCTGCGCAACATCACGCTCGACAGCGTCAGGATCTACACGCTGACGCTCATCGGCTATTTCATCATGGCGCTGGTGCTCACCGCCTTCATGCGCCGGCTGGAGACGGCGCTGCGGCGCGGCGCCGCCTTCCCCCGCACCGTGCACGGCTGAGGAGGATGGCGCCATGATGTACGGCTATGCCTGGGACACCTCCTCCAGCCTCGCTTTCGCCTGGTCGATCCTGCCGATCCTCGGCATCGGCCTGATCGTCACTCTGGAGGCGGCCGCGGCCGGCTTCGTCATCGCCATGATCCTCGGCCTCGCCTTCGCGCTGCTGCGCCGCAGCCGCATCCGCGCCGTCGCCTGGACGATGGCGGTGGTGATCGAGTTCATCCGCGACACGCCGCTGCTGATCCAGCTCTTCTTCCTGTATTACGTGCTGCCGGTCTACGGCATCCAGCTGCCTGCCTTCCTGACCGGGGCCCTCGCCCTCGGCCTGCAATATTCGGCCTATACGTCGGAGGTCTATCGCGCCGGCCTCGATGCGGTGCCGAGGGGGCAGTGGGAGGCCGCGGTGGCGCTCAACCTGAGCCGGGCCCGCACCTACAGGGACATCATCGTGCCGCAGGCAGTGCCGCGCGTCGTCCCGGCGCTCGGCAATTACCTCGTCTCCATGCTCAAGGAGACGCCGGTGCTCTCCGTCGTCACCGTGCTGGACATGGTCAACCTCGCCAATCTGATCGGCGACCGCACCTTCGAATATCTGGTGCCGCTGTCGCTGGTCGGCC
Organism: Labrys monachus; assembly: GCF_030814655.1. Classification (NCBI taxonomy): domain Bacteria; kingdom Pseudomonadati; phylum Pseudomonadota; class Alphaproteobacteria; order Hyphomicrobiales; family Xanthobacteraceae; genus Labrys; species Labrys monachus. Next base: position 1,854,284 of record NZ_JAUSVK010000001.1, read on the forward strand.
TCATCTTCCTCATCCTCACTTTGCTGTGTTCGGCCGGCATCCATGTGCTGGAGCGGGCATTGCCCAAGAGCGGGATCGCCATGCGATGACGAATATTGCCCCTCCCGCCGAGCCCATCATCCGCTTCAGCAACGTCACCAAGCGGTTCGGCACCCTCACCGTGCTCGACGATTTCAACTTCACCGTCGCCCCCGGCGAGAAGGTGACGCTGATCGGCCCCTCCGGCTCCGGCAAGTCCACCGTGCTGCGTATCCTGATGACGCTGGAGCCGTTCCAGGAGGGCAAGCTCGAGCTCGGCGGCATCTCCTACCATGAGCCGAACGGGCGTGGCGCCTTCCGCGCCAGCGAACGGCATCTGCGCCAGATCCGCACCCATGTCGGCATGGTGTTCCAGAGCTTCAACCTGTTCCCGCACATGACGGTGCTGCGCAATGTGGTGGAGGCGCCCCTTGCGGTGCTCGGCCTCGCCCGCGCCGAGGCGGAATGCCGCGCCGTCGAGCTGCTTCGCCTGGTCGGCCTCGCCGACAAGAAGGACCATTATCCGAGCCAACTCTCCGGCGGCCAGCAGCAGCGCGTCGCCATCGCCCGCGCCCTCGCCATGCGGCCCCGCGTGCTGCTGTTCGACGAGCCGACCTCGGCGCTCGACCCGCAGCTCGTCGGCGAGGTGCTCGGCGTCATCCGCTCGCTCGCCCATGAGCACGACCTCACCATGCTGCTGGTGACGCACGAGATGCGCTTCGCCCGCGAGGTGTCGGACCGGGTCTGCTTCTTCGACAAGGGCCGCATCGCCGAGCAGGGCGACCCGGAGAAGATCTTCACCAGCCCGGAACAGGCGAGGACGCGGGAATTCCTGCAATCGGTGCTGTAAATCCCGGGTGCGCGGGGGTCTGTCGGCGGGGCAGCGCCGGATCAGGCACCGGCCACGTCTCGCCTGCCTCCTTCTTTTCCTCGATGTGCCGACGATCTATCGGCGTCCGCCCCGCGATCCCGAGACTTCGACGGCGCCGGCCGGCCCGAACCGAGACCCTCTCGCGCCGGTCCGGCCTAGACTGCCGGCACAGGTCCCCGGAGATGCTTCGATGACAGCCGCGCTTGCGCTCAAACGCCATGTCCACCCCGCTCTCGGCCGCCTTGCGGACGGGCGGCTGCTGCGGGAGCTCGCTTATGTCGACGGGCGCTGGACGCAGGCGCCGGATGCGGCGAGCTTCGAGGTCCGCGATCCCTTCTCGGGCATCGTCATCGCCCATGTCGCCGGCCTCGGCGCCGACGACGCCACGCGCGCCGTCGACGCGGCGGCGCGCGCCTTTCCGGCCTGGAAGGCGCTGGCGCCGCAGGATCGCGCCGGCCGCCTGCGCGCCTGGTACGACCATGTCCGCGCCGCCCGCGAGGACCTTGCTTTGCTGATGACGCTGGAGCAGGGCAAGCCGCTGGCCGAGAGCCGCGGCGAGATCGACTATGCCGCCTCCTTCATCGAATGGTATGCGGAAGAGGGCAAGCGGGTGAACGCCGAGAGCGTCACCAGCCATCTGCCCGGCGCCCATATGATGGTGTCGCGCGAGCCGCTCGGCGTCGCCGCGCTGCTGACGCCCTGGAACTTTCCCTCCGCCATGCTGACCCGCAAGGCTGCGGCGGCGCTCGCCGCCGGCTGCACCGTCGTCGCCCATCCCTCGTCCTACACGCCGCTCTCGGCGCTCGCTCTGGCCGAACTGGCCGAGCGGGCCGACATTCCGGCCGGTGTCTTCAACGTCGTCACCGGCGCGGCGGCGCCGATCGCGGCAAGGCTGTGCGCCGATGCGCGGGTGCGGGCGGTGAGCTTCACCGGCTCCACGCAGATCGGCCGCCTCATCGCCGGCCAATGCGCGCCGACGGTCAAGCGGCTGGTGATGGAACTCGGCGGCAATGCGCCGCTGATCGTGTTCGACGATGCCGAACTCGGCAAGGCGGTCGAGATCGCCCTGAGCGCCAAATTCGCGACCTCCGGCCAGGACTGCCTCGCCGCCAACCGCATCTATGTGCAGCGCGCGCTCTATCCGGCCTTCTGCGCCGCCTTCGCCGAGCGCATCGCCGCGCTGAAGGTCGGCGGCGGCCTGGAGGAGGGCGTCGAGATCGGCCCGCTGATGCATGAGCGCGCTGTGGCGCGTACCCGGGAGCGCATCGAGGACGCCCTCGCGCGCGGCGCGCGGCGTCTGGTCGGCGGCGAAGCCGCGCCCGGCCCGCTCTTCGTGATGCCGACGCTGCTCGCGGACGTGCCCGACGCTGCCGCGATCATGCAGGAGGAAGCCTTCGCGCCGGTCGCCTGCGTCACGTCCTTCGACACCGAAGCCGAGGTGACGGCGCGCGCCAACGCCACCGAATACGGCCTCGTCGCCTATGTCGTCACCTGCGACAACGCCCGGGCGCTCCGCATGAGCCGGGCGCTCGACTACGGCATGGTGGCGATCAACCGCGTCAAGCTCACGGGCGCGCCGATCCCCTTCGGCGGCGTCAAGCAGTCGGGCCTCGGACGCGAAGGCTCCCGCCACGGGCTCGAAGCCTTCACCGACCTCAAATACACCTGCCTCGACCTCGCTTCCTGAAAGGAGCCGGCATGCTCGACCACACCTTGTCCGACAATGAACTGACCGCCTGGGACCGCGATCACTTCTTCCACCCCTCCACCCACATGGCGCAGCATGCGCGCGGCGAGATGCCGAACCGCATCGTCACCGGCGGGGAGGGCGTCTATATCGTCGACCGCGCCGGCAAGCGCAGCCTCGACGCCTTCGCCGGCCTCTATTGCGTCAATGTCGGCTATGGCCGGAAGAAGATCACAGACGCCATCGCCGAGCAGGCGGCGGCGCTGCCCTATTACCACGCCTATGTGGGCCATGGCTCCGAGCCCTCGATCCGCCTTGCCAAGATGATCATCGATCGGGCTCCGGCCGGCATGAGCCGCGTCTTCTTCGGCCTGTCGGGCTCGGACGCCAACGAGACCAACATCAAGCTCGTCTGGTACGTCAACAATGTGCTCGGCCGCCCAGAAAAGAAGAAGGTCATCTCGCGCTGGCGCGGCTATCACGGCTCCGGCCTGATGTCGGGCAGCCTCACCGGCCTCGCCGCCTTCCACACTCTGTTCGACCTGCCCAAGCCGCCGATCCTGCACACGGAAGCGCCCTATTTCTTCCGCCGGCCCGACCGGTCGCAGGACGAGGAGCAGTTCTCGCAATATTGCGCCGACAAGCTGGAGGGGATGATCCTGAGCGAGGGGCCGGACACCATCGCCGCCTTCATCGGCGAGCCGGTGCTCGGCACCGGCGGCATCGTGCCGCCGCCCAAGGGCTATTGGGACAGGATCCAGGCCGTGCTGGCCAAATACGACATCCTCCTGATCGCCGACGAGGTCATCACCGGCTTCGGCCGTCTCGGCTCGATGTTCGGCTCCGATCATTACGGCATGAAGCCGGACCTGATCACCATCGCCAAGGGGCTGACCTCGGCCTATGCGCCGCTTTCCGGCGTGATCGTGTCGGAGAAGGTCTGGCGCATCCTGGAGAGGGGCTCGGACGAATTCGGCGCCATCGGCCATGGCTGGACCTATTCCTCCCATCCGCTCTGCGCGGCGGCCGGCGTCGCCAATCTCGAAGTGGTCGACGAGATGGACCTCGTCGCCAATGCGCGCGATGTCGGCGCCTATTTCAGGAAAGGGCTGGCGGATGCGGTGGGCGGCCACCGCCATGTCGGCGAGGTGCGCGGCGAGGGGCTGCTGGCGGCGGTCGAGTTCGTCCGGGATCGCGACGACCGCGCCTTCTTCGATGCGTCCGAGAAGGTCGGGCCGCGCGTCGTCGCCAGGCTGCTGGAGACCGGCGTCATCGGCCGCGCCATGCCGCAGGGCGACATCCTCGGCTTCGCCCCGCCGCTGTGCCTGACGCGCGAGGAGGCCGACATCGTGGTGGAGGCGACACAGAAGGCGGTGAGGGACGTGCTGGGGTGAGTCGGTAACGCCCAGCGGGGACCTTTGTCTCAAGCGGCATTTCGGGCCGGGCTTGGCGCGGCCCCTTACCTCTATCTTCTTCCCGCTTGCGGGGAGAGGGGACTTCCGTGTCGCGACAGGTCGGCGAGGCTCTCGTCTCGCAGAACCGTCGCGACGCTGCCGTCCCTTCGCCCCGCATTTGCGGGGAGAAGGTGCGGATGAGGGGCTGCGCGAGCGAAATCCATGAGGGGGAGATGTCCGATCCAGTCCTTCACATCGCCACCAGCGCCACCCCATCGGGCCCGAAGACATGGCTCGACGCGGCATCGAGCCTGATGCGGACGGGCGCGTGGGCGGGTGTCGGGTCCTTGCCGTCGGTCTGGACGACGATCGTGTGGCCTTCGGCGATGGCGACATGCAGCACCGTCAGGCCGCCGAGATGCTCGACGATCGCGGTCTCGCCCTGGATTTCGCCGTCCGGTGCGAAAGCCAGATGCTCGGGGCGGAAGCCGAAGGTGACGTCGGCGCCGACGGCGAGGGCGCCGGGACGCACGCGCATGCGGAGGGCGACGCCGCCCGGGAGCGACAGGCCGACGCCGTCGCCGTCGACGGTGGTGATCCTGGCCGGCAGGGTGTTCATGCGCGGCGAGCCGATGAAGCCGGCGACGAACAGGTTGCGCGGGCGGTTGTAGAGCTCCAGCGGCGCGCCGACCTGCTCGATGCGGCCGCCGTTCATCACCACGATCTTGTCGGCCATGGTCATCGCCTCGATCTGGTCATGGGTGACGTAGATCATCGTCGCCTTCAGCGCCTCGTGCAGGCGCATGAGCTCGATGCGCATCTGCACGCGCAGCGCCGCGTCGAGGTTGGAGAGCGGCTCGTCGAACAGGAACACCTTGGGATTGCGCACGATGGCGCGGCCGATGGCGACGCGCTGGCGCTGGCCGCCCGACAATTCCTTGGGCCGGCGCTGCAGCAGCGGCGTGAGCTGCAGGACTTCCGCCGCCGCCTGTACCTTGGCGGCGCGCTCGGCGCGGGAAATGCCGGCGATGCGCAGCGCGAAGCCCATATTCTCCGATATCGTCATATGCGGATAGAGGGCATAGCTTTGGAACACCATGGCGAGGCCGCGCTGGGCCGGCGCGACGGCATTGGAGCGCTTGCCGTCGATCAGCAGGTCTCCCGCCGAGATTTTCTCCAGGCCGGCGATCATCCGCAGCAGCGTGGACTTGCCGCAGCCCGACGGGCCGACGAACACCACGAATTCGCGGTCCTCGACCGACAGGTCGATGCCCTTGATGATCTCCAGGGCCCCGAAGGATTTCCGCAACCCCTTCAGCTCGACGGTTGCCATGCTTCGCCTCGCTTTTTCGGATGAATGCTCAAGCCACCAGGGAACGCAGGGTCTCGCGGTTGCGCCGCACGGCGGCTGCCGGATCGGCCGCCGCCACCTCCGATTCCTCCTCCAGCACCAGCCAGCCGTTGAAATTCGGCGCGGCCGCGACGACATCGACGACGGCGGGCACGTCGCAGACGCCGTCGCCCAGCATCGCCCAGTGGCCGGCCGCATCGACATCCTTCAGATGCAGATAGCGGATGCGGTCGCTGTAGGTGCGCAGCGTGTCGAGGATGTCCTGGTGGCCGCGCAGGATATGGCCGGTATCCGGCACCCAGCCGACCAGAGCCGGGTCGAGCAGCGCCATCATGGTGTCGTATTCCTCGCGCGTGCCGAGCAGCGTGTTGTGGTGCGAGCTCGGATGGACGGCGACGTCGACCCCGGCACGCCGGCCCTTCTCGCCGGCGGCGTTGTAGAGCCGGGCGGCCGCCGCGAACTTGTCCGCCGCCGGGCCGGGCGACATCACCGTGGCGCTGCCGAGCGAGAGCAGGGCGCCGGGGAAATGCGCGACGAAGCCGAGCGCCCGCTCGATGGCGGCGAGATCGGCGTCGAAGGCGTCGGGCTCGGTGAAGCCGCTGTCGCTGCCGCAGGCGAAGGCGACCAGCGTCAGCCCGTGCCGGGCGAGCGCATCGGCGAAGGGCCCCGGCCGATCGGCGTAGTGGCCGATCATCGTGTCGGTGATCTCGATGCCGGCATAGCCGCCCGCTGCGATGGCGCGCAGCAGATCGTCGGCATCGCCGGTCCAGCGGTCGCCGAGCATTTCCCAGGTATAGGTCTGGCATCCGGCCTTGAGCATGGGGTCTCTCTTCATAAGGTATGGATAGGGGTGGGTAAGCGGACGACGGATGTGTCTCCTTCTCCCGGTTGGGAGAAGGTCCCGGCAGGGGGATGAGGGCTACCGCTAAGGAAATAATCCGAGAAAAATGCGCTTGGTCTTGGATCGTCAGACCCTCATCCGGCGCTACGCGCCACCTTCTCCCGTCTGGGAGAAGGACAAGCGCGCTATTGCGGAAGCCGCCCCTCATTCCTTCACCGCGCCCTGGGTCAGGCCCTCGATGATGTGGCGCTGGAAGAACAGCACCAGCAGGATCAGGGGGACCGTCACCACCACCGAAGCCGCCGCGATGTCGCCCCAGGGCACGTAATAGAGATTGGTGAAATTGGCGATGCCGACGGGGATGGTCTGGTGCTCGATGGTGGAGGTGAAGGCGAGGGCGAACATGAATTCGTTCCACGCCGCGATGAAGGCGAGGAGCCCGGTCGTCACCAGGCCCGGCAGCGACATCGGCAGGACGATGCGCAGGAACAGGCCGATGGCGCCGACGCCGTCCATGCGGGCGGCCTCGTCGATCTCGCGCGGCAGCGTCTCGAAATAGCCGAACAGCACCCAGGTCACCAGCGGCAGGCCGAGGGCGAGATAGGTGATGACGAGGCCGGCATAGGTATCGAGCAGGCCGAGATCGGAGGCGAGCAGATAGAGCGGCCCGACGATGGCGATCTGGGGAAACATCGAGACCGACAGCACGACGCCGAGCACGCCGAACCGGCCCTTGATCTCCAGCCGCGACAGCGAGAAGGCGGCGAGCGCGCCGATGGCCAGACAGAGCAGCGTCGTCAGCCCGGCGACGATGATCGAATTGAGCACATAGAGCTGGAATTGCTTGACGACGAAGACGTTGGTGTAGTGCTGGATCGTCGCCGGCGACGGCCAGAAGGTGGGAATGGCCTCCGTCAAGGCGCGGTCGAGCTGCAGCGAGGTCGACACCTGCCAGATGAACGGCCCGGCCGACCAGATGAAGATCAGGGCGGCCCCGACATAGACGACGGCCAGGCGCAGGGTCTCGCGGATCGTCATCCGTGCCTCCGCAATTGCCGCACGATGAAGATGCCGAAACCGATGGCGATCACCGTCTCGGTCAGGAACATCGCCGTCGACAGCGCCGAGCCGTAACCGAACTGCAAAGTGGAGAACAGCGTCTTGTAACTGAGGGTCGACAGCGTTTCCGTCGAGTCGGCCGGGCCGCCGCCGGTGAGCACATAGACGAGGTCGAAGATGCGGAAGGCGTCGAGCGCCCGGAACATGCCGGCGATCAGCAGGGTCGGGAACAGCAGCGGCAGCCGGACATGCCAGAAGATGCGCCATGCACCGGCGCCGTCCATGCGGGCCGCCTCGGTGAGGGAACGGGGGATGGTCTGCAGGCCGGCGAGCAGCAGCAGGGCCATGAAGGGTGCGGTCTTCCAGACGTCGGCGATGATGATGGTGTCGAGCGCGCGGTCGACCGAGCCGTACCAGTTGACGTTGCCCTGGATCAGCCCGGCCGAATGCAGGAGATAGTTGACGAGCCCGTGCTGCCCGTCGAACAGCCAGCCGAACATCTTCGAGGTCACCACCGTCGGCATCGCCCAGGGCACGAGCATCGCCGCGCGCACCAGGGAGCGGCCGGCGAAGGGCTCGAACAGGAGGAGCGCCATGCCGAGGCCGAGCACCGTCTCGGCGACCGTCGAGACGCCGGTGAACAGCATGGTGTGCCGCCACGCGTTCCAGAAGGCGTCGTCCGCCCACAGCGTCCGGTAATTGGCGAGACCGACGAAGGCGTTCTCCTGCGTGACCAGCGAGGTGTTGGTCAGCGACAGCCAGGCGCCGTTGAGGATCGGATACACCGACACGGCCCCGAGCGAGACGAACAGCGGCAGCAGCAGCAGCCACGGCGTCAGCTCGAGGGACCGGAGGCCGGCGCCGAAGGACGGGCCGGCCTCGGAGGCGGAAGACGGCATCACGTCATGCCGCGACGATGCTGGTGATCTTTGCATTCGCTGCGTCGAGTTCGGCCTTGATGTTGCCGGTGACCAGTGCCTTGGACACGCCGGACTGGATGGCGAGGGTGACCTGCGCGTATTTCGGCGTGACCGGGCGGGGCGTCGCCCCGGTGAACACCGATTTGAGCTGCTTCATGAAGGGCTGCTCCTTGCCGAGCTGGGCATCCTCGAAGACTTCGGGCCGCGTCGGCGCGATGCCGAGCTGCAGGGCGAAATGCAGCTGGGTGGCCGGCGAGGACATCCAGGTGAGGAAGTCGATCGCCGCCTCGCGGTTCTTGGTGGCGGCGTTGACGCCGTACTGGTAGCCGCCGAGGCAGGCCGCGCTCTTGCCGCCGGCGAAATGGGGCAGGGGCACGACGCCGACCTTGCCGGCGACCGAGGAGGCGGAGGGGTCCTGCGCGATGCCGTAGACATAGGACCAGTTGCGCAGGAAGGCGGCGCGGCCGGCGGTGAAGGGCTGGCGCGAGGGCTCCTCGTCCCAGCTCAGCACGTCGGAGGGGCTGATCTTCGACTTGTTGATGGTGTCGGCCAGGAACTGCACCGCGGCGACGGCCTTCTCGTCGTTGAGGGTGCCGCTCCTGCCGTCCGCCGAGAGGATCGAGCCGCCATTGGAGGCGATGACCTCGACGAGGTCGCAGACCAGGACTTCGGCCTGCTTGCCCTGCCACAGATAGCCGAAATCGGCCTTGCCGGACTTCTGGATCGCCTGCGCCGTGGCGACGAGATCGTCCCAGGTCTCGGGCGGCTTGGCGCCGATGCCCTCGAGCAGGTCCGTCCGGTAATAGAGCATGCCGGAATCGACATACCAGGGCAGGGCCGTCAGCTTGTCCTTGTAGGTGCAGGCGGCCACCGTGCCGGGGAAGAACTGGGAGCGGACGGAGGCATCGAAATACTGGTCGAGCGCCAGCGCCCAGCCGGCGCCGGCGAATTCGGCGATCCAGACGACGTCCTGCGTGAAGACGTCGGGCGTGCCGGTGCGCCGGGCGAGTTGCTGCACCAGCGCCTGGTGCACCTCGGTCGACGAACTCGGCGGCGGCAGCTCGACATAGGTGACGTGGACCTTGCTCTGCGCCTGGTTGTAGGCGTCGACGACCTGCGCCATCGTCTCCTTGCCGAAGAACTTGGCGCTGGCGAAGGTGATCTCGGTCCGGCCGGCGGCACGGGCGCGGACCGGCCTGCCAAGCGCGAGGGCGCCGGCGGCGAGGCCCGTGCCGAGCAGGAATTTTCGCCGGTCGGTGAGTATGTCCAGGGACTTCGCGAGGGGCGCTGTGGCTTCAGCGCCCGGAACCAAACCAGATTGGCCGTCCGACATGTCAAGTCCTCCCTGAGTTCGGTGAGATATCACCGTTTATTTTGTGACATGTTTTGCCAACCCGCGTGCCGCGTCAAGCGGATAGTTGCATCTTTGTGCGTGATTTTTCGCTTTCTTGCTTGAGGGGTGGAGTTTGCTGGCATAAAAGGGCAAAATTGATCAAAAAGTTGCGAAGCAAATTGGGAGGAACTGGGCAATGGGCGGTCTGCGCATCGGAGTGGTCGGCTGCGGCAATATCTCCATGACCTATCTGCGCAACGCGTCGCTGTTCCCCGGGCTGGAACTGCGCGCCTGCGCCGATGTCTCGGCGGAAGCGGCCGAGCGCCGCGGCGGCGAATACGGGATCCGGGCGTCGGGGGTCGACGAATTGCTGGCGGCGGCCGACATCGATCTTGTCCTCAACCTCACGGTTCCCAACGCGCATTTCGACGTCAGCATGGCCGCCCTGCGCGCCGGCAAGCATGTCTTCACCGAAAAGCCGCTGGCGGTGACCGCGGCGGAGGGGCGAAAGCTGGTCGAGGAGGCGCGGCGGCGCAATCTCGCCATCGGCTCGGCGCCCGACACCTTCCTCGGTGCGGCCGGACGGCTCGCCCGCCGCCTGATGGACGAGGGCGCCATCGGCCGCGTCACCGCCGGCACCGCCTTCATGATGACGCGGGGCATGGAGCACTGGCATCCCAATCCGCAATTCTACTACCAGCCGGGTGGCGGGCCGGTGCTCGACATGGGCCCCTATTACCTCACCATGCTCGTCAACCTGCTCGGGCCGGCGCGGCAGGTGATGGCGATGGCCTCGACCGGGGCCGGCGAGCGCCTCATCACGGCGCCCGGCCCGAACCAGGGAACCTCCTTCGCGGTGGGCACGCCGACGACCATCATGGCGCTGGTCGAGTTCGCCGCCGGCGCGATCGTCACCGTCGGCATGAGCTGGGACGTGTTCCGCCACAGCAACCAGCCGATCGAGCTGCATGGCGGCGCCGGCTCGCTGCGGCTGCCCGATCCCGACACCTTCGGCGGGGGCATCGCGATCAGCCGGGGCGGGGAAGCCTGGAAGGAGATCGCGACCGGCGGCATGGCCTATGGCGCGATCAACTGGCCCTATGGCGCGCCCGACCGCGCGAACTACCGCATGCTGGGGGTCGCAGACCTCGCACGGGGCCTGGCCGCGGGACGCGAGCCGCGCGCATCCGGGGAGCTCGCGCTGCACGTGCTCGAGATCATGGAAGGCATGCTGGAGGCGGGCCGGACCGGAAGACCGGTCCTCATCGGCGAGGGCAGCCAGCCGCCTGCGCTGTCCGAGGACGATGCGGTGGCCCTGCAGGCGGGGTGAGCGCGGGGCCGGGGAGGACGACGAGGCGGTTGGGAGTGTCGATCACCGATCGACATGGAACCGCGGCGGCGGATGCCGGAGAAGACGAGGCGATCGGTGACCGCCCCGCGCCGCCGTCACGGCGAGGCGGAGACGGGAACGACGGTCAGCTTGACGTTGCTCGCCCGCAGGCCGGAAAGATCGTCGGCACCGATGCCGTCATCGGTGATCACCTCGTCGATCTCGGAGATCTGGCAGAAGGTGCAGAAGCCCGGCGCCTGGAATTTCGAGCTGTCGACCAAAAGGATGGTGCGGCGGGCCGACTGGATCATGGCCCGCTTGATGCCGGCGACCTCGAGGGACGCGTCGGTCAGCAGGCTGCCCGTCACCGCGAAGGCGCCGATCAGGCACAGATCCGCATGGATGGTGGTGAGAAAGCTCTCGCCGGGTTCGCCGACGATCATGCGGGAGCCGGCGCGCAGGCTGCCGCCCGGCAGGATGACGCGCCAGGCCGGGACGCTGGCGCAGAGCCCGGCGATGTCGAGGCTGTTCGTCACCGCGGTGAGCGACAGATCGCGCGTCGCGGCGGCGCGCACGGCTTCCATCACGGTCGAGCTGCTGTCGAAGATGACGCTTTCGCGCGTGTTCAGCCGCAGGGCCGCCTCGGCGCCGATGGCGCGCTTCTGGTCGCGGTTGAGATGGGCGTTGAGGATCGGCTCGCGCTCGAATGTCGCCTGCAGCGGCCGGACGAGCAGCGCGCCGCCATGCGTGCGCTCCAGATAGCCCTCGTCCGTGAGCTTTTCGAGATCGCGCCTGACGGTGGAGGGCGAGACGTTGATGTCTTCGGCGAGCTCGACGATCGACGCGACGCCGTTCTTCTTGATGCGCTCCAGGATCATGGCGCGGCGCATCGCGGGAATGGGCTCGGCGCGCTTGGCGGGGCTCTCCATCAGCGCCGCCTCCGAGGCTCGCGCCGGCCTCGCCCGGCTCCTGCGCAGGCGCGTCCCGCCTCCCGATCGACTGTCCACCCCTGCTTCATCCATCCTCGCTTCGGTCGCTCGCCGGCCGGTGTCGATCCGGCTTCGGTTCGAACCTGAAGATAAATGACAATAATTGGTATGTCTTGCAATGAAAAGGCCACGGCCGCGGCCAGCCCGACGCCCCCGCCGCTCGGAGTGATCAACGCGCGATCCGAATCCCCCCTCTGATTTTTCGCGTCTCTGCGCACATTTGCGCTGGATTGAAATCTTTTGCGTATGGTATGAAAGGGAAGTGCCTTGCGTCCGCACGGGCCGCAAGCCCCGCAACAATCCTGCTCGAAGAGGAAACGTCTCGTGACCCGCCTGGATACCAAACTCGCCAATATCCGCGCCGGCAAATACCGGAAGTCCGATTTCATCATCGCCGACGCCAAGGACGCCGATATGGGATCGGGCGTCAACGGTCTCGGGCCGAAGCGCAACAAGGACGGCACCTGGGAGCGCTACCGCACCCGCACCGAATTCCTCGACAACATCCAGGCCGTCGTCGAGCAGGACATCGTCGACATCATGCTGGTCTCGGCCGCCAATCTGGAAGCCCTGCATGAGCGCGGCGTCTTCCGCGACAGCGTGGTCAAGCCCGCCATCCGCGCCAACGACGCCACCGACTGCTGGGGCGGCGTGCGCCACCAGGCCTATGTGAAGCATCCCTCCCGCCCGTTCCGCACCGCCAACCTGTCGCGCGTGATGTACGGCACGGATACGCCGATGGCCGGCGCGCCGGTGACCGGTACCGATCTCGGCCTCTATTCGCTGACCTTCGTCAACGATCTCGACGCCGATATGCGCTCCCTGGAAGCGTTCTCCCAGTTCCGTGAGGAAGCCGCCAAGGTCGGATTCAAATATTTCTACGAGGTTTTCAATCCGAACGTCGAATCGGGCATCGAGCGGGACAAGATCGGCGAGTTCGTCAATGACTGCATCCTGCGTTCGCTCGCCGGCGTGATGAAGGCGGACCGGCCGCAATTCCTCAAGATCCCGTTCAACGGCCCCAAGGCGCTGGAAGAGCTCGCTGGCTATGATTCCAGCATCATCGTCGGTGTGCTCGGCGGCAGCGCGGGCACGACGCGCGACACGTTCGAACTGGTCCACCAGTCGGAGAAGCATGGCGCCCGTCTCGCTCTGTTCGGACGCAAGATCAACCTGGCCGAAGATCCGCTCGCCATGGTCTCCCTGATGCGGCAGGTCGCGGACGGCACCGTCGGGCCGGAGGAAGCGGTGCGCGCCTATCACGGCGAGCTGCAGAAGCAGTCGATCAAGCCGGCCCGCAGCTTCGAGGACGACAACATCATCACCGAAGCGCCCCTCCAGCATGCGACGAAGCTGAAGGCCGCCTGAGGCCTGTCGGCAGGCCCGGGACGTCGCCGACGTCCCGGAGTTGCGCTTTCGGCTTCGCGGTCGAACCGATCCGCCATATATATCTCTTGATGGGTGTGCGGGATTCCCGTATTCATGCATGAACGAACCAGCCGAGTTCGAATGGGATGATGTGAAGGCGGCGGCAAATAGAGCCAAGCACCACATCTCCTTTGAGTTCGGTGTTCGTATCTTTGAAGACGCGAATCGGATCGAGTTTGACGCATCGCGTCCCGGCGATGGAGAGATCCGCTTCAAGGCTGTCGGGCTCATCCAGGATCGCCTGTTCACGGTGGTCTTCACGCTCCGTGGCGACGTTTGCCGGATTATCTCGGCACGTCGCGCCAACGCCAGGGAAGAACGCAGCTATGGCGATCGTCCGATATAGGCCCGGCCCGGCCCCGATCATCCTCTCCGGTGAGGACGAGGCGCGTCTCGATGCCATGACACCCCGGGAAATCGAGCAAAACACGTTGGGTGATGCCGATAATCCCCCGTTGACTGACGATGAACTCGAACGAGGGCGCCTCGGCCGCTCGGTACGAAAGATTCGCGAGGCGACCGGGCTGAGCCAGGACAAGTTCGCCAAGCGTTTTCACATCAATCCCTCCCGGCTCAGGGATTGGGAGCAGGGACGGTTCAAGCCGGATTCGGTCGCTCTCGCTTATCTGAAGGTGATCGAGAAGAATCCGAAGGCCGTCGATGACGCGCTGACGGCCTGATACGGCGGTATTCCCACTGAGGGAATCCGTATGCGGGGTCGGCGCCCTACGACATGGAATGGACGGCCGGCTCGCCTATCGCACATGCTTGTAGACGGTCGTGCGCGACAATCCGAGCGTACGCGCGGTGACGGCGATGTTGCTGCCGGCGGTGGTATAGGCGGCGCGGATTTCCCGGCAACGGATCCGGTTGAGCGGGTGGCCGGCGCAGGCGTCGCAGGCCTCCTGGTCCTCCGCGTCGCCGGGGTCGAGGGCGTCCTCGTCGACGAAGGTCATGCGGCCGCGAAGATAGGCGCGCTGCAGCGTCGCCTGCAATTCCCGGATATTGCCCGGCCACGGCCCTCGGCGCAGGCGCTCGATCGCGGCATCGGTGATCGCCGCCTCGGGCGCGATCGCCTGCATCAGGTGCCGGACCACGGCGGCGAAATCCTGCCGCTCGCGCAGCGGGGGTAAAGCGAGGGTGAAGGCGTTCAAACGGAACAGCAGGTCGGCCCGGAACCGCCGCTCCCTGACCAGCGCGGCGAGGTCGGCATTGGTGGCCGATACGATCTGCACGTCGACCTTGCGGGTCTTCTGGCCGCCGACGGCGCGGATCTCCATGCTGTCGAGGAAGCGGAGCAGGACCGTCTGGGCCGGGGCCGGGATGTCGGCGACCTCGTCGAGGAACAGCGTGCCGCCGTCGGCGAGGCGGGCGAGGCCGGGCGCGCCGTCCTGGCGGGCATTTGTGAAGGCGCCGCGCTCATGGCCGAAGATCTCCGAGACGAACAGTGTCTCCGGCAGGGCGCCGCAATTGAGCGCGACGAATTCGCCCCGCCGGCCGCTCACCGCATGGACATGGCGCGCCATCAGCTCCTTGCCGGTGCCGGTCTCGCCGCAGATGTGGACCGGCATCCGCATCCGCGTCGCGTCGGCGAGGCCCTCCATCGTGCGGCGCAAAGCAGGATCGAGGCAGACGAAGCCGGGCGCGGCCGGCGGGGCGGCCGCCGGCGCCGGCCCGGGCGGGAGGCGCCCGCGCCCCGGCAGATCCGCCGCCGGGGCGCGGGCGCCGATCTGCCGGCAGACCATGAAGACGGCGCTGCCGGCCCGGTCGCGGATGCGCACCACGCCGCCGTCGAGCAGCCCGTCCATCGCTGCGCCGAAGCGGCCTTCGAAGAGATCCTCGAAATGGCAGCCGGCGGCGGCGGGAAGCCCGGCCAGCATGGCCTGGCCGGGGCGGTTGAGCGAGGAGACCGCGCCGTCGCGCGACACCGCGATCAGGCCGGCCGAGAGGGTATCGAGATATTCGGCGCGCGGATGGAAGGCGAAGATGAAGAGATTCGACCGTTCTTGATAGATCAGTCCATTTTCGATCTGCGCCGCCGCCATCCGCACGAGGGCGTGGGTATGCTGCTGGCGGGCCTCGTGGGAGCAGGAGGCGTCGAGCAAGCCCACCAGCTGCCCGCCGGCATCGAGGATCGGCGCGGCCATGCAGCTGAGATGGCCGTGGCTGCGGAAATAATGCTCGCGCCCGTAGATCGCCACGGGCTCGCGCTGCCGGACGGCGAGCCCGAGGGCGTTGGTGCCCCGTTCTGCCTCGCCCCAGGCGCTGCCCGGAATGATGGAGCGGCCGCTGCGGCTGTCGGCGAAATGCTGGTCGCTGATGGTGTCCAGCACCACGCCGTCCGGATCGGCGAAGGCGATCAGGAAGTTCGATCCGGCGATCTGGGCATGCAGGAGCTGCATCTCGGCCAGCGCGAGCCTCCGAAGGCCGCTGTGCTCCTCGCGCAGGCGCTGCACCAGCGGGAAGGGAACGACGACGTCGCGCGGCTCGATGCCCGGATCGAGGCCGAGATCGCGGCAACGCTCCCAGCTCGAAGCGACGAGCGACGACAGCGCGCCGGACGGGATGCGCCGGCCCTCCTCCAGGGCGGAACGGGCACGCTCGATGTTCGACAGCGGCTGCATGGATCCTCCTGGGATAGGCTGTTTTTGTTCAGGGAGCGCGGACGCTCCGTCCCTTGCGTCAGGTTTGCAGCACCGGCTCCCTTCTCCCGGTCGGGACTCCGCATTTCCTTCGGAAATGCATGGGGTACCGGCAGGGGGATGAGGGCCTAAAACGTCGACGCGGATAGCTCGATCGTCACGCTCGAACCGTCGAAGTTCAGACCCTCATTCGGCGCTGCGCGCCACCTTCTCCCGCACCGGGAGAAGGAAATCGCGTCGTTTTCTGCAGATCCGGCGCCCGGGGGAATTTCGCGCATGATAGCTTTCCCCTCAGTCTCCTCTTCTTCGCCGAAATGGCAATGACCAGAATCTGGACAATGTCGTGAACAGCATTGTCCAGCCGCTTTACGCCTTCCCTAGACATCATGTTCCGCAACACATTGAAATGGCGCGATTTTCGCGGATGGCACGCCGCGTGCAGCATCTCCCGAAAACAATCCGGGCATTCCGCCCGCTGCGGGAGAGAGCACCATGAAGGCACAGGTCCTGAACCAGTATGACGAGACGCTCGGCGCCGACCGCTGGGTCACGCTCCAGGACGTTCCCGATCCCAGGATCGCGAAATCGACCGACGTCATCGTCCGCATCGGCGGCGCCGGGGTGTGCCGCACCGACCTCCACATCATCGAGGGCGTGTGGAAGCCGCATATGGATCCGACCGGCGACAGGCTGCTACCGCTGATCATGGGGCACGAGAATGCGGGCTGGGTCGAGGAGGTCGGCAAGGAGGTCGAGGGCATCAAGGTGGGCGATCCCGTGATCGTGCACCCGAAGATCTCGGGCGGCACCTGCCTCGCCTGCCGCCGCGGCTTCGACATGCACGGCCCCGGCACGTTTCCGGGCCTCGACAGCAATGGCGGCTATTCCCAATATCTGTGCACGTCGGAGCGCAACATCGTCGCGCTGCCGCGCACGCTGGCGCCCAAGGACGTCGCGCCCTATTCGGATGCCGGCCTCACGGCCTATCGCGCCGTGAAGAAGGCGACGCGCCACCTGCTGCCGGGCGAGCGCTGCGTCGTCATCGGCGCCGGCGGCCTCGGCCATATCGGCATCCAGTGCCTGAAGGCGATGTGCGCCGCCGACATCATCGTCGTCGACAAGTCGGACGCCTCGCTGGCGCTGGCGGGCAAGGTCGGTGCCGACGAACTGGTCAAGGCCGATGGCAACGAGGTCGAGGCCGTGCTGGCGCTGACCGACGGGCAGGGCGCCGAGGCGGTGATCGACTTCGTCGGCGAGAAGGGAACCACGGCCAAGGGCCTCGCCATGACCCGGGCGATGGGCAGCTATTATGTCGTCGGCTATGGCGAGGACATCCGCGTGCCGACCGTCGACATGGTCATCACCGAGAAGAACATCATCGGCAACCTCGTCGGCACCTGGGCGGAACTGGTGGAGCTGATGGCGCTGGCGGATCGCGGCCTCGTCAATCTCGCCACCGTCGAATATTCGCTCGCCGACGCCAACAAGGCGCTGCAGGACCTCAACGCCGGCAAGATCCACGGCCGCGCCGTCCTGATCCCGTGAGCGGACGACGGCTCATCGGCTCGGCCTGCAGTCTTCGTGTCATCCCGGACGCGATGCGGCACTCAGTGACGCTTCGCAGATCCGGGATCGCCGGCCGAAAAGGGCGCTCTTGTCGTCTTGCGATCCCGTGTCTGCATCGCGCCACTGTGTGGCGCAATGCGCACGGGATGACGCAGTGCCTCTATTGCGAAGCAACATAACAGTATTGCGCCGCAATATTTTCTCAATTTGCATCACTGTCGCAAATTGAAACAGTCCATATCCCGAAAGACTCCGAGGGAGCGGCGATTTTCCGGGATATACGGTAGAATAAAGCCTCAAACGTGCCGATACGACTGTTGTTCAAACTGGCACGACGTTTGCATTGCATATCCCAGAACAATGATGACTGGTCCGTCAGGGCACGCCACGACAAGAACGAAGGGGAGGATGACCGGCTCGGGAGCATTGCATTCCATCGGCGCGCGAAGTGGTTTCCACCGGGATGTCATCCCGGGTTTTTGGGAAACGGACCTTCGCTCTCCGCGAGCTCCCACGGTCGTTTGAAACCTTTGCCGATAGCAAGCGAGAGACCGCACCCCCCGCCGGGGCTGCGGTGCCCCATGCATCCGCGCCCTTCGGGGTACGGCGGAATATCGATGTGGACTTCGACCCGATGAGGAGATGGATAAGATGTCAGGCACACTGACCCTCAACAAGATCACCGCCCAGCGCGGCATTTCGGTCGGCGAGGCGGCCAAGAAGATCGCCGATCTCGGCTGGAACCCGTCCTATGTCCAGGAAGCGATGACCTTCCCGACGGACTACAAGATCACCAAGGCGCCGAAGGACCCGATGAAGCAGGTCCTGCGCTCCTACTTCCCGATGCAGGAGGAAAAGGACAACCGCGTCTATGGCGCGCTCGACGCCGCCCTGCGCGGCGACATGTTCCGCAATGTGGAACCGCGCTGGGTCGAATGGATGAAGCTCTTCCTGGCGATCATCCCCTTCCCGGAAATCTCGGCCGCGCGCTCCATGGCGATGGTCGGGCGGCTCGCTCCCGGCGAGGACCTGCGCACCGGCTTCACCATGCAGATGGTCGACGAGTTCCGGCACTCGACGATCCAGATGAACCTCAAGAAATGGTACATGGAGAACTATATCGACCCTGCCGGCTTCGACATCACCGAGGAGGCGTTCGGCAAATGCTACGCCACCACCATCGGCCGCCAGTTCGGTGAGGGCTTCATCACCGGCGATGCAATCACCTCGGCCTGCGTCTACCTGACCGTGGTGGCGGAGACTGCCTTCACCAACACGCTGTTCGTCGCCATGCCCTCCGAGGCCGCCCGCAACGGCGACTATGCGCTGCCCACCGTGTTCCTGTCGGTGCAGTCGGACGAAAGCCGCCATATCGGCAACGGCCATTCCATGCTGATGTCGATGCTGAAGGAGCCGGAGAACCACCTCCTGCTCGAGCGCGACATGCGCTACGCCTTCTGGCAGAACCACGCCATCGTCGATGCGGCCATCGGCACCTTCATCGAATACGGCACCACCAATCGCGACAAGAACAAGGAATCCTATGCGGAGATGTGGCACCGCTGGATCTTCGAGGACTATTATCGCACCTACATGCTGCCGCTGGAAAAATACGGCATCAAGATCCATCACGACGACGTCCAGACCGCCTGGAAGCGCCTGACGGAGAAGCATTACGTCCACAAGGTCGCGCAGTTCTTCTCGGTGGGCTGGCCGCTCAATTTCTGGCGCATCGAGGCGCAGACCGACAAGGACTTCGAGTGGTTCGAGCATAAGTATCCGGGCTGGTATGCGGAGTTCGGCGAATATTGGAAGTGGTACGAGAAGCTCTCGCATCGCGGCCAGACGGTGATGACCTTCAACACCGACACCGGCTATGTCTATCCGCATCGCTGCTGGTCGAACCTGGTGCCGTGCCTCATCCGCGAGGACATCGTCACCGACGAGATCGACGGCCAGATCTACACCTTCGGGCACGAGATCGACCGCTGGACCGCGGTCGAGGCTTTCGCCGGCGAATATCAGGGCCGCCCGACCCCGGCGATGGGCCGCTTCAGCGGCCGGCGCGAATGGGAGAGCGTCTACCACAATTGGGACCTGGCCGACGCCATCCAGGATCTCGGCTTCGTGCGCACCGACGGCAAGACCCTCATCCCGCAGCCGCATCTGCGCTTCGAGGACAAGGAGATGTGGACCCTCGACGACGTGCGCGGCCATGTCCTCAAGAGCCCGCTGCTGACGCTGCGCGAGATGTCGCCCGAGCAGCGCGAGGCGCATCTGGCCGAATACCGCAAGGGTTTCACCATCAACCCCTGCCACTGAGCCGATCCCTCGCCGAAAGGCATGCGGGGCCGGTCCGCCGGCTCCGCACCGCCATCCCATCATCGCCTGTCGTTTCGAAATCCTGAGATTCCGGGGAGGCTCCCGCATGGGCGCGACCAATACCGTTCGGCTGCATCCGGTCGGCGTCGAGTTCGAGGTCGAGGAGAACGAGACCGTGCTCGAAGCCGCCTTCCGCCAGGGCATCGCCCTGCCGCATGGCTGCAAGGAGGGGCAGTGCTCGGCCTGCAAATGCATTCTCACGGACGGCGAGATCGAACTGAAGAAATATTCGACCTTCGCCCTCAACGAGATGGAGCGCGGGCAGGACCATATCCTCCTGTGCCGGACGCTGGCCTATTCCGACCTCGACATCGAGCTCCTCAACTATGACGAGGAGCTCCTCTCGAAATCCATCCCGGTCAAGACCATCGAAGGCACGGTCACGGGCGTCATCGATCTTACCCACGATATCCGGCGCCTCGAGATCTCGCTCGACCAACCTCTGAAATTCTGGGCGGGACAATATGTCGACATCACGCTCCCGGGGGCAGAGGCGCTTACGCGTTCGTTTTCCATGGCAAATACGCCGGGCGAAAGCGAAAGGCTCGCCTTCATCATCAAGAAATACCCGAACGGACGCTTCTCCTCAAAGCTCGACGGGGAACTCACTCCCGGAACGCGACTCCGCATCAAGGGACCCTACGGAACCTGCTTCCGACGGGAGAACCGAAACGGAGCGGTGATCCTGGTCGGCGGCGGCTCGGGCATGTCGCCCCTGTGGTCGATCCTCCACGACCACATCGCTTCAGGCGAGCAGCGGCCGGTCTATTTTTTCTACGGCGCCCGGACCCGCAATGATCTGTTCTATCTCGACCGTCTTGCCGAGATCGCGGCGCAGAACCCCGATTTCACCTTCGTGCCCGTTCTCTCCCACGCCGGTGACGACGGCGATTGGCAGGGTGAGAAGGGTTTCGTCCACGAGGTGGTGGGAGCGCATCTGCGCCGTCTTGGGCTCGGCGAGGACGTCGACGTCTACGCCTGCGGGCCGGCGCCGATGATCGAGGCGCTGACCCCTGTCCTGAACATGAACGACGTCGAGGCGGAACGAACCTTCTTCGACAAATTCACGCCGGCCCCGGCCGAAGTGCCGGCGTGAGGAACGACATCCTCCAGAAGTCCGAAGACCAGCAAGGGAGTTGATCATGAGCACCGTAGAGACCAGCCCGGTGAAATCGGGCGCCGCCGGCTCGGCGATATTCGCCGATTCAGACAGCCGGAAATACCGCTATTTCGAGCCGCGCAGCAAGAGGGCGACCCATTACGAGGACGTCACCGTCGACGTCCAGCCCGATCCGGAACGCTACCTCATCCAGAACTGGATCATCTCCTTCTCGAACGGGAAGGGGGCCTACAACAAGGACAACACCCAGGCGCTGAGCTCCAACTGGCACGCCTTCCGGGCGCCGGACCAGGAGTGGGAGCGCACCCATTACCAGCGCCAGTCGAAGATCGAGGCGATGGTGCAGTCGGTGATCGCCAATGGCCGCAAGGCCGGCGCCCCCAAATCCTTCGACAAGGCCTGGGTCAAGGTCCTGCAGAACCATCTGGGAGCCTGGAAGCATGCCGAGTTCGGCCTGGGTACCTCGCTGATGCAGGCCCAGCGCTACGGCTACACTCAGATGATCAACAATGCGACGCTGACCAACGCGTCCTACAAGCTGCGCCTCTCCCAGGACATCACCCTGTATCTCGCCGAGATCGGCATGGACATTCCCGGCTTCGACGACGAGGCGGGCAAGCGGACCTGGCTGGAGGACAAGGGCTGGCAGGGCACGCGGGAAGCGATCGAGACCATCATGGGCTCGACCGACTATCTGGAGCAGTATTTCGCGATCAACATCGTGTTCGAGCCGCTGGTCGGCGAGCTGTTCCGGTCCGGCTTCCTGATGCAGGTCGCCTCCTCGAACGGCGACTTCATCACGCCGGCCGTCATCTCCGCGGCGGAGGCCGATTACGAGCGCAACCTCGCCAACGCCATCGACCTGTTCCACCTGCTGGTCAACGACGCCCAATACAGCGACCACAACCGCAAGCTGTTCCAGGGCTGGGTCGACCGGCATGCGGCCCTCGCCGCGACCGCCGCCGCGGGCCTGCAGCCGATCTGGTCGCAGCCGCACTCCAAGCCGGTGCAGTTCGTCGATTCCCGGGCGAATGCCGTCGAACGCACCAAGAAGATTCTCGGCGAGCTCGGGCTCGAACTTCCCAAGGAGTGAAAATCATGTCCGTTGCTTCCAGGACCTCGTCGAACCAGAACATCTTCCAGAAAATGGGCGATCTCGTCTTCAGCCAGACGATCTCGCACCAGTGCGGCGTCACCATGAACGACAGCGTCGAGGCGCGCGCCATCGCCGAATTCATGGGCCAGAAGCCCAATGTGACGATCACCTACCAGCCTGCCCTGATCCGCATCGACGGCGAAGGCAAGCTCGTCTTCAAGATGGACGAGATCAGCGAGATCCTCGGCAAGGAAATGACCGCCGAGATCTTCGAGGTCAACACGTCCACCCATTACGGCCGCATGGTCCGCGTCGACGACAACACGGTGACGCTGTTCGGCGACATGGACGAGATCCGCGAATACATCGAGTAGTCCCGGCCGTCTCTCCCGGAGCCTGGGGCAGGGCCGCGGCAGCGGCCGCCGCTCTGCCCCCTTTTCCCGTCTTCGTGTTTCACGCGCCGCGGCGCCGCCGGACATCCGCCGCCCCCATTTCGGAGACCACCATGTTCAAGACCCCCTCTGGCGAAGAGATCTTCGTCGTCGACGGCCACACCCATTTCTGGGATGCGAGCCCGGAGAACCAGCGCAACGTCCATGGCAAGCAGTTCATTGAGTGCTTCTACGCCTATCACAAGGCGCTGAGCCCCAAGGAACAGCTCTGGCCGCTGCCCCAGTTCGAGAAATACAGCGCCGAGCAGATGTATAACGACCTGTTCGTCGACGGTCCCGACGACATGGCGATCGTCCAGTCGACCTATCTGACCGAATTTTACAAGAACGGCTTCAACACGATCGACCGCAACGCCGAGATCGCCCGCAAATACAAGGACCGCTTCATCGTCAACGGTTCGTTCGACCCCCGCGACGGCGAACGTGCGCTCGAATACATCCATTACATGAAGGAAACCTTCGGCATCAAGGGCGTGAAGCTCTACACCGCCGAGTGGAAGGGCGATTCCCGCGGCTGGAAGCTGAACGACCCCGGCGCCTATCGCTGCTTCGAGCTGTGCGAGAAGCTTGGCATCACCAATGTCCACGTCCACAAGGGCCCGACCATCATCCCGCTCGACAAGGACGCCTTCGACGTCCACGACGTCGACCACGCCGCCACCGATTTCCAGGGCCTCAACTTCATCGTCGAGCATTGCGGCCTGCCGCGCCTCGACGATTTCTGCTGGATCGCAGTGCAGGAGACCAATGTCTTCGGCGGCCTCGCCGTGGCGTTGCCCTTCATCCACAGCCGCCCGCGCTATTTCGCCGAGGTGATCAGCGAGCTTCTGTTCTGGGTCGGCGAGGACAAGATCCTGTTCGGCTCGGACTATGCGATCTGGACGCCGCGCTGGCTGGTGGAGAAGTTCTGGGCCTTCGAGATCCCCGAGGACATCAAGCAGGAGCGCGGCGTCGACCTGACGCCGGAAGCCAAGCGCAAGATCCTCGGCCTCAACGCCGCCCGGCTCTACGGCATCGACATCGAGAGCCAGAAGGCGAAGCTGTCGGGCGAGCCCGTCGCCGTGGCGGCGGAGTGATGGCGATGGGCGCCTCCGTGCGGACGGACCGCGTGGCCGAGGTCTGGGCGCGGCTCGGCGAGGTGACGGATCCCGAACTCGACGAGCCCGTCACCGATCTCGGCTTCGTCGAGACGGTGGCGGTCGACGGGGAGGGCGGGGTCGACGTGGTCTTCCGCCTGCCCACCTATTGGTGTTCGGCGAACTTCGCCTTCCTGATGGCCGACGACATGCGCCTGGCGGTGTCGTCGCTGCCCTGGGTCCGGGCGGTGCGCCCGCAGTTGCAGGACCACATGGTCGCGGCCGAGATCAACCGGGGGGTGCGGCTCGGCCAGTCCTTTGCGGAGGCGCTCAAGGATTTCGCCGCCGGCGAAACGCTCGACGAGGTCCGGGAGAAGTTCCGGCGCAAGGCCTTCGAGCGCCGCCAGGAGGCGGTGATCCTGGCGCTGCGCGCGGCGGGGCATGACGACGCGGCGATCTGCGGCATGAGCCTCGCCGCCTTCGACCGCGCCGATCTCGGCGAGGCCGAGGGCGGCTACCAGAAGCCGCGCTACCGGGCCCTGCTGGTCGCGCGGGGCCTGGCGGGCGAGCGTGCCTTCGTCACCTATAACGGCCGCCCGATCGCGCCGCACGAACTCCCGGCCTATCTCCAGCGGCTCAGGGCGGTGCGCATCAACATGGAGTTCAACAGCGTGCTGTGCCGGGGGCTCCTGGATGCGCGCTACAAGGAGATCGATGCCGATTTCGGCCTTGCGTGCGGCAGCGGCTGCACGCGGCATGCGCCGGCCGACGCCATTCGTGAAAGCGCGTGAACGACTGTGCAGCAACGACCGCGCAGCCCCTCATCCTCACCTTCTCCCCGCATGCGGGGAGAAGGAGCGGCAGGCGTCGTGAATCGATCCGCGAGAAGCGAGGCCGGCCGGCATTTCTCGACGTCGACGTCCCCTCTCCCCGCTTGCGGGGAGAGGATAGAGGTGAGGGGCAGCGTCACCCAACCGATCTGAACTGAGAATGACGGGACCGGCCCCTGCCGTCCCCAAGACGTGAAATCCAAGGGAGTGAAAGCCATGCCGAAGATCCTGTTGCACGATGACGAAGCCCGGCGAGCATTGGCGCGGGGCGTGCAGAAGCTGGCCAGGGCGGTCGAGCCCACGCTCGGTCCCAAGGGCATGAACACCATGGTCGACCGTCCGATCGGCACCCCGATCGTCTCGCGCGACGGCGTCACCATCGCCTCCGAGATCGAACTGCCCGACCGCTTCGAGAATATGGGCGCCCAGGTGGTGCGTGAGGTCTCCATGCAGACGAACGAGGTCGCCGGCGACGGCACCACCACGGCGATGGTGCTCGCCAATGGCCTGATCCAGGGCGGCGTGGCGGCGCTCGAGCGCGGCGCCAAGGCGGTGGACCTGTGCAAGGGCATCGACATGGCGGTCGAACTCGTGGTCGAGACCCTGCGCAACTCGGCCATCGCCGCCTCGGACCGCAAGACCCTGCAGGCGGTGGCGACCATCGCCGCCACGGATGCCCATCTCGGCGGCCTCGTCGCCGAGGCGGTCGAGCGCGTCGGCCGCAACGGCATCATCAGCTCGGATTACGGACTGACGACCAATACCACGCTGGAGGTCGTCGAGGGCATGTCGTTCGACCGCGGCT
Source organism: Labrys monachus (assembly GCF_030814655.1). Lineage (NCBI taxonomy): Bacteria > Pseudomonadati > Pseudomonadota > Alphaproteobacteria > Hyphomicrobiales > Xanthobacteraceae > Labrys > Labrys monachus. The sequence continues at coordinate 1,879,474 of NZ_JAUSVK010000001.1, forward strand.
ATCTCTCCCACCATATGGTGACGGATGTCGAGAAGATGGAGGTCGTCCTCGACGAGCCCTTCATCCTGCTCACCGACCTCAAGATCATGGCGCCCGCCGAGCTCGCGGGCATCCGCAAGGCGGTTGCCGAGACGGGCCGGCCGCTCGTCATCGTCGCCGAGGAGATCGCCCCCGACGTGGTGATCACCCTGCTCGGCAACGGCAATCGCGGCAAGGTGCTGGTCGTCCACCCGCCGGAATACGGCCATTGGCGCAAGGCAATGATGGACGACCTCGCCATCATCACCGGCGGGCGCGTCATCGCCCGCGATCTCGGCGGCCGGCTCGACCAGGCCGGCCTCGCCGATCTCGGCACCGCCCGGCAGGTTCGCTCCAGCGCCCGCGAGACGGTGATCATCCGCGGCGGCGGCGACGAGGCGGCCATCGCCGCCCGCCGCCAGCAGGTCGCCAGGCAATATGACCTCGCGCCCCCGAACATCGAGCAGGACAAGCTGAAGGAGCGCCTCGCCAAGCTCTCCGGCGGCTCGGCGGTGATTCTGGCGGGCGGCGTGACGCCGGTCGCCCAGAAGCGGACGATCCAGCTGATCGACGATGCGCTCAGCGCCACGCGCGCCGCGGCGGAAGAGGGCATCGTACCCGGCGGCGGCACGGCGCTCGCCCAATGCGCGGCGATGGTGACGAAGACGCTCGGCAACATCAACGGCGATTTCGGCGTGGGCATCCGCCTCGTGCGCGAGACGCTGTCGCGGCCGGCGGCCTTCATCGCCCGCAATGCCGGCCATGACGCGGACGCCGTGGTAGCCGACCTCCTGAAGGCGCCGCCCGGCACCGGCTTCGACGCCGCCAAGGGAGCCTTCACCGACATGGTCGCCGCCGGCATCGTCGACCCCGTCCGCGTCACCACGGCGGCCCTGCGCAACGCCGCCTCGGTCGCCACGCTGGTGCTGACCACCAGCACGCTCGTCGTCGACATACCCGAATTCTCCGATCCGACCGCCGGCCCGGCGCTGGGCGGCGGCGCCGAAAAGCTCGGCAGAGCGTGATCGACGGCGGCGATGTCGCAACGGGATACTGCCCCGGGGTCGCCGGATGAGGTAGAATGGCTGGATGCGGAGCTCCGGGTCCGGCGGAAAAGAGGCGGCTGACAAGCCTCGGGATCGGCAACCGGCCGCAGAATGGGAGGAGGACGACATGGTCCACATCATCTCCAAGCGCGATGGACCGCGAAAGGAAGACGTCGAGATCAGGAGTTTTCTCGACCGCAACCGCGCCACGATCGACGGCCTCGCCGATCGGCTCACCGGCGGGGCCTGGCGCGAGATGCGCAATCCCAAGCCGCCGCAGCAGCCCGATCCTTCGGGAACCCTGTGGTTCACGCCGCCGAGCCGCCCGCAGGAGGCCGAGCCCTATGTGCGCATCAGCCTGAACGGCCGGGTGGTCGTCGCCGATCTCGCCACCGGCCGCCAGCTCCAGTTCCTCGGTGCCGTCGCCGGCAGGGGGGAGGGGCGGCATTTCGCCCTCGCGACGCGAGAGAACGGCTTCTTCGAGCCGATCGAGGCGGAGGCGGGCTGCGCGCTCGCCGATCTCGACGGTGTCCTCCTGCCGGACGGCGAGGCGGAGGACATGCTGAAGCAGGAGATCGCGGTCCGGCTCGGCCTGGCGCCGGCGCGGGAGGGCGCCGGGTGAGGCCGTCATGGCCCGAGACGACAGCTACCCGGCGCCGCCGGCCGGTGATCCCGCAAATTCGAGGTGTCCGATGATGAAGCAGGGGTTCGCGCCGAGCTCGCCTTTTCAGGGCGGATGTGTTCCCGACGGCCTCGGCGATGCGGAAGCGGATCAGGGACCTCTCTATGACGAGCGGGAGACCATCAGGGCCTGGGAGACCTTCCTGACGCGCGGCGACGAGGCGGGAAGCGTGGCGGTGCGCAGCGTGATCGAGCGCTCCTGGGAGCGCAGCGCCCGGCTCGGCGTGGACGCGCGGGGGCGCGGCTCCAATGTGCTGGCTGATCCGGACCGCCTCTACGAATTGCAGTGCCAGAACGACGACCTGCTCGGCTCCACCACCGAGACCTTCCGCCGTGTCGCCGAGGTGCTCAGGGATGCCGCCACCATGGTGGTGATCACCGATGCCGAGGGCGTCGTGCTCAAGGTCGGCGGCGACCGGCGCACGATCGACGAGGGGCACGACATCCGCCTTGAGGTCGGCGCGGCCTGGGGCGAGAACGTCACCGGCACCAACGGCATCGGCACGGCGCTGATCACCGGCCAGCCCGTGCATGTCCATGCCGCCGAGCATTTCGCCGAGGGGATCAAGAACTGGACCTGCGTCGGCGCGCCCATCCGCAGCCCGCTCGACGGCACCATCATCGGCATCATCGACTTCTCCGGGCCGCAGGCGATCTTCCACCGGCACAATGTCGCCCTGGCGGTGCTGGCGGCCAACCATATCGAGCTCGCCCTGTCCGAAAGGATCCGCATCGACCGGATGAGGCTGCTCGAAGCCTGTATCGGCCGCATGGGCGGCACCGGCAACGCCGATGGCGTGGTCGTGCTCGACCGCTTCGGGCGGGTCGTCCACCATAACGACATGGCGTCCCTGCGCTGGCGGGGCCTCGTCGGCGCAACGGAGCTGCAGGTGGGAACCCGGCTCGTCGACGTGCGCAGCCCGCTGTCGCGCGACGATCTCGCCGACCGCCTGCCGGAAGCGTTGCGCGGGCAGGGCATCGAGCCGCTGCTCGTCGACGGCGTGATCCGGGGGGCGATGCTGGTGCTGGCGCCGCAGCCGCGGGCAAGCCGCCCGGCGCCGGAGGGCCAGGCCAGGGCGCGGGCTCCGCTGGAAGCGGCGCGGGCGGCGATCGTCGGCTGCAGCCCGGCGCTGCTGCAGGCGGTCGAGAAGGTCGAGCGCGCCGCGCAGGGCCGGACGGCCATCCTCCTCGAGGGCGAGACCGGCGTCGGCAAGGAGCTCTTCGCCCGGCTCGTCTCCGCCGCCAGCCAGGCCACCGGCAAGGAGCCCTTCGTGGCCTTCAATTGCGGCGCCGTCTCGAAGGAGCTGCTCGGCGGCGAATTGTTCGGGCACGCGCCCGGCGCCTTCACCGGCGCGACGCGGGAAGGCCGCCCCGGTCGGTTCGAAACGGCGCATGGCGGGGTGCTCAGCCTCGACGAGATCGGCGAGATGCCGCTCGAGCTCCAGCCCTATCTGCTGCGCGTGCTTGAGGAGCGGGCGGTCTACCGCCTCGGCGACAACAAGCCCCGGCCCGTCGACGTGCGCCTCGTCGCCTCGACCAACCGCAACCTGAAGCAGGAAGTGGCGGAGGGCCGTTTCCGCAAGGACCTGTATTTCCGTGTCGGCGCCGTCCGGGTGGTCATTCCGCCGCTGCGGGAGCGCAGCGGCGACATCGAGATCCTGATCGACCATTTCAATCGCGAGTTCTCGGCCACCTATGGCAGGCCGCCCTTGCGCCTCGAAGCGGATGCGCTCGATCTGCTCCGGCGCCACGACTGGCCGGGCAATGTGCGCGAGCTGCGCAATCTCGTCGAGAATCTCGTGCTGATGTCGACCCACGACACCGTCGGTCCGGAGGATTTCCCCGAGGAGTTCAGGGAGGCGGTGGCCGCGGCGCGGGAGGAGACCGGCGACCGGCTCCCGCCCGGCGGGGAGGACGAGGCCGAGGTAGCCCGGCTCGACGAGGCCGAGCGGCGGGTGATCGAACGGGCGGTCGTCACCGCCAGCGGCAATATTTCGGCCGCGGCCAGCCGGCTCGGCGTCTCGCGCAGCACGCTCTACCGCAAGCTGCACCAATATCGCTCGCAGGCCTGAGGGCAGAAGACGGAGAGGACGATGGCGTCGGAACCGGCCGGCCGGCAGGAGGGAGGACAAGATGCGGCATCCCTGCTCGCCTCCGAGATCCTGTCGCGGGCCGACCGCGACCTCGCCTTCGTGATCCGCCTGGTGGGCGAGAGCCAATATCTGCTGGTGCGCCATTTCCAGCTCTTCATCGAGGACCAGCTCGCCCGGCGCGGCGTCGTCTATGGCGACCATCCCCTGCTGCGCCCCTTCATCGAGACCCATGCGCGGGAACTGGCCGAGTTCGTGCTCAACGGCGTCGGCCTCGAGCACCAGTTCGGCCTGCAGGCGATCGAGACCCTGGCCGGGGATCCGATGCGCCTCCTCAGGGTCGATCTGTGGGACTCGCTGCGCTCGCATGTCGAGGATGCGCAGCGCCGCTTCGTATCGGGGGTCGGCGGGCTGCAGCGCATCCTCGCCGACGTCGAAGCCGGCCCGCCGGCGACGGGGAGGGCATGATGAGCGACTCCGATGGGTCCATCGCCGCGATGCTGCGGGAGCGGCTGCGGATCGTGCAGGAGGTCTCGCGCCTGACTGCGCGGCATCTCCTCAACCAGCAGATCGCCGGCGGAGCGGACTTCGCGATCATGCGGATGGAAGGCGAGCGCGAGGACGGCGAGACCCCCGAGGCCCGGGCCGCCGCCCTGCGGGAGGAACTGCAACGGCGGGACGCGGCGAGGAGCGCCATGGTGGCGGACGATATCGCGCTGGCCGGGCTCGAAAGCCAGATCGAGGAACTGGACAGGCGGATCGCCGCCGTCGAACGGGAGTGAGGGCCATGGACAGGACGGAAGAAACCGCGACGCTCTACAGCCTGTTGGCGCGGCAGTGGTCGGTGGGCGCCGGCGTGGAGCGGCTTTGCTTCGATGCCGCCGAGGGTGCGGTCGCCTTCGCGCTCGCCGATGGGCGGGTGGCACTGGCGCGCATGCAGGATGCCGAGCCGCCGGAGGACCGCTACCGCATCGCCGCCGATGACGGCCGCGCCACCATTTCCCGTCGGTCTCGCCCGGTTCCGCCGGCGATGCAGCTGATCGTCGATGCGGGACCGGTCCGGCTGGCGCCGCTGGGGGAGGCGGGCTTCGTGGCTGGCGGGCGCGGCGGCCGGCTCGCCCGCCTCACGGTGGCGGAGGGCGTCGAACCCTTCGCGGATGTCGGGGGAGGGCCGGTCGCCGCCCTCGCCGTGCTGCCGGGCGGGCGAGCCGTCGCGGCGGCGGGGACCGTGCTGGCGGCCTGCGAGGCGGACGGCGTGCTTCGCCTGCTGCGCGCCGACGACGAGGAGCCCTCGGCGATGGCTGCCTCGCCCGACGGGTCCCGCCTCGCGCTCGGCGGGCCGCACGGCCTGTCGCTCCGGACCCTCGGCGGCGAGGGAGAGGCCCGGCATTTGCCCCTCGGCACGGTGTTCGAACTCGCCTGGAGCCCCGACGGCGCCTGGCTCGTCGCCTCGGTGGCGCAGGGCGGCATCGTGCTTGTGCATGCGGGGAGCGGCGAAAGCCTGCCGATCCCGGACTATCCGGCGCCCGTCCGCTCGCTCTCCTGGAGCGCGGATTCGCGCCATCTCGCCACCGGCGGCGCCTTCCGCATCGTGGTGTGGCGGGTCGACACCCTGTTCCAGGACCGCACCCGGCCGGAGAACCCGCAGACCGGGCGGGCCGGCCTCGTCCCGGTCGAGGCGGTCGACATCCATCCGCACCGGCCGCTCGTCGCGGCGGGCTATGGCGACGGCAGCGTCGTGGTGGCGCAGATCGGCAAGCGTGACGAGCTCGTCGTCAGGACGGCCGGCGGATCGGCGGTGCGCGCCCTGCGCTGGTCGCGCGACGGCCGGCATTTGGCGCTGGGAACCGAGGAGGGGCAGGCGGCGATCGTCACCTTCCCGTCGGGGCTGTTCAAGTGACGCAAGGCCGGACGCCGCCGGCAGGCGCAGGTTTCCCGTGACCGCAGACGTCTCGTCCGCCTTCGCCCGGGGCATCCCGCTCCCGGACCATGGCGGCGACCCCACCCACCGCCAGGAGGATACCATGACGACAGCCCCGAAGATGTCGGAGGAAGCGAGCAAGGACCGGTTCTTCCAGGAGATCGCCGAGCTTGCCGAGCGGATGATCGCCGCCCATGGCCGGGAATTCGCCATGGGCGCCTTCGTGCTGGCGGCCCGCTTCATCGCCGAGAACAAGCCCTTCCAGAAGAGCGCTTCGCAATAAAGCGCTGGCCCGTCGGCCTGCCGGCGGGAACAAAGCGCGGCTCCCGGCCGTATCGCGTGATCGACAAGGCTCCTGAAAGGGGGGATCCGCGATGGGCGACAGCAGCGACGTCTTCGGGCTGCCCTTGGACACGCCGCCGATGGAAGCGCGGTCCGCCGCGCAACTGCCGGAGGGGGCATGGCAGTTCGAGCCGAAATGGGACGGCTTCCGCTGCCTCGCCTTCAAGGCGGGCAAGGCGATCGAGCTCAGGGCCAAGTCCGGCAAGCCGCTCGGCCGCTACTTCCCGGAGGTGGTGTCGCTGCTTGCCGACTGTCCGGCCGAGCGCTTGGTCGTCGACGGGGAACTGGTCGTCGAGATCGACAGGCGCCTCTCCTTCGACGCCCTGCAGATGCGGCTCCATCCCGCGGAAAGCCGGATCCGCAAGCTCTCGGCGGCGACGCCGGCCCGCTTCATCCTGTTCGACATGCTGCTGTCGCCGCAGGGGGAGCGCCTGCTCGACCAGCCGTTGCCCAGCCGGCGCGCTGCCCTGGAAGCGTTCGGGCGCAGGGCCGCCGTTCCCGGCCGCCTGATCGTATCGCCTTTCACGCGCGATCGCGGGCAGGCCCTGCGCTGGCTCGGCGATGTCGGCGAGGGGGCGACGGACGGCGTCGTCGCCAAGCCGCTGGACGCGGCCTACGCTCCCGGCGAGCGGGCGATGATCAAGGTGAAGCGGCTGCGGACCGCCGACTGCGTCGTCGGCGGCTTCCGCTATGCACGCGACAGCCGGGAGGTCGGCTCGCTGCTGCTCGGCCTCTACGACGAGGCCGGCCGGCTCGACCATGTCGGCTTCACCTCGACGATCACTGACGAGGTAAGGCCTGCGCTGACCCGGCGCCTGGAAGCGCTGCGCCAGCCGCCCGGCTTCACCGGCAAGGCGCCGGGAGGTCCGAGCCGCTGGAGCACGGAGCGCAGCGGCGAATGGGAACCTCTCCGGCCGGAGCTCGTGGTCGAGGTGCGCTTCGACCACGTCACCGGCGGGCGTTTCCGACACGGCACCAAGCTCCTGCGCTGGCGGCCCGACAAGGGCCCGCGCCAATGCACGTTCGAGCAGATGGCCGCGCCCCTTGCCGATCTGCCGGCATGAAGGCTGGCGACTTTCCTGGTGTCGGTGGTATTATAATATAGGTAGAGTGCCGCCGGGCCGTTCGGCGGCCAAGGCGATCGGGGTGCGCGTGGGACAGGTTCGGGAACGCAGCATCGACAGGGCGATCCGGCTGTTCGAATGCCTGCACGCCGCCCGCCAGCCTCTGGCGGTCGCCGAGATCGCGCGCCGGCTCAAGGCGCCGCGCTCCACCATCTACGACATCGTCAACCGCTTCACGGCGGCCGGCATCCTCGAGGTCTCCGATCTCGACGGCCGCATCTATTTCGGCACCACCCTGTATTTCTACGCGGCGGACTATCTCGGTGCGAACGCGCTGCTGCGCCGCGCGCGCGACGAGGTCGACCGCCTGGCGGCGCTGACGGGGGAGACGACCGAGTTCGGCGTGCTGCAGGGCGACAAATATGCCGCCGTCCATCGGCGCCCCGGCACGCGGCTGCCCGGGCGCGATCCGGAGGCCGGGATACGGCTGCCCATCCCCTGGACGGCCGCCGGCCGGCTGCTCCTGGCCAGCATGACGCCCGACGCCATACGGGACCTGATCCCGCCGCAGGATTTCGTCCTCCCCGACGGCCGCCGCATCGATGTCGACGATTTCCTCGCCGATGTCGCGAGGGCCGCCGCGGACGGCTACTGCATCACCTCGGGATTGGCCGACAACACCGCCGCCTGCCTCGCCGTGCCCATTCGCGACCGCCGCGGCGCGGCGGTCGCGACGCTCTGCTTCATCGTCAAGGCCGACGCCGCACCCGTCGCCCGCATGGGGCTCGTCGAGGTCCTGAAGAACAGCGCGCGCAGCCTGTCGGCCGGGCCGGCCCAGGAGACATCCGGCAGGAAGCCTTGAGCATCGGGCGGAAGAGTGGATTCCGATTCTCGGTGAAAACGATGCCGTAGCGAACTCAGACCGAGCGCCAGCCGCCGCATCGCGCCAGCGCTTCGGCGTAGCGGGCGTCGGCGCCCTTGACGGGCCTGCCGGGGCTATAGGCGATGTCGGCGGAGGACGGGCCGCCGCTTTCCGGTAGGCCGGCGAGCAGGGCGCAGCCATAGGCGGTGAGTTCCGCATTGGCGCGCCTGACGATGGTCTTGCCGGTCACGTCGGCGAGAAATTGCAGGAAATAGGGGCTCGCCGTGAGGCCGCCGTCGACGGAGATGGCGTCGCCGAGGCCGATCGCCTTGTCCATGGCGCGGACGACTTCCCGCGTCTGCATGGCGATGCCCTCCAGCAGCGATTGCTGAAGGTCCTGCCGGGTGGTCGCCGTGGTCATGCCGATCCACAGGCCGGCGGCGTTGCGGTCCCATTGCGGGCAGGCGAGGCCGGACAGCGCCGGCACGAAAGCGAGGCCGCGCGAGAGGGCGGGGGGAGCCGCGAAGGCGGCCAGTTCCGAGGGGGCGTCGAGGATGCCGATCCGCAATGCCCATTCGACGACCGATCCGACATCGTAGACGCCGCCTTCGAGCGCATAGGTGGTCGCGGCCTGCGTCTGCCAGGCGACAGTCGAGATCAGGCCGTCCGTCCGCTGCCGGGCGATGTCCGGGCCGGTCACGGCGAGGGCGAAGGCGCCGGTGCCGAAGGTGATCTTGGCATCGCCGACGGCGCGGCAGCCATGGCCGCGCAGGGCGGCCTGCTGGTCGACGACCGAGGCGGTCACCGGCGTGCCGCCGATGGCGCCGAAGGCGGCGGATGTGGGCCGGATCGGCGCCAGTGCCTCGCGCGGCACGCCGAACAGCCGGCACAGGCCCTCGTCCCAGGCGAGCGTGGCGAGGTCCATCAGCGCCGTGCGCGAGGCCGTGGTGGCGTCGGTGGCGAAGGTGCCGGCGAGCCGGTCGAGGAAGAAGCTGTCGGTGGTGCCGAGGCGAAGCCGGCCGGCATCGAGCGCCGCCCTCGCCGGCGCGATGTTTTCGACGATCCAGGCGAGCTTGGAGGCGGAGAAATAGCAGTCGAGCGGCAGGCCGGTCCGCGCCGCCACCCCTTCCGCCGCGCCCGCCGCCGCGAGGCGCTCGATCGCGTCATTGGTGCGATTGTCCTGCCAGACGATGACGGGTGACAGGGGTTCGCCCGAGACGGCGTCCCAGGCGAGGCAGCTCTCGCCCTGGTTGGCGATGCCGATGGCATCGACCGGGCCGGCTGCGGCCAGGCAAGCCTCGATATTGGTGAGGAGTTCGAGCGGATCGTGCTCCACCCATCCCGGTTGCGGATAGGACTGGCGGTGGCGCACGGCATGGGCGACGCGCGGCGGCGCATCGTCCTCGAACACCAGGACGCGGGTGCTGGTGGTGCCCTGGTCGACGGCGGCGATGCGCATTCTGCTCTTTCCTATCCGGGAGATGGTCAGATCAAGGCGAGGTCTGCAGTGACGGAAGTGGCCGCAGCCGTCGCATTCGACATCGACGGTTGCGGCGCCCCAGATGGGCAGGCCGGCCCGATCGTCTCGGTCATGCTCCACCCCCGGGCTCGATCGCGATCTCGATAGCGTCGATGCCTTCGGGCAGGTCGATGCCCTGGAGCGGCACCAGGATGCGACGTTCCGGCCTTGTATCGATGCGGCGCGACCACAGGAGGCGGCCGCCGGCCCTGACGGTCAGCCGGCCGGCGCTCTCGGTACCGACCCGAAGCTGGATGGTGCCGGTGAGGCGAGAGGATCCCGCCAGCGAGAGAGACTGCGGAACCGCGAACCGGATCGGCGCGGCATGCCCGACCCGGACCGTCCGCGTCGCGACGGGCAGAGCGCCCGCGAGGTCGTCGGCGACGGCTTCGCCGATCCGGCGGCCTTCGCGGAAACACCAGCCGGCCGTCTCGATCGGGCGCAGCAGGTTGCCGGCGGCGAAATAGGCCGGATCCGAGCAGCGGCCATGCTGGTCGACCGCCGGCCCGCCGCTGCCGCGGTCGAGGGCGAGCGTGCCCATGCGGACCAGCGCGGCCTCGGGCAGGAAGCGGCCGGTGAAGAGGACGCCGTCGCAGGCGAGCCGGCTCTTCCGCCCACCGGGGCCGTCGATCTCGACATGGGTGACGCGCGGCAGGCCGGCGATGTCGCCGAGGCGCGAGCCGTAATGGACGGGAATGCCGAGAAGGCGCGGGAAGAGGGAGAGCGGCCAGCGCGCCGTGGCGCGCATGCCTTCCTCGACGACGGCGACCGGCCGGATGCCGTGCCGCATGCAGGTCCACAGCGCGGAGAGGCCGACCAGCTCGGTGCCGACGACGACGGGACGCCGGAACGGCTTCAGCCGCTTCAGGTAGATGTAGGATTGCAGCGCGCCGGTGTTGATCACGCCGATCGGCCGGTCGCCGGAGGCGAGCCGCGCCGCGCGCGTCGCCTCCCGCGCACCCGTCGCCAGGATGATGCGCCGCGCGGCCACGGTGCGCACGCCTTCCGGCGCCGCCACCGTGAGCCGGCCGCCCGGCTCCAGCGACACCACGCTGTGGCCGGTACGGAGGTCGACGCCGGCCGCGGCCGCCTCGGCGCGCAGGCGGCGGGCGTAGCGCGGGCCGGTCATCGGCCGGCCGAACTCGCGGATGCCGAAGGGCGGATGGCCGCAATGGCGGGGTATGCCGCCCGCCTCGCTCTCGCGTTCGAGCACGAGGACCCGGGCGATACCCCGGCGGCGCAGGGCGATGGCGGCGGCGAGGCCGGCGGGGCCGCCGCCGACGATCGCGACATCGGTGTCGATCGGTTCAGGCATCGGCGTCACCCGCTGCGAGCGGCTCGGCAAGGCGGCCCGCCGTCAGTTCCGCCAGGCGGGCGCCGCAATAAAAGCCCTGGCAGCGCCCCATCGCCGCCCGCGTGCGGCGCCGCAGGCCGCCGAAATCGCCCGGGGGCAGGGGCGAAGCGAAGGTGGCCTCGATCTCGCGGCGGGTGACCATCTCGCAATGGCAGACGATCTCGCCATGGTTCGGCGCCTGCCAGTCGCGGGGGCGGTGCTCGGCCAGGTTGGGGACGGGCGTCCAGACGGGGTCTTCGAGCGGCGAGGCCTGCCAGCCTTCGCCGGCGAGCAGTTCGGCGACATGGGCGGCGAGGCCGAGGGCGGCGGTGAGGCCGGTCGAGCGGATGCCGCCCACCGTGATCCAGTGCCGGTCCTTCTCATGGCGGATGCGGTATTCCTTGCGCTCGGTGGCGGGGCGAAGGCCGGCATAGGCCGCATTCACCGGCATGCCGTCGAGCGCCGGCACGAACTCGACGGCCTTGGCGATCAGCGCCGCCAGGGTCTCCGCCTCGATGGTGGCGCGGTCGCGCTCGTCCTGCTCCTCCGCCGTCGGGCCGACGAGCAGGTTGCCGTAGATCGTCCTGGTGAGCACGATACCCTTGGTCCGCTCCGTCGGCACCGGCAGGAGGATGGTCGTCAGCAGTCCGGCCGCCGGCTTGTCGAAGACGACGAACTGGCCCTTGCGCGGCCTGATCTCGAAGCTCGCATCGCCGAGGAGGAGGCGCTCGATGCGGTCGCCCTGGAGGCCGGCGCAGTTGACGATGCGGGCGGCCCGGACGGCGCCGCGTGCGGTCTGCAGCGTCCAGGCCTCGCCGTCGAACGAGCCGCCGCAGACCTCCGCCCCGAACAGCGCCTGCGCCCCGTTGGCGAGCGCCTGGGTGAGATAGGCGAGCGGGGTCGACCAGGGATCGATGACATGCTCGCGGGGCACCAGCACGGCCCCGCGCAGATGCGGCGCCAGGGCGGGCTCGCGCGCCAGCACCTCCCGCCGGCCGAGGCGGACGACGTCGCCGACGCCGTTTCGCCGGGCCTGCGCCTCGATGGCGTCGAGTTCATCTTCCTCGGCCTCGTTCCACGCCACCACCATCGCGCCGGTTTCGAGCAGCGGCAGGCCGAGCCGCTCGCGGATGTCGAGGAATTCCGCATGGCCGCGCTGCATGAGCGCGCATTCGAGGCTGCCCGGCGGGGCATCGAAGCCGGTATGGAGGAGCGCGCTATTGCCCTTGCTGGCGCCGGCGAGAATGTCCGGCGCCTTCTCCAGGAGAACGACGCGGGCGCCGAGCAGCGCGAGCCTGCGGGTCACGGCGCAGCCGACGACGCCGGCTCCGATCACCGCGACGTCGGCCGTCCCGATCCCGCTGATGCGATTGCTATCGGCGATGGCCTCTGGCACGTTGATCCCCGGTCGCCTGATTGACCATTCGGTAGATATGGATGACCGTTTTGTCAATCGTGGTTCAGCAAGGACATGCGTGATGAAGCCTGGGATTCGCCGCGAGCGCATCGTCGATCTCGTCCGCGAGCATGAGCGGATGAGCGTCGACGATCTCGCCGGCCTCCTCGGCAGCTCGCGCGAGACCATCCGGCGCGATCTCACCGAACTGGACGGGCGCGGTCATATCCGCAAGGTCCATGGCGGCGCCGTGATGCCGGAGGCCCCTCGCGAGGGCGCGTTTCCTGCCCGGCTTTCCGAGGCGATCCGCGAGAAGCGCGCCGTCGCCCGCGCCGCCGCGGCGCTGTTCGGGGAGGGCGACACCCTCTTCATCGACACCGGCACCACCACGCTGCTCTTCGCCGAGGAGCTGGCGCGCCGGCCCGGCATCACCGTCATCACCAATGGGCCGCAGATCGCCCGGACCGTCGCGGCCGGCGGCGGCAAGGTCTTCGTCATCGGCGGGGAGTACCGGGCCGACGTCGGCGAGATGACCGGCTCCCTTGCCGTCGAGCAGATCGCCCGCTTCCATGCGGCCCATGCGGTCATCACCGTCGGCGGCATCGGGCGCGACGGCGCCATGGACTTCCTGCTCGATGAAGCCCAGGTCGCCCGCGCGATGGTCGCCCAGGCGCGCTCCGTCACCGTGATCGCCGACGGTTCGAAGCTCGGCCGGATGGCGCTTTTCCAGGTCTGTCCGCTCGGCCGGATCGACCGTCTCGTCGTCGATGTCCGTCCCGAGGGATCTCTGGCCGAGGCTCTCACGTCGGCGGGGGTGGAGGTCGTCGTTGCCGATCCGTCGGCGTGACCGATCGGTCGTTTCTTGCCGTCTATCGCTCGCATCCGCCTGTTCGGGCAGATTGCCGGTCAGGGGACCCGCCCATCGATGTGCCGGTCCCCGGCCGGCATGGAATCACAGCCGCCGGGGGAAGAGTGGACGCTCCCGGGTCATTGCGCGTAGGAGGGATCCTTTGCGTCGAGGAGTTTCTTCAGTTCCTCGAAATGGGCGAAGCTCATCTCGGCGTAATCCTCCCAGTCGCGCGCGGTGCGGGCCGCGAGGTCGCTCGGCATGACGTTCAGGGCCTTGCCGGTCGAATAGGCCAGGATCAACGTCTGGCAGGCGCGTTCGAGGAAATAGAGGTCGTCGAAGGCCTGGGCGATCGTCTCCCCGGCGACGAGGACGCCGTGATTGCCCATCAGCATGATGCTGCGATTGCCGAGGACCTTGGCGAGGCGTTCGCCCTCGGCCCTTTCGTCGGCGATGCCGCCATAGGCGAGATCGACGGCGATGCGGTCGAAGAAGCGGGCGGTGTTCTGGTCGATCGGCTTGATCTCGGGGTCGGCGAGACAGGCCAGCGCGGTGCTGTGGGGCGGGTGGAGGTGGAGCAGGCAGCGCACATGCGGAAGATGGGCGTGGAGGCTGGAATGGATCGCCCAGGCGGAAGGATCGGGCGCGCCGGGACCGTCCATCACCCCGGGAGCGTCGCCGTCGAGAAGGAGGAGGTCGCTGGCCCGGATACGGGCGAAATGCATCCAGCGCGGGTTCATCAGGAAGCTTCGGCTGCCGGGCGCCACCGCGACGCTGAAATGGTTGCCGACCGATTCGTGCCAGTCGAAGCCGGCCGCCAGCCGGAAGGCCGCGGCGAGATCGATGCGGAGCCGGCGTTCCTCCCCGCCGAGGGCGTCCGCGCGTTCGAGCGTCGCAAGTGTCATCATGGTGTCCTTCCGTCCGATTGCGTGTTCAGGCCCGGGGCGGGTGGTGGGCGCGCCAATGCTCGGCGATCTCGATGCGCTCGCACACCCAGACATCCGCGTGGCGGGCGATGTGGTCGAGGAAGCGAGCGAGCCCGGCCATGCGGGCGGGATGGCCGATCATGCGGGCGTGCAGCCCGACCGACATCATCTTCGGAGCCGTCGCGCCCTCGCGGTAGAGCCAGTCGAAGGCGTCGCGGTGCCAGGTCTCGTAGTCGCCGGCGGTGGCGAAGGGGCCGGGCGCATATTTCGAATCATTATGGGTGTGGGTGTAGGGCACGACGAGATGGTCGAGGCCCTCGACGTCGACCCAATAGGGCAGTTCGTCATTATAGGCGTCGCTGTCATAGAGGAAGCCGCCGATCTCCTTCAGCAGCCGGCGGGTGTTGACGCTGGGGCCGGTGCGGCAGCACCAGCCCAGCGGCCGGCGTCCGACCGTCCGCTCCAGGCTGGCGATGGCGTCGAGGATATGCCGCCGCTCGACCTCGGCCGGCAGCAGGAAATGGTCGACCCAGCGCCAGCCATGGCAGCAGATGTCGTAATTCCTGTCGCGGATCGCCGCCGCCAGTTCCGGATGGCGCTCGACCGCCAGGGCGCAGGCGTTCAGCGTGAGCGGCAGGCCGCGCTCCTCGAATAGGCGTAGCACCCGCCAGACGCCGACGCGGCTGCCATATTCGAACATGGATTCGGCCGCGAGGTCGCGATCCCCGCGCGGCACATAGGACGCGTCGAACTCGGTCAGGGTCGCCTCGGCAAAACCGTCGCCGTCGCCGATCGAGTATTCGGTTCCCTCCTCGATGTTGAGGACGAAGTTTATCGCGATCCTTGCATCGTTTTTCCAGCGAGGATGAGGCGGATTCCTGCCGTATCCGACGATATCTCTTCGTACCTCATAGCTCATCTTGGGATATTCCATTGTATTTCCGTGAAATAGAGATGAATTCACGGAGTTTGTATTGACAGTGAAGAAATTTTAGTATGAGTGGGCGCGGTGTTATTCGAAATGGAGGATCGAACATGGATCTGGGACTTAAGGGAAAGAAGGCCATCGTCTGCGCGTCCAGCCGGGGACTCGGCAAGGGCTGCGCGCTGGCGCTGGCGCAGGAGGGCGTCGAACTCGTGATCAACGGCGTCACGCCGGAGACGCTCGAGCGCACGGCGGCGGAGATCCGCGCCGCCACGGGCGTGACCGTGACCCCGGTCGTCGCCGACGTGGCGACGGTGGAAGGCCGCGAGAGGCTGCTCGCCGCCTGCCCGCAGCCCGACATCCTCGTCAACAATGCGGGCGGCCCGCCGGCCGGCGACTTCCGCGACTTCACCCGCGAGCAATGGCTGGCGGCGATCGACGCCAACATGCTGGCGCCGATCGAGCTGATCAAGGCGACGCTCGACGGCATGATCGGCCGCCGCTTCGGCCGCATCGTCAACATCACCTCGGTCTCCGTGAAGGCGCCGATCTCCTATCTCGGCCTGTCGAACGGCGCCCGCAGCGGCCTCACCGGCTTCGTCGCCGGTCTCGCCCGCGACATCTCCCGGCACAATGTGACCATCAACAACATCCTGCCGGGCTCCTTCGCCACCGACCGGCTGCGCGACAATGCAGCCGGTTCGGCCAAGGTGGGGCAGAGCCCCGACGACGTGCTGGAGGAGTGGCGCGAGGGTGAAAGCTCGGGCCGCTTCGGCAGGCCGGACGAGCTCGGCATGGTCTGCGCCTTCCTGTGCGGCACCAATGCCGGCTACATCACCCGCCAGAACATCTTCCTCGACGGCGGCAGCTATCCCGGCACGTTCTGAGGGGGCGGCGCAGCCCCTCACCTCTATCCTCTCCCCGCATGCGGGGAGAGGGGACCCCGATGTCGCGGACAACCCCGCGAGCCGCCGTCTCGCTGCCGATCCGTCGAAGCGCGACGGCGGATGCCCCTTCGCAGCGCCGCTCCTCTTCTTCCCGGCGAACGCATTCCTCCTTGCGAACGACATCGCGATCGGCCCGCCGACGCTTCGTCGGCGTTCTTCGTTGAAGTCCTCCCTCATGCCCTTGCCCCACGGAACGGGCCCTTGCGCTCCCTGGTCGGCGACTGGCCGAACAGGCGGGTGTAGGAGCGGGAGAAATGGGCGTAGCTCGGAAAGCCGCAGGTCAGCGCCACGTCGAGCACCGGCATGCTGGTCTGCTTGAGCAGCGAGCGGGCGCGGGTGAGGCGCAGGTCGGCGTAATAGCGGCTCGGCGAGGTGCCGAAATGCTGCTCGAACAGCCTTTCGAGCTGGCGCAGCGTGATGCCGGCGCGGCCGGCGAAGGCGCCGATGGCGAGCGGCACCTCGATGTTGTTCTCCATCTCGGCGAGGACGGCCGAGAGCTTGGCGTCATGGACCTGGAGGCGTTGCGCCACCGAGCTGCGCTGGTTGTCGTGATCCTGCCGCAGGCGGGCATAGATCAGCTGCTCGGAGACCTGGAGCGAGAGCCGCGCGCCATATTCGATGGCGATCAGGTGCAGCATCATGTCGAGGGCGGCGGTGGCGCCGCCGCAGGTGAAGCGGTTGCCGTCGATCTCGTAGAGGTTGGAGGTGGCGTTGAGCTCCGGAAAGTCCCGTTCGAAGGCTTCGAGGTTCTGCCAGTGGATGGTGCAGCGATAGCCGGTCAGCAGCCCCGCCTTGGCGAGGACATGGCTGCCGGTGTCGACGGCGCCGATGCGCACGCCGCGCCGTTCCATCAGGCGCAGCCAGGCGAGAATATGGGGGTCGCAGGCGCCCGGCAGGTCGTAGCTGGCGCAGACCGCCAGCGCATCGAAGCGCTCGCAATCGGCGATGGCGCGGTGCACCGGCAGGTCGAGGCCGTTGACCGCCGGCACGCGGTTGCCGTCCTTGGAGATCAGCTCCCAGGTGAACAGGGACTGGCCGAGCAACTCGTTGGCGATGCGCAGCGGCTCGATCGTGCACATCAGGCTGATCATCGAGAATTGCGGCGCCAGGTAGAAGCCGATGCTGCGCAGGGGCATGTTGGCGGGCGGACGATGGCGCGACGGGCCGGCCGGCGGCGCGAGCGGCGGCCGCAGCGCCGTCCCCTGGCGGCGGAGGGTCCCGGGCGCCTTCATGCCGCCTTCGTCCGAGCCACGGGCGCACCGCGGCCGGCGGCGCCGGCGACACGGCCCCGATCCCACAGGCATTCGCCGCGCGAGAATGTCATCACCGGCAGCCCGTGCACCGCCTGCCCTTCATAGGGGCTGTAGTCGCAGGCGTCGTGGAGCTCGGCGTGGCGGATGATGCCGCGGGCCTGCGCGTCCCACAGCACGATATCGGCATCGGCGCCCGGCATCAGGCTGCCCTTGCGGGGATGAAGGCCGTAGATCCTGGCGGGATTGGTCGCCGTCAGCGCGACGAACTGCTCGAGGGTGATGCGGCCGGCCTGGACACCCTCGCTGAACAGCAGCGTCAGCCGCGTCTCGAGGCCGGGCAGGCCCGGCGGCACATGCCGGAAATGCGGTTCGGGACCGGCGCTGCGCTTGCCGGTCGCCCCCTCGAAACGATAGGGGCTGTGATCGGAGGAGACCAGCTGGAAGGTGCCGTTGGCGAGGCTGTTCCACAGCTGGGCGGCGTCGCCCGCATGGCGCAGCGGCGGCGAGCACAGATATTTCGCCGCCTCCCAGCCGGGCCTGTCGAGTTCCTCGACCGTGCGGACGAGATATTGCGGGCAGGTTTCGGCCAGCACGGAAATGCCGCGGGCATGCGCCCAGCGGATCTGCTCGACCGCATCGGCGGCGGAGACGTGCACGATCAGCGTGCGTGCGCCGCTGAGCTCGGCCAGCGTGATGGCGCGGTGCGTGGCCTCGCGCTCCACCGCGGGCGGCGAGGTCGCGGCGAAGGCGGATAGGCGGGGACGCTCGCGGCGTTCGAGCCGGTCGGAGAGCCAATGCACGCAATGGCCGTTCTCGGCATGCACCATGGTCACGCCGCCGTGGCGGCGCGTCGTCGCCATCACCTCGAGGATATGCTCGTCGTCGAGCATATATCCCGCATAGTTCATGAACACCTTCACCGAGAGGTAGCCGTCCTCCATCAGGGCCGGCAGGTCCTGGCCGATGCCGCCGGCGGAGTCCTGGCCGAGAATGACGTGGAAGGCGTAGTCGATGCGCGCACGCGCCCGGGCCCGGCCGGCATAATCCTCCGCCGATTCCCTGAGGCTCGCGCCGGCCAGCCGGTTGACGAAGGGCATGATCGTCGTCGTGCCGCCGCAGGCCGCGGCAAGGGTGGCGGATTCGAAGTCGTCGGCGAGCAGGGCGCCCGCATAGGCCGGCTCCTCGATATGGCAATGCGTGTCGACGCCGCCGGGCAGCGCCAGCAGGCCGCTGGCGTCGATGTCGCGCTCGGCCCGCGGCAAGTCGCGCCCCATGGCGGCGATCCGGCCGTCGCGGATGCCGATATCGCCGGCGAAGCGTTCGGCGGCGGTGACGACGGTGCCGTTGCGGATGCACAGGTCGAAGCTCATGGCGCCGGCTCCGCCGCCCGCGAAGGGTGCGAGAAGCGCGGCGCGTCGCGCATCATGCGCCGCGTCTCCGCGGCGACGGGATGGCCGAGCACCTCGGCCGTGCTGCCGCTCTCGACGATGCGTCCGCTCTGCATCACGAAGATGCGCTGGGCGATGCCGCGGACGACGGCCAGATTGTGGGTGACGAACAGCAAGGTGAGGCCGCGCTCGCGCTGCAGATCGGACAGCAATTCGGTGATGACGGCCTGGACCGACACGTCGAGCGCCGAGGTGATCTCGTCGCAGACGAGGACGTCCGGCTCGGCGACGAGGGCGCGGGCGATCGCTGCGCGCTGCCGCTGGCCGCCGGACAATTCGTGCGGATAGCGGTCGATGGCGGAGGCCGGCAGCGAGACCTGGTCCAGCGCCGCGAGGACCCTGCGGCGCCTGTCGCGCGACGGCAGCTGCACGAACTGGCGGAGCGCCAGGCCGATCGAGGCGCCGATCGGGCGGCGCGGATTGAGCGAGCCGTAGGGGTTCTGGAAGATGTACTGGATGCGCCGCCGCGTCTCGCGGCTGCGCCGCAGGGCACCGGCGGGAAGCGCCTCGCCGGCGAAGGTCATGGCGCCGGCCGTCTCGTCGTGGAGGCCGGCGAGGCAGCGGGCCAGCGTGGTCTTGCCCGAGCCGGATTCGCCGACCAGCCCGACGCATTCGCCGGCGCCGATCTCGAAGGTCAGGCCGTGGAGGATCTCGGCCCTGGCGTAGAAGGCCTTGAGATCCTTCGCCTCCAGGACGACGCTGCGGGGCGAGGCGGCCGGCTGCATGGCGATGAGGGGGCGGGCCTTCTCGCTCTCCCGGTCGGCGCTGCGCAGGCAGCGTACCTCGTGTGACGGGGAAACGGCGACCGGCGGCGGCACGGTGCGGCGGCAGGCCTCCACCGCCAGCACGCAGCGCGGCGCGAAGGAGCAGCGGTCGTCCTCGGCGCCGCGATCCGGCGCCCGGCCCGGAATGCCGGTCACCGCCCTGTCGTCGTCGAGGTCGGGCACGGCGCGGATCAGGGCGCGGGTATAGGGGTGGGAGGGGGCGTGCAGCACCCGTTCGGTCGGGCCGATCTCGACGATGCGCCCCGCATAGACCACGGCGACGCGGTCGGCGATGGCGGCGACGACCGCGATGTCGTGGCTGACATAGACCGCCGCGACATGGTGGTGGGCGCACAGGCGCCGGACGGTGTCGAGCACATGCGCCTGGGTGGTGACGTCGAGGCCGGTGGTCGGCTCGTCCATGACGATCAGGCGCGGGCGATTGGCGAAGGCCATGGCGATGGCGACGCGCTGCAGCTGGCCGCCTGAGAGCTGATGCGGGAAGGCATCGAGGAAATCGGGCCGCCGCGGCAGCTTCACCTCGTCGAGGAGGTCGAGCAGGGCGGCCTCGCCGACAGCCGTACCGAAGCATTCGGCGAGCTGGGTGCGGATGCGCAGGGCTGGGTTGAGAGCCGTCGCCGGGTCCTGCGGCACGTAGCAGACATGGCGGCCGCGCAGCCGGCGCAGGCCGTCCTCGTCCTCGCGGCGCAGGTCGTTGCCGCCGATGCGGATCACGCCAGCGTCGATGGCGAGGCCGCGCCGGCAATGGCGCAGGAGGGCGAGGCCGAGCGTCGTCTTGCCCGAGCCGGATTCGCCGACGACGCCGAGGATCTCGCCGGGCGCGATCTCGAAGGAGGCGTCGTCGACCACCCTGCGGGCACCGTCGGCGGTGACGATGCGTAGGCCGCCGACCGCGATCGCTGGATCTGCGCCGGGGCGCGGGAGCGTGTCGGCGGCGATCATGGCAAGGGCCCTTCCGTGCCGGCGGCCGGCAGCCGGTCGACGCCGTCGTCCTCCTGGGGATCGCGCGCCATGCCGTTCGAGCCGGCGGCATGGCGGGCATAGGCGTCGGTGAGGAGGTTCACGCCGACGGTGAGGATGGCGATGAGGATGATCGGCGCCAGAACCGGCCAGGGGTTCTGCAAGAGGCCGATGCGGTTCTCGTTGACCATCAGGCCCCAATTGGCGGCCGGCGGCTCCTGGGCGAGGCCGAGGAAGCTCAGCCCGGCGATGAGGGCGATCGAATAGGTGAAGCGCAGCCCGCCTTCGACCAGGAACGGCACCAGCACGTTGGGCAGGATCTCCATCGCCATGATGCGGGGCTGCGGCATGCCGATGCCGCGCGCGAACTTCACGAAGTCCTCGCCGGCGACGCGTAGCGTGGCGGCGCGGATGACGCGGGCGACCTGCGGCGCATGAATGGCGGCGACGAGGATGGCGATCAGCCAGAAGCTCGAGCCGAGCACGCTGACGAAGAGCAGCGCCAGGATGGTCTGCGGAAAGGCCAGCAGCACGTCGAGCAGGCGCATGGTGACGTCGTCGGTGAGGCCCTTGAGATAGCCCGCGCAGATGCCGAGCAGCCCGCCCGCCGCCACGCCGAGGATCGTGGCGAGCGCGGAGAGGGAGAGGATGACGCCGCCGCCGCACAGCACGCGCGACAGCACGTCGCGCCCGACGGCATCGGTGCCGAGCCAGGCGTAGGAGGAGGGGCCTTCGAAGGGCTCGCCGATGAAGTCGATCGGCGAATTGGGCGCGACGAACGGCCCCGCGGCGACGAGGAGCAGCACCAGGGCCGTCAACGCCGCGCCCCAGATCGCGCTGCCATGGGCGAACATGCCGCGGCGGCGGGGCGGCGCGGCAAGGGCCTTGGTGCCTTCGCGCTCCGCTTCCACGTCTGCGGCTGCGCCGGATTTCCTGCTCGACAGGGCCATGGCCATGCTCATGCCCTCTGCCAGGCGCCGACCCTGAGGCGCGGCGTCACCAGGATGGCGGCGATGTCGGCCGCCAGGTTCAGGAGGACGTAGAAGGCGGCGAGCAGCAGCACGATGAGCTGGATCACCGGGATGTCGCGCGCCTGGATGGCGTTCATCAGGCCCTGGCCGAGGCCGGGATAGCCGAAGACATATTCGATCATCACCGTGCCGCCGGCGAGATAGGCGAAGGTCAGCGCCACCACCTGGACCGTCGGCGCGACGGCGTTGGGCAGGGCATGGACGAGCGTGAGGCGCCAGCGCGGCAGGCCCTTCAGCGCGGCCATCTCCATGTAGTCGCTGTCGAGCACCTCGATCATCGTCGCCCGCATCATGCGGAAGATATAGGGAAAGGTGACGAGCACGAGCGTCAGCACCGGCAGGACGAGGATGCGCGGGCGCGACAGGATCGAGGCCCCCGGCGGGATCATCGACACCGGCGGGAACCACTGCACCACCACGGTCGCCAGCAGCACGATGAGGCCGATGCCGACCACGAATTCGGGGAGAGCGGCGAGGATGAGCGTCAGGATCGACAGCACGCCGTCGATGCGGCGGCCGCGCCGGAAGGCGGCGAAGATGCCGGCGGCGATCGAGAGCGGCACGCCGATCAGGCCGGCGAGGCCGAGCAGGAAGGCCGAATCGAGGATGCGCGGCGCCACGATCGCCGACACCGCCTGGCCGTTGACCAGGGAGATGCCGAAGCTGCCGGAGCACAGATCCGCCAGCCACCAGCCGTAGCGCTGCAGCACGGGCGCGTTGAGATGGAGCTGCTCGCGCAGCGCCTCGAGGCTCTTGGCGTTGGCGGCCCGGCCGAGCACGACGCGCGCGGCATCGCCCGGCAGCACTTCCGTCGCCAGGAAGACGAGGATGGAGACCAGGAAGAGCGTGAAGAGGCCGAGGGCGAGCCGCCTGACGACGAGCCCGACCACGGGGGAGGAGAATTTCGAACGTGCCGGCATCTGAACCTGCCTGAATCGGACCGGGGCGGTGGACGGCCGTGCCGCCGCCCCGGGAAGACGGAAAGGTCAGCTCAGCCAGATCTTGGCGAAATCATAGTCGCCGAGGGCAAGAAGCGTGCCGGGACTCAGCCCGTTCACGTTCTGCGCCACGAGGTCGATGATCCGGTTGTGGGAGGGGATGATATAGCCTCCCTGCTCGAAGTCGATCGTCTGGAGCTGCCTGACGATGACGGCCCGCTTGACCGGGTCGATGGTCGACAGCGCCTGCTGGTAGAGATCGATATAGGCCTTGTCGCCGCCCCAATGCGTCTCGTTGTAGGGCGAGGTCGGCAGCAGGCAGAGGGCGACCTGCGGCAGATAGGGCTTGAGCGTCCAGAAGTCCTGGGCGAAGGGCCATTTGAGGTATTGGTCGCCGAAGAAGACCTCCGGCGTGACCTGCCTGACGTTGACGGTCACGCCGGCGTCCTTGGCCTGGCGCGCGAAGATCTGGGCGGAGGCGACCACGCCGTTGGCGATGTCGGCGGTCACGAGTTCGACGGTGAGGTTCTCCTGGCCGGCCTTCTTCAGGAGAGCCTTCGCCTGCTCGACGTCGCGGCCGCGATGAAAGGTCTTGGGGGCATCGTCCCACAGCGAGAACACGTCGTTGCCCGGTTCGGCATAGCCGCTGAGCGCGATCTTGATGATCTGCTGGCGGTCGACGAGGAGGCGGAAGGCCTTGCGCACGTCGGGATTGTCGAAGGGCGGCTGGTCGACGCGCATGGTGAAGGGCGTCCACTGGCCGACTTGGGAGACCAGCAGCTTGATCAGGCCGCCGTCCTGCACCTGCTTGGCGAGGGCGAGCGGGGCGGCGGCGAAGGCGTCGATCTCGCCGCCCTGCAGCGCGTTGAAGGCGGCGGTGTCGCTGGCGAAGGAATCGATGATGGTGACGGTGTCGAGATAGGCCTTCTCGCCCCAATAGCCGTCATAGCGCGAAAAGACGCTCTGCTGGCCGGGCGTGAAGCTCTCGAACTTGAAGGCGTTGGTGCCGACCGGTTTCTTGGGATCATAGCCGACGGGCACGATGCCGAGATTGATGTCGTCGGCCACCGCCTCGTCGAAGATGGCGAAGGGCGAATGCATCGTCACCCGCAGGGTGAGGTCGTCGAGGACCTTGAAGCTGTCGCGGTCCATCGGGCCGAGCTCGGGCGCGCCGACGAGCGGCGCCGCCGGATCGGTGACGCGGCGCAGGGTGAAGGCGACGTCCTCGGCCTTGAGCGGCTTGCCGTCGTGGAAGGTGACGCCCTTGCGCAGGCGGATGGTCCATTCGGTGCCGGCCGCGTTCGATTCCATGGATTCGGCGAGGATGTTCTCCAGTTTGCCGCCATGGCGCACGCGCCGCAGCGGCTCGTACAGGCCGAGCACCCGAGCGGTGTCGGGTTGCGTCACGTTGGAATTGGCGTCCAGCGTGTCGGCCGAGCCGCCGCCGAGGATGGCGACGCGCAGATTGCCGCCGCGCTTGGGCGTGTCGGCGGCAGCGCTGCTCCCGGTCGCGCCGACGATGCCTGCGGACAGGCCGAGGCCGGCGGCGCCGACGAGGAAGCGGCGCCGATCGATCGCATAGCGCGATCGGGCCTTGTCGAGATCGTCCTTCATGCTCATGGATCCCCTTCTGGATGATTTTTTCGGCATCGCCGCGGGCCTTTGGCCTTCTGCCGGCGATCCCGTCGCTTGAACCCTCGTCCGTTCCTCTTCCTCGCCGCTCTATTGCCGGTAGCTCGTCGGGGTGACGCCGAGCCGCCCCTTGGAGAACCGGGTCTCCTCCCGCGTGATCACCTGCAGCAGGGCGGGACGTCCGTTCCTGGTATGCTCGATGCAGCGTGCCATGGCGGCCCTGAGATCGCCGGGCTGGGTCACTTCCTCGGCATGGCCGCCGAGCGCGCGCGCCACGCCGGCATAATCGCCCGTCAGCACATGGATGTCGTGCTTGTCCGAGGCGATCGGCAGATAGCCGGTATAGCCGCCCATCACGCTGTTCTTGAGGACGATGGTGAAGATCGGCAGCCGGCAGCGCGCCGCCGTCTCGAATTCGGTGCCGATCATGCCGAAGGCGGCGTCGCCCATGATGTTGACGCAGAGCCAGTCCGGCCGGGCGAGCTTGGCGCCCATCATCAGCGGCATGCCGAGACCGAGCTGGGTCGTCTTGCCCCAGCCCATATAGCCGTGCGGCACCACCGCCTCGTAGAAGGGCAGCGTCTGGTCGCGCGGGCTGCCGGCATCATGGGTGACGACGGTGGCGTTCTTGTCGACGAGGCCGTTGAGTTCCCAGACGACGCGATAGGGGTTGATCGGCTCCTCCTCCGAGGTCAGCAGCGGCAGCCAGGCGGTGATGAACTGCGCCCGGACGTCGCGGATTTCGGCGGCGAGCGCGGCGCCTCGCTCCCGCGCATCCCCCGCCTGCGGCGTCGCTGAGGCGATAATCTGCCGGATCACCGCCTTGACGTCGCCGATCACCGCCATGGCGATGCGGTAGTCCTTGCCGATGTCGGCCTCGCTGTGCACGACCTGCAGCAGCGCCTTGCCGGCCGGGATCGGCGCGATGTAGTCGGACTGGGTGAAGCTGGTGCCGAGACCGAGCACGAGGTCGGCCCGCGCGAGGAAATGATCGACCGTCCAGGGGCGGGCCGAAGCGGCGGCGCCGAGCGCCAGCGGGTGGTTCTCCGGAAAGGCGCTCTTGCCGTTGAGCGTCGTCATCACCGGGATCTGCAGCGCTTCGGCGAGCTCCAGGAGTTCGCCGCAGGCCTTGGCGTAGAAGATGCCCTGGCCGGCGAGGATGACGGGCGACTTCGCGGCGAGCAGTCGGGCGACGAGGCGCTCGACATCCTCCGGGTCGGCCTGCGGCGCGGAGCGCGGCATGCTGACATAATCGTCGAAATCGGCGTCCGTCTTCTCGACCAGCACATCGGTCGGCGTCTCGATGAGGACGGGCCCGGCCTTGCCGTTGCGCAGCTGCGAGAAGGCGTGATGCATGACCTGGGGAATGCGCGCGGTGGAATTGATGCATTCCGACCATTTCGACACCGGCCGGAAGGCGGTGCTGGCCTGGAAGTTAGGCGCGATGCCCTGCCGGTCGCGGGCATAGCCGGTCGGCAGGCAGAGGACCGGCACGTTGTCGCCATAGGCCTGGGCGACGGCGCCGAAGGCGTTCTCGACCCCGGGGCCGTATTGCATCGTCGCCGCGATCATCTTGCGGCCGCCCGTCATGCGGGCATAGCCGTCGGCGATGTGGACGGCGCCCCGCTCGGTGCGGGCGAGGATCGGGCGGATGCCGACGGCGGAGGCGGAATCGATGATCTCGCTGTGCGGAAAGCAGGTCAGATATTCGACGCCCTCACGTTTCAGCAGCTCTGCGATGATGTCGGCGCCGTTCATGTCGGGGATATCTTTCGCGGGAGATGGGGCCGAAGCCCGAAATTTCATCACGGAAGCTTAGGCGCAAATCCGAGGCGGTGATGATGCCGAACGACTCAATCATGATCCCAATCGACGAAGAATGCACGGTCGGTTTCCCTGCGGCTGCGGAACGGGCGTCGCCCGTGGCGGTGTCCGGATCGGCGGGCCGCCGCGCCGCCGCGCGCCATTTTTCCGCTCCCTGCGATTTCCTCGGGAACCGGAAGCCGGGTTCGCGCCTTGACCGCTTGCGCGGCGCGCGGCCGTCGGGGGCACCGGCTTGCCGCGATCCGCGTTCCGGCTTTCGCGAACTGCCCGGGGAAAAGGTGATGGCCAGACATGTCGCCGGCGCGGAGACGGTCACGCTCCGCGGCCATCCTGTCCGCCGGGCCGCGAGGCCCGTATTCGTCGTTCCCGCCGTCCTGCTCGGCGGCTGCTCGAAGGGCGTGCTCGATCCCCAGGGGCCGATCGCCCTGGCCAGCGAGACCATCCTGTTCAATTCGCTCGGCATCATGCTGGCGATCGTGATCCCGACCATCGTCGCCACGCTGGCCGTGGCATGGTGGTTCCGGGCCTCGAACAGCCGGGCCCGCCACCTGCCGGACTGGCAATATTCCGGCCAGATCGAGATGGTGGTCTGGGCGATCCCCGCCATGACGGTGCTGCTGCTCGGCGGCATCGGCTGGATCGGATCCCATGACCTCGACCCGTCCCGCCCGATCGCCTCGCAGACCAAGGCGGTGACGGTCGAGGTCGTCTCGCTCGACTGGAAATGGCTGTTCATCTATCCCGAGCAGGGCATTGCCAGCGTCAACGAGCTGACGGTTCCCGCCATGACGCCGATCAGCTTCCGGCTGACATCGAGCGGCGTGATGAACAGCTTCTTCGTGCCGCAGCTCGGCAGCCAGATCTATACCATGGCCAATATGGTGACGCGGCTCAACCTGCAGGCCGACCGGCCCGGCCGCTATTTCGGGCTTTCCGCGCAATTCAGCGGCGACGGCTTTTCCGACATGCATTTCGAC
Source organism: Labrys monachus (assembly GCF_030814655.1). Lineage (NCBI taxonomy): Bacteria > Pseudomonadati > Pseudomonadota > Alphaproteobacteria > Hyphomicrobiales > Xanthobacteraceae > Labrys > Labrys monachus. Next base: position 1,906,239 of record NZ_JAUSVK010000001.1, read on the forward strand.
GTCGATGCCGTGCCGCAGGACCGGTTCGAGGAATGGGTGGCGGACGTCCGCGGCAAGGGACCGACGCTCGATGCCGAGGCCTATGCCGGCCTGGCAAAGCCGAGCGGGGCGGTGGCGCCGACGACGTATGGCGGCGTCGCGCCCGACCTGTTCCAGCGCATCGTCAGCGCCGGCGCGGCGCCCCTCGATGCCGGGGATGCCGCCCGGGCCGGCCCGGCCAGGGGTGACCTGGACCACACAGGCTCGAGGCAAGCCGCTTCCGGATCGTCCCGCCTGTGCCGAGCCCCGGCGCGCCAGGCACGCCTGCAGGTGGAGGACTGACATGCTCGGCAAGCTGAGCTGGAGCGCGATCCCGATCCACGAGCCCATCGACCTGATCGCCTCGGGGCTGATGATCCTTGCGGTTGCCGCCATCCTCGCCTGGCTGACGCTGAAGGGCCATTGGCCCTATCTGTGGCGGGAATGGCTGACCTCGGTCGATCACAAGCGCATCGGCGTGATGTATTGCGTGCTGGCGCTCGTCATGCTGCTGCGCGGCTTCACGGATGCGATCATGATGCGGACGCAGCAGGCCCTGGCGGCCGGCGGCGCGCAGGGCTATTTGCCGCCCGAGCATTTCGACCAGGTCTTCTCCGCCCACGGCACCATCATGATCTTCTTCATGGCGATGCCGTTCATGATCGGCCTGATGAATTTCGCGGTGCCGCTCCAGCTCGGCGTGCGCGACGTCGCCTTCCCGACCCTCAATTCGGTGAGCCTGTGGCTGACCGCCTCCGGCGTGCTGCTGGTCAACATGTCCCTGGTGATCGGCGAATTCGCGCGTACGGGCTGGCTCGCCTATCCGCCCTTGAGCGAGCTGCGCTTCTCGCCGGGGGTCGGTGTCGACTATTATCTGTGGGCGCTGCAGATCTCCGGGGTCGGCACGCTGCTGTCCGGCATCAACCTCGTCACCACCATCCTGAAGATGCGGGCGCCCGGCATGGGCTATATGCGCATGCCGGTGTTCTGCTGGACCTCGCTCGCCTCCAACCTCCTCATCGTCGCCGCCTTCCCGATCCTCACCGCGACCTTCGCGATGCTGCTGCTCGACCGCTATCTCGGCTTTCATTTCTTCACGGTCGACGGCGGCGGCAACCCGATGATGTATATCAACCTGATCTGGGCCTGGGGCCATCCGGAAGTCTACATCCTGATCCTGCCGGCCTTCGGCGTCTTCTCCGAGGTGATCGCGACCTTCTCCGGCAAGCCGCTGTTCGGCTATCGCTCGATGGTCGCGGCGACGATGGCGATCTGCATCCTCTCCTTCATCGTCTGGCTGCACCATTTCTTCACCATGGGGGCGGGGGCCGACGTCAACGGCTTCTTCGGCGTGATGACGATGATCATCGCGGTGCCGACGGGGGTGAAGGTGTTCAACTGGCTCTTCACCATGTATGGCGGCCGCGTGCGCTTCGGCGTGCCGATGATGTGGGCCGTGGGCTTCATGGTCACCTTCGTCATCGGCGGCATGACGGGCGTGCTGCTGGCGGTGCCGCCGGCCGACTTCGTGCTGCACAACAGCCTGTTCCTGATCGCCCATTTCCATAACGTCATCATCGGCGGCGTCGTGTTCGGCGCCTTTGCCGGCTACACCTATTGGTTCCCCAAGGCATTCGGCTTCACCCTCGACGAAAGATGGGGCAAGGCCGCCTTCTGGTGCTGGCTGGTGGGCTTCTATCTCGCCTTCATGCCGCTCTATGTGCTGGGCCTGATGGGCATGACCCGCCGCATGCAGCATTACTGGGACAGGGACTGGCAACCCTGGCTGGTCGTCGCGGCGCTGGGCGCCGTCGTCATCCTCGCCGGCATCGTCTGCATCATCGTCCAGCTCGTCGTCTCCATCCGCACCCGCGCCGAACGGCGCGACCTCACGGGCGACCCGTGGAACGGGCGGACGCTCGAATGGTCGACGCCGTCGCCGCCGCCGAGCTGGAATTTCGCCGTGCTGCCGCATGTCGAGGGCGAGGACGCCTATTGGCGCATGAAGCAGAAGGCGCAGGGTGCACGGGGGGCGCCGGGCGGAGCGATCGACTACGCGCCGATCGAGATGCCGCTGAACAGTCCGATGGGCTTCGTCACCGCCTTCTTCGCGGTCGTCACCGGCTTCGCCCTGATCTGGCACATCTGGTGGATGGTCGTGCTCGGCCTCCTCGGGGCCTTCATCACCGTGCTCGCCTTCGCCTGGCGCGACGAGGCCGAGACCGAAATCACGGCCGAGGACGTCGCCCGCCGCGACCGGGCACACCGAACGGAGATCGCCCGATGACCGCAACCGACGCGATCGCCCGTGACGGCGGCTACGGCTCCCATGGCATGCGGCCGCATTCGAGCGAGGACGGTCCTGCGCCCAAGCGCATCATCGCCGGCTACGGCTTCTGGATCTTCCTCCTCAGCGACATCGTGATGTTCTCGGCGATCTTCGCCACCTATGCCGTGCTCGCCAAGGCGACCGCCGGCGGGCCGACCGGCGCGCAGCTCTTCGACCGCACCAATGTGGCGATCGAAACCGGCTGCCTGCTGCTGTCGAGCTTCGCCTGCGGGATGATGTCGCTCGGCGTCGCCGCGCGCCATCGCCTCGCCACCTATCTCGGCGCGCTCGTCACCTTCGGGCTCGGCGTGGCGTTCCTGGCGCTGGAACTGCGGGAATTCGCCGACATGATCGCCAGGGGGGCGACGCCCGAGCGCAGCGCCTTCCTCTCGGCCTTCTTCACCCTCGTCGGCTGCCACGGGCTGCACGTCGCCATGGGCCTGCTGTGGCTCGTGGTGATGATGGCCCAGGTCGCGGCGAAGGGCTTCCGGCCGTTCGTGCTGCGGCGGCTGCTCTGCTTCGGCCTGTTCTGGCACGCGCTCGACATCATCTGGGTCGCGCTGTTCACGATCGTCTATCTGATGGGAGGCCGATGATGGAGCCGACACGGCACGACCGAGCCCCGGGCGACGAAACGATCTCCGGCGAAAGGGGCGGGGAGACGCTCTCCGGCCTGCTGACCTATATCGTCGGCCTCGCTCTGGCGACGCTGCTCACCGCGACCTCGTTCTGGGCGGCCTCGACCTCCGCGCTGTGGGCGCCGGGCGTGCCGATCGGCCTCGCCGTGCTGGCGGTCGCGCAGATGGGCGTGCACCTCGTCTTCTTCCTGCATTTGTCCACCGGGCCGGACAACACCAACAATGTGCTGGCCCTTGCCTTCGGCGTGCTCATCGTGGCGCTGGTGGTGGCCGGCTCGCTGTGGATCATGGCGAACCTCGACGCCAACATGATGCCGACGGGCGCATTGATGAACATGCAGATGCAGCATTGAGGAGAGGGCGGAAGGCGGGCCCCGGCCTCCCGGCGCCGCCCGCCCGGAGGCATGATCGGCGCCCGGGCATCGCCGAAGCGGGGCCGATATCTCCCGGGAATACCGGCCGCGCGGCTTGACAGCATCCGGCGCCCCTGCGCACACTACCCAAAGTAAGGCGGAAAAATGGCCGATATAAGATCGAGGGCCATGGCCTCGGGGTGCAGGGAAACCATGAATATCGTCAGCAGCATCGATGAGAATACAACGCACCTTCAGGTGACGGGCCGTATCGATGCATCCACCAGCCCGGCTATCGACACCGCCGTGGACGCCGCGTTCGGAGAGGGCAGGCACCGCCTGGTTTTCGATCTGCGGGAGGTGAACTACGTGTCGTCGGCCGGGCTGAGGGCCTTTGTGCGGGCCGCGAAGAAGGCGAAGTCCCTCGGGGGCGGCATCGCCATCTTCGGTCTCCAGGCGGGAGTGGCGGAGATCTTTTCCGTCGCGGGCTTCGACAAGATCATTCCGATTGCCGCCAGCGACGCCGAAGCGCGTGAAAAGCTCGGGGCCTAGAACATGACCGACATCAAATATCTCACGCTCGCGGACGAAATCGTCGTCCTGATGCTGGATGACGCCTCCGGCGAGCTCAAGTCGGAATGCGTCGCGGTTGCGCCGGTCGCCATCGTCGGCGGCATCCTGATGGAACTCGCGCTGCTCGGCCGCATCGACACGGATCTTCATTCCCTCTTCCTGGTGGATGCCACCCCGGTCGGCGACGAGCTGCTGGATTCGACCCTGGACATCATCAAGTCGGAACCCGAACAGCATCCGAGTGCCTGGTGGATCGAGCGCCTGGCCAATCGCCCGGTCGACTATGTCAACTGGATCCTCCGGCGGCTGGTGAGCGCCGGCGTGCTGCGCGAGGAGCAGCGCAAGTTCCTCTGGGTGTTCTCGCGCCGCGCCTACCCGCAGGTCTCGGGGCTGGAAGGCCGCGAGGCGAAGGCCCGGCTGACGGCGGTGCTGTACAGCGGCGAGGTGCCGGACCCGCGCGACACCCTGCTGCTCGGCCTGGCGAAGGCCACCGAGGTCCTCTACGCGATGTTCTCCAGGCAGGAAATGGCGAGCCTGTCCGATCGTATCGACGAGGTGGTCTCGCTCGAGGAGATGGGCCGCTCGGTCAGCCTGGTGTCTTCGCAGATCCGGGAGGCGATGGCCGCCGTTCTGCTGGCGGGCTATCCCTGACGGCGGGTCGGAAAAGGGCAGGCATCCGGGTGTCAGTGGCTCCGAACGCCCCACCGCGAGGAGCCGCCCGTCCCGGCGCCTGGAACTCCGCGATCCCAGCTTTTCGCAGCACGGCGGCATAGCGGCGGTCATCTCGGGAGGTACCCTCCGGCGGCATTGGCTCGGCAAATCGGCCTCCCTTCCCCCCCCTGTGGGCTTGGCATTTCCCGCGGAATTGCTTTGGGGGTTAAGGGGGGGCGGGATCATCTTGCTCGACACGAGCCTGCTGTCTCGACCCCCACCCTTCTATTTCCTCCCCACAAGGAGGAGGGAGGCGGCCAACGTTGCGCTTCAGTACCTAACATCAGCGCGTATGGGCCTTGCACCTGCGGTCGACGGCCGGCTGTTCCGGCGTTGGCGGGCGGCCGGCGGCCCGCTGGAATCGCGGCGAAGGACCGCGGCGCGCGAAAGCCGTGGCCACCGCGCTCGCTCCGTCCTATATCAGCGGCCTTCATGGACCTCCGTTCCGGACTGGCCATTCTGCCTTTCGTTTCCGCCCTCTCCAACGCTCCTGCCAACTCCCTTGCCCAGCCCTAGCGAGGATATTCCGGTGGTCCATGACGTGCGTTCCGTGACCCTGCCGAGCCTGAAACGCTTCCATCTCGCCACCCTGTTCGGCGTGGCGCTGCTGGTCGGGCTCACCCTGTACTGGGGTGCCGGCGGCGTCATGCTGGCAGTCGCGAGCGCAGGCTGGGGCGTCGCTCTCATCATTCTCGTCCGCCTTGCCCAGATCCTGTTCTCAGGCGTCGCCTGGCGCAGCGTCGTGGTGGCGCGGGTGTCGTGGTGGATCTGTCCGCTGCTGCGCTGGGTCCGCGAGGCCATCGACGTGCTGCTGCCGGTCGCGCAGGTCGGCGGCGAGATCATCGGCGCCAGGCTGCTGGCGAAATTCGGCGTGCCGGGCGCGACGGCGACGGCGAGCGTCCTCGCCGACATGCTGGTGCAGGTCTCGACGCAGCTGGTGTTCTGCCTGCTCGGCCTGCTCTTCTTCGTCCTCAAGGCCGGAGACAGCGACCTGAGCTTCTGGATGGGCTGCGGCCTCCTTCTGTTTACCGCCGGCGTGCTCGGATTTGTCGCCGCCCAGCGCGGCGGCGGCGCCGAGTGGATCGAAAAGCGCATCGTGGCGGTGGCGACGAACAGGGGCTGGCCGGTGCCGGGCGGCGTCGTCGGTCTCGCGGCCGGCCTCCAGGCCGTTCATCGCTCGCCGTCGCGGCTTCTCGTGGCCGCAGCCATTCACATGGCGATCTGGGTCTTCGGGGCGCTGGAGGTCTGGATCGGGCTGCAATTCCTCGGGCAGCCGGTCGATTTCGAGGAGGCGCTGGTGATCGAAAGCCTGTCCCACGCCGCCCGCGCCGCCCTGTTCGTCGTGCCGGGCGGCATCGGCATCCAGGAAGGCGCGATCATCGCGCTCGGTGCCGCCTACGGCCTTTCGCCGCAGGTGGCGCTGGCTGTCGGCCTGCTGAAGCGTGCGCCGGACATCGTGCTCGGCATTCTCGGCCTCATGGTCTGGCAGGGGGTCGAGGTCCGCACGGCGCGGAAGCCCGGCGGGACGTGACGGGGGCGGTCGCGATCCGATTCGCCGCCTGTCGATTTCCTGGCGAAACCGCCGAAAAGTCTGCGACATTTGGGATCATGCCCCTGGTTGTTTTCCACATGGGATCCTATTCACAAGGCTGGGGCTATCCCGGATCATGCTGCAGGGCGCGGGGCCGTCATGGGGTACGGACTTGAACTGATCTTCGCCGCGCTTGCGGCTGCGGGCTGCATCTACTGGGTCGCGGCGGCTTTTCTCGTGGCGCGTTACGGACAAGGGAGGGCGGTGGCCGCGGGCGACACGCCCCTGACCATCCTCAAACCCCTGCACGGAGCCGAGCCCGGTCTTGCCGCCAATCTGGCGTCCTTCCTCGACCAGGACTATGGCGGTCCGGTGCAGATCGTCTTCGGCGTGCAGGATCCGCTGGATCCGGCGATCGCCGTCGTCGAGGACATCGTCCGGACCCATCCGGACCATGACATCGCCCTCGTCGTCGACAGCCGGCGCTACGGCTCCAATCCGAAGGTTTCCAACCTCGTCAACATGATGTCGGCGGCGAAGGCCGACATCCTGGTGCTCGCCGACAGCGATATTCGCGTCGAGCCCGACTACCTGTCCCAGGTGGTCGCCGCTCTCGGGCGGCCGGGGGTCGGCGCGGTGACCTGCGCCTATCGTTCGGCGCCTTTCGAGGGGCCGTGGTCCGGCCTGTCCGGCCTTGCGGTCGACAGCCATTTCCTGCCCGGCGTCGTCGTCGGCATGGCATGCGGCCTGGCGGAGCCCTGTTTCGGCGCGACCATCGCCCTCCGGCGCAAGGTGCTGGAACGGATCGGCGGCTTCCAGGCTTTCGCTGACATCCTCGCTGACGACTATGCGATCGGCGACGCCGTGCGGCGGCTGGGGCTCGATGTCGCGGTGACCCCCTTCGTCGTCACGCATATGAGCAATGACGCGACGTTCGGGGAGATGATGAGCCATGAGATGCGCTGGGCCAAGACCGTGGCCGGCCTGAACCGGATCGGCTTTGCCGGCACCGGCCTGACGCATCCGGTCCCGCTCGCCATCCTGGCCCTCCTGCTGGGCGGATCATGGCACGCCGGCCTCCTCCTCGTCGCGGCCCTGGCCTGCCGATCTCTCCTGTTGTTGAGCGTGGCACGACGGTTTAGACTGTTGCAGGCTCCGTTCTGGCTGTTGCCGCTGCGCGACTGTCTGTCGTTCTACGTCTATCTGGCCAGTTTCTTTCCCAGCGGCGTCAGCTGGAGAGGCAGCCATTTCCTGGTCGAGGCGGACGGCACCATGGCCGCACGGCGTGAAAGCGAATGAATATGCGCACTTTGTTTCTTCAGGCACCTTCCTTCGACGGCTTCGACGGCGGCGCGGGCTCGCGCTACCAGGCGCGGCGCGAGATCGCCTCCTTCTGGTATCCGACCTGGCTCGCCCAGCCCGCGGCCCTGATCGAAGGCAGCAAGCTGATCGATGCGCCACCGCATCGCACCTCTCTGGCGGAGGTGACGGCCCAGGCCCGCAATTTCGACCTCGCGGTGCTGCACACCTCGACGCCGTCCTTCAAGTCGGACGTGAAGACGATCGAGGCGCTGAAGGCGGCCAATCCAAACCTCAAGGCCGGCCTGATCGGCGCCAAGGTCGCGGTCGACGCGGCCGGCAGCCTCGCGGCCGCGCCGGTGGTCGATTTCGTCGCCCGCAACGAGTTCGACTTCACCATCAAGGACGTCGCCGACGGCATGGACTGGAAGGCGATCCGCGGCCTGTCCTTCCGCGACCGGGAGGGAACGATCGTTCACAATGCCGACCGGGCGATGATCGAGCAGATGGATTCGCTGCCCTTCGTCACGCCGATCTACAAGCGCGACCTCACGATCAAGAACTACTTCGTCGGCTATCTGAAGCATCCCTACATCTCGCTCTATACGGGACGGGGTTGCAAGTCGCGCTGCACCTTCTGCCTGTGGCCGCAGACGGTGGGCGGCCACCGCTATCGCACGCGCAGCGTCGGCCATGTGCTCGAGGAGATCGCCTGGGCCCAGAAGGCGTTTCCCGAAGTGAAGGAATTCTTCTTCGACGACGACACCTTCACCGACGACCTGCCGCGCGCCATGGAGATCGCCAGGGGGCTCGGCCGGCTCGGCGTCACCTGGTCCTGCAATGCCAAGGCCAACGTGCCGCGCGAAGCGCTCAAGGTGATGCGCGACAGCGGGCTGAGGCTGCTGCTCGTCGGCTACGAGTCCGGCAACCAGCAGATCCTGCACAACATCAAGAAGGGTATGCGCATCGACGTCGCCGAGCGCTTCACCAAGGATTGCCACGAGCTCGGCGTCACCATCCACGGCACCTTCATCATGGGCCTGCCGGGGGAGAGCAAGGAGACGATCGAGGAGACGATCCGCTTCGCCAAGCGCATCAATCCGCATACCATCCAGGTCTCGCTCGCCGCGCCCTATCCCGGCACCTTCCTCTACAAGCAGGCGATCGAGGAGGGATGGCTCGACGATGCCAATGCCGAACTCGTCGACGAGCACGGCGTGCAGATCGCGCCGCTGCATTATCCGGGCCTGAGCCATGCGGAGATCTTCGATTCCGTGGAGACCTTCTACCGGCAGTTCTATTTCCGCGCCGGCAAGATCGCCTCGATCGTCGGCGAAATGGTCCGCAGCCCCGAGATGATGAAGCGCCGGCTGCGCGAGGGCGTGGAATTCTTCCATTTCCTGCGCGAACGGCAGGACGCGGCCCACAAGGCGGCATCCTGAATGTCTATCAGCGCGAAGATAGGACGGTCAGCCGCCTTCTCCCGAATGGGAGAAGGTCCCGGCAGGGGGATGAGGGTCTAAACTTCAACCCTGGCGCCTCGCTAATTGCGCTTGAATCGTCGGACGTGAGACCCTCATCCGGCGCTTCGCGCCACCTTCTCCCACTCGGGAGAAGAAGAAATTGCGCCATTTCCTGCAAATCCTGTGCCCACGGGCGAGGCGTCGGTTCTCGCGGGAGACCAGGGTCCGTTCGGTGACGACCCCTACTTTTCCGAGGCCCAGGCCTCCTCAGCCCGGACCACCCCCATGCCCGCTTCCTCCCGCCCGGCCCTGATCGTCACCGCCGATGATTTCGGCCTGGCGCATGAGGTGAACGAGGCGGTCGAAGCCGCTCATCGCAGCGGTATCCTCACGGCGGCGAGCCTGATGGTCGGCGCGGCGGGGGCCGGAGAGGCGGTCGCGATCGCCCGGCGCCTGCCCTCGCTCAGGGTCGGCCTCCACCTCGTCCTGCTCGAAGACAGGCCGGTGCTGGCGCCCTCCGCCGTTCCGGATCTCGTCGATGCGCAGGGCCTGTTCCGCCGCGACCTCGTGCGGACCGGCGCCGGCATGTTCCTGAGGCCGAGCGTGCGGCGGCAGCTGGCCGCCGAGATCGCGGCCCAGTTCGAGGCGTTCCGGGCGACGGGCCTGCCGCTCGACCACGTCAATGCCCACAAGCACTACCACCTGCATCCGACCGTTGCCGCGCTCGTCCTCGCCATCGGTCCGCGATACGGCATGCGCGCCCTCCGCGTGCCGCTGGAGCCGGCGGCGGTGATCCGCGCCATCGACGGCGGCGGGGGAGGGGGAACGGCGGCGGTGATGGCGCCGTGGAGCCGCCTCCTCGGCTACCGGGCCCGGCGCCGCGGGCTGATCGTGCCGGAACGGGTCTTCGGGCTCGCCTGGACCGGCGCGATGACGGGCGAGCGCATCCGCGCCCTCGTCCCGAGGGCCGGGCCGCAGGTCACCGAGATCTACACCCATCCGGCGACGTCCGGCGGCTTCCCCGGCGCCGCCCCCGGCTATCGCTACGCCGAGGAGCTCGCCGGGCTGACGGCGCCGGAAACCCGCCTGCTCGCCGCCGGCGCGGGCCTGCGCCTGTGCGGCTTCGCCGATCTCGCCTGACTATTCGGGGGCCTCCGCCTTGCGCGGGGGGCCCATCAGGATCGGCTGGAACAGCACCGCTGCGGCGAGCGTGCAGGCGAGCGACAAGGCGAGCAGCTCGCCCATGCTGGACGTGCCGGGATGATGCGAGAACCACAGGCTTCCGAAGGCGGCGGCGGTGGTGGCGGCGCTGAAGAGGACCGCCCTCGTCAGGCTCGACGCCAGGAGGTTGCGTTCGCCCGAGCGCCAGGCCATGACGAAATAGACCTTGAAGGCGACGCCGACCCCGAGCAGCAGCGGCAGGGCGATGATGTTGGCGAAGTTGAGCGGCAGGTCGAGCAGCACCGTCAGCTCCAGCGTCACTACGCCGGCCAGCAGCAGGGGGATCAACGTGAGCAGCACGTCGGTGATGCGCTTCAGCACGAGGATGAGCAGGACGGTGATGCTGGCCAGCGCCAGGGCGCCCGCCTGCAGGAAGGCGCGCACCACGGTCTCGCTCGCGTCCTGGATCGTCACCGGATAGCCCGTCGCATCCGGCGCGACCGCACGCACCGCAGTGGCGAACTGGCGCAGCACCGCATTGTCGTTGGAATCGCCGCGCGCGAACACCTCCACCGCGGCGCCTCCGTCCGGCGTGGTCCAGTCGCCCCGCAGGTCGGCCGGGAGATCGTCCAGCGTCACGGGCGAAGCCTCAAGGCTCTCCTTCAACTGGGCGAGCATGGCCGGAAAGGTCGCGAACAGGGCCGTCTGGGCGCGCCCACGGGTTTCCGGCGGCGCATCGGCCAGCCGCTTGAGGGCGCCGGCGAGCCCGGCGAGCCGCAGGTCGTGATCGGTGCGCGCGATGCCGTCGAAGGCCTGGGCGGCCTGCCGGAGGGAGGCGACGACCTCCTCGTCCGAAGGGGGCGCCACCGCCGGCCTCGCCGCCAGCACTGGCGCCAGCGCCGCCTTGGCGGTGGCGATGGCGGCAAGCTTCTCAGCCTGGTGGTCCGGGATGAAGGAGGCGAGCGTCAGCGTTCTTCCGACCTCGGGCAGGCGGTCGAGCGCCTGGGCCGTGTCCTGCGCGCTCTGCAGCGAGGGCCGCAGGATATGGATCGTCGCCGGGCTGGTGTCGGGGGCCTTGGTCAGGTCGATGAAGGTCGAGACGGATTCCACCGCCGCGCTGCGCAGATGGATCGGATTGAAATCGAACCGGACATGCCAGAGCAGGGGAAGGCCGGCTGCCACCACCAGCAGCGTGACGATCAGGATCGGATAGCGATGGCGTGCGGTGAAGCGGTCGACCGGAGCCAGGAAGAGGAAGCCGACGGGCTCGCGCTCGCCCGCCGGCTTGAGAAGGCGGATCAGGGCGGGCAGCACCGTGATGCTGGTGATGAAGGCCACGATCATGCCGCTGCCGGCGATGAGCCCGAGCTCGGACAGCCCGCGATAGGATGTCGGCAGGAAGGAGTAGAAGCCGGCGGCGACCGCGACGGCAGCCAAAGCGAGGGGCCGCCCGGCCTTCAGCGCCGTCTGCTGCAGCGCGGCCGCCAGGTCGTCCTCCCGGTGGCGCTGCTCACGATAGCGCACGCTGAACTGGATGCCGAAATCGACGCCGAGCCCGACGAAGAGCACGGCGAAGGCGACGGAGATCAGGTTGAAGGCGCCGACCATCAGCAGGCCGAGCGCGGCGGTGGCCGCGAGGCCGACGAAGAGGCTGATCACCACGGCGAGGATGATCCGCCCCGACCGCAGCGCGAGCCAGAGGATGACGAGCACGGCCAGCATGGTGAGGGCGCCGTTCAGCCCGGCTCCTTCCGCCAGGGTGCCGAACTCCTCGTCCGCCATCGGCACGTCGCCCGTCAGCCGCACGGTGACGCCGTTCGCGGGCGTGAGGCCGAGTTCCCTGGCCGCGCTCCGGATCGCGTCGGCGGCGAGGTGCCCGGGCTGGAGATCGCCGAAGTCGAGGACGGGCCGCACGAGGAGCAGGCGGCGCGTGCTGCGCGTCTCGCCGCCGCTGTCGACCATGCCGTTCCAGGCGAAGGAGGCGGGGCGGCCGGCGAGCACGTCCTCCAGGGTCGCCGCGATGGCCGCCAGCGGGCGCGGGTCGAGGGCGTCGGGCGAGATCTGGCCGGCCGCCAGGCCGCCGCCGATGCCCGCCAGCATCTGGCCGAGGCCGCGCAGGCTGGGATCCGCGGCCAGGGGCGCCAGGAAGGCCTGCGCGCGCATGAGCGTGGCGACCACGCGGTTCACCTTCTCCTGCGGCAGGAAGAGCAGTCCGTTGCGCACGAAGAAGGCGCCGCCGCCGGTTTGGCGGACGACCCGGATCGCCTTCGGCGCCTCGGCGAGCCGTTTCGCCAGCGCCGCCGCGGCGGCGTCGGCCTGGTCCGCCGTCCGGGCGTCGACCACGACGACGTCGTCGGCGATCAGGTTCGGAAAGGCGGCATTGAACGCCGCCTCGTGGCGGCGCCATTCGACGTTGGGCGAGATCAGGTCGCCGGAATTGGTGTTGATCTCGAAATGGGTGGCCGTGTAGCCGGCGGCGGCAAGAAAGACGAGGAGAGCCAAGGCCAGGGTAGCGAAGGCATGCCGGATGCAGGCCTGGACGACGCGAAGAACGAAGGCTTCCACCATTTCTATTCGTTTCTCCCAGGATTGGATCGGGAATTGGGCCAGCTCGGGAGCTGCAGGGGCCGCCGACGAGCGCGGCGCGACCATATTGTATTGACTCGCTGCTTCATATGGACCCACAAGGGGGGAGCGGATCGCGCCATGTCAAGCGCGGCGACCGGACCGTCGCCTGGGGAGACCCCAGCAGGCGCCCCCGGAGCCTCGGCAATTTGGTTGGACTGTCGGACGCGCAATTGCTAGTTTGATATATAGATTTGGATGGTAGGCTGTTGTCGATGAAGGTCATTCTCGCTATGCCTCGCGGGTTCTGCGCCGGTGTCATCCGCGCGATCGAAATCGTCGAACTCGCTCTCGAGAGATATGGCGCTCCGGTCTATGTCAGGCATGAAATCGTCCACAACCGCCATGTCGTCGAGAGTCTCGAGGCAAAGGGCGCCCGGTTCGTCGAGAATCTCGACGACATTCCGCCGGGCGCGATAACGATCTTCAGCGCGCATGGCGTGGCCCAAGTCGTCGAGGACGAAGCACGCGGGCGCGGCCTGCCGGTGCTGGACGCGACCTGCCCGCTCGTCGCCAAGGTGCACAACCAGGGCCGGCGTTATGCCGCACAGGGGCGCGTCGTCATTCTCATCGGGCATGCCGGCCATCCGGAAGTCGTCGGCACCATGGGCCGCATGTCCGGCGAGGTGCATCTGGTGCAGACCGTGGCCGACGTCGCGGCGCTTCCGCTCGCGCTCGATACCCCGCTCGCCTATGTGACGCAGACGACGTTGAGCATCGACGACACCCGTGCCATCATCGTCGCGCTCGAGCGGCGCTTCAGCAACGTCACCGGGCCGGATACGCGCGACATCTGCTATGCCACGCAGAACAGGCAATGGGCGGTGCGCGAACTCGCCAAGAGCGCCGACGTGATCCTGGTGGTGGGGTCGAGCAACAGCTCCAATTCGAACCGGCTGCGCGAGATCGGCGAGGAATGCGGCATTCCCAGCTACCTCATCGCCGACGAGAGCAAGCTCGACCGGGAATGGATCCGCAACGCCCGCAGCGTCGGCCTGACGGCGGGCGCCTCGGCTCCCGAAGTGCTGATCGAGCGCGTCATCGACCGCCTGGCCGAATGGCGCGATATCGACGTCTCCACCCTCGCCGGCCGGGAAGAGCGCATCCAGTTCCGCCTGCCCGCCGAGCTGGTCGAAGGCTGATGGTTTCAAATCCGATATTTTTGAACATTGAAGGATGACGCTGCGTGGGCATACCCCTCAATCAGATGGCGCGCATCGGCGCCTACATCCTGAAGAACGAGATCCTGCGCACCAAGCGTTATCCGCTGGTGCTGATGCTCGAGCCGCTCTTCCGCTGCAATCTCGCCTGTGCGGGCTGCGGCAAGATCGATTATCCCGCGCCGATCCTCAACCAGCGCCTGTCCGTCGCCGAATGCCTGGGCGCCGCGGATGAATGTCCGGCGCCCGTGGTGGTGATCGCCGGCGGCGAGCCCCTGCTGCACCGCGAATTGCCCGAGATCGTCGAGAAGCTGCTCGCGAAGGGCAAGTTCGTCACCGTCTGCACCAATGCGCTGCTGATGGAGAAGAAGCTCGGCCAGTACAAGCCGCACAAGAACTTCAACTGGTCGGTGCATCTGGACGGCGACAAGCCGATGCACGACAAGTCTGTCTGCCAGACCGGCGTCTACGACAAGGCGGTGGCGGCGATCAAGGCCGGCAAGGCCGCTGGCTTCCGGGTCAACATCAACTGCACCCTGTTCAACGACGCCCAGCCGGACAATGTGGCGGCCTTCCTCGACACCATGAAGCCGCTCGGCGTCGACGGCATCACCATCTCCCCTGGCTATGCCTATGAGCGGGCGCCCGACCAGCAGCACTTCCTGAACCGCAAGGCGACCAAGACGCTGTTCCGCGAGATCTTCAAGCGCGGCCGCAACGGCCGGAACTGGGAGTTCTTCCAGTCCGGGCTTTTCCTCGACTTCCTGGCCGGCAACCAGACCTATCACTGCACGCCCTGGGGCAACCCGACGCGCACCGTGTTCGGCTGGCAGAAGCCGTGCTACCTGCTCGGCGAAGGCTATGCCAAGACCTTCAAGGAGCTGATGGAAGACACCAACTGGGATTCCTACGGCACCGGCAACTACGAGAAATGCGCCGACTGCATGGTGCATAGCGGCTTCGAGGCGACGGCGGTGAAGGACGCCTTCAAGCATCCCCTGAAGATGCTGAGCGTTGCCCTCAAGGGACCGCGCACCGACGGGCCGATGGCGCCGGAAATCCCGCTCGACCGCCAGCGTCCGCCTGAATTTACCTTCTCACGGCATGTCGAGCACAAGCTTGAGGAGATCCGGACACGCAAGGCCGAGGCCGAGCTGCCGGCGGACGCGGCGGAGTGAGGCGAAGGCCTTGCCGGTCTCGCGCGCGACACGGATGAGCGCCGGGATCTGACCGGGATCGGCGGCGACGGCCGCGAGTATGCGCCCGATGTCGGGCCGGCCGTCCGGCCGCAGGGGAATGAGTGCCGCCGCCGGCAGGGTCCGCTCCGCCGCGTCGGCGACGACGCGGATGGCGACGAAGGGCAGGCCGTGCGCCTGCGCCATTTCGGCGACGACATGCGATTCCATATCGACGGCCGCCGCGCCGGTCGAGGCCTGGAGGCCTTGCCGGGCCTGCGGCGTGCCGATGGCATGGTCGCTCCCGACGATGCCCGCGGCGACCATGCCGGGACAGCGCGCCGTCAGCGCCGCCAGCCAGGCGGCATCGGCGGTCCAGCGGCCGCCCGCGCCGGCGACCCAGCGGGCGAGAACCGCCGTTCCGGGCCGAAGCCCGGCATCGAGTCCGCCGGCAATGCCGAAGCTGGCGAGGCCGGCGACGCCGCCCGCGGCGAGCGCCTCGGCCAGCCGTGCCTTCAGCAGCGCCGCCTGTCCGCCGCCGCAGACCGTTTTCACGCGCGGGTCCTGCGCGATGCGCGCTTCCGCCTGCAGGCCGACGACGGCGAGCACGCAGGGCGGCGGAGGCGAGGCGGTGGACGGCATGGCTTCGCTCTTCCTCATGGCCATCCCGCCGACGCGCTGCGCCGCCGGGGGGCGCAGGCTCACATTCCGTGCAGCACGGCCACGCCGTTGCCCTTCATCAGAGTGCGGTAGCGGGAAACCGCCCAGAGCGGGAAGAATTTCGCATAGCCGTGATAGCGCAGATAGAAGACGCGCGGGAAGCCTGTGCCGGTATAGGCCTCCTCGGGCCATAGCCCGTCGCCTTCCTGGCGGTCGAGCAGCCATTGCACGCCCGTCGTCACGGCGGGGTGGTTCGCCTCGCCGGCGGCCATCAGGCCGAGCACGGCCCAGGCCGTCTGCGAGGCCGCGCTGGCGGCCTTCTCATAGCCGGCATAATCGAGCTTGTAGCTGGCGCAGTCCTCGCCCCAGCCGCCGTCTTCGTTCTGGATGGCGATCAGCCAGTCGACCGCGCGGCGGACGGGCGGCGATGCCGGATCGACGCCGACGGCATTGAGCCCGCACAGGACCGACCAGGTGCCGTAGACATAGTTGACGCCCCAGCGGCCGTACCAGCTGCCGTCCTTCTCCTGGGTCCGCCAGAGATAGTCGAGCGCGCGGGCGACCGCCGCGCTCGTCTTCGCGGTGGCCCCGAGCTGACCCAGCATCGACAGGCAGCGGCCGGTGACGTCCGCCGTCGGCGGGTCGAGCAGCGCGCCATGGTCGGAGAAGGGGATGTGGTTCAGATAGTCATAGTCGTTGTCGGCGTCGAAGGCGCCCCAACCGCCATTGCGGCTCTGCAGCCCCTCGATCCATTCGCGGCCCCGGGCGATGGCGCCGGCGAATTCCTCATGTCCGGCCGCGCTCTGGGCGCGGTCCATCGCCATCACCACCACCGCGGTGTCGTCGAGGTCCGGATAGTGGTCGTTCGCATACTGGAAAGCCCAGCCGCCGGGGCGGACGTCGGGGCGCAGTTCCGCCCAGTCGCCCTTGACGTCGAGGACCTGCCGGGGCTTCAGCCAGGCAAGGCCGCGATGGACCTCGGGGGCCCGCGCATCCTCTCCCGATTCCAGCAGGGCATGGCAGACCAGCGCCGTATCCCACACCGGCGAGACGCAGGGCTGGCAGTAGGTCTCCGTCTCCCTGTGCACCAGCAGCTTCTCGATCGAGCGCCGGGCGACCACCAGCGCGGGATGGTCGGCAGGATAGCCGAGCGCATCGAAGGCCATGACGGCGTTCGCCATCGCCGGGTAGATCGCGCCGAGCCCGTCCTCGCCGTTGAGGCGCTCGGTCACGAAAGCCACCGCCTTGTCGATCGAGCGCTTGCGTGAGGCACCGGGAAAGAACGGCTCGGCCAGGCGAAGCACGCGGTCGATGCCGCCGAAGATCTGCGAATAGGGCGCCTTCTGGTGCGGGCCCTTCGGCCAGTGCCGCACCTTGTCGGGCGGCACGAGGAAGAGCTCGTCGATGCCGACGCCGCGCGGGTTCCTGGCGGCAGGCTTCAGCGCCTGCAGGATGAGGAGCGGCACGATGACCGTCCGCGCCCAGTAGGAGATCTTGGTGAGATGGAACGGAAACCAGCGCGGCAGCAGCATGATCTCGGCCGGCATCACCGGCACGGCGCGCCAGGGCACCACGCGGTAGAGCGCCAGCAGGATGCGGGTGAACACGTTGCTCCGCGCCGCGCCGCCCGCGGCGAGGATGGCTTCCCGCGCTCGCTTCATATGCGGCAGGTCCGGGGCATCCCCGATCATCTTGAGGGCGAAATAGGCCTTGACGCTGGCGCTGATGTCGAGTGCGCCGCCTTCGAACAGCGGCCATCCGCCATGGCTGCCCTGGATGCGGCGCAGATAGGTGGCGATCCTCGCTTCGAGGCCGGCATCCTCGGGCTCGCCGCGATAATGGCGCAGCAGGACATATTCGGCGGGAATGGTCGCATCGGCTTCGAGCTCGAACACCCAATGGCCGTCCGGGCGCTGGCGCGACAGCAGCGCCTGCCGGCCGGACCGCACGGCCCGGTCGAGATCGGGCAAAGCG
Source organism: Labrys monachus (assembly GCF_030814655.1). Classification (NCBI taxonomy): domain Bacteria; kingdom Pseudomonadati; phylum Pseudomonadota; class Alphaproteobacteria; order Hyphomicrobiales; family Xanthobacteraceae; genus Labrys; species Labrys monachus. The sequence continues at coordinate 1,923,909 of NZ_JAUSVK010000001.1, forward strand.
GGCTTGGGTTTGGGGGCGTCCTCGACGATGGTCATGCGGCAACGGCCTTCTGGCTGCCGGCCGGGTGCTCGCCCGGCACGGCGGTTCTTTCCACCACATCCGCCGCCGCGACGCCAGAGCGTACCGCGCCTTCGATCGTGGCGGGCAGGCCGGTGGCGGTGTAGTCGCCGGCGAGGGCGAGATTGGTCCAGCGGGTCGCGGCCGGCGGGCGACGGGCTTCCTCCCGCGGCAGCGCAGCGAAGGTCGCGCGGCGTTCCTTGACGATCTGCCAGGGCGGCAGGGGGCCGTGCAGGCCGAGGGCGGCGGCGGCGTCGCGCCACAGAATTTCGGCGAGCGCTTCGCGCGGCTGGTCGATCAGCCGGTCGGCCCCGCTCGTCGTCGTCGAGATGCGGCCGGGATAGGTGAAGACCCACTCGGCCTCGCCGCCGACGACGCCGATCATGGGCGGGGCGCCGGGGAGCACGTCGATCCTGAAATGGCCGTTGACGATGGCGCGGTGCTCGACAGGGGTCTCGATGCCGGGCAGGAGCTGGGCGGCGACCGGCGCGGGAACGGCCAGCACGACCTGCTCGCCGGCTGCGACGTCGACCGCGCCCTCGGCGAATTCCAGGCGCTCGACGCGGGCCCCGGCGAACGCGATCGAGCGCAGCCGGCTGCCGAAGCGGACCGCCGCGCCGTGCCGATCGAGGAAGGCGAGGGCGGGGTCGACGAAGGTGGCCGAGAGGCCGGCGCGGGCGACGAGAGGCCGGCAGGCCGCGCCGCCGCGCTCCAGCGTGTTGCGGATCACCGCATCGGCGAGGCTGGCACTGGCCGCCGGCGGCTCGGTGTTGAGGGCCGCCAGCAGCAGGGGATGCCACAGGCGCTCATAGAGCGGGCCGCTGCAGGCCATGGCCTCGCCGATGGTGGCGCCATGCCGGGCGAAGCGCAGGCGGAGCAGCGCCAGATAGTCGAGCGGGCGGCTGCCGGGCACGCGCCGCGCCTTGCTGAAGATCCACCAGGGGATCCGGCCGGCGCTCGGCTGCAGGCGCCATCGCTCGCCGCTGCGAAGATCCACGAAGTCGAAGGAGGCGTGCTCCGGACCGACGAGCTGGCCGCGCGCCCCGACGAGGTCGAGAAAGGCGAGGGCGGCCTGGTTGCCGGAGAGCAGGAGATGGTTGCCGTTGTCGATCGTGGTGCCCAGGGCCTGGTCGACATAGGACCGGCAGCGCCCGCCCGCCTGCGGCGCCGCCTCGTAGAGGCGGACGGTCCAGCCGCGATCGGCGAGCCGGGTCGCCGCGGACAGGCCGGCCAATCCGGCGCCGACGACATGGACGGTTCCCGGCGGCATCACACCAGGCCATGGCGGACGAGGAGCATCAGCAGGGTGAGCTTGTCGAGCCGCACGCGCTCGCGCGGCTGCCGGAAGCCCCGTGCCTCCAGGCGGTCGAGCAGGAGGCCGTAGACGGCGCCCATCAGGCGCGGGGCGCGCGACACCGAGCGGGGGATGCGGCGCAGCACGGCCGCGGCCTCGTTGAAATGGGCCCGGGCCTGCAGGACCAGAGGACGGCAGGCCCTGGCGACGGCGGGATGCGCCATCACCTCCGCCGGGTCGCGGCTGGCGATGTCGGCCTCGGCCAGCGCCTCGTCGGGCAGATAGAGACGTCCGAGACCGGCATCCTCGTCGATATCGCGCAGGATGTTGGTCAGCTGCAGGGCGCGGCCGAGGTGATGGGCGAGCAGGACGCTGTCGCCGCCGCGAATGCCGAAGATCTGGTTGGACAGCCGACCGACAGCGCTCGCCACCCGGTCGCAATAGAGGTCGAGCGTCGCCATGTCGGGGCCGCGGATGTCGCCCTCGGCATCCATCGTCATGCCGTCGAGCAGCGCGATGAAGTCGGCCTGCCGCAGGCCGTATTGCCGCACCGTGGGGGCGACGGCCGCAAACCGGCCCGGCGCCTCGCCGGCATAGAGCGCATCGAGGTCGCGCCGCCAGTTCTCCAGTTCGGCGAGGCGCTGTTCCGACGTCCCGCCCTCGTCGGCGACGTCGTCGACGGCGCGGCAGATATCGTAGACGGCATACATCGCCTCGCGCTGCTGGCGCGGCAGGATGCGCATCGCGGCATAGAAGGAACTGCCCTTGGCGCGGCTCGCGGTCGCCGCCGGTGCTTGCGCCTGTGTCATGTCGGTACCCGCAATGCCGGCGCCGGCCGCTTCGGCCGGCGGCGCCAGCGGCCGGCGAGCACGCCGATCACCACGCCCAGGGCGTGGGCCTTGCCCAGATGCACCCGCTCGCTCAGCGGATCGCGGCGTTCCAGCCGGTGCACCAGACGGTCGGCCAGGCGATGGATGATCGCGACTTCCAGGGACAGCCGGCGGTTCTGGATATCGGCCGAAAAGCCGCGGGCCTCCTCCAGCAGCGTCCCCGTCCGGCGCGCCAGGCCGTGGAGGCAGAGGCGCAGGGCGGGCGAAGCGCGGTCGGCGCCCAGGGCGGCGACGTCGACGCCGGCTTCCGCCATCGCTTCGCCCGGCACGTAGACGCGGTCGAGCGCGCGGTAGTCCTTTCCGCAGTCCTGGAGGTGGTTGATGATCTGCAGCGCGGCGCAGAGCGCATCGTTCGCCGGCCACAGCGCCTGGCTCTCGCCGTGGACGTCGAGGACGTAGCGCCCCACGGGCATGGCGGACAGGCGGCAATAGTCGATGAGTTCCTCCCAGGTTTCGTAGCGCAGCTTGTGCACATCGAGGCGGAAGGCGTTGAGGAGATCGATCGCATGCTGCGGGCCGAGGCCGCGCTCGCGCAGGACCGAACGCAGCGCCACGGCGACCGCTTCCCGGTCGTCGCGGCCGGCGAGGCCCGCCTCGAGCTGGTCCAGCAGCCGCAGTTTCTCCGAGGGTGCGAGCATGGCGTGGTCCGCCACGTCGTCGGCCGTGCGCACGAAATCATAGAAGGCGAAGATCGCCGGGCGATGTTGCGGCGCGATGAGCCAGGAGGCGACGGGAAAATTCTCGTCGCCGGCGCCCTTGCCGGTCCTGGCGGAGGAGGCGGTGTCCATCATGCGTCCCGCGGCGCCTGCACGCGCCCCTTCCACAATCCGCCGCGGCCGGCGATGTGCTGGATGGCCGAGTCGCAGGTGAAACCCATGTAGCAGGCGGAGATGACAGGCAAAAACGGGCCCCACAGCCAGGAAACTCTATAGAAACGGAGCGTCGGCACGAAGGCAAGCGCCATCGCGATCCAGGTCGCCAGCGCAACATAGCGGGCCGGGGAGGGACCGAACAAGGCGATTGCGGGTGGTGCGACATAAACGAGCGCCATGCCGAGCACGGTGCCGAGCAGGGTCAGCGGTGAGTAGCCGAGCTGGGCATAGGCCGAGCGCGCCACCATGCGGCGGATGTCGTCGAAGCGGTCATAGACGCGGATGCTCCTCGCCCGGTTCGTCAGCCCGAGCCAGATCCGGCCGCCCTTGCCCTTGAGGCGGGCGGCCAGGGTGCAGTCGTCGATGAGGGCGCCGCGAATGGCGCCGATGCCGCCGATGCCGGCCAGCGCGTCGCTGCGGACGAGGACGCAGCCGCCCGCCGCCGCGGCCGTCGCCGCGGCGGGACGGTTCACCCAGGCGAAGGGGTAGAGCATCTGGAAGAAGAAGATGAAGGCGGGAATCAGCATTCGCTCCGCCGGGCTCTCGCAGCGCAGCCGCGCCATCAGCGAGACGGCCGCGAGCCCGCCCGCCTCGGCGCGCGTCACCATCGAGCGCAGCGTATCGGGGGTGTAGACGATGTCGGCGTCGCTCAGCCACAGATAGGAGGGCTCGCTGCGGCCGGCCGCCTCGACGCCCTGGCTGAGAGCCCAGAGCTTGCCGGTCCAGCCGCGCGGCAGCGGCTGGCCGGACAGGACAGAAAGACGTGCGCCGCCGCCCGCGGCCTCCGCCGCCGCCATGGCCTGCTCCGCGGTGCCGTCGTCGCTGTTGTCGTCGACCAGCACGACGCGCAGCTGTCCCGGATAGTCCTGCGCCAGCAGGGAGCCGACGGCGTGCGCGACGACGTCGGCCTCGTTGCGGGCCGGCACCACCGCGACGACCGGCGGCCACTGCGCCGGTGCCGGGCCGGCAGAAGGCTCGTCGCGGACGGACGACAGCCAGAAGCCGCCGCGCAGGGCGATGAGGCCGACCCAGACGGCGGCGCTGGCGAGGGCAAGGAGCAGGGGCACCGCAGCAATCATCGAATATAACCCGCCGACCGGAACCAGGAGATCGCATCCGCCAGGGCCTCGCCGTGGGGACGGGCGCGATAGCCGAGTTCCCGCTCCGCCTTGGCCGAGGAATAATACATCATGTGGCGCGACATCCGGAGGGCGTCGACGCTGACGAACGGTTCTCGCCCGCTGATCCGCGCGAAAGCCTCGGCGGCGACGGCGAGCGGCATCACCATGCCCGGCGCCAGCCGCATGCGGGGCGGCCGGCGGCCGGTCAGCGCCGCGATCTCCGCGAGCATCTGTCGCAACGGCACGTCCTGGCCGCCGAGGATGTAGCGCTCGCCGATCCGGCCCTGCCTGTAGGCCGCGAGGTGGCCGGCCGCGACGTCGTCGACATGGACGAGGTTGAGGCCGGTATCGACGAAGGCCGGCATCCGTCCCGATGCCGCCTCGACCACGATGCGGCCGGTCGGGGTCGGCCGGACGTCGCGCGGGCCGATCGGCGTCGACGGGCTGACGATGACAGCCGGCAGGCCTTCGTCCCGCACCATGGCTTCGACGAGGCGCTCGGCGGCGACCTTGCTGCGCTTGTAGGCGCCGATCGCCCTGGCCTCGTCGAGCGGTCTCGTCTCGTCGCTCGGCCGGATGTCCGTCGTCCCGGCCGGCGGCTCGATCGCCGCGACGCTGGACGTGTAGATCACGCGTCCGACCCCGGCTGCGAGGGCGGCGCGCATGACGTTCTGCGTCATCGCCATGTTGTTGCGGCGAATCTCGTCGGGGTCCCGGGCCCAGAGCCGGTAGTCCGCCGCGACGTGGAAGACGCCCTCGACGCCCTGCATCGCCTGCGTGACGGTGCCGGCGTCCCTGAGGTCGCCGACCACGATCTCGCAGTCCAGATCGGCGACGTTGCGGCGCGGCGCCGCGGCGCGCATGACCGTGCGGATGCGCCAGCCCTCCCCGGCGAGGAGGCGGGCAACCGCGGATCCGACGAAGCCGCCGGCCCCCGTCACGAGCATCACAGCCATTCCAGCAACCACTCCGCTAGCCGACCGGCATCCGATCGCGGCCGGACGCTAGCCCGGACGGGCGGGCAAGTCGAGCTTCGGCTCGGGGCCCGCCGCGAGGCTCGCGGGCACCTGCGACGATCGGTCCGCCGCAGTTTGGAAGATTGCAAAAGTGCATTGCTGCCGCTCTTATTATGTAATCTAATCAACGGCCGGCCGATGGACCGGCACCATAACCGATGGATTGACCTTGCCCCAGCCTTCGACGCCGTTGTTGGATACGATCCGTATACCGTCCGATCTACGTTCTCTGCCGGAGGACAAGCTCCGGCAGGTTGCGGACGAGTTGCGGGCGGAGATGATCGACGCGGTGTCGGTGACGGGCGGTCATCTGGGTGCGGGGCTGGGGGTGGTGGAGCTGACGGTGGCGCTGCATGCGGTGTTCGACACGCCGGCGGACCGTGTGATCTGGGATGTCGGGCACCAGGCCTATCCGCACAAGATCCTCACGGGCCGGCGGGACCGGATCCGGACGCTGCGCCAGCCCGGGGGCCTTTCGGGTTTCACGCGGCGCAGCGAGAGCGAATACGACCCGTTCGGGGCGGCGCATTCCTCGACGTCGATCTCGGCGGGGCTGGGGATGGCGGCGGCGCGGGACCTGAAGGGCGGGCGGAACAATGTGATCTGCGTGATCGGCGACGGGGCGATGTCGGCGGGCATGGCCTATGAGGCGATGAACAATGCGGGGGCGCTGGGGTCGCGGCTGATCGTGATCCTGAACGACAACGACATGTCGATCGCCCCGCCGGTGGGGGCGATGTCGGCCTATCTGGCGCGCCTGGTGTCGGGGGGCACGTACAAGAACCTGCGCGATTTCGGCAAGATGCTGGCGCAGAAGCTGCCGCGCTTCTTCTACGACAAGGCGCGGCGGACGGAGGAGTTCGCGCGGGGGCTGCTGACGGGGGGCACGCTGTTCGAGGAGCTCGGCTTTTATTATGTCGGGCCGATCGACGGGCACAATCTCGACCATCTCATGCCGGTTTTGAAGAATGTGCGCGACCAGGCGGAGGGGCCGATCCTGGTGCATGTGGTGACGCAGAAGGGCAAGGGCTACGGCCCGGCGGAGGCGTCGGCGGACAAGTATCACGGGGTGGTGAAGTTCGACGTGATCACGGGGACGCAGGTGAAGGCGAAGGCGAATGCGCCGGCCTATACGCGTGTGTTCGCCGAGGCGCTGGTGAAGGAGGCGGAGCGGGACGAGCGGGTGGTGGCGGTGACGGCGGCGATGCCGTCGGGGACGGGGCTGGATTTGTTCGGCCAGGCCTTCCCGCAGCGTCTTTACGATGTGGGGATCGCCGAGCAGCATGCGGTGACGTTTTCGGCGGGGCTTGCGGCGGAGGGCTACAAGCCGTTCTGCGCGATCTATTCGACCTTCCTGCAGCGGGCCTATGACCAGGTGGTGCACGACGTGGCGATCCAGAACTTGGCCGTCCGGTTCCCGATCGACCGGGCGGGGCTGGTGGGGGCGGACGGAGCGACGCATGCCGGGGCGTTCGACGTGGCGTATCTGGGCTGCCTGCCGAACATGGTGGTGATGGCGGCGGCGGACGAGGCGGAATTGGTTCACATGGTGGCGACGGCGGCGGCGCATGACGCGGGGCCGATCGCGTTCCGCTACCCGCGCGGGGAGGGCGTGGGGGTGGAGATGCCGGAGCAGGGCGTGCCCTTGGCGATCGGGCGGGGGCGGGTGCTGCGCGAGGGCAGCCATATCGCGCTGTTGTCGCTGGGGACGCGGCTGGCCGAATGCCTGAAGGCGGCGGAGGACCTGGCGGCGTTCGGACTGTCGGCGACGGTGGCGGATGCGCGCTTCGCCAAGCCGCTGGACCAGGATCTGGTGCTGCGGCTGGCGCGCGAGCATGAGGTGCTGCTGACGGTGGAGGAAGGCTCGGTGGGCGGCTTCGGCTCGTTCGTGGCGCAGTGCCTGGCCGATGCGGGCGCCTTCGACCGCGGGCTGAAGTTCCGCTCGCTGGTGCTGCCGGACCTGTTCCTCGACCACGACAAGCCCGAGACGCTCTATGCCCGCGCCGGCCTCGACGCCGCCGGCATCGTCGCCAAGGTCCTCGCCGTCCTCGGACGCGACACGCTTTCCGGCGCCAAACGGGCGTGACCAATTAGGCGCGGCAGGAGGGGCGATCACCGATCGCCCCCTTGAAGCGCGGAGCCTGCCGCACGGAAGAGGTCGATCGGTGATCGACGCTCCAATCTCGCCACAGGATGTCCGCGCTCCGGAAATTGACTCCTCAGTCCAGATTGTCGCCGAGCAGGCTGAGCGTGTTCCGCAGCGAGGTGTCGAGATGGAGCCGCATGGCCTCCATGGCCTGCTGCGGGTCCTGCGCGTGCAGGGCGGCGAGGATGTTCCTGTGCTGCAGGATCGTGGTCTCGCCCGATCCGGGGCTGGGCAAGGCGCGGTAGCGGCCGCGGTCCATCTGGGCCTTGGAGATGTCGACGGCACGCCAGAGCATCGAGAGGCCGTTGATCTCGGCGATGTAGCGGTGGAACTGGTCGTCGAGACGGATGGCGTCGGCAAAGCGCCGGCGCATGATGGCGGTCTCGTGCAGGGCGATGATGTCCTCCAGCGCCTCCTCGTGCTCCCGCGTCGTCATCTGGCCGGCCGCCCGCCTGACGCTCTCCATCTCCAGCGCATTGCGGATGATATAGGCCTCCTCGAGCGCCTTCCGGCTGATCTCGGTAACGAAGGTGCCGTTCTGCGCGAAGACGTTGATGAGGCCCTCGTCGCTGATCCGCTTGACGGCCTCCCGCACGGGCGTGCGCGAGACGCCGAGCTGTTCGGCGATCTCGATCTCGTTGACGGGCTGGCCGGGGCGCAATTGCCCGATGATGATCAGGCTCCGCACGAGCTGATAGATCTGGTCCCGCAGCGGCGCACGCCGGTCGAGGCTGACCCCCTGCAGCTGAATGCTCGGCCCATCGCTCACCTGTCCACCTCCGCCAATCGAAACTGCCGTTCGGTAGCACAAATCGGCGCGTAAACCGACATTCGGCTCTGCCAGGACCGGCCATCCCCCGGCGAATATGGCTCCGAGCCGGAAGAGCCTTGACACGTTACACTAATATAACAGAAAGTCTCGCCTGACGGACGGGCAATGGCATCCGCCGGAACCCACCGGCCGCCGGCGCTGCGTTCGACATCGGGAGGCCGGGCCGCCGCAGGAGGGCAACCTCACCGGGCGCCGTCGTCCCCTAAAACAAGAAAACCGCAGAGCGTCCGGGAGCGAAGCATGGCGATGGAACCGACGGTGTCGGGCGGCGGCGATGGGGGAGCCCTGCCGGTGCCCGCGATCGAAGCGCGGGCCATCACCAAGGCGTTCCTCGGCACCTGCGCGCTCGACGGCGTCGACTTCGCCGTGGCGCCCGGCGAGATCCATGGCCTCGTCGGCAAGAACGGGGCGGGCAAGTCGACCTTCATGAAGATCCTGTCGGGGGCCCAGCCGCCCGATTCGGGGCAGATCGTCGTCGGAGGCCAGGCCTTCCGCGCCCTCAATCCGGCGGATGGCCGTGCAGCCGGCATCGCCGTCGTCTACCAGAATGCGGAATTGCATCTCGACCTCTCGGTCGCCGCCAACATCTTCCTGGGCGCCGAACCCCGCACCCGGCTCGGCCTGCTCGACGACCGCGCGATGGCCCGCAAGGCCTCGGCGCTGCTGGCGCGGCTCGGCCTCTCCCTGCCCGTCGGCACCCGCCTCGGCGATCTCGACATCGCGCATCGCCAGCAGGTCGCCATCGCCAAGGCGGTGAGGGAGGAGGCCCGGGTCCTGCTGCTCGACGAGCCGACGGCGGCGCTCAACAAGAGCCAGGCGGACTTCCTGTTCCGGCTGATCCGCAGCCTCGCACGGCAGGGCATGGCGATCGTCTATGTCTCCCACCATCTCGACGAAGTCCTCGCCATCTCCGACCGGATCACCATCCTGCGGAACGGCCGCAAGGTGGCGGTGGTCGAGGGGAAGACGTCCGACAAGGACGGCCTGATCGCCATGATCGTCGGCCGCAGCTTCGGTGCCGTCGAGACCCATCGGGCGCCCGCCCCGCATGCCGATCCCTTCCTCACGCTCGCCCATGTGTCGCTGGCCGGCCGGCTCGACGATGTCTCGCTCTCCGTCGGCCGGGGCGAGATCGTCGGCCTGACCGGCCTCGTCGGCGGCGGCGCCAACGCGCTCGCGGCGGTCATCGCGGGGATCGACCGGGCGGACGGCGCGATGACGCTCGGCGGCGAGCCCTATGCCCCGCGTTCGATCCGCGCCGCGGTCGCCCGCGGCGTCCAGTTCATTCCCGAGGACATGCGGGGCAGGGGCCTGGTGATGCCGCTCTCCGTCGCCAAGAACATCTCCCTCGCCGCGCTTCCCAAGCTCGCCCGCGCCTGGTGCCTCAACCTCGCCAAGGAGCACCAGGCGGCGCTCGCCATGGCCGAGCGGCTCGACCTCAACCCGCGCGCCCCGGACCGGGAGGTGCGCTTTCTCAGCGGCGGCAACCAGCGCAAATCCCTGCTCGGACGGGCGATCTTCGCCGATGCCCGGCTGTTCGTGCTGGAGGAGCCGACGCAGGGGGTCGACGTCGAGTCGCAGCGCCAGATCCATGACCATCTGCGCCATCTCGCCGACAGGGGCGCGAGCGTCGTCTTCGTCTCGACCGACCTGGAGGAACTCATCGCCCTGGCCGACCGCATCGTCGTGCTGCGCGGCGGGCGCATCGACCAGGAACTCGTGCCGGCCGGGCTGAGGCCCGAACATCTGCTGGCCGCCATCCAGACCCAGAGCACCGGGAGTCCGCACTGATGTCGCAAACCGTCCTGACCGGCCTCGAGGGCCGGGTGCAGAAGAGCTCTCCGATCCGCGCCCTGGGCGTCGGCCGCTTCACGCTCCTGCTCGTGCTCCTCGCCATCATCGTCGTGACGGCCATCGGCAATCCGCGCTTCCTGTCCGCCAACAACCTGTTCAACATCCTCTTCCAGGTCTCGACGCTCGGCATCGTCGCCGCAGGGCAGACCGTGCTGCTGGTCGCCGGGGGGCTGGACCTGTCGGTCGGCGCGGCCCTGTCGGTGGCGGGGCTCTCCACCGCGCTCACCGTCGTGGGGACCGGGTCGACCCTGCTCGGCGTGCTGGCCGGCCTTGCCGCGGGAACGGCGATCGGCACGCTGAACGGGGCGCTGGTCGCCACCAACCGCGCGACGCCCTTCATCGTCACCCTGGGCACCATGACCTTCCTGCAGGGCATGGCGATCGTCATGTGCAACGGCAGCCCCGTCAACGGCGTCGACACGCTCTTCGACATCTTCAGCACGGGGAGCGCGTTCGGCGTGCCGTTCCCGATCTATGCGCTGCTCGCCGCCGTCGCCACGATCTACCTCGTCCTGCGCTTCACCATGCTGGGCCGCTACGCCTTCGCCATCGGCGGCAATGAGGAGGCGGCGCGCCTCTCCGGCATCCCGGTGCGGCGGGTCAAGATCGGCCTCTACGCCCTCAGCGGCCTGATGGTGGGCGTGGCCGGCGTGATCCTGACGGGCATCCTCGATTCCGGCCTGCCCAGCATGGGCAACGGCTATGAACTGCGGGCGATCGCCGCCGTCGTCATCGGCGGCACTCCGCTGGTCGGCGGGCGCGGCACGGTGATCGGCACGCTGGGCGGCGTCCTGCTGCTCGGCCTCGTCAGCAACAGCATGAATCTTCTCGGCGTCGGCGCCAATTACCAGAGCGCCGTGCTGGGACTGATCATAACGGCGGCCGTCCTCCTGCAGAAGAAGCGTTGAACGCAGCGGGCACGGCTTTCGATCCAGAAAAGTCAAGGGAGGACGACAATGAAGAAATCCACGATGGCCCTCGCGGCCGTGGCGCTCGGGGCGCTCATCGCCCCCACCTTCGCGCAGGCTGCCGAGAAGACGATCGCCTTCATGCGGGGCGGGCCGGATCCCTATTACCAGTACGGCATGAACGCGGCCCAGGCGGCCGCCGACAAGCTCGGCGTCAAGCTGGTGACCTACACCGCCAACAACGATCCGACACAGGAACTGGCCAATGTGCAGGATGCCATCACCAAGGGTGTCGACGGCATCCTGATCTACGCGGTCTCGCTGTCTTCCGAGAAGGCGGCGATCGCGCAGGCCCAGCGGGCCGGCGTGCCGATCTTCTTCCAGTATGGCTACGACCCCTCGCTGCTCAAGAATGCCGCGGGCTTCATGGAGATCAACCTCTTCAAGTTCGGCGAGCCGGTCGGCGAGGCGCTCGGCAAGCAGGTTCCCGACGGCGAGGTGGCGATCGTGACCGGCAAGCTCGGCCGCGGCGACGCCGAGGCTTTCGCCAACAGCTTCAAGGACGGGTTGAAGGCGGTGGGATCGAAGGCGAGCGTCGTCGCCGAGGTGGCGGCGGATTGGGACCGCCAGAAGGCGCTGGATGCGACGGCCCAGATCCTCACCGCCCATCCCGACGTCAAGGCCATCTACGCCGCCAATGACGACATGGCGGTCGGCGTGTCGATCGCCATCGACCGCGCCGGCAAGACCGGCAAGATCCTGCTCGGCGCCTGCAACGGCGCGCCCTACGGCATCGACCTGATCAAGCAGGGCAAGATGACGATCACCAACAGCAACCCGCCTTCGATCGCCTCGGTCCAGTCGCTCCAGCTGCTTCTGGCCGTCATCGACAAGAAGATCGAACCCGGCCAGTTCTATGCCGCGCCGACCCAGCTGATCACCAGCGCCAACATGGACACGGCGATCCCGTGGGATGCCAAGCCCGACCAGGTCGCCGCATGGCTGGCCCAGCCGCTGCCGCAGCCCTCGCCCGGCCCGACCAATTGAGCGCGGACGGGCCGCCTCCGGGCGGCCCGGTCCCTGCCGGACCATGGCCGCGGCAGCCCCCGCGACGGAAGGAAAGCGCATGAAGATCGGCTTCAACCTGCTGCTGTGGACCGCGCATGTGCAGCCCGAGCACTGGCTCCTCCTCGAGGAGATCAAGCGCTGCGGCTATGACGGCGTGGAAATTCCGGTCTTCGAAGGCTCGCCCGCCCATTACGCCGAACTCGGGCGCGAGTTGGAGCGGGTCGGCCTCGAAGCCACCGGCATCGCCCTCTTCCCCAGCCTCGACATGAACCCGATCGGCGCCGATCCGGCGCAGCGGGCGGCTGGCCTCCGGCATATGGCGTGGATCCTCGAATGCACCGCCGCCATGGGCGGCAGGCTGGTCGGCGGCCCGCTCCATTCGACGCTCGGCCATTTCTCCGGCGAGGCGCCGACGCGGGAGGAGCGTGAGCGCGGCATCGAGTTCCACCGCGCCGCGGGGGACGTCGCCGGGCGGCTCGGCGTGCGCGTGGCGATCGAGGCGCTCAACCGCTTCGAATGCTATTTCCTCAACACGATGAGCGACCTCGCCGCCTATCTCGATGCGGTCGACCATCCCAACATCACCGGCATGTACGATACCTTCCACGCCAATATCGAGGAGAAGGACCCGATCGGCGCCGTCGCCGCCATCCGGCGCCATCTCGGGCACATGCATGTCTCCGAGAACGACCGCGGCACGCCCGGCAGGGGCCATATCGACTTCGCCGCCACCTTCGAGGAGCTGAAACGGTCCGGCTATGACGGCTGGATCACCATCGAGGCCTTCGGCCGCGCGCTGCCGCCGCTGGCCGCCGCCACACGGGTGTGGCGCGACTTCTTCCCGACGCCCCGCGAAGTCTACAGCGAGGGCTACGGCCTCATCCGCCGGGGATGGGACGCGGCCCGCGCATAGGATCCGCGCATCTCCCGCAGGCTCGGCGTTTCCGCAAGAAGGGCGATCGGGTGATCGCCCCACCGGGCTTTCCGTGGTGAAGCCGCTTGCTGATGATCGCCCTCCGCCGCGCGAGCGGAAGACCGATTCGGAATCTCCCTACATTTACCACCGCATGAAGTATAGCTGTACGTTTCCGTCCGAATGATTCTGTTTTCGAGAAGCTCTGTTTCTATTTAAATCATCGAAATTTTAAGTTAATATCTATTTTATGAGAGTAATTTCGAGTAATTTGAAAAATCATGTCAGAATATTGATCAATACCCGCCCGAAATCGGTCAATATAATGAATGTAAATGAGTGTAATATTGTACCTATAAGTTAATACTGTCGTGTTTGCAGAGGGTGACGCAGGCGTAAATATACGAATGGTTGCTATGGTCATAATTTTATTTACAATATATTGTTTTTTATAGTATATATGCCTCATAGTGTATTTTTTAGGCAGGAGTAAGATGGTTTTTGATTTCTCCGATGATCGGGTCGCTGCCGGCTATGCGATGTATGCCCTCTATGCGGAGGACATGTATCCCGAAAACAGCTACGTCTTGAACCCGCCTCTCGATCCCCGGATCGAAGCGGACGCCTGGGACCTGAAAGGATATCTGACCGTCAACGAGCCCGTTATCGCGGGGAGCCTGAACAAGAGATGGGTCAGGGTCAACCTGAACAAGCGCGTCTATTTCGGCTATGTCCTGCAGAGGAAGGCCGAGCCGCAGGACCTGCTGGTCGCCATCCGGGGGACGTCGGGCGGGGTCGAGTGGGCCGTCAATGCCGAATTCGTCCATCAGGCGCATGATGCCTATCCCAAATGCAAGGTCGAGCGCGGCTTCTGGTCGGTCTATGAGACGATGGCCATCGAGGACCCCCAGACCGGGGAGAGGCTCCACGACAACGCCGCCAGGGGGCTTCTCGCCTTGGCGGCCGGGCGCGAGATCGTCGTCACCGGCCACAGCCTGGGCAGCGCGGTCGGCACCTATCTCGTCGAGGCGCTGAGCGAAGGCGGGGCGAACCCGCATGTCGGCGCATGCCTCTTCGCCTCGCCGCGGACCGGCGACGTCAACTGGGTCAACCATTTCGAGCGCTCGGTGGCGGTGTACCGGGTGATCAACTACCTCATCGACATCGTGCCCCACGTGCCGCTGCACACCGACTATGCCCATCTGCTGCGGGCCGAGTGGTTCAACCCGATGGTCGCGAAATCCAGCATACGCTGCGATCCCTGGTGCAACCACCACATCGTCTGCTACGCGGCGATGCTCGACCGGGACCATGCCCGGGACATCGTGCACGAGCACTATGCCAATTGCGTCGACCTCGACCTGCATACGCCCGACCTGGTGGCGGTCAGCGCCGGCGTCATCGTCGAGGACCTTCGCGTCCTGGAGAAGACCGTGTTCGATTTCCTCAAGGGCCTGGCGGTGTCCCACGGGGTCGAGGCGATCTCGCAGCAGGCCAGCAACGTGCCGCTCGATGCGCTGGGGCCGACGCTCGCCTCCGATCCGGTCGAGCCGCCGATGCCGCCGCAGGACGAGCCGTCCGAGCCGGCCGAGCCGATGACGGCGGAGAGCCAGCCCCGGGACGAGCCCTGAGCCCCCGGCAAGGCGCAACAGGGTAGTCGCGCGCTAAAGCCGCGCGCGGGTGCTGCGCGGCGTGGCCAGCAGGAGATTGGTCTCCGACGCAGTGACGCCGGCGATCAGGCGGATGCGGCGCAGCACCGCGTCGAGCTCGGTCAGGCTGTCGGTGCCGAGCTCGACCACCAGATCCCACCTGCCATTGGTGGTGTGGACCGCGGTGACTTCCGGAAAGCCGCCGAGCACGCCGACGACGCGGTCCGCGGCGCGGCCTTCCACTTCGATCAGCATGATGCCGCGAACCGGCATGGAGACCGCGTCCGCCCGCAGGATGACGGTGTAGCCGACGATATCCCCCTGCCGCTCCATCCGTTCGATGCGCGCCCGCATGGTCGCCCTGGACATGCCGAGTTCGGCTGCGAGGTCGGAGATGCTGCGGCGCGCATTGTGGCGCAGCAGGGTGAGGAGCTGGCGATCGATATCGTCCATTTATCAATCCGGGAGTTTCATCCGCCATTCCGATAGGCCGATCTGTCCCTTTTGCCAATTTGATCCGTTCATTCCGCCGGCTTCGGCCCCTAAGCATGCCGTCGACGGCAAACGCCTCGGCATTGCCGCTGCTTCAAGGGAAGGGGACGCCGTGAATCCGTCGAGATGCATTCTGCTGGGGGCGCCCGTCCAGGAGGGAACGGGGCGGCTCGGCTGCGACATGGGGCCGAGCGCGTTCCGGGCGGCCGGGCTCGCCGGCGCGCTGGAGGAACTCGGGCATGCCGTGACCGACCAGGGCAACCTCGTCCCGGCGGCGGCGCGTGCGCTGTGCCACCCCAATCCTGTCCTCAAGGCCCTGCCGCAGATCGCCGCCTGGACGGAGACCCTCGCCGAGGCCGCCTATCGAGCGGGCGCGGAGGGCATGCCGATCGTGCTCGGGGGCGACCACAGCATCGCGGCCGGCACGCTTCCCGGCCTGAGCCGGCGGGCGGCCGAAGCGGGGCGGGCGTTCTTCGTCCTCTGGCTCGACGCCCATCCGGACTTCCACACGCTCGACACCACGCAGAGCGGCAACCTGCACGGCGTTCCCATGGCCTACGCCACCGGCCGGCCCGGCTTCGAGGGGGTCTTCCCGCCCCTGGCCGCCCCTGTCGACCCGCGCCATGTCTGCATGATGGGAATCCGCAGCGTCGATCCGCCCGAACGCACGGCGCTGGCGGCGGCCGGCGTGACCGTGCACGACATGCGCGCCATCGACGAGAGTGGCGTCGCCATGCTGCTCGGCCGCTTCCTGCGCGACGTCGCCGCGGCGGACGGCATGCTGCATGTCAGCTTCGACGTCGATTTCTTGGATCCCGACATCGCGCCCGGCGTCGGCACCACGGTTCCGGGCGGCGCCACCTTCCGCGAGGCGCATCTGGTGATGGAGATGCTGCATGACAGCGGTCTCGTGACCAGCCTCGACCTCGTCGAGCTCAATCCCTTCATGGACGATCGCGGCCGCACCGCGCGCCTGATGGTCGATCTCGTCGCCAGCCTGATGGGCCGGCGGGTGATGGACCGCCCCACGCGCAGCTACTGAGCGCCGCTGGGCGCATGGTTGCCGCCTATGCCCGCCTCACGCCGTCAGGCGGGCATAGGCGGCGGCGAGCAGCAGGATGATGGCGCCGTAGAGGATCTGCTTGACGGGCTCGGTGACGTCCAGCAGCGTCAGGAGGCTGGTGAGGACGGTGAGGATCAGCGCCCCGACGATGGTGCCGGCATAGCCGCCGCGGCCGCCGAAGATCGAGGTGCCGCCGATGATCACGCAGGCGACCGACGGCAGAAGATAGGAATCTGCAAGACTGAGGTCGGAGGCGTTGGTGCCGCCGACGAGGACGAGGCCGGCGACGGCGGCCAGCACCGAGCAGAGCAGATAGTCGACGAACAGCACGCGCCAGACCCGGATGCCGGCGAGGTGGCACGCCTCGCGATTGTCGCCGACGGCATAGAGCAGGCGGCCGAAGCCGCTGCGGTGCAGGCCGAACAGCATCAGGGCGGCGACGGCGAGCCACAGGAAGAGATCGACCGGCACGAGGCCGAAAACCTTGCCGGCGCCGAGCGTCTGGATGAAGGCGGGCACATGGGGCTGGCTCGCCAGCATCTGCTGGCTGTAGACGATCATCACGCCGCTCGTCATCAGTCCGGTGCCGAGCGTCATGATCAGCGGCTGCACCCTCAGGAGGGCGACGCCGATGCCGTTGACGGCACCGACGACGACGCCGAGCGCCAGGGCGATGCCGAGGGCGGGGACGTCGCCGGAGGTGGCGTTCGTCGCCAGCAGATAGGCGGCGGCGGTGGCGACGCTGGCGACAGACAGGTCGATGCCGCCGGTGAGCATCACTAGCGTCTGCCCGGCGCCCATGATGGCGAGCGGGGCTGCGAACAGCAGGACGTTGGAGGTCCACAGCGGCGTCACCGTTCCCGGCCGTGCGACCTCGACGCCGGCGACGAAGAGCGCCAGGAGAAGCACCAGCGCGAAGATGGTGCGGTTGCGCAGGAAATCGAGGACTGCCGTCATTTGCGGGCCTGCATGAAGCTCACGAAGCCGCCGATCATCACCACCAGCACGATCAGGGTACCCTGGATGACCAGGCCGTAATTCGGATCTATGTTGAGGAAGACTAGGTCCATCGGGATCAGCGACAGCAGCAGGGCGGCGGCGACCGGCCCGATCATGCCGCCGCGCCCGCCATTCAGGCTGACGCCGCCGATCACCGCCGCGGCGACGCTGCCGAGCGTATAGGTGGTGCCGGCGAGCGGCGCGCCGATGCCGGTCGTCATCGTCAGTGCGATGCCGCCGGCCGCGCAGGCGATGCCGCCGAAGGTGTAGGCGAGGGTGCGGGCCACCCGCACGTCGACGCCGCTGCGGAAGGCCGCCACCGGATCGCTGCCGGCCGCGTAGAGCAGGAGGCCGATGCGGCTGAAGCGGATCGGCAGCCAGATCGCCGCGATCACCACCGCCATGACGATGAGGGCGTTCGGCACCCATTCGGAGAGGTCGGCGCCGGAACCGATGTTGAGGAATTCTGGCGGCGCGCCGCCGCCGGGCCGCTCGAGGATGAGGAGGGCGACGCCGCCCCAGATGAAGCCGGTGGTCAGCGTGACCACGACGTCGGGAATGCGCGAGACCGCGACGACCAGCCCGTTGAGCGCACCCTGCACGGCGCCGGCGACGAGGATGGCGGCGGCGATGAGGAGAGAATCGCGGAAGGAAGCCTGCTGCATCAGGCTCGCCGACAGCACGTTCGAGACGGCGATCAGCGAGCCGACCGACAGGTCGATGCCGCCGCTGATGACGACGATCGTCTGCGCCGCGGCGGCCATGGCGAGGGGGAGGGCGCCGAGCGCCAGCGACTGTACGTCGAAGGAGCCGAAATTGGGATGGACGAAGGCCGTCGACAGGATGGCGGCGAGGAAGACGAGGGGCATGCCATAGGCCCGGACCTGCCGGCCCAGGGCACCGAACATGCCGGATGCGCGCGAGGGGGCGACAGGGGTCATGGATGGGCCTCCACGGCATCGGGAGCGGACAGTCCGTGGGCGGCGTGGAGCAGGCGGGCTTCGTCGGCCTCCCCCGCATCCATGGCGCCGGAGATGCGGCCGCCGAACAGCACGATGGCGCGGTCGCAGGCGAGGCGGATCTCGGGAAGCTCCGAGGTGAACAGCAGCACGGAGGCGCCCTGGGCCGCGATCTCGCGCAGCAGGGCATAGATCTGCCGTTTCGTGCCGATATCGATGCCGCGCGTCGGGTCGAAGCACAGCAGCGTGCGGAAGCCCGAGGCCAGCCAGCGTGCGATCACCACCTTCTGCTGGTTGCCGCCGCTGAGCCGGCGCAGTTCCGGCGAGGCGCGCGTGTCGATCTGCAGCCGGCGGACGGCATCGTCGACGCGCCGCTTCTCCTCATCCATGGCGATCGGGCCCCAGGCCCGCAGGCGGCCGAAGGCGGCGAGGGCGACGTTCTCGCGGATCGAACGCTGCTGGAGCAGGGCCTGCAGCCGGTTGGCGGGCACCAGCACCAGCCCGGCCCGGATGGCATCGGCCGGATGGCGCAGGCGCAGCACCTCCCCATGGGTGCGGATTTCGCCGGAAGAGGCCCGGCGCACGCCGGCGATGCAATCGAAGAGTTCCTCCTGCCCCTGTCCTTCGAGCGCGGCGACGCCGAGGACCTCGCCCGGCGCGACCCGGAAGGAGACGCCACGCAGCGCATGGCCATAGGCGAGATCGCGCACCTCGATCGCCGCGGGCCGATCCGCCACGGCGGCGGAGGCACGCCGCGCGGGCGCTTCGGCAGCGGCCCTCGCGACGTCGGTGCCGAGCATCATGTCGACGATCCGGCTCTCGGCGCCCGCCGTCGGGGTGACGCCGACCGTGATGCCGTCGCGCAGCACCGTCGCGCGGTCGCACAAGGCGGCGACCTCGGCCATGCGGTGCGAGATGAAGATGACGCTCCTGCCGCTCCGGCGCCATTCGCGCACCAGGGCGAAGACGCGCTCCGACAGATCGACGGGAAGGGCCGCCGTGATCTCGTCGAGCAGCAGGATGCTGGGATTGGAAGCGATGGCGCGCGACAGGTCGATCAGCCGCAGCAGCGCGAAATCGATGTCGCGGGCTGTGCGGGAGAGATCGATGTGGTCGATGCCGAGATCGCGCATCGCCGCCTTGACGGCATCGAGGGGGACGCGTGCCAGCCGCATGTTCTGGGCGACGGTGAGGTCCGGCACGATGGCCGGGTCCTGGTAGACGGAAACGATGCCGGCCTTGCGCGCTTCGGCGGGCGAGCGGAACACGCTCGCCTTGCCGGACAGCGCGATCTCGCCGGCATCGGCCGGAAAGACGCCGGTGATGATCTTGACGAGGGTGCTCTTGCCGGCGCCGTTGGCGCCCATCAGGGCATGGACCTCGCCCGCCCGCACCTCGAGGTCGGCCGAACGCAGCGCCACCACCGAATCGAAGCGCTTGGCGACGCCGCGGATGCGCAGGAGCAGGTTGTCATCCGCGCTCATCAATCCCCGCTCGAAAAGAGTGTCATGGCGTCACGTCTATAGAAAAGAGCGCGATCCTCCTTCTCCCGGGTGGGAGAAGGTGCCCCGAAGGGGCGGATGAGGGGCTGACGCTTGACAGCTGAAGCGCAGCTATCGAGCGCTACTCACTTCAGGTTCAGACCCTCATCCCCCTGCCGGGACCTTCTCCCGAATGGGAGAAGGCTGCTAATTTATCTGCCCATCGCGCAGGAAGAGCGGACCGCCTCGTCACCGTTCCGGGAAACGGCGGTCACGGTCCCTTGCAGGCGAGGATCTGGTCCATCGTGTAGGTCGTGTAGGGCGGCACCGACACGGCGACGCCGTAGAACGGATCGAGCTTCGGATTATAGGCCTGCTTCAGCTGGGCGATGCCGGCGTCGGAGTTGTCCCACACCGTCGGGGTGATCTTCACGACGTGCGGATAGTCCTTCTTCTTCTCCAGCACGTCGAGCGCCAGGGCGAGGCCCGCGCCGCCCACCGCCGGCGGATTGCTGACGGCGACGCCGGTGAGGCCCTTGTCCTTCAGGCTGATCAACTGGCCGATGAAGCCGTTGTTGTCGGCGCCGACGACCGGCACAAACGGCTTCTGCGCCGTCTTGTAGGCGTCGACCACCGGTGAATCGAGGCCGGACGTCCACACGCCGTCGACCTGCTTGCCGGAGGCGAGAATGTCCTTCATGGTCTGCGAGGTCTTGTTGAGCGCCCAACCGGTGAAGACCGAGGTCACCTTGATGTTGGGATAATCCTTCAGGGCTTCGGTGAAGCCTTCATGGCGGTCGGCGTCGGCGGGCACGCCGTCGATGCCGCGCATCTCCAGCACGTCGCCCTTGCCGCCGAGCTTGTCGAACAGCCATTTGGCGCCGACCTTGCCATAGGCGACCTGATCGTTGCTCAGCACATAGGCCTCCGGCGCCGACACCGCCTGGTCGACGGCGACGACGACGATGCCCCTGGCCGCCGCCTGCTTGATCACCGGATTGAGCGCCTCGCGATCGGAGGGGTTGATGATGATGGCGTTGGCGCCGGCCGAGATCAGGTTGCGCATGTCGGCGATCTGCTCCGAGGGGCCACCATTGCGGTTGGCGACGATCACCTTGGAGACGAGGCCGGAGGCTTCGGCCTGGGCCTTGATCGAGCAGATCATTTCCTCGCGCCAGCCATTGCCGATCAGCGTGTTGGACACGCCCACGACATATTTGCCCGCCGCCATCGCGCCGTCGGCCATGAGCAGCGCGGACACCAGCGAAGCGCCGGCCACCAGATATTTGCTTTTCATCGTTTCCTCTCCGGTCATGCGCGTTGCGGCTTCAGCCGTTCGATGGCGCAATGATTGCATTCAAACCGCTTTCGAGAAAAGTTGACAGGCCTTTCGACGGAAACGGCGGCAGAATTAGAGACAGAGGCTAGAGCAGGCGTGTGGAGACCCAGGCGCCGTCGTTGCGGCTCGAGGCGACGGCCGCCTCGATGAAGGCGATGCCGCGCGCCCCGTCGAGGACGTCCGGCGTCGAGGCGAGGGCGGCGGGGCTCGGCGCCCGCCCCGCCCGGCGGGCGCGGATCAGTTCGACGGCGTCGCGGTAGAGATTGGCGAAGCCCTCGACATAGCCCTCCGGATGGCCGCCCGGCATGCGCGAGCCGCGCCGCGCTTCGTCCGTATTGGCCGGGCCGCCGCGCTGCAGCAGCCGCGTCGGCTCGCCATAGGGGGTGAAGCGCAGGAATTCGGGCATCTCGCCGGCCCATTCGAGCCCCGCTTTGGTGCCGTAGACCTTGAGGCTGAGATTGTTGAGGTTGCCGACGGCGACCTGACTCGCCGTCAGCACGCCGCGGGCCCCGCCTGCAAAGCGCATCAGCACATGGGCGTTGTCGTCGAGCCGGCGGCCGGGCACGAAGGTGGCGAGGTCGGCCGAAACGCGGTCGAGTTCGAGGCCGGTGACGAACAAGGCGAGGTTGTGGGCGTGCACGCCGATGTCGGCGAGGCAGGCCGAGGCGCCGGCGCGGGCGGGGTCGGTCCGCCATTCCGCCTGCTTCTGGCCGTCCGCCTCGATCGGGTTGGTCAGCCAGTCCTGGATATAGCTCGCATGGACGACGCGGATGTCGCCGATCTCGCCGGCGCGGATCATCTCGCGGGCCTGGCGCACCATCGGATAGCCGGTGTTGTTGAGCGTCACCGCGAGGACGAGGTTGCGCGCGCGGGTGAGGGCGACGAGGTCCCTGGCCTCTTCGAGCGAGGCGGACAGCGGCTTGTCGCAGATGACGTCGATGCCGGCTTCGAGGAAGGCCCTGGCGACAGGGTGGTGCAGATGATTGGGCGTGACGATGACGACGGCCTCGATGCCATCCGGCCGCGCCGCCTCGCGCGCCGCCATCTCCCGATAGTCCGCATAGATGCGGTCCGGCGGCAGGCCGAGGTCGAGACCCGACAGCCTGGCATTCTCCGCATCGGCCGAGAGGGCGCCCGCGCTCAGCGTGATGAGGTCGTCGAGCCGCAGCGCCATGCGGTGGACGGCACCGATGAAGGCGTTGCGCCCGCCGCCGACCATGCCGACCCTGAGCCTTCCTTCGCCGCCGACGCCGTCTCCCGTCGCATAGACCATGGGTCAGCCTCCGACGCCGAGCAGCCTGAGATTGGTGGCGCGGTCCGCCCCGGTGGCGGCGAAGTCGTCGAACACGCGGTCCGTCACCTCGATGATGTGATCGGCGATGAACTGGGCGCCTTTTCGCGCCGCGACTTCCGGGTGCTGCAGGCAGCACTCCCATTCATAGACCGCCCAGCCGGCGAAATCATAGCCGGCCAGCTTGGAGAACACCGCCTTGAAGTTGACCTGGCCGTCGCCGAGCGAGCGGTCGCGGGCGGCTCGCTCCAGCCAGCCCTTGTAGCCGCCGAAGACGCCCTGCCGGGCGGTGGGATTGAACTCGGCGTCCTTGACGTGGAACATCTTGATGCGCTCGTGGAAGACGTCGATGAAGCCGAGATAGTCCATGCCCTGCTTGATGTAGTGGCTGGCGTCGTAATTGATGTTGCAGCGCCGGTGGCCGCCGACCGCATCGAGGAACATCTCGAAGGTGTCGCCGTCGAAGACGTCCTCGGTCGGATGGATCTCGTAGCAGAGGTCGACGCCGTTCTCGTCATAGAGATCGAGGATGGGCTGCCAGCGCCGCGCCTGCTCGGCGAAGCATTCCTCGATCAGGCCGGCGGGCCGCTGCGGATAGGGATAGAAATAGGGCCAGGCGAGCGAGCCGGTGAAGGTGACGTGCTCGGTCAGGCCGAAGCGACGCGAGACGCGCGCGGCCTTGCGAACCTGATCCACCGCCCATTCGTGCCGCTTCTGCGGGTTGCCGCGGACATGAGGCGGGCACTGGCCGTCGAACAGGGCGTCATAGGCCGGATGCACGGAGACCATCTGGCCCTGGAAATGGGTGGAGAATTCGCTGACGGCGATGCCGATATCGGCGAGCTTGCCCTTGACCTCGTCGCAATAGGCCTCACTCTCATAGGCCTCGTCGAGATCGAAGAAGCGGTGATCCCAGGTCGGGATCTGGATCGCCTTGTAGCCATAGCCCTTGGCCCAGCCCGCGATGCCCTCCAGCGTGTTGTGGGGCGGCGTATCGCGGGCGAACTGGGCGAGAAACAGGCCGGGGCCCTTGATGGTCCGCATGCATTGCCTCCCGATGCGCACACGGGTTCGAGCCCGTGATCGTCGTTGTTCTGGGAAAATTCCAGCTATTGAAGAGATAATCGCAATAAATTTCGATTTGTCAAATCGGTTGTCGGCCCATTTCACCCTCCCCTGGAGGGAGAGGGTCGACGCGCAGCGTCGGGGTGGGGTGGCTTCCGGCTCGGAATTTCATGTTATTTCATGGATAGGTCGAGCATCATCACCCCACCCCGGCCTTTCAGGCCGACCCTCCCCCTCCTGGGGAGGGTGGTGGAGACGGACTTGGATAGAAAGAATTTTCTGATATTTGACATTTGGAAATTCTCATCCACAATTGCCGGAGGACGGGCAGGCGGCGGACCGGCATGGAGACGCAGGTGGACGGGCGGATCGTTCTCGTCACGGGGGCAACGCAGGGGATCGGGCGCGCCATCGCGGTGGCGGCGGCGAAGGCGGGCGCCGAGGGCATCGTCCTGGTCGGGCGCGATCGGGGGCGCGGCGCGGATGCGGCCGCCGAGGTCGCATCGCTCGGGGCCGCGGCGGCGTTCGTCGCCGCCGACCTCGGCGAGGCCTCGGCACCCGCGGCTGTCCTGGCGGCGGCGCTCGCCCGCTTCGGGCGCGTCGACGCGCTCGTCAACGCCGCGGCCGAGACTGATCGTGGCTCTGTCGCGCAGGCGCCTCCGGACTTGTGGGACCGTCTCTACGCGGTCAACGCCCGGGCGCCCTTCTTCCTCATGCAGGGCGTCGTCAACCATCTCAGGGCGCGCGGCGCGCCGGGGGCGATCGTCAACATCCTCTCCATGAACATGCATGGCGGCACGACGGACCTAGCCGTCTACGCCTCGACCAAGGCCGCGCTGGGGCTGCTGACGAAGAACGCCGCCTTCGCCCATCGCTTCGACCGCATCCGCATCAACGGCATCAATGTCGGCTGGGCCGACACGCCGGCCGAGCGCCGCATGCAGGCGGTGACGCTCGGACTCGGCGAGGGCTGGCTGGCGGCGGCCCAGGCGGCCCAGCCCTCCGGCCGCCTGTTCTCGCCCGACGACGTCGCGCGGCTGGCGCTGTTCCTCCTCGGCGACGCCTCGGGGCCGATGACCGGCTCCCTCATCGACCAGGAGCAGGCCTATGTCATCGGCGTCAGGGCCTGAGGCCGCGACCATGCAGCGACTGACAGCGTCGACGCTTCACGCCGTTCCCGCCGATATCCGCCGCCCGTGCTACGATCGCGAGCGGCTGGCGGTCGGCATGGCCCATATCGGCGTCGGTGCCTTCCACCGCTGCCACCAGGCCGACTATACCGACGACATGCTCGAGGCGCGGTTCGGGCCCTGGGGCGTCGTCGGGATCAATCTGCATCCGCCGCGCCTCGCCGGCCCGCTCGGCGCGCAGGACGGCCTCTACACCCGCACGCTGCGGGAGGGCGGCAGGGCCGAGACGCGGGTGATCGGTTCGATCCGCCGCGTCATCGACGCACAGGATGCCGCCGGCGCCGAAGCCGCCATCGCCGCCCTGGCTTCTCCCGCCGTGCGGGCGGTGACGATGACGGTGACGGAGAAGGGCTATTGCCATGTTCCGGCTTCCGGCGCGCTCGACTGGTCCAACCCGCAGCTTTGCCGCGACCGCGATGGCGCGGGGGTGCCGGGCACGGTCCTCGGCCTGCTCGCCGCGGCCTTCGAGCGGCGCCGGGCCGCCGGCGCGCCCGGGCTGACCGTGATCAGCTGCGACAACGTTCCCGCCAATGGCGCATTGCTGCACGCCGTCCTCGCGGCGTTCCTGGATGTCCGTTCGCCGCCGCTCGCGGCATGGATGGAGGTCCATGTCGCCTTCCCCTCGACGATGGTGGACCGCATCGCGCCCGCGCCGACCGAGGCGGACAGGGCCTTCGCGGCCGAACGGACCGGTCTCATCGACGAGGCGGCGGTGGTCGGCGAGCCGTTTCGCCAATGGGTGATCGACGACCGTTTCATCGCCGAGCGGCCGCCCTGGGACCTCGCCGGCGCGCAGTTCGTCGCGGACGTGACGCCCTATGAGCTGATCAAGATGCGCGTCCTCAACGCGGCGCAGTCGACGCTGTCGCATCTGGGCGCCATCCTCGGCCACGACTTCAGCTTCGAGGCGGCCTCGGATCCGCTGCTGTCGGCCCTGACGCGGCGCATGCTGGAGCGCGAGACGGCGACGACGCTGCCGGACGTGCCGGGCATGGCGGCGGACGCCTATATCGCCACCTCGATGGCCCGCATCGCCAATCCCGCGATCCGCCATCGCTGCCACCAGATCGGCACCGACGGCTCGCAGAAGATCGTGCAGCGCTTGGTCAATCCGCTGCGCGAGCGTCTCGCCGCCGGCCATGCGCCGGGTCTGCTCGCCCTCGCGGTCGCGAGCTGGCTCGCCTACGCCCTGTGCGGGGCGCGGCGGTTCGGGGCGCGCTGGGTGCCGGACGATCCGCTGGCGCCGCGCGTCGTCGCGCTCGGCGAGGAGGCCGGCGGCGACTTCGAAGCCCTGGCGCGGGCGCTGCTCGGCATCGGGGCGATCTTCGGCACCGACCTCGCCGCCTCGCCCGCCTGCGCGGCGATCGCCCGGCATCTGGAGGGGCTGCTTTCGGTCGATCCGCGCTCCTATCTCGCCGGGGTCGCGCATGGATGACGATCGCGACACCACGGGCGATGTCGTTCCCGTGCTGAACAAGGGCGCGGACCGCGCCGCCCTCGGCTATTCGCGGCCGGAAAGCTACGAGGAACTGCGCGCGGTGCTCTCCTCCGGCACCGTGCGCCTGCCCAAGAAGCTGCGCCAGGTCGCGATCCATCTGTGGCAGCACCCGACCGCGGTGGCGCTCGGCACGGTGACGAGCCTCGCCGAACAGGTCGGCGTGCAACCCTCGACCCTGGTCCGCTTCGCCCAGACCTTCGGCTATTCCGGCTTTTCAGACCTGCAGGACATCTTCAAGGCCTATCTGCGCGGCGGGCAGGGCGCCGGCGAGGTGACGGCGCCTGCCGAGGGGGGCGCGGGGAGCGAGGCGGCCGGGCTGGTCGACGGCTTCGTCAGGTCTTCCACCCTGTCGCTGTCGCGCGTGCGCGACCGGCTGGACCTCGGCCAGTTCGAGGCGATCGCCGCCACGCTGGCCTGGGCCGAGCTGATCTACATCATCGGCTCGAAGCGCGCCTTCACGGTGTCGAGCTATATGTCGCTGGCGCTCTCCAAGCTCGGTATCCGCAACATCGCGGTCGACAATGTCGGCTCGGCCGCCTTCGAGCATCTGCGCTGCGCGACGCAGGCCGACGCGGTGCTCGCGATCAGCTTCACGCCCTACAACTCCATCACGCCCGAACTGGTCGCCTCGGCGGCGCAGCGCAACGTGCCGATCGTCTCGATCACCGATAGCGCCTTCAGCCCGCTGGTGCCGCTGTCGAAAGCCTATGTCGAAGTCGTCGAGGAGGATTTCGCCGGCTTCAAGTCGCTGGCGGCGACGCTTTCGGTGGCGATGGCGCTGGTGCTGCGGGTGGAGCAGATAAGGGGGGGAGATCAGTCGCCTTCTCCCGGTTGGGAGAAGGTCCCGGCAGGGGGATGAGGGTCTAAACTTTGCCGAATGGGACTTAGCAGGCTGCGGAAAAACGTGTTGCGTGGCCGCATATTTTGGCTGAGGGCCTGATTTTTTGGGCTCGGTTTGATTTTGGCGGCCGGTTTTCATGCAATGACCGCTGCCAAAACAGCATTTTGGATGCGTTTTCCGACATTTTGGCGCAGTTATCCTTTGATTTCGATCAATTTGGGCAATCGGATCAGATTGCAGGCCGCCGCCGTCAGCGTGAAGGACCAACCGACGCGTTCAGTGCCTCGATGGCGGGTCTTGCTCAGTCCGCCACAGGTCTTGATCCAGCCGAACCCTTCCTCGATCCGCTTGCGGATGCGCTGGCTGAGAGCGTAGCCGGCATGCCGGGTGGTGCGCCCGTCAATGGCGGAACGCCGGTTGGTGGTGTTCTGCGCCACATGCGGGGTGACCTTGATACTGCGCAGATCCGCCACAAAGCCAGCCACGTCATAGGCCTTGTCGGCAGCGACCGTGATGCGATGACGGGCGTTGCGGCGCCTGAGCATGCTCAGGGCCGCTTCCCGCTCGGCAGTGCCGGTCGCAAGCGTCAGTTCGGTGTCGACGATCAGGCCGTGGCGGTTCTCCATGAGGAAGTGCCCCATATGGCACAGCCTGGCCGCGGCGCCGCGGCCCTTCTTGTAGAGCCGGGCATCCGGATCGCTGGTCGAGGCATGGGTCCGGTTGCTGCGCTTCTCGCCATGGAAATCGCGCTCGGCATTGCGGCCGCCGGCGGGCTTGCCTTCCGGAGCCGCACCGGAAGCCGGCGGGACGCTGCCCGAACCGCCATCATCGTCCTTGTCCGGGCTGTCGGCCCTATCGGCCTTGGGTTTGAAGCCCTTGATGCTCGCCCAGGCCTCGATCAGGGTGCCGTCCACCGAGAAATGATCCTCCGACAGCAAGGCCGTCACCCGCGGCTGGGACAGCAGCGCAGCCAGGAACTTGGCGGCGATATCGCCTTCCTGCAGGCGCTCGCGGTTCTTGGTGAACACCGTCACATCCCAGATCGGCGCATCCATCGACAGCCCGGCAAACCAGCGGAACATCAGATTGTAATCCATCTGTTCCATCAGTTGCCGCTCCGAGCGGATCGTGAAGAAGGCCTGCAACAGCAGCGCACGCAGCAGCTTCTCCGGCGGGATCGAAGGACGCCCATGCCTCGAATACAGCTTGTCGAACTCCGGCGACAACACCTCCAGCGCCTCGTCGACAATCGCACGGATCGCACGCAGCGGATGATCCGCAGGAACCCGAGCTTCGCAGCTCACATACGAGAACAGACTCTCCGTTCGAACATCAACTCCGCGCATCAATCCGCTCCCGTTCCTGCACCAGCAGTGAATCAGCATGGAACGCTTCGAGGAAGACTTTTTCCGCAGCCTGTTAGTGACTGCGCTTGAATTGTCGAAGGTTAGGCCCCCATCCGGCGCTGCGCGCCACCTTCTCCCGCTCGGGAGAAGGGAATCGCGCTCTTTCCTGCAAGCCGAGCGCTCGCCGCCTATTCGAACACCATCCGCTCCGGCGGCGCCTCGCCGCGGGCGACCAACAGGCAGCCTTCGAGAGGGTCGCCGGCGGCGTCCTGCACCGGGCGGCCGATACGCTCGACCAGCCGGGGCTGCATCACCGGCGCGAGCCCGCCATTGAGATAGAGCGGCACGTCGGCGCAATCGAGCGAGCCGACGAGATCCGTGAGGTGGCCGACGGCCCTCGCCAGGATCGCGGCGGCGACCGGGCAGCCCTTTTCGGCGAGATCGAGCACCAGCGGCGCGAAGGCGGCGACGCGGTGGGCCGTCAGGCCGGAGAGGGCGCCTTCGAGCAGGCCCGTCACGCCGCCGATCTGCGCCATCACCGCCTCGGCCAGAAGCGACGGCGCGGCGATGCGGTCCCGTACCGCCAAGGCATGGCGGATCGCCCGCACGCCCATCCAGGAGCCGCTGCCCCTGTCGCCGACGATCCAGCCCCAGGCGTCGCGCTGGATGGAGGAGCCGTCCGCGAACAGGCGATGGCCGGCGACGCCGGTGCCGATGGTGACGAGGGCGCAGGGCCGGCCGCCGCCGGCGCCGATCAGCGCCGCATAGCCGTCGCTCATGACGAAGACGGCCGCGAAGGCCGGGCCGCGGGCGAGGAACGCCTCGCGCGGGCCCTGCACATAGAGGCCGGCGCCGCCGATCGCGAAGGTCACGCCCGAAAGGTCCTGCGGGTCGCGCCCGGCTGCGGCATTGAGGTCCCGCCACAGGTCGAGGAGACTGTCGGCGGCCTCCTCGCTGTCGTAGCTGGCATTGGCCGGCCCGGCTTCGGCGCTGGCGATCACCGTGCCCGAGCCGTCATAGAGCTGGCCGCGGCTGCGGGTGGCGCCGGCATCGACGCAGAAATAGAGCGGGGGGTGGTCGATGTCGGTCATGTTTTCCCACTCCTCGGCTGTGGGGGGGAGCCCCTGCCTCTGTTATCCCTTGGCGGCGCTGTTCACCGCCCGTCTCGCCCGGGCATTTCGAAACGCGGCGCCGACGGCCCCTTCTCCCCGGCCTTACGGGGAGAAGGTAAGGATGAGGGGCTGCGCTTCTCTCTCCGGAAAGATACCGGTGATACGGCAGCGGTCTCGGCGCCGCCCCTCACCTTTATCCTCTCCCCGCGAGCGGGGAGAGGGGACATCGGCGTCGCGGCAGGCTATCGGCGTCGCCGTCTCGCCCGGCCCTTTCGAAACGCGGCGCCGGCCGCCCCTTCTCCCCGTTCCCGCGGGAACTCCGCATTTCCTGCGGAAATGCTTGGGGTAAGGATGAGGGGCGGCGCGACTGTATGGCAGATACCCGGCTCGATCGTCTCGTCCCGCCTCGACGCTGCCCCTCAGAGTTCGACCATCCGCTTTTCCTTGATGCTCAGATCCGCCGCCAGCACGATCTTCAGGCTGTTGACGGCCGCTTCCATGTGTTCGTCGAGATCGCCGTCGTTGCGGATGGCGTCCAGCAGGTAGATCTGCTCGAGGCGGCAGATGGCGTCATGGTCCGGCTTGTCGACCACGGGGATGATCTCGTCGCCATGCACGAGCTTCTGGTCGGCATCGAGCGCGGCATGGTGGACGAGCACCGATTCCATCCTGCCATGGGTGTGGATGTCGGAGGAGAAGGTCCAGTCCGCGCCTTCCGGCGTGCCGAGCTTGTGCGAGGGCGGCACCACGCTGATGCTGCCCTTCGGCCCGATGATGTCCTTGACCATGAAGGCCGTCTCGCTGATCGAAGGGCCCCAGGCCGCCTCGTACCAGCCGATCGAGCCGTCGTCGAAGAAGACCTGGAGATGGCCGTAATTATACTGGTCGGGCGCGATCTCGTCGCTGAGGCGCGCACCCATGCCGCTGACGCGCACGGGCTTGGCCAGCGTCATCTGGCACATGGCGTCGACATAGTGCACGCCGCAATCGACGATCGGCGACAGGGCCGAGAGCAGGTTCTTGTGCCAGGTCCAGGACGGGCCGATCGATTGCTGGTTGAGGTTCATGCGCATGACCAGCGGCTTGCCGAGGCCCTGCGCCAGTTCCACCACGCGCTTCCAGATCGGATTGTGGCGCATCGAATAGCCGACGACGAGCTTGCGGCCATGCTTGCGGGCGGCGGCGACGACGCGCTCGGCGTCCGCCGCCGTCTCGGCCAGCGGCTTTTCGATGAAGACATGGGCGCCGGCCTCGAAGGCGGCGACCGCGAAATCCGCATGCGTGTCCGGCCAGGTGTTGATGGAGACGACGTCCGGCTTCACCGCTGCGAGGGCTTCGTAATAATCGGCATAGCGCGGAAGGGCGGCCCAGGCCTCCGGCAGGTCCGTCCGCTTGTGCACGCCGCGCGCGCACAGCCCGGCGATCTCGTAGCCCTCCAGCCCGTCATAGGCGCGTCCATGCGCCATGCCCATATGGCCGAGCCCGACCAGCAGAACCCGCAATGGCGGCATGTCCGAACCTCCCAATGCACCGGCGTCCGGGCCGGCTGGCATCGCCCGCGCCGGACGGGGCAAGGGCGCGTCGCGAAGCGTCGGATGTTTGATTGGGAGCGAGCGTAAGGGGAAATCATGGGACGTCAAGCGGCGCGTCCGATGGTTTTGGCGCGGCCGGCGGCTCCTTCGCCGCAAGGCCGCCTTGGCCATGCGCGACCGAGAGGCGAGGAACCCCGTCAGTCACCCGGGGCTAGGCCAGGAGAGAAGCGTCCGTCTGTACTCCCTACGGTTTCCATCCTCCTCCCATGTCCATAATTGTGCCGTCATCTTCGATATTTAAGAATAAGAGCTGAGATAGGAGTTAAACAACGTGACCATGCTGAACCGCCGTGCCGTGGTGATCGGTCTGCCTCTTTCGGTCGGGCTTGGCGTTCGCAGTGCCATGGCCCGGGACGACGGGACGCTGGCCGCCATCGAGAAACGGCATGGCGGGCGGCTCGGTGTCTTTGCCCTCGATACGGCAAGCGGGCGCACCCTTGCCCATAGGGCGGACGAACGTTTCCTGATGTGCAGCACCTTCAAGGGGCTCCTCGTGGCCCAGGTCTTCGCCAAGGTCGACGCGGGCCGGGAGAGCCTGTCGCGGATGATCGCCTACACCGCGAGCGACCTGATCTTTACGTCGCCGGTCACGAAAGCCAATCTCGGCAAGGGAGAGATGTCGGTCGGCGAGCTGGCGCGGGCCGTCCTTGAATACAGCGACAACACCGCGGCCATCCTGCTGATGCGAAGCGCCGGGGGCCCGCCCGGCCTCACGGCATTCCTGCGAAGCCTCGGCGATACGGTGACTCGTTCGGATCGCTATGAGCCGACATCGAACCGATATAGCGGCGCGCTCGATACCACGACGCCACGCGCCATCGTCGGCTCGGCTCACAAGATACTCCTCGGGGATGTATTGAAGGCCGACACCAGGGCGCAGCTCGAGGCCGGTATGGCCGCCTGCAAGCCGGGTGGCAGACGCATCCGGGCTTCGCTGCCCGAAGGATGGTTCATCGGAGACCGGACCGGCGAGAACGTCACCGAGGAATCGAACGACTACGCGATTGTCCGTCCGCCGGGGCGCGCGCCGTTGCTCATAGCCGTCTACTACCACTCGCCGAAGATGAGCGCGGCGGAGCGTGAGGCGGTGATCCGCGAAGCGGGTTCCGCCTTCGTCGCTTGGGCGCAAGGATAGCGGTGTTTCCCGGGAGCGCGGACGTCCCGTCCGCTCTCGCCGACCCCGAGCGCGCCGTTCGACCAGCAGACGCTACGGGAGCCGTCAAAGAAATTGGCCCGCGTTCGAAGCGGTGGGTCCCCGGTAGTGGCTCGTTCCGAGCGCCGCTTCAACCCTTCACCCGCACGGCGTCGATGAAGGCGCGCAGCGCCGGCGCCATCTGGCGTTGCTGCGGGTAGCACAGGAACAGGCCCGGAAACGGGGCGGACCAGGGTTCCAGCAGCTTCACGAGGCGGCCGGCGGCGATGTCGTCGGCGACCGTCTGTTCCACGGCGAAGCCGATGCCGATGCCCTGGAGGGTGGCCCGGCGCGCCGTCTCCTTGTCGTCGACGATCAGCGGCCCGTCCACCACGACGGAGAACCAGCGCCCGTCCTCGAAGAATTCCCAGGCATAGGGCACGGCATGGCCCGGCCAGCGCCAGCGGACACAGCGATGATGCACGAGGTCGCGCGGATGCTCCGGGCGGCCATGCGCGGCGAGATAGGCGGGCGCGGCGACCGCGACCTGGCGCAGGTCCGGGCCGAGGCGCAGGGCGATGAGGTCGCGCTCGATCACCTCGCCGATGCGGATCGCCGCATCGAAGCCGCCGCCGACGATGTCGACCACCTCGTCGTCGACGGCGATGTCGAGCACGACATCCGGACAGGCCTGCGCGAAGGCGGGCAGGATCGGCTCGATATAAGTCTCGACGGCCGAGCGGAACGCATGGATGCGGACGGTGCCGGCGGGGCGCTCGCGATAGCGCCGCACCTGGCCGACGGCGTCGCCGAGCTCCGAGACGGCCGGCCGCACCCGGTGGAAGAGGTTCTGCCCGGCCTCCGTCAGCGCGACGCTGCGGGTCGTGCGGTTGAACAGCCGCACGCCGACGCGTTCCTCGAAGCCGCGCACCATCTGGCTCAGCGCCGATGGCGAGACGCCGAGGATCTCTGCGGCACGGGAAAAGCTCAAGAGTTCGCCGACGACGACGAAGGCGCGGAGCTGGTTGTAGTCGCTGCCCGAGAGAGGAGAGTCCATGGCGCATTCCACCACTTTTAAGCTGGACTTACAAGTGCTGTCAGATGCCGAGGTATTCTGAACGGGCGGCGCCGGGACTATCTCCCGAGTCCCTGAAGGAGACTTCTCATGAAGACATGGTTCATCACCGGTATTTCGCGCGGCCTCGGCCTCGCGCTCGCCAAGGCGGCTTTGGCCGAGGGCGACACCGTCATCGGCACGGTGCGCAGCGGCACGCCCGATCTCGACGCCGGGCCGGGCACGCTGCACGTCCTGTCCGTCGATATCGCCGACGGCGCGGCGGCGGAAGCGGCGGTCGAGCGGGCCTTCGCCCTCGCCGGCCGCATCGACGTCATCGTCAACAATGCCGGCTACGGCCTGCTCGGCGCCGCCGAGAAGGCCACCGACGCGGAGATGACGCGCCTGTTCGAGGTCGACGTGTTCGGGCCGTTCCGCATCATCCGCGCCGCCCTGCCGCATCTGCGGGCGCAGGGATCCGGCCACATCGTCAACATCACCTCGATCGCCGGGCGGGCGCCCGGGCCGGCCTCCGTCCTCTACGCGGCGGCCAAGCACGCGCTCGAAGGGCTCTCGGCGAGCCTCGCCCAGGAGGTGGGGCCGCTCGGTCTCAAGGTGACGGCGGTGGCGCCCGGCGCCTTCCGTACGGATTTCCTCTCCACCCATTCGATCCGCAAGAGCGAGACGGAGGATCCGGCCTATGCGCCGAGCGTCGGACGCGCCGCGGCGGCCTTCGACGGCATGGCCGGCAAGCAGCTCGGCGATCCCGACCGGGCGGCCCAGGCTATCCTCGCCGCCGTCGCCGCCGCCGAGCCGCCGCTGCACCTGCTGCTCGGAACCGACGCGCTGCGGCGGGCCCGGACGAAGCTTGATGCCGTCATCGAGGAGATGGACCGCTGGGAAGAGGTGACGCGCGGCACGGATTTTCCCGGCTGAGGCAGCGTTGCGACAGGCACCAAAACCGTACGGCCGGGCCGGCCGTACGGACCCCCGCCCGTATCACGATTGATCGGAGGAGCACGATGCAGGACCATCCCTATCTCGGCATGTGGGTAACCGCCGACGGCCATATCCGCCAGGAACTCCTGCCGGACGGCCGCTATGACGAGCAACGCGGCACGCGCAGGAGCGCCTATCGGGGGCGCTATGAGGTGCGCGGCACCCATATCGACTATTGGGACGATACCGGCTTCACCGCCGACGGCACCTTCGTCGGCGAGGACCGGCTGCACCATGGCGGCATGGTCTTCCTGCGCGAACGATAGGCGTGCGCCCTTCGTGAACCGTGGCTGTCCGGCCTATGCGCCCAGCAGGGCCTGCCGGCGCTGCAGGAAGCGCCGCACGGCCGGATCGCCTTCGAGGCCGATGGCGATCTCGTAGGCCTCGTGGGCCTGCCGGCGCGCGCCGGTGCGGGAGAGCAGGGCGGCCCGGGCGGCCCAATAGGGCTGGTAGCCGGCAAGGCGCCTGTCGGTCTCGACGTCGGGCATCGCGTCGAGCGCCGCGGCCGGGCCCTGCCATTCGGCGAGAGCGAGGGCGCGGTTGAGCGCCACCACGGGCGAATCCAGGAAGGCGGCCAGGGCGTCGTAGAGGTGCACGACCGCCTCCCAGTTCGGCCGGCCGGTCCGGCAGCGGTGGACATGCGCCGATTGCAGCGCCGCCTCGAGCTGGTAGCGCCCGATGGCGCCGAGCGAGCGCGCCTGCCGCAGCAGGCCTTCAGCCTCGCCGATCATGCGCCGGTCCCACAGGGCGGTGTCCTGCTCGTCGAGCGGGACGAACTCGCCGTCGCCGCCGCGCCGGGCCGGGCGGCGGGCCTCCGCATGCAGCATCAGTGCCAGCAGACCATGGATCTCGGGCTCTCGCGGCAGCAGCTCCGAGACGATGCGGGCCAGGAAGATAGCCTCCGCCGCCAAGTCGCGGCGTGCCTGGTCGAGGCCGGCCGGGTCGGCCCACCCGGCGGTGAAGGCGGCATAGACGGCATCGAGCACCGCCTGCAGGCGCGCCGGCAGTTCGGCATGGTCCGGCACCTCGAAGGGGATGCCGGCCTGGCGGATCTTCTCCTTGGCGCGCACGAGGCGCTTGCCCATCGCCGCGGGGGAGGCGAGGAAGGCCGAGCCGATCAGGCGGGCGTCGAGGCCGAGCACCGCCTGCAGCATCAGCGGCGCATGAATGCCGGCCTCGATCGCCGGATGGGCGCAGGCGAACATCAGCGCGAGGCGGCGATCGGGAATGTCCGGCGCGGCTTCCATGGCCTCCAGCCCCTGGGCGAGGACGAGCAGCTGGCCGGCGGCGGCCTCGCCGGTCCGCATCCGCCGGCTGCCGTCGACCAGCTTGCGCCGGGCGACGGTCAGCAGCCATGCTTCGGGGTTCGAGGGGCAGCCTTTCGCCGGCCAGTCGGCGAGCGCCGCCGCGAAGGCGTCGGCCAGGGCGTCCTCGGCCTGGGCGACGTCGCGCGTGCGGGCGGCGAGGAAGGCGACGAGCCGCCCATAGCTGCGGCGGGCGGCCAGCTCCGCCGTATCGCGCGCCGCACCGTCGCCCGCCGGCCCGTTCACGCCGTCATCGACCAGATCGGCCTGACCTCGACGACGCCATGGGCGGCGCCGGGGCAGCGCCCTGCCCAGGACAGTGCCGCGTCCAGGTTCGGCACGTCGATGAGGAAATAGCCGCCGAGCTGCTCGCGGGCCTCCGCATACGGACCGTCGAGGACCTGCGGCCGGCCGTTTGCGAGGCGCACGGTGGTGGAGGCCGAGCTCGGCTGGAGGCGGCCGCTCGCCCGCAGCACGTCCGCCTGCTTGAGCGCCTCGATATAGGCGCCATAGGCGGCCAGGCCCTGTTCCTGCTCGGCCTTCGACATTGCGGGCCACTTGGCCTCGTCCACATAGACCATCAGCATATATTGCATGGGAATTCTCCTTCGGTTGCGGCGGAGGATCGCTTCCGCCGCTTCCATGACGCGCCGGCCATCCTCATTTGGACAGGCACGGCGCCATCCGGTCGCTTCGTACGGGCCACCGCCTCGCGGCGGATCGACGAGGCCGCCCGCCGGCTTCAGAAAGGCCCGCGCGAGGCGATGGCGTCCATCACCGCGCCGAGCTCGGCGATCCGCCTTCGATAGGCTTCGGCGAGGCAGGAGACGTCGCCGCCGCAGGCATCGCGCGTCTTCAGCCATCGCTTCTGCGCATCCCCGATGTCGCCCCGCTGGCCCATGGCGACGAGCGACGTCGTGATGCCGAACAAGGTCGCCATGCGAGCTTCGGCCTGGCCGAGCGAATAGGTGCGGCAGATGGCGAGCTCGGCCGGGGAGGAGGCCTTGGCGCAATCGATCGGTGCATAGTCGGCGGCGCAGGCCGCGAACGGGAAGGCGGAGGCCGCGGCGGCGATCGCGAGGACAAGCCATGTCTTCATTGCGTTTCCTCATTCCCTGCGTGGCTCAAAGCGCGAACGCATCGAAATCGGGCGTCCGGCACCTTTCGATCGTGGCCTATCGTAGACGGAGAGGCGACGCGTGCCAACCGACCGGCGGCGGCACAAGCTCTTCGCGGCACGCGCCAGGGAAGCGGAGCATGAAGCCGAAGAGAACGGGCGAGCGCGCGGCTTCCAAGGCATTTTCCTATTCGAGAAGCCGATCAACTTTCCCGGAAAATGCTCTGGCTAGACATATACCCCAACCCAAACGATCACGGCAGGCACGGTCGCCGACGGATTGCGTGAGCGGTAGGTCGAAGAGCGGCTGAACCGGTAGCTGTCTCCTTCCGACAGAACGAATTTCTCTTCGTCTATCCAGAGTTCGAGCTGGCCCTTCAGCAGCAGTCCATATTCGGCGCCCGTGGTCGGCACATTCTTGGCCTCGGTTTCCAGTCCGGGTTCGAAGGTGGAAATCATGAACTCCAGTTTTGGATCGAGTTCCGGAGACAGCAACTCGGTGCGGGCGCCTTCATGCAACATGAAGCGGCGCTGGCCGCTGCGGACGATGAATCCCTTTTCACGAAGGTCCTCGCCGCTGGTTTGGTTCAGATCGACGAACCAGCTCATGGGAACACCGAAGATGGTGCACGCGGCGTAGAGGTCCTTCAAAGTGGGTTGGGAGATGCCGCGCTCCAGCTGGCTGACATACCCGGTCGAGCGGTTGAGCCCCTTGGCGAGCTGCTGGATCGTGATCCGGCGCGAACGCCTGAGCTCACGCAGGGTTTTGCCCACATGCGAGGGCGCCGGCGTGGACGCTTCATCGTTTTCTGGCATGCGAACTATTCTTGCCGTTTCCACAATCATGACGGGATTGCCGAACTGCATCGGCTTGTCAATGCAGCGGCTCCCCTCGAGACCGGTTACACCGCGTTTCTCGGAAGCCGCCGTCTCGTTGCGGCGAAGGGCCTATCCGAAGGTACCGGCCGTGGTGCCGCCATCGAGCACATAGACCATGCCGTTGGCATAGCTCGCCTGCGGCGACAGCAGGTGACGGATGGCGTCCGCCACTTCGTCGGCTCGCGCGAAGCGCCCGAGCGGAATGCGGCTTTCATAGAAGGCGCGATCGTAGCGCCCGCCCTCCCTGAGCAGCTCATCGGCCATCGGCGTGTCGACGAATGTCGGACAGACGACATTGCTCCGAACCCCATGAGGGCCATGGTCAAGCGCCATGCAGCGCACGAGGCCGATCACGCCGTGCTTGGAAGCACTGTAGGCGGCATAGCCACTCGACCCTCGCACGCCGGAATCGGAACTGACGGCCACGAAGGCGGATGGAGAGCGGGCGATCAGATGCGGCATCGCGTGGCGCGCCATCAGGAAGGTGCCGGTCAGATTGACGGCCAGCGTCTTGTTCCACACCTCATCGGTAAGTGTCGTGACATTCCCCTTCAAGGCGATGCCGGCCGCGCAAACCACGGCTGACAAGCATCCAAATCTTTCCACCAGGCCCGCAACCGCGCCGGCCACATCGCTATCGCTGGAGACGTCGCCGGGCATCGACATCGCGCGCGCGCCGAGCGCTTCACAGTCGGCCGCCACCGATGCAAGCGCCGCTGCGTTGAGATCGAACAGGCCGAGGCGTGCGCCCTCGGCAGCGAGCTTCAGCGCCGTCGCTCGTCCGATACCGGAAGCGGCACCGGAAATCAGCACGGCCGCCTGATTTGCTTCGACCATGTCGTCCTCCGGAATTACGCGCCGAGATAGGCGGCTTTCAGGTCCGGATCGGCCAGCACCTTGTGGGCCCCGCCTTCGACCGTGCAGCGGCCGGCGTCGAAGACATAGGCATAATCAGCGAGTTCGAGCGCGACCGCGGCGTTCTGCTCGACGATGACCAGGCTGATGCCCGCCTTTGAGAGGCCGATGATGATTTCGAAGATCTGGTTGATGATCTTCGGCGCGAGCCCCAGCGACGGTTCGTCCAGCATCAGCAGATCGGGCGACGCCATCAGCGAGCGGCCGATGGCGAGCATTTGCTGCTGGCCGCCGCTCATTCGGCTGGCCGGCGAATTGCGCCGTTCCTTGAGTACAGGGAACATCTGGTAGACGTCCGAGCGGATCGCCTCGAAGGTTCGGCCGCGATTGGGAATGTAGCCGGCGAGAAGGTTCTCCTCCACGCTCAGCCGCTGCAGGATCTGCCGGCCTTCCGGACAATGTGCGAGGCCGAGGCGCGTGATTTCCTCCGGAGCGGTGCCCCGGATGGACCGGCCCTTGAATTCGATCGTGCCGGAATAGACCTGCGTCAGGCCGGAGATCGAGCGCAGCGTCGTCGTCTTGCCGGCGCCATTGGCGCCGATGATGGTGACGATCTCGCCGGCATGGAGTTCGAGATCAATGCCGAACAATATCTGCGTTCGACCGTAGCCGGCCTTGAGCCCTGCGACCTTCAGCAAGCCTTTGGATGGCGTCGAGCTCTGCGGTCGTTCCAAGATATGCCTCCTGCACTCTTTCATTGCTTCGAACCACCTCCGGCGTGCCGGAGCAGAGCAGTTCGCCGTGGTTCAGGACATCGATGCGGTCGGATATCGACATCACCAGATCCATGTCGTGCTCGACCAGGATGATCGCGCGGTCGGCGCGTTTCAGGCTGGCGATCATCCGCGCCATGTCCCTGGTTTCGGTATGGTTCAGGCCAGCCGCCGGTTCATCGAGGAGCACGACGGGCGCCTCGGTCACGAAGGCCCGCGCGAGCTCCAGCACCTTCTGGCGTCCATAGGGAAGGTCGCCGGCAAGCAGGTCGGCGACATCGGTCAGGCCGAAACGCTCCAGGCATGCATGGCAGCGTTCGAGGCGCGAAGCCTTGTTCAGCCGGCTTCGTCCGCCGAACAAGGAGGGCCAGGACTGCGGAAAGAAGCACACCTCCAGATTTTCCAACACGGTCATCCCGTCGAAAAGGCGCAGGTTCTGGTAGGTCCGCGCAATACCGAGCCGCGCCACCCTGTATTTCGGCAGGTTGCTGAGGATCGTCGCTCCGAGCCGGATGGTGCCCGAGCTCACCGCATAGGATCCGGCGATCATGTTGACCACGGTCGACTTGCCCGCGCCGTTCGGGCCGATGATCGAATAGATCGAGCCGACATCGAAGGCGAGCGACAGCTCCTTGACGGCGACCAGGGAACCGAAAAGCTTGCTTACGTTCTCGAGGGTGAGAGCCATAGGGACCTGACCTTCTGGAGGAAATAGCCGAGGTTGTAACGGGGAGAGACGAGCCCCGTAGGCCGCAGCACGATAACGGTCACCAGCACCACGCCGTAGATCAGCAACCGGTACTGCGTCGCGAAATGAAGGACCTCCGGCAGGATTACCAGCATGATGGCGCCGGCGATCACGCCGACGATGTTGCCGACGCCGCCGATGATGATGATCAGCACGACCAGCAGGGATTCCTGGAAGGTGAAGCTCTCCGGGCTGACGAAGCGCTGGAACGAGCCGAATATGACGCCGCCGGCGCCGCCGATCGACGCGCTGATGGCGAAGGCGGCCAGCTTCAGGGTCGTGGTGTCGATGCCAAGCCCGCGCACGACGTCCTGGTCCTCGCGAAGTGCCCGCCAGGCCTTGCCGAGGATGGACCTTTCCATGAAATACACGCAGGCGCAGACGATCACCGCCAGGACAAGAAGCAGCCAGTAGAAATGCACGGGGCTCGTCAGCGGCAGACCGAAGATGCTGGCCCGGTCGAGTGCCGCGATCCCCTGCGGACCATTGGTCAGGCCATCGGCATTGTTGATGGCGATGCGGATGATCTCGCCGAAGCTGAGCGTGACGATGGCCAGATAGTCGCCCCGCAGCTTGAGCACCGGAAAGCCGAGAAGGATCCCCGCCACGCCGCCGGCGAGCGCCCCGATCAGCAGGATCACGATGAAGGGCAGGTGGATGTCGAACTGGCCGCTCGCCAGAAGCGCATAGGTGTAGGCGCCGACCGCATAGAAGGCGATGAAACCGAGATCGAGCAGGCCGGCATATCCGACCACCAGATTGAGGCCGACCGCAAGGATGATGTAGATCAGGATGCTGTCGGCGACGCGAACGTAATAGGGCGACAGATGCGGGACCGCCGCCAGAAGAGCAAGGCAGATGACCAGCGCCGCGAGAAGGCCGAGCCTTCTCGCAAGAACCGAATTGGCCATGGCTCAGTAATCCTTCTTTGCGACGGTGGTTTCTTCCGAAACCGTTTCACCCAGCAGACCCGCCGGCTTGAACAGAAGAACCACGATGAGCACGGCGAACGAGAAGACGTCCCGATATTCGGTGCCGATCAGGCCGCCCGAAACGATCGGCAGGAAAGCAGTGCCGAAGACTTCGATCGCGCCCAGCAGGAATCCGCCCAGCATGGCTCCGGGGATGGAGCCGATTCCGCCCAGGATCGCGGCGGTAAAGGCCTTCAACCCGATGGTGGACCCCATGGTCGGCTGCATGATGCCGTAATAGGACGCGTACATGATACCCGCCAGGGCGCCCAGTCCGGGGCCGATGAAGAAGATCAAGCTGACGGCGCGATTGACGCGGATGCCGAGCAGGCTCGAAGTCACCCAGCTTTCCGAGGCGGCGCGGATCCAGATGCCGAGCCGGGTGCCGTTGACGAACATCGTCAGCCCGGCCATCAGCGATATCGCGGCAACGAGGATACCGATCTGCACCGTCGTCACCATGCCACCCAGCATGTCGATCGGCGAATTGGGAATGATGGCCGGGAAATGGATCGGCTGTGGACCGACGAAGACGCGAACCGCGCTCTGCAGGATGATCGACATGCCGAGCGCGCTCAGCATCGGCGCCAGCCTGCCATAACCGCGCAGCGGCCGGTAGGCGAAGCGCTCGACCGCGACGCCCAGCAAGCCGATGGCGATGAAGCTTGTGACGATCGCGAGCGTGGAATCGAGCACCGGCGTCACGCCGCCGATGGCAACGAGCCCCGTCAGCACGAAGGTGTAGACATAGGGACCCAGCATGAAGAACTCGCCATGGGCGAAGTTGATCAGCCGCATCACGCCATAGACCATCGTGTAGCCAAGCGCGATCAGCCCGTAGATCGCGCCGATCGCCAGCGCGAAGATGAGTTGTTGAAGGAAATAGTCGAGCAATGAGCCGCCCTCTGTCGCCTGGGGCCGACGCGCACGGCGCCAGCCCCGATGAAGCCACCCGATAGGCGCGGTCAGCCCTTGATCAGCTCGAATTTTCCATCCTTCACGATATAAAGATACATCGGAGCGTCGACGCTCTCGCCGTTCGCATCGAACGAAACCGGTCCTAGAAGGGTATCGACCTTGACGTTGCGCAGCTGTGCCAGAACACCTTCGCGATCCAGCGCGTGCGCCTTCTCGACGGCAGCGGCCATCACCTGCGCATTGACGTAGCCGAGCGAGGCGTAAGGTCCGGGCGCACGGCCGAAATGCTTCTGGTGGCGCTCGGTGAAGTCCTTCAGCTCCGGCGAGGAATCATAGGGCGGCAGCTGGAAGGTGAACAGGGCGCCTTCCGCGAAGGCTGGGCTGGCCTGGGTGATCAGATCGGCCGTGAAGCCGATGTCGGGGCCGATGAATTGGGCCTTGAGGCCCTGTTCGCGCATCTGCTTTAGAAAGAGCGCGAGCTGCGGCATGCCGGCGCCCATGTAGACCACATCCGGGTTTTCGAGCTTGATGTTGGCGATCAAGGCCGAAAAGTCGACATCCTCGGGATTGACGCCATAGGTGCCGGCGACCTTGCCGCCGCCCTTGACGAAATTTTCCTTGAATACGCCGGTGATGCCCTGGCCGAACACGGTCTTGTCATTCACCAGAACGGCGTTTTTGAGGGTGAGCTTGGTGACGGCGTATGTTGCCGGCAGCGCGCCCTGCACGAAATCGTTGGCCACCGGACGCACGACCGTCTTGAAGCCCATCCGCATCAGTTGAGGATTGGTCGCCGGGACGATCTGCGGCATGCCGCACTCCGAATAGATGTCGAGGGCGGGCATGGTGACGCCGCTGTTCATATGGCCGATGACGCCGAGGACAGCCGGGTCGTCGCAGAATTGCTGCGCCACGAGCGTGCCCTGCCGCGGGTCGGCCCGGTCGTCGAGAGGGCGAAACACGACCTTGTTGCCGTTGATGCCGCCCTTTTCGTTCAGCTGGTCGAAGAACAGCTGGGCGCCGTCAATCTGGGACTGGCCGAACTCGGCCTGTGCGCCGGACATCGGAGCGCTGCCGCCAACCACGATCTCGGCCGCCGAAGCGGGCAGTATGCTTGACGCCAGCACGAAGGCGAGCGCCGAAAGGATATTGGTTCTTGTCATTCTGGTGGTTCCCCTTTGGTCATTTCATCGTTGAACGTGTCGGGTCGAAAGTGCAGACCGGGCGACATCGACGTGAATTTTGAATGTTATTTTTTCATTTTCGTGATGACGATGCGAACGTCATCGGCCCGTCCTCCTGAGAAACGCGTTGGATTAGGTGGCGAGGTAGCCGCCATCGACGGCCAGCACGTGGCCCGTCGTCATCGACGAAGCGCCGCTTGCCAGGAAGATCATGGCCGCGGCGACCTCGTCCGGCTCGGCCAGGCGCTGCATCGGCGTCAACTGGCGGATCTTCTCCATCTGCACGGGATCGCGCATGAGATGATCGATCAACGCTGTCCGAACCCAGGTCGGCGCAACGGCGTTCACCCTGATCCCGGCGCCGGCCCATTCCACGGCAAGGGCCCGGGTGAGGTTCACCACCCCGGCCTTGGCGGATTGGTAGGAGATGTTCGGGTGCAGTCCCCCTCCCGAATAGCTCATGATCGATGCCGTGTTGACGATAGCGCCTGCCGCCTGTCGCGATAGCCACGAGCGTGCGGCGGTGCGCGAGCACAGGAACATTCCGGTCAGGTTGACGGCGATCACCTTGTTCCAGTCCGCCAGCGCGAGTTCGGCGGACGGCTTGCGGATGGATATGCCGGCATTGTTGACGAGAATGTCGAGTCCGCCGGATTGTGTCTCGGCCTCGGAAAAGGCATCCAGAACCGAGGCTTCGTCCGTGACGTCCATCACATAGGCGGCAGCGGTGCCGCCCCGCGCCTTCACCGCCTCAGCCACCGTGCGTCCGGCCTCGTCGTCGCTGTCGAAGATAGCGACGTCAGCGCCGAACGAAGCGAACATGAGTGCCGCCGCCCGTCCGATACCGCCCCCGCCGCCGGTGATGAATGCCCGCTGGCCGTCGAGGCGAAACATCTTCTC
Organism: Labrys monachus; assembly: GCF_030814655.1. Lineage (NCBI taxonomy): Bacteria > Pseudomonadati > Pseudomonadota > Alphaproteobacteria > Hyphomicrobiales > Xanthobacteraceae > Labrys > Labrys monachus. The sequence continues at coordinate 1,967,631 of NZ_JAUSVK010000001.1, forward strand.
CGGAGCGGTGGGCGACATTGCTTCGACCTTGCGTTGGAAGTCGGGTGGGCTCAGCCGATGATCTTGCCGAATGACAGCACGAAATTGGCGACGATCATCTCGGCGCCGACGATTTCGCGGATCTCGAAATCCGAAAAGGGATCGCTTGCGTTGCCGCCGATCCTGATCTCGGCCGTGCCGACGGCGTGGCGGATGATCGACGAGCCGCCCAGCGAGTTCTCGATGATCTGCGTCTCGACGGCAGGGCTTTCGGGGGAGGGGATGATTCGCGTCTGGAACCGCGGCTGCAGCGCCGGCTTCTCGAATTGCGGGCCATCCACCTTGAAATCGATCTCGATCAGCGAAGTGCCGCGACGCGACAGCTTGGCCCTGACGGCGTTGTCGTCGGCCTGCCATTCCACGTCGCCCATCTTCTTGGGGTAGCCCCAGACCTCGCGTCCGACAGCCATGGAATCATCGTTGGTGACGATCTCGTAGAGGACATGGCCGCCCGGTCGTCCCTTGTAGCTCATCGGCACAACGATGCCGCCCTCGGCATAGGCGCCGAGCGAGCCGCCCGCCGGCACGTCCATGATGAAGAACTCGATGACATCGCCGCGCACGTCGAACTGTGCGGGCAGCGCGCCGCGAATGGCAGCCTCGTCGACCCGGCAAAAAACGCTGACCTTGCTGAAGGCTTTGTAGTCGAATGGCGGCGCCTGGTAGAGCGGCGAACGCTGAGGAATGGAATAGGCCGGCTGGGACATTGAATGCGTCATCCTTGGCTTGATCGATCCCTGCAATATTTCACATAAATGATAAAAACTGTCAATAATTTCATTTATGTGATGTTCCAAGGCCGACGATACGCCTCGCGTGTTCGGCAAGGTCGACGCGCGTAGCGCGGCCCATCGCGTCCTTGCCGGCAAGGCCTGCTGAAATAGCCCCGCCGCCGGGATGCACTCCCTCATGGCCCGGTTCCGAACAACAGGCGGCTTCGACGTCTCTCGAACTGACAATCCCCGAGTTGCGCCGTCGGTGGAGCGGGACGATCCGGCCTTTTCAGAACAGAACGGCAGGAGACAACCGGTCCTGCGAATTCGACGGCCTTGCCAGGCTGAGAAGATCGACCGGATGAGGATCTTCCGTCGGCTTCATCACGGCCGCGTATAAGGAAAAGAAGCTTGCGGCGGGATAACGGACAAGGGCGTTGCACCTCGCCAGCAGCACCATTTCGATCAGGGCGTCGTCCAGGCGGGCTGCCGCGTCGGGGCCGTGATGAAGCTCTCCGTGCCCCGGCGGTCGATAGGGCTTCGGGCGGCAGATCACGCCCGGAATCGTGCGTGTTATTTCCGACTGGACATCGCTGCTGTCCGTGCACAGCAGCACCAATGCCTGCTTGCCCAGACGCTCGCGCGCGACGTCGACGGCCCGCCGGATCCGCATCATCGCCGTGCCGAACGCTTGCCAGGAGAAAGCATGCCCCATGATGTCGCCGCCATTGCCGTGGCGGACATGCAGGCCGATAAAGGGGGCGTCCTCGACATGTGCTTCGAGGAAGGCGTCGGCGGCATCGGCCACCCGCCTGACGGGGCGCAGGGCTTCGAAACACGAGCGGGCATCGCCGAACGCGACGATGCCATCGTTGATGCAAGCGTTGAACACCACCGTTGAAGCGGCGACATCCGCCCCGGACCGTATCAGCGCGACGGCCCGGATGCGCTCTTCGGGAAAGGCATCCGCCGGCACCTGCCAGGGAGAGGCGATCAGTGCCTCTTTCTCCCATATCGCGGGATGGGGCGAGGCAGGCTGGCGGTGTCGATCGCTCGATCCGCGATGAGTGAAACGCCGGCGAGTTCACCAGCCGGCTCGAAACAAGCCGGAAATAGATTGCTGTCCCCAACGGAATAGAGCGACCGACGCCAGTCGACGACGAGTGTGCGCCGCGTATCCCTTGCGAACTTCCATGCAGCAGCGAGACAAATCAGGCGATCCCCAAGTCCGGTCCTGCGAAGGGAAACGACATATCGTCGGTTCATCAGTCGAGTTTGGCCCTTCGGAGGGGGGCATTGCCGCCGGTCATCGGACCCGATCGGGCAACGCAGCCGGTTTTCGCGGGAATAGCGCTGCGGTTCATCCCGTCCGGGAGGCAAGCGCTCACAAAAAAGCCCGGCTGTTCGCCGGGCTTTTGCTCTCATATCGAGAAAGCGCGATCAGAACTTGTAGCTGATGCCCGCCGTCGCGGTGGTCTGGTTCCAGCCGGCCTTGACCGGGCCATCCAGCGTCTGGAAGCTCTTCTTTTCGAAGTCGCTGTAGCGGACTTCGATACGGCCGATCCAGTTCTGGGTGAAGGCATATTCGATGCCGCCGCCCGCCGTCCAGCCGACATGCGTGTTGCTGGAGCTCTCGCCGGCGGTCGACAGCTTGGCATCGGCGAAGGCGACGCCGCCCGTCACGTAGAGCAGGAGATTGTCGATGGCGTAGCCGGCCCGCAGGCGGGCCGAACCCTGCCAGTCGCTCTTCAGCTTAAGTGAGCCGGTGACAGTGCCGAGATCGTAGCTGTAGAAGTGGTCGCCCTTGAGGGCGGAATAGTCGATATCGCCTTCGGCGCCGACCACGAACTGGTTGAACTGGAAGTTGTAGCCGGCATGGGCACCGCCGATGAAGCCGTTCATGTTGAAATGATCGGCCGGCGGCCCGTTTTCCGAGAACAAGGAACTCTGGTCGTCGTGCTCACGACCCCAGCCATAGCCGGCATGCAGACCGATATAGGGGCCGGACCAGTCGAAAGGCAGGACGACGGGAGCCGCAGGCTCGACCGCCTGGGGAGCAAGATCGGCTGCCGAAGCAGGCTGCGATGCGAAAAGCAGGGCTGCTCCAGCTGAGAGCACCACGGCCATCGCCGTCGTTTCAAAAAGACCCTTCGACATGATCTGCTCTTCTTCCTGTAGATCTCAACCCCATCGGCACGTAACGAGCACCGAATTCAATACAATAAAAATAGCGATCCTTAGCTCCGCCCGTCAAAGGAAATGCGGCCATAGGCAATGGCGCAACATGATTTTCCGGACCATTGTGACAAATCAGCCACGGTTATGCCCCGCCGACGCCGCAATAGGGGCACGCGGCGAGCTGCTTACTCGTCGGCATGCCGTATCTCCAAGCCCGGAAGGCCCCAGCATTGCGCGCCCATGTCGAGGGCCATGATCCCGAAGCCCTCCGTCTCCATCTCGCCCTGTCCCCAGAGGGGATGATGCGGGCGAATCCTGGGGTTGGCCACGCCATAGGGAAAGGGCGGAAAAATCAGGCCGTCGCGGTGGAGATCGGCCTTGACCAGCAGCATCGTGCCGCCGACGGCGTCCAGGCGGACGGCCTCGCGCCCGCGGAAATCCTCGAGCGTGGCGTTTGCGTGGCGGCACCACGCATTGCGATCGAATGTGGGGCCGCCGGGTTCCCTGACGCAATGGGGATGGACGATCTGAAAGCCAGTCGCCAGCAGGCGGGAAAGGATGTCGGCGGGATAGTCGACGACATCCACGTCGAGCCAGAGAACCCAATCCTCCTCGCGCAGGGCGCGGAACAGCAGCTGGTTGCGCGCCCGGGCGAGGATGGAGCGCCGCAATTGCTGGATTTCGGGCGCCCAGCGCGGCACACCGTCCGGAATCCTGAAGCCGTAGTCGCGCTTGACCAGCGCCACCCGGGCCGCGCGCTGCGCGAGCGCCGGCTCGGCCTCGCACAGCCTGTCCCAGCTGCCGTCGGTGCTGTCGCTTTCCAGGATCCCGAGCGAAAGGCATTCCCGCGGCCATTCCAGCCTGCCGAGCAGCGCGGTGTAGCGGCCGAGATGCGAGGCGGCATTTTTGAGCGGCGTCAGGACGAGAACCGACGGGTATGTGGCCTCACATGCGGGCGGGGGAGCGGGGGAGGCCTGCATCGTTGTTCACCAGGAGATGGGCGGCGGGCACGGGGGTAGGATAGCAGGATCCGTTCTAGATCGCCTCGGCCCGGGTCCGGTCGACGAGGACGCGGGCGCAGGTGCGGAAGGCGTCGAACGGCGCCGCCAGGTCCTCGATGCCGAGCCGCTCCTTGTAGCCGGCTGCTGCTGGACTGGAGAACATCCAGGTTCCCCCGCCGGGGTTGACCTCGAGGAGATAGAACTCGCCATCCTTGGCCCGAAGGATGTCGCAGGCCTGGAGAGCCGCCTCCGGCATGGCTTCATAGGCGGAGGCCGCGAATGCCAGGATCGCCGGATCATGGCTGACATAGACATTGGTGTTGGGAGGCGTCGGCATGAAATCCTTCTGCTCGAACGGCCCTTCCCGGCCGTCCAGCGCCAGGGGGAGGGTCGATTCGCGCAGATAGGAAAAGATCGGGACGCCGAACAAGGTCAGGACGCGGCAGGTCATCGCGTAGCCGCAATCGACGAACTTCTGGGCGATCATCGGTCCCTGCCGTCCGGGGTGACGGTCCGGGAAATCGGATGGTGCGCGGTAGCGGACGTGCTCCGTCCGCAGGAGTTCGACGCCCTGGCCCCAGGAAGCGAGCGCGAAGGACGGCTTCACCACGGTGTAGGGGCCGTAGGCGGCAGGCGAGAGGAGGGTCCAGGGACAGATTTCCTCGAAAGGCGGCACGGCGATGCCGGCGGCCGCGAAACGCTGGATTTCCGCCAGCTTCGACATCGGCTGCCCGGCATAGACCTTGCCGCGATCCGGACTGAAGCTCAGCAGCTTGATCGGCGAAAAGACCAGGGACGGCCGGGCCGCGGCCTTCTTGCGGGTATAGGACGAACGGGACGCATTCGACGCGATGTACACTTCGATATCCGGTGCCATCGCCTCGATGTGAGCCTTGATCGCCTCGAAGTCCGCGATGTCCTGCCAGCCCTCGGTATGGACCAGCACGAGGTTCCGGCTTGCCGCCATGGGTTCAACTCCGCATCAGGGCGCGACGCGCGCGGGGCCGTTCAGGGCGATCGCCTTGATCCGGTAGGCGGCATCACCCGGGGCCAGCCGCGCGGCGGCGGCGAACTGCGCCGCAGCCTCCCGGCGACGGCCGAGGCGCAGGCAGGCGAGGGCCGCCAGTTCGCAGGCCTTCTCGCGGAAGATGGCACGGTCATAGGCCAGCAGCCCGTCGCACAGATCCTCCGGATCGATGGCCTGCAGCCTTTCCGCCATCTCGAGGGCCTCGCCCGGCCGCCCCGCCCGGAGCAGGGCCTGCCCGCGCAGAAACCACAGGGCGTGGTCGTCCGGCATCCGCGCCAGGCCGGCCTCGATGACATCGAGGGGATCGCCGCCCAGTTCGGCCTCGATCCGCGCCAGGAACTGGACGATGAGACTGGCCGGAGCCCGCTGGTCGTTCGAAAGATCCCGATCCGCGCGCGCCAGGCCCTCGCGCGCCGCCGCGACCGCCTCCTGCACGCGGCCGAGCGCCGCGAGGGTCTCGGCCATGTGATGCCAGCAATAGACCCGGTCGGGATCGGCGCGAACCGCGATTTCAAGCAAAGCAAGGTTGCGGCCATGCTTGTGCGACTGGTCGCCGTCATAGCCGATGTGATCGAGTTCCACCTCGGTCCGGACGATGGGCAGCCCCTCGCGGGCGCTGAGCAGCCTGACGGCGGGCTTGATCGTTTCGTGGATCTTCCCGGCAAAACGGATGCGCGGGTCGCTGCGGAACAGCCGCCACTCCCGATAGCGCGTATAGCCGGTCTTGGGCCGGAAGCGGACGAACCCCGCGACGGCGCCGGGATCGATATAGTCCGCGACGACGCCGCCCTTCGGCAGGCCCAGTCGTTCGTCGGCGTCGATATACAAGATCCAGTCACCGGAAGCCGCATCGAGGGCGACATTGCGCGCGGCGGCAAAATCATCGTTCCAGCGGTGATGCAGCAGACGGACGCCTGGCGTCCGTCCGGCGATGCCGACCGTATCGTCACTCGAACCGGTATCGACGACGACGATCTCCTCGACGCGTCCCGACAGCGATTCGAGGCAACCTGCCAGGAAACGCTCTTCGTTCCTGACGATCATGGCCGCGGAGACACGAACCCGGCCCGTCATGGGTGGGAACCACGAATCGTCGCATGGCCGATAGGATGGAGCCACGCTCCCCACGACGGCTGCAAGAGCATCACAGGCTACCGAAAACAAAAAAATCAGGCGAAAGAGATATCCTCTCCATCGCCTGACCGACGTTCAAGCACCGGAGACTTGCAGATCAACCAGCGTTCCCGGCCATCGAAAGCGCATGGGACGTCTTCATTTCCCGGATCGGAAAGGAGACGACCTTCGGCGCCTCATAGGGCGTCTTCGCAGCGAGCGAACGAACCTTTGCCACGACATCCCTGGAGACGGCGTCAACTTCCTTCAGGCGAAGCGAATTTGCGTTAGCACCCATTCAACACCTTCCGCGAGCCATCAAGGCTCATCTAGAATCCTCATTCCGCGAACGATATATTTTGTAACCACGAGTTGCCGAACTGTCAATTGAACGAACAATCCGGCACGCCGCCCGCGCATGCACCCTCGACGCGTTCTGCGGCCCGTTCCGGACATCCGACCTGCAGCCTGTAGGCGGGCGCCGCTGCCAGCGCCAACCTCAGGCCGGCGGCCCCGGCGCCGCTGATCCGGTCGGCGCCCAGGATCAATCCCCGGCGGAAGGCTGCATCCCGGTCGAGCAGCGAGATGGCGCCGCGACTTCCGTCTGCGCGGTCGAGGAAGAACATCGCCGCGACGGGGCCGGCCTGCAGCCGCCAGGGACTGCCGAAGGACCGGGGGTCGACGGCATGCACGTTTCTCGACAGGTCGACGGGGAGGAGCGGAGCGTTCGCGGCGAACCCGCGCAGGAAGGCCGGCAGGGCCGCAGGTTTTTCGTCGATGCGTATGGTGCGGGGCAGGGCGCACAGGCCGCCGAGCCGGACGGCGGCCCAGGCGTCTCCCTCGATCTGCCAGCCGCGGGCCATCAGCGCCAGGGCGATCCAGCTCTTGCCGGCCCGCGCGCCGCCGACCAGCGCGATCCGCTGCTCGGCGGGGCTGCGAAGGAGGGCCGCCGGCAGGATCAGCGCGTCGCGTTCGGCGGCCGTCGCCTGCCGCGATATCCGCGCATCGACCTGCAGCAGGCATTCCCGCAGCGACCCCAGCGCCGCCAGCCCGGATGGGAACAGCAGCCGGTAATGGCCGCCTGCCGGCGCGATCACCACCTCCTCCGGCACAGGTTCGGGTCCCGGCAGCTCCGGCGTCGTGCGCAAGGCCTCGAGCGGCCGCCCGATCGTGCCGGGAGCGATGACGAAGCTGCGCTTCAGGCCGCGGACGAGGACGGGCTGCAAGACGTCACGAGACCTTGTGAGGCGAGCGAGAGGAGGCACGCGTCGACCTCGCCGCGAGGCGGCGCCGAAAGGTCGAACAGGTCCTGCAGGACATCCGCGATGGCTTCGGCGCTGCTTCGCCCGTCGCAGAGCTCGAAGACGGCCGCGGCCGTCAGGTTGAGATAATGCACGCTCTCGGAGACATGGTCATAGATGACGTAGCCGTCCGGAACCTCGTTGCATTCGAAATCTCCCATGCGCTTGAAATAGGCTTGGCTTTCGTCGGTCATTCGTCGCTCCGTTCCTCCGTTCAGGCTTTGCCTGCTTCTAGGCCATCGCAAGCGATCGGGAAATTCGAATCACGAGGTTTTCCCTCGCGTGATGCCGCCGCACCCAGTCCAGCCCGAGTGCCGCGCGCCGCTGCCGCTCGGCGGGCTGGGCGAGGGCGTCGCGGCAGGCCTCGGCGAAATGGTTCGGCGCCGCTGCGATCCACCCGCCGGTGCCGGCGGGCCAGCCGAGCCCTTCGGCGCCCGTCGGCGTCGAGATGCTGGCGACGCCGTGCGCAGCCGCCTCCAGCAGCTTGATGCGGGTGCCGCCGCCGGCCTGCAGGGGCGCGAGGGCCAGGGTCGAGCGGCGATAGAGGGCGCTGACGTCCCCGACACGGCCGAGTACCGAAATGCGGGGGTGGCGGCCGAGGGCGGACACCGCCTGCGGCGGCTGCGGGCCAGCGATCAGGAGGCGGCAGGCCCCGCCGCCGGCGGCCCTCAGGCGCGGCAGCACCGTGCGGCAGAACCAGAGGATGCCCTCCGCATTGGGCGCATAGGAGAGCGAGCCGAGGAACATGAGGGTCGCGCCGTCGTCGCGCGCGGCGGCCCGTGGCGGAATCTCGACCGCGTTCGCCATCGGCTCGCAGGCGAGGCCGGGGTGCCGGCGGCCGAGCAGGCGGGCTTCCTGCCGGCTCGCCACGAAGACACGCCGGAAGCGCGGGCCGAAACGCGCGACGAGCGCGTCGCAGGCCCGGCCCTCCTGCTCCAGCCAATCGGCGCGCATCCGGCCTGCGCCGTCACGCGCGAGCGCGAGACGGGCCAGGGAGGAGAAGGCGGCGCGGTCGTCTTCGTCCAGATCCAGCGTCGCGGCGGTTCCCGGCGGGACGGCGTCGAGGCAGGGCGCCATATAGGAGCGCCCGATATGAACGAGATCGGGCGCGCAGGCCTCGATGAGGCCCGCGATCTGCGCCAGGACCGGAGCCGACAGGAAGCTGGCGAGGCTCGGCCGGCCATAGGCGCGGAAGGCTTCGAGGCGCATGCTCTCGTCGGAGATCCGCGACAACAGGGCGAAATGCGTGTCGTTGCGTCCACTGACCGGGACGATGTGGAGGCGGGCGCCTAGAGCGGAATTTGTCTGAGTGGAATCGGAAGGGATTCCACTGGATGGCTTAGTGTGATTCATAGGTTTCCGGGCTATTCCGGAGATGAAGCATGACGAAGCGTGGTGAAGCCTATTCGCAGGATTTGCGAGATCGTGTGCTTGGGGCGCTGGATAGCGGGATGTCGGCGAGCACAATCGCACCAATCTTCAGGGTGAGTGTGTCCTACATCTACAAGGCGGCCGCGCGGCGGCGCGCGACGGGGGAGGTCAGTGCCCGCCCCCAGCGCAATCATGTTCCGCTCAAGCTTGCCAAGCATGAAGAGGTTCTGCGGGCCAAGGTCGCGGCTGATCCGGATGCGCGTGTCGCGGATCTGCGGGCCTGGGCGGAGGAAGAATTGGGGGTCAGCATCAGCCATGCCCCGATGTGGCATATGCTCAAGCGGCTTGGGCTGACATATAAAAAAAGACGATCCACGCCAGCGAGCAAAAACGCCCCGATGTCGCGGCCGCTCGCCGCAAATGGCACAGCAACCAAATCTGGCTGAGGCCCTCGCGTCTGGTCTTCATTGACGAGACCTGGGCCTCGACCGCGATGGCGCGCCACTACGGCAGGTGCAAGCGCGGACAGCGCCTGATCGACTACGTGCCGCATGGCCATTGGAAAACCACGACCTTCATTGGCGCTCTGCGCAGCGGGGGATTGACAGCTCCCTGCGTGCTCGACGGCCCAGTCAACGGCGATTGCTTCAAGGCCTATGTCGCGCAGATCCTCGTTCCCACCCTCAATTACGGCGATATCGTCATCATGGACAATCTGAGCAGCCACAAAGTCCCGGGTGTGCGCCAAGCCATCGAGGCCGCAGGGGCGGAACTGCTTTACTTGCCCGCCTACTCCCCCGATCTCAATCCGATCGAGAACCTCTTCGCAAAGCTCAAAGCTCTCCTGCGCGCGGCTGCAACCCGATCCATCCACGATCTCTGGGACGAAATCGCCAAAACTCTCCCGCGCTTCTCCCCGTCCGAATGCAGAAATTACTTCTCTAATGCTGGATATTCTACAGTCTGAACAATTTCGCTCTAGGCCCTGCAGGAAGGCATCGGCCTGCGTCGGGCCTCCGGCCACGGGGGCGACGACGACGTCGACCTCGGCGATCCGGCATAGAGCCTCCAGGAACAGGCCCATGCGCATCGCCAGGCCGTTTCCCGCGCGCGCCGGCACGATCGGGCTGATGAACACCGCCTTGCGCGGGCGCATCAGATATCCCCGTCATTCGCCAGCACGTAGCGGCCGGCGAATATCCACTGCCTCCAGGCGGTATCGGAGGCGTGGGAACTCTTCCTCACGCCCTCCGCCGCGGCATAGGCCTCGATCGCGGGGTCGGCGACCGAGGCGCCGTACCAGTGCCGGTTGGCCTGGTATTCGAGGCGCCAGCACGGGCCGAACGCATCGTGGATGACGAGGTGAAGCGCTCCGTCCTTCTCGTCGCACCACCAGTTCATGCGGTCGGCGGCCCGGCTCCTGCCGATCTCGCCGTCGGGCAGCAATTCGAGCGTGACGGCGGCCTGTCCGGGAACGATGAAGGCGAGCGTTCGGAAGGAAGCCCATTCCCGTTCCGTCCGAAGCGCATGCGCGCTCCTCGGAGGGGCATGGAACACCAGCCCGTTCCAGCCCTTGCGGAGCTGCGCGAGCGCGGTCATGCAGGCTTCAAGGCCCACGAAGCCCGCCGGTTCCTCCTGCCCGCCGGCGTAGCGCCATTTGGCGCCGGTCCTGTGCTGGAAGAGCACGCGTCCCTCGAAATCATGCTGGTGGAGGCAGAGGCCGACATCGGGCAGCGGCCGATGGGGAATGACGGCGAAGCGCGAGTCCGCCATGAGGAGCCCCAACAGGTAGGTCTCCTTGTCGCCATACATCATGCGGTAGTAGAAGTCGGCGTGCCGGTTGAGATGCAGCGCGAGCTGAATCGCCGGCCATTTCCTGGCCTTGTGGATGAGCAACTGGCCGGATTCGATCGCCGGCGCGGAGCGCGGCGCCAGGCCGCAGGCGTCCCAGACCGGGTTTTCGGGAATCAGGTCGACGATGTCGGGCCAGAGGACCGCCCCCGTCTCCCGGTAGTCCGCCCATTCGAACACCTCGGCGGGATCCCTGGTCGGAACCTGGTCGGCGTCGAGGAGCAGGACCTCCTCGAAGGACGACCAGGCGAGCGCATGGGCCTTCAGCTGCCAGCCGTCGACGATCCAGGCATGATCTGCGTCGCCCGCGGTGGCGTCGACGACGCGCACGCCGAAGGCGCCGAGCATTGCCGCCATCCTCGCCGACATTTCGGCGGGGCCCAGATGCCATACTTCGATGGGCAGGCGGCACTGGAGAGCCTCGCGCAGGACATGCACGAGCACATAGGCATTGGTGAAGAAGGAGGGTCCCCCGGCGCAGACGACGATCCCTCGACCGGCAAACCGCGCTCCAGGATAGGGCTCCAGGCTGTTCAGACGTTCCGCCAGCAATGTCTGCTGGCGCGCATTCTCGACGATCATGGCGGCGAACCTACTCTCACGGACAGGCGATAGGCAATCGGCAGGCGATCACGGAGCTGTGGCAAAGCCCGCGCGCCGCGTCGCTGCGCATTTTTCCTACGCGGCCGGCCCCTCGGCCTTGCTCAGCAGCCATCGGCGGAACAGGTCGACCGCCGGCTTCAGCGGACGGGCGGCCGAGGCGGTGAGATAGATCGACTGGCCGGAGCGGTAGCCGGTCTGGAGCGGGCGCACGAGCCGGCCGGAGCGGACATAGTCGTCGACGAGATGGTTCCATCCCAGAACCACGCCCTGGCCGAGCGCGGCGGCCTCGGTGGCGGCCAGCGCATCGGAGAACACGACGTCCTCGATGACGTTGGCGGCCGGCACGCCCATGCGCCGGAGCCATTCGTTCCAGCCGATGCGCCTGCGGTAGCGTTCGGTGAAATGCAGCAGCCGGTGCCGCGGCAGGTCCGCCGCCGTCTCGATCGGGCCATGCTCTTCGAGATAGGACGGGCTGCACACCGCCGAGACGTCCTCGGCGGTGAAGAGCCAGCTGCGGATACCCGGCCACGCCCCGTCGCCGAGGCGCGCGGACAGGTCGATGGTGTCGTCGGCGAAGTCGATGTCGTCGCGGCTGCTCTCCTCGATGTTGAGGGCGACATCGGTGTGCAGCGCCTTGAACTCGTGCAGGCGCGGCAGCAGCCAGAGATAGACGAAGGAGGTCGAGAACGACACGCGGACGATATCGCGGTCGCCCTGCCGGCGCATCGTCGAGATGGCCTTGTAGATCTGGTCGAAGCAGGCCTGCGTCTCCTCGTAGAGCCGCTGGCCGTCCGCAGTCAGCCGCAGGCGCGCGCTCTCCCGGTGGAACAGCTTCAGGCCGGTCGACCGTTCGAGGATGCGGATGGTCTTGCTCACGGCCGGCTGGGTGACGTTCAGCTCCCGGGCTGCCGCGGTGAAGCTCAGCCGCCGGGCCGCCGCCTCGAAAACGAAGAGGTGATTGGCCGAGGGAACCACGGAGCGAAGCTTATGCATAACTTCAAGTTATCGATGGCGCGATTTTTTTCAAGCTCGCCGTTGTCGTCCATGCCCCTATGATCGCTGCAAACAGATCATCCGGAGCGTTGGGTCCATGCAGTCTCATGCACGCGTCGTCGTCATCGGCGGAGGATGCGTCGGCGCCGCCACCCTCTACGGCCTCGCCAAGCGCGGCTGGACCGACGTGGCCCTGCTGGAACGCACCCAGCTGACGGCGGGTTCGACTTGGCACGCGGCCGGCCTCATTCCCTCCTATGCCCGCAACCGCAATATCGGCCGCATGATCGCGCGGAGCATCGCGATCTATGAAGGGCTGGAGGCGGAGACCGGGCAGACGGTCGGCTGGCACAAATGCGGCCAGCTGCGCATCGCCAACACCCGCGAGCGCATGGACGAGTTCCACAGCTATATCGGCGTCGCCGAGGCGCAGGGCACCCGGGCCCGCATCGTCACGCCGGCCGAGGCGCGCGAGCTGTGGCCGCTGCTCGAGAACAACAAGACGATGATCGGCGGGCTCCACCATCCCGACGACGGCCATATCGCGCCGGCCGATGTCACCCAGGCGATGGCGAAGGGCGCGCGCGACCGCGGCGCGAAAATCTATCTCAATACCGAGGTGACGGGCTTCGAAGCCCTGCCGGGCGGCGAATGGCGGGTGAAGACCAGCAAGGGCGATATCATCTGCGAGCATATCGTCAGCGCCACCGGCAATTACGCACGCCAGACGGGCGCCATGCTCGGGCTCGACATTCCCGCCATCCCGATCCTGCACCAATACTGGATCACCGAGGCGGTCCCCGAAATCGTCGAGCGCCGCGCCAGGGGCCTGCCGGAAATGCCGATCCTGCGCGACGAGGCGTTCGCGGGCTATCTGCGCGAGGAGGGCGAGGGCCTGATGTTCGGGCCCTATGAGAAGACGGAGCACCTCAAGCTGTTCGCGGTCGACGGCGTTCCCGAATGGTTCGGCGCCGACCTGCTGCCCGAGGATTTCGATGCCGTCGCCGAGAACTGGGAGGTGGCGACGGAGCTCGTGCCCGCTTTGGCGCGTGCCGGCATCAAGAGCAATGTCCGCGGGCCGTTCCAGATGACGGCCGACGAATTGCCGCTGGCGGGGCCGGCCTGGGGCCTGCGCAATGTCTGGCTCGCCGAGGGCGTGCCGGGCGGCATCCTGTGGGGCGGCGCCCTTGGCCATTACCTATCGGAATGGATCGTCGAGGGCGATACCGGCATCGACATGTCCGACATCGATCCGCGCCGCTTCGGGCGCTACGCCAACAAGGCGTGGACGCGCGAGAAGGTGCAGGAGACCTGGGGCACCCATGCCGAACTGCATTTCCCCGGCGAGGACCTGCCGGCGGCGCGCCCGGCTAAGACCGCGCCGGCCTATGACCGGCTGTCGCAGCTCGGTGCGGTGTGGGGCGTCCTCAACGGCTGGGAGATCGCCAACTGGTACGCGCCGCCCGGCGTCGAGCCGAAGGACGATTACAGCCATCGCCGCACCCGGCATGCCGGCCATGTCGAGGCCGAGGTGCGGGCGGTCCGCAGCGGCGTCGGCCTCGTCGACATCAGCCCGATGACCAAATATGAGGTTCGCGGCCCGGGCGCCGCGGCATGGCTGGACGGGCTCCTCGCCAACCGACTGCCGAAGCCGGGACGCATCGCCCTGTGCCACCACCTCACCGACAAGGGCTGCGTCCAGGGCGAATACACTGTCACCCGTCTCGCCGAAGACGCCTTCTACCTCGTTTCGACCCCGCGCGCCGAGCGCCTGAATTTCGACGTGCTGTGGCGCCTCCTGCCCTCGGACGGCAGCGTGACGCTGGCCAACGTCACCGACGAGAGGGGCTGCTTCACCGTGGTCGGCCCGCACGCTCGCGACCTCCTGCAGTCGCTGACCGAGACGGATCTGGGCAATGCCGCCTTCCCCTGGATGAGCTTCCGGACCGGGGGCATCGGGCTTGCCGAGGATGTCCGCATGCTCAGGGTCAATTATGAGGGCGAGCTCGGCTGGGAACTCTACCATCCGATGCCCTATCAGCGGCATCTGCTCGATGCGCTGCTGCGGGCGGGGGCGCCGCTCGGCCTGAAGCTGGTCGGCCTGCAGGCCCTGGAATCGCTGCGCCTGGAAAAATCCTACCGTGCCATGTATCGCGACATGAACACTGAGCTGACGGCCTTCGAAAGCGGGCTCGACCGCTTCGTCAAGTTCGACAAGGGGGACTTTTCCGGCCGGCAGGCGCTCGCGGTGCAACGGCATGCGGGCCTGCGGCAGCGTCTCACCACCATCGCCATCGATACCGATGAGTCGAGCGTGCTGGCGCATGAGGGTGTATACAGCAAGGGCGCTCTGGTCGGACGGATCTCCTCGGGCGGCTATTCCTACCATCTGGGCCACGACCTCGCCTTCGCCCTGCTGCCCGAGGCGCTGTGGGCTGTCGGCACGGAGCTGGAGGTCCTCGTCCTCGGCCAGGCCCGCAAGGCCCGGGTCATCGCGGAATCGCCCTACGATCCGGCCAATGCGCGGTGCCGCATGTGACGGTTGCGGCAACGCATGGAGGGACGATGCCAAATGAACGCAGAGCCGCACTTCCTTGCAGACCCTGGGGCCGGGCATGCCGGCCGCGCCGCGCCCGGAGCCGCGCCCATGCAGGCTGAAGCAGCCGGCACCGATGCCGGGAGGGCAGAGGCCCGGCCCCTCATCGTCCTGGACAAGGTCGTCAAGCGCTACGGCACGCATACCGTGCTCAGCGGCATCGACCTGGAAGTGCATGCCGGCAACGTCATGGCCATCATCGGGCCCAGCGGCTCGGGCAAGAGCACGCTGCTGCGCTGCATCAACTATCTCGAACCGCCCAGCAGCGGCACGATCATGCTCGACGGCATCCGCCTGGAGGCGGGCAGGGCGACCTCGCGCAAGGACCTTGCCCTGCTGAGGCGCTCGGTCGGCATGGTCTTCCAGTCCTTCAACCTGTTCCCGCACATGTCCGTCCTCAGGAATGTCAGCCTGGCGCAGGAACGGGTGGCGGGCCGCAGCCGCAAGGAGGCGGACGAGCGTTCGATGCAGCTGCTGTCCCGCGTCGGCCTGGCGGACAAGGCGCATCAATATCCGCTGCGCTGCTCGGGCGGTCAGCAGCAGCGCGTCGCCATCGCCCGGGCGCTCGCCCTCGATCCCAAGGTCATGCTGTTCGACGAGCCGACCTCCTCGCTCGATCCCGAGCTCGGGCTGGAGGTGCTGGCGGTGATGCGGGAGCTGGCCGATGACGGCATGACCATGATCGTCGTGACCCACGAGATGCGCTTCGCCGAAAACGTCTCGGACACCGTGCTGGTGATGGCGGACGGCATCATCGTCGAGCAGGGACCGAGTGCCGAGGTGATGCGCAATCCCCGGCAGGAGCGGACGAAGCGCTTCCTGCGCGCCGTCAACGACCGCACATGAGCGACATGCTCGCCATCCTGAGCGGCCTGCCATGGACGATGGCGCTGACCGCGGTCGCCCTCGCCCTCGGCGTCTTCTTCGGCGTTCCCCTCGCCTTGGCGCGCCGCTCGCGCCACGCCGCCGTCTGGCTGGCGGCGGCCGCCGTCATCGCGCTGATCCGCAGCATCCCGCCGCTGGTGTGGCTGTTCATCCTCTTCTTCGGCCTCGGCACCGGCTATATCCAGATTTCTCCCTTCCTTGCCGCGGCGGTGGCCTTCGGGCTGATCGCGACCGCCAACATGGCGGAGATCTATCGCGGCGGGCTGATGGCCATCCAGCACGGGCAATGGGACGCCGCCGAGGCCCTCGGCCTCAGCCGCTTCCACACCTTCGCCGACGTCGTCGCGCCGCAGGCCCTGCGCGTATCGCTGCCCTCCGCGGCGAGCTATGCGATCGGCCTGCTGAAGGATACCGCGACGGCGTCCACCATCGGCGTGATGGAACTGACCTTCCAGGCCAACCAGCTCTCCCAGCGCACCTTCAGCGGGCTCTACGCCTTCGGCATCGCGGCGGCCATCTATATCCTGATCAGCCTGCCGGTCGCCTGGCTCGCCCGCTCGGCGGACAGCTATCTGCGGACGAAGGTGGCACGCTGATGGATGTGTCCCTCGCCGATATCGCCGCCTGGCTCCCCGACCTGACCGACGGTCTGACGGTCAGCCTGATCGTGACCGCCGGCAGCCTCCTGCTCGGCATTCCCCTCGGACTGCTGCTGGCGCTCGGGGTCCAGGCGCAGTGGCGGCCGCTGCGCGGCGCCTGCCTGGCGTTCGTCGAGATCGGCCGCGGCACGCCGGCTTTGGTCCTGCTGCAATTCGTCTATTTCGGCCTGCCGGCGGTGGGGCTGACCATGACATCCTATGCGGCCGCCATCCTGGCGCTCGCCTGCAATACCGGCGCCTATACCAGCGAGATCATCCGCGCCGGGCTCCAGTCGGTGCCGCACGGCCAGCGGGAGGCCGCGACGGCGATCGGGCTCTCGCGGCTCGACGAGCTGCGCTACGTCCTCCTGCCCCAGGGGCTGCGCATCGCGGTTCCCGCGCTGCTCGGCTTCTCGATCCTGATCTTCCAGGGCACGTCTCTGTGCTTCGTCGTCGCGCTGCCGGAGCTGCTGAGCCGGGCCTACGAGATCGGCTCGACGACCTTCGAATATTTTCCCGCCCTTCTCGCGGCGGCCTGCCTCTACGCGGTCATCTGCATACCGGCCTCCATTCTCGTGGGGGCGGTGGAACGTCGCGCCGGGCACTATTCCCGGCGCTAAGATCAATAACATCAGAGGAGAAAGTCATGCGGTTCTTGAAGTCACTGAGCGCGGTTTCCATGGCGCTCTGCGCCTCGGTCGTCATCGGCGATGCCGCCCTCGCGGCCTGCACGCCGAAGCACACATTCACGACGGTGGAAGCGGGCTCGCTCACCATCGCCGTCACCACCTATGCCCCGTATTCCTTCCTGGACGGTGGCAAGGCGTCGGGCGTCGACGGCGACATCGCCACCAAGATCGCCGAGATGGAATGCCTGGCGCTGAAGCCCACCGCAGTCGATCCGGCGGCGGCGATCCAGTACGTTCTGTCCGGGCGGGCCGACATCGCCACCGGCGACTGGTACCGCACCGCCGAGCGCGCCAAGGTCATGAACCTCTCCGCGCCGCTCTACACCGACCAGATGGGGCTCTATTCCAAGGCCGGCGTCACCAAGGTGCAGGACCTCGTCGGCAAGCAGGTCGGCACGGTGCAGGGCTATCTGTGGGTCGAGGACCTCAAGAAGCTGCTGGGCGCCAGCCTCAAGCTCTATCCGAACTCGGTCGGCATGCAGCAGGACCTCAAGACCGGGCGCATCGAGATCGGCGTCGACGGCTATTCGACCGGCGTCGTCGCCAAGAAGGCCGGCGCGATGGGCGATATCGAGGTCAAGGTTGCCGAGCCCGATGCGCGCGTGAAGGCGACCAAGGAAGCGGCGCAGGCCGGCTTCCCCTATGCCAAGGCCAACAAGGCGTTCGGCGAGGCCTTCGACGCCGACATCGAGAGCCTGCACAAGGACGGCACCATCGCCAAGATCCTGACCTCCTACGGGATGGACGCCTCGGCGGCCGACACCGGCGCCGCGCGCCTGCTCCAATAGGGCCGGCCAGATGTGTGCCGGTCGGGGACCGGCGCACCGGTGGGCGGGGTTGCGGCCCCGCCTCCTGCGACTTCGGTATACCCGTCCCGGCAGGGCGGACTTCCAGTCCGCTCTTTGGGCAGCAGGCGCAGCGGCTCCGTGCCGGTCCGGAGACCGGCACACCGGTGGGCGGGTCACCCGACCCGCCTTCTTCCCTCCCGGCGCTGGCCCGGGGGTGGAAATCCTCCCTCATCGTCACGAAACGGATGCGCCATGACGGTCTACAGCATTTCCCGCAAGAGCCAGTCCTGGTACGGCGAATCGATCGGCATCCTGATCCTCGACGCCGCCTATCCCTGCGTGCCCGGCAATGTCGGCAACGCCACTACCTATGATTTCCCGGTGCGCTACCAGGAAGTCAGGGGCGCCTCGATCGACCGGCTGCTCAACCAGCGCGACCCGGAACTGCTCGACGCCTTCATCGAGGCGGCGACCGAGCTGCGCGACCGCGGCGTCAAGGCGATCACCGGCGCCTGCGGCTTCATGGCCTATTTCCAGGAGGAGGTGGCGGCGGCGGTCGACATCCCCGTCTTCCTGTCGAGCCTGATGCAGATCCCCTTCATCCATGCCGTCACCAACAAGCCGATCGGCATCGTCACCGCCAATGCCGAACGCCTGACGCCGCGCCATTTCGAGGCGAGCCGCATCGCCTCGTCCATCCCGCTGGTCGTCGCCGGCATGCAGGACCAGACCGAGTTCCGCGAGGCGATCCTCGAAGAGAAGGGCACGCTCGATTCGGCGGCGATCGAGCGCGAGGTGGTCGGCGTCGCCGGGCGCATGATCGAGGCTCATCCCGAGATCGGGGCGATCCTGCTCGAATGCAGCGACCTGCCGCCCTATGCCCACGCCATCCAGGCGGCGACGGGCCGGCCGGTGTTCGACTTCATCACCATGATCAATTACGTGCAGGCCAGCGTCGCCCGCCGCCCCTATGCGGGCAGCATGTAACCCGTCAAAGGCGCCCGGCGCGCAGGAGGCTGACGACATGGCGCTCGACCATTATTACCTGCTCGGCCGCTCGGGCCTGCGTGTCAGCCGCCTCGCCCTGGGCACCATGACCTTCGGAACGGAGGGCATACGCGGCATTTCGGGCGCATGGGGGGCGCCGAAGGAGGTCTCGCGGGCGATCTTCGACCGCTACATCGAGGCCGGCGGCAATTTCATCGACACGGCGGATTCCTACACCGCCGGCACCAGCGAGACGATGATCGGCGAATTCGTCGCCGAGAAGGGCCTGCGCGACCGCGTCGTCATCGCCACCAAATTCAGCAACAACCTCGATCCCGGCAATCCCAATGCCGGCGGCAACGGGCGCAAGAACATGATGCGCGCCGTCGAGGCCTCGCTCCGCCGGCTGCGCACCGACTATATCGACCTCTACCTGCTGCACACCTGGGACCGCATCACCCCGGCCGAGGAGGTGATGCGCGGCTTCGACGATCTCGTCCGGGCCGGCAAGATCCGCTATGCCGGCCTGTCGGACGTGCCCGGCTGGTACGCCGCCCGGGCCCAGACCTGGGCGGAGGCGCATGCGCTGGCCCCGATCGTCAGCCTGCAGCTGCCCTATTCGCTCATCGACCGGGC
The DNA here is from genome assembly GCF_030814655.1 of Labrys monachus. Taxonomy (NCBI): domain Bacteria; kingdom Pseudomonadati; phylum Pseudomonadota; class Alphaproteobacteria; order Hyphomicrobiales; family Xanthobacteraceae; genus Labrys; species Labrys monachus. Next base: position 1,987,040 of record NZ_JAUSVK010000001.1, read on the forward strand.
GATCGAGCAGGAATTCGTGCCCCTGGGCCAGCATCTCGGCATCGGCCTCACCGCCTGGAGCCCGCTCGGCATGGGCATGCTCTCGGGCAAATATCGTCCGGGCGGCAGCGGGGAGGGGCGGCTGACGCTGCACGAGGGCAGCGGCGGCCTCGGCCATTTCACCGAACGCAACTGGCGCATCGTCGCCGTGCTGGAACAGGTCGCCGCCGAACTCGGCCGCAGCATGGCGCAAATCGCCCTCAACTGGGCGGCGAACCGCCCCGGCATCGGCGCGGCGATCATCGGCGCCAGCAAGGCGAGCCAGATCGAGGACAACCTCACGGCGCTGGACTTCGCCATCCCCGACCCGCTGCGCGCCCGGCTGGACGAGGCGAGCGCCGTGGCGCCGACCTATCCCTATGCCCTCTTCACCGACGCCTATCAGGCGGGCATCCTCAACCCCGGCTGCACGGTCGGCGACAAGCCGGCCGGCTATGCGCCGCCGGTGCTCGCCGAGAAGATCGAGGATTTCGCCTTCCGGGCGTGAGAGGCCGGCTGGGTTGCGGGTGAAATCCCAGTCGGTTCAATCGCAGGGTCATTGCCGCCAGGTCACGGAAAAGCATCACGATTGGAGAGAAATGCCTCGATCCTGATTCCGGGCATTGTTCCCTGCGCCGGGGGCGGGCCGGAACGGCGACAGCAGCGAACGGTGTGTCGCGCTTGCCGGAGCCACAGGAGCTTGCCGACAGCCAAAGACGGGTTCGCCATTGCAGCCGATACTAGTTCCTAGTAATCTTCTCGCTGGAGAGATGCGATGAGCAAAACCACGTCGTTCAGCCTCGGTGACCATTTCATGGGCTTCATCAGCGGACAGGTCGAGCAGGGACGTTATGGCTCGGCCAGCGAGGTCGTACGAGCCGGCTTGCGTCTGCTCGAAGAGCAGGAGGCCCGCCTGGCCGCTTTGCGAGCCGCTCTGATAGAGGGTGAGAACAGCGGTGTTTCGACGCCCTTTGATTTCGATGCTTTCATAGCCGGTAAGCGGGACAGGGGCGGCTCGGAGACGTGAACCCCTATGTTCTTTCCCCGCGCGCGCATGCGGATCTCCATGAAATCTGGGATTATACGCAGGTGCGTTGGAGCGGTGCCCAAGCCGAGGCCTATATTCGGAACATTCAAGGGGCGATCGAGGCCGTGGCGGCAAATCCACAGCGGGGGCGTCGCTGCGACGAGATACGAGCCGGATACATGAAATTTTCCGTAGGAGCGCACGTCTTGTTTTATCGCGTCTCCGCAGGACGATTGGACGTCGTGCGCATCCTGCATCAGAGGATGGATTTCGGGAGCCGTTTATAGGCGGCAATTGCCCAGCCTATATGGTCCCCTCATCCGCTTGGGAGCTTGCTCGACGGTAACCCGTCGCTGAAGGGACCGAGCGACATCGCGGAATGCCAAGCGACCAGGCGGCAAGGTCGTCCTGGTGCCACGACGGCGGATAGGTTCTCAAACGCCTTGCAAAACGAGGGCCTGTGAATGGCGACGGTCTTCCTCCATGACGGCCCCGACGATGCCGGATACACCATCCTCCTGGCCCACGGTGCCGGCGCACCGATGGATTCGCCGTGGATGAACGCCGCCGCCGCGGCGCTGGCCGGGGCGGGACTGCGCGTCGTCCGCTTCGAGTTCGGCTATATGGCGGCACGCCGGACGTCGGCGGGGCGCAAGCCGCCGCCGCGGGCGGAGACGCTGACGTCGGAATATCTCGCCGCTGTCGACGCCCTCGATGCCAGGGGAGCGGTGGTCATCGGCGGCAAGTCGATGGGTGGGCGCGTGGCCAGCATGGTCGCCGACGAGCTGCACGCCGCCGGCCGGATCGCCGGCCTGCTGTGCCTCGGCTATCCCTTCCATCCTCCCGGCAAGCCGGCGCAACTGCGCACCGCGCATCTCGCCGCGATGACGACGCCGGCCCTGATCGCGCAGGGCACGCGCGATCCGTTCGGAACCCGCGAGGACGTCCGCGGCTATGCGCTGTCGAAGGCGATCGAGCTGCTGTGGCTGGAGGACGGCGACCATGACCTCAAGCCGCGCAGAAACGTCTCGGGCCTGACGATGGACGACAATCTGGGCAGGCTGGCGGCCGGGGTCGCGGCCTGGGCGGGGCGGATCGGGCCGTAGAAGAAACAGGCAGCCGCGAGGCGCGTATGCTCGGTCACGCCGCGCCGACAAGGCTCTGTGCCACCGCCTCCGCCACCCTGATGCCGTCCACCGCCGCGGAGAGGATGCCGCCGGCATAGCCCGCGCCTTCGCCGGCCGGGAAGAGGCCGGCGGTGTTGAGGCTCTGGAAATCCTTGCCGCGGCCGATGCGGACAGGGGAGGAGGTGCGGGTCTCCACTCCGGTCATCACCGCGTCGGGATGGTCGTAGCGCGGGATCTGGCGGCCGAAGGCGGGAAGCGCTTCCCGCAGGGCCTCGACGGCGAAGCCGGGCAGGCATTCGGCGAGGTCCGTCAGATGGACCCCCGGCTTGTAGGAGGGGATGACCTCGCCGAATTCGGTCGAGGCGCGCCCGGCGAGGAAGTCGCCGACCTTCTGGCCCGGCGCCTCATAGGTCGAGCCGCCCGCGACATAGGCGAGCGATTCCCAGTGCCGCTGCAACTCGATGCCGGCGAGCGGGTGGCCGGGATAGTCGCGGGCGGGATCGATGCCGACGACGAGGCCGGAATTGGCGTTGAACTCCTGGCGCGAATATTGGCTCATGCCGTTGGTGACCACGCGGCCGGGCTCGGACGTCGCCGCCACCACGCGGCCGCCCGGGCACATGCAGAAGCTGTAGACCGTCCGCCCGTTGCGGCAGTGATGCGACAGGCTGTAGGCGGCGGCGCCGAGGTCGGGATGGCCGGCGCAGGCGCCGAAGCGTGCTCTGTCGATCCAGGACTGCGGATGCTCGATGCGCACGCCGATCGAGAAGGGCTTGGCTTCGATGTGCACCCCGCGGCCGTACAGCATGCCGAAGGTGTCGCGCGCGCTGTGGCCGACCGCGAGGACGACACGGTCGGCTTCGAGGTAGCTGCCGTCGTGCAGATGCAGGCCGCGCACGCGGCGGATGCCGTCGGCGCCGGCGGCGATATCGAGATCCTCGACGCGGTGCCCGAAGCGGTATTCGCCGCCGAGGGCCTCGATCGTGCTCCGCATATGCTCCACCATCGTCACCAGGCGGAAGGTGCCGATATGCGGATGGGCCTCGGTCAGGATTTCCGGCGGCGCGCCGGCCGCGACGAATTCGGTCAGCACCTTGCGGCCGAGATGGCGCGGATCCTTGATCTGGCTGTAGAGCTTACCGTCCGAGAAGGTGCCGGCGCCGCCCTCGCCGAACTGGACGTTGGATTCGGGATCGAGCACGCCGCGCCGCCACAGGCCCCAGGTGTCCCTGGTGCGCTCGCGCACCACCCTGCCGCGCTCCAGGATGATGGGGCGAAAGCCCATCTGGGCCAGGATCAGGGTGGCGAACAGGCCGCAGGGGCCGGCGCCGATGACCACGGGGCGCGGCCCGCCGCTATTCGCAGGCGCCTTGCCGACGAAGCGATAGCCGGTGTCGGGCGCGGGCTGGACGTGGTGATCGCCGGCAAAGCGGGCGAGGACCGCGGCTTCGTCTCTCAGCGTCACGTCGACCGAATAGACCATCAGGATGGCGGACTTCCGGCGTGCGTCATTGGCGCGCCGGGCGACGGCAAAATCGATCATGTCCGCCGGCTCGATGTCCAGGCGCTCGCGGATGGCGGCAGGCAACGCTTCGGGCGCATGGCCGAGCGGCAGCTTCAGTTCGGTGAGACGCAGCATGGCGTTGCTTTAGCGGCCCGCCAACCGCCATGCAATGCGGGCCGCCGCAGGGTGGTCTCAATCGGCGACCAGCACCGTGTGTTCGGGCGACCATGCCAGCGTCGCGGCCTGTCCGACCGCCGGCACGCTGGCCTCGCGGTTCTGCGCCAGGACCTTGATCGGGGTGCCGTCCGGGCCCTCGGCAAGGAAGGTCGAGACGGAGCCGGCATAGATCACCTCCCGCAGGATGACGGCGCAGCTGTTCTGCCCGCGCTCCTCGGGCGTTCCCTGCGGCAGCAGGCGCATCTTCTCCGGCCGCACGGCCGCGGTGACCCGGGTGCCCGGCGAGGGCAGCCTGTCGGCGGTGCGGATCAGCCCGCCCGCTGCCTCGATGCCGTCGGCGCCCGCCGTTCCCGTGAAGAAATTGGCGTCGCCGAGGAAGGAGGCGGCAAAGCGCGTGCGCGGGCGCTCATAGATGTCGAGCGGGGCGCCTTCCTGCACGATGTGGCCGCGATCGAGGATCGCCACCGTGTCGGACAGGGTCAGCGCCTCCTCCTGGTCGTGGGTGACGAAGATGGTGGTGAGGCCGCTCTCGCGCTGGATGCGGCGAAGCTCGATCTGCATGTCCTGGCGCAGGCGCCGGTCGAGCGCCGACAGCGGCTCGTCCAGCAGCAGCACGCGCGGCTTGGTGACGATGGCCCGGGCGAGGGCGACGCGCTGCTGCTGGCCGCCGGACAACTGCCGGGGCTTGCGTTGTTCCAACCCCGTCAGGTGGACCATTTCCAGCGCTTCGGCGACCTGCCGGCGCGCCGCCTCGCCCCGGATGCCGCGGCGGTTGAGGCCGAAGACGACATTGTCCTGCACGCTCATATGCGGGAACAGCGCATAGGACTGAAAGACCATGCCGACCTTGCGCTGCCAGAGCGGGACGTGGGTGACGTCTTCGCCGCCGAAGCGGACCGCGCCTTCGTCCGGTTCGATGAAGCCGCCGATGATGCGCAGCAGCGTGGTCTTGCCGGAGCCCGACGGGCCGAGCAGGCTGGTGAACTGCCCCGCCTTGAAGGAGGCGCTGACCTGGTCGAGCACGCGCAGCGTGCCGTAACCCTTGCCGATGGAAGAGACGTCAACGCCGATCACGGTTTCCTCCGAGGTTGGACAATTGCGCGAAGACGAGCACGAGAACCGCGGACACGCCGAGGAAGATCGCCGAGATCGCGTTGATCTCGGGGGTGAAGCCCTTGCGGATCGACGTGTAGATCTCGACCGGCAGCGTGCTGACGCCCGGGGTCGCCAGGAAATAGGACACCACGAACTGATCGAGCGACACCGCGAAGGCGAAGAGCAGCGCTGCGACGATGCTCGGGGCCAGCAGGGGCAGGGTGATCGCGAAGAAGGCGTGGAGCGGCGTTGAGCCGAGGCTCATCGCCGCCTCCTCGAGCTCGGCGCGCAGGTTCTGCATGCCGGCGCCGACGATGAGCACGACATAGGGAATGGCGAGCGCGACATGGCCGATCAGCATGGCGTGGAGGCCCCGGCCGATGCCGGTCCAGAAGAAGAACAGCAGCATGGCGGTGCCGGTGATCAGCCAGGGGATGGCGATCGGCGGCAGGAGCAGCACCTTCAGCAGCGACTGCCCGCGGAAGCTGCGCCGGTTGAGCGCGAGCGAGGCGAGGGTGCCGACGGCGGTCGCGATCACCGCGGTCGCCAGGGCGAGGACGAGGCTGTTGGAGGTCGCCGCCAGCAGCGGACCGTTCTGCGCCAGCACGCCGAACCAGTGGAAGGTCGGTTCGAGCGGCAGCGTGTAGAGCGGCGAGGCGTTGAAGGCCATCGCCACCATCACCGCGATCGGCAGATAGAGGAAGACGAGGGTCGCCGCCAGGAAGGCCCGTCCCAATGCGATCATGCCGGGCTCCTATTGCAGGGCGCCGCCGGCGCGCAGGACGCGCGCGGAGGCGGCGAAGATGACGAGGACGACGGCGAGCATGATGAAGGACAGGGCCGCCCCGAGCGGCCAGTTGAAGGCCGCGGTGAACTGGTCCTCGATCACCGTGCCCATGGTCACGCCGATGCGTCCGCCGAGGATGCGCGGCTCCATGAAGCTGCCGATCACCGGCACGAAGATCAGGATCGAGCCGGAGATCAGGCCCGGCAGCGACAAAGGCAGCAGGATCTTCCAGAACACCACCGGCGTGCGGGCGCCCAGGCTGCGCGCCGCCTCGACATAGCCGTCCTCGATGGCGGAGGCGGAGAGATAGCAGGTGAGGATCATGTAGGGCAGGTAGGCGTGCACCAGCCCGATGATGATCGCGGGGAAACTGTAGAGCAGCGAGAAGGCCGGCGCGCCGGGGATGACGAGATGGAGGGCGTAGTCGAGCAGGCCGCCTTCGCGCAGCACCATGGTCCAGGAGAACACCCGCACCAGGCCGTTGGTCCAGAACGGCAGGATGATCAGCAGGAAGAGCACATGCTTTGAGCGCCCGCTGGTCGCCCGGGCCAGAGCGAGCGCGGCCGGCAGGCCGATGACGGCGCACAGGCCCGTGGTCCACAGCCCGATCCGGATCGAGGTCCAGGCGACGTCGAAGAGATAGGGCCGGTTGATGAAGGCGAGATAGTTGTTGACCGTGTAGAACAGCGGCCGGCCGGGGAGGGGCGAGGTCTTCAGGAAGCTGAAGAACAGCATGGCGCAGAGCGGCAGGAACACCGCCAGCAGGAGCCAGCCATAGGCCGGCGCCAGCAGGGCCGCCGTCGCCCAGCCCTGGCGCCGGCGGCGGGCGGGTCTCGGGATGTTCACCTCGACTTCATGGGCCATCGGCATGGTCGCCCGGGCTGGAGGAACGTGTTGGGATGTGGCGCGATCTCCTTCTCCCGAATGGGAGAAGGTGGCGCGCAGCGCCGGATGAGGGTCTGGCGTTCGACGATTTGAGCGAGGACTCGCAGAGTCCCGCTTGTCCAGGTTTCGTCCCTCATCCGCCTGCCGGCACCTTCTCCCGAACGGGAGAAGGATCCAATCCGGCTATCCTATTTCGCGTAGAACGCCTTCACTTCCTCCCAGGCGTCGTTGAAGGCCTGGCGCCGGTCGTCCGGCAGGGCCGACATGAATTGCAGCTTGCTCAGATAGTCTTCCTTGTGGATCTGGCGGTTGAGGTCGTCGGCCGGCAGCTTCGCCATGGCCGCCTGGTTGGCCGAGGCCGGCGCGCCCGACTCGTTCGCCCAGGTCAGATAGAAGGTCGGGTCGATCATGTAGTCGATGAACTTCAGCGCATCGTCCTTCTTCGTGCTGGAGGTGGGGACGGCGAGGCTGTCGAGCCAGCCGATCGCGCCCTCCTTCGGGATGATGAATTCGGCCGGCAGCTTGCTGACATGGATCGAGCGCACCACCGCGCCCGACCAGTAGACCGAGATGTCGAAGGCGTTGGCCGCGAAGGCCTTGTTCCATTCGTCCTCGCTCGACCATGTCAGCTTGACGTTGGGCTTCATCGCCTTGAGCTTGTCGACGATCGCCTTGAGGTCCTTGGGATCGTTGATGTCCTGGCCCGTCAGCAGGGCCCCGATGCCGATTTCGGTGACCGCGTCGTCGAACAAAGCGAGGCGGCCGGCATATTTCGGATCGGTGAAGATCGACCAGCTGTCGGCGGCGATGCCCTTGCGCACGGTGAGCGAATTCATGCCCCACAGCCAGGACAGGCCGTAGGCCTTGCCGTCGACCGTCAGGTTGGCGTGGTTCTTCAAGGCGGGCGCAAGGCCGGCCGAATTCGGCACCTTGGCGAAATCGATCGGATCGATCAGGCCTTCGCTCTCAGCCTGCTGGATGCGCGCCGAGTTGATCAGCACCACGTCATAGGCGCCGGGATTGGTGCGCAGCTTGGTCAGCATCTCCGGTTCGGAGTTGAAATAATCGTGCTTGACGGTGATGCCGGTCTTGTCGGCGAAGGCCTTGAGGGCGAAGGCTTCGTCGGTGCCGTAGCCCTTCCAGTTGAGGACGATGATTTCCTTGGCGTCGGCAAAGCCGGGCCGCGCCCAGGCCCCGGCGATGGCGGCGCCGCCGAGGGCGGCCGTGAAGCGGCGGCGTGTGATCTGATAGGTCATGGTTTCGTTCCCTGGCTCGATGATGACGGACGAATTCACGCGGGTTCGGTCTTGTCGTTCTGCCGTGTCCTGGGCGTTCGCCTCTCCTGCGAGAGATTCGCCCTATCTTCTTGTATTCCCGGCCTTTCAGGCCGCGATAAAAGCCTCCAGCTCCGCGGTGCCCGGCGCCGTCGCCGGCCCGCGCCGCGTCACCGCGAGAGCGGCGGCGGCGTTGGCGCGCCGGGCGGCCTGCGGCGGGTCGAGACCCGCGGCGAGGGAGGCGACGAACACGCCGGTGTGGGCGTCGCCCGCGCCGGTCGAATCCACCATGCGCACGGCGGGCGCCGGCACCGAAAGCCCTGCCGGCGGCATGTCCCCGCCGACGAGGAGGCAGCCGGCCGCCCCATCGCGGACGATGAGGAGGGCGGCGGCCGGGAGGCGGCGGGCGATCCGGCCGGCCGCTTCCCGAAGGTCGTCCGAGCCGGCGAGCAGGCCGGCCTCGCGGCGATTGAGCGTGAGCACGTCGACGCGCGCCAGCACCGCATCGGAGACGGAAGGCGGGATGTCGGCGACCAGGGGCCCGGGATCGAGGACGAGCGTCGCGGTCGCCGGCAGCGTCGCGATCCATGCGGCGATGGCGGGGCCGAGCTCGGGGTAGCAGAGGTCGTAGCCGGAGACGAACACCGCGTCGGCCGGCCCGGGCGGCAGGCTGCGCAGGCCGGCGGCGCCGGGACGGGCCTCGACGCCGGGGCTGGTGATGAAGGTGCGTTCGCCGTCCGGCTCGACCAGCACGACGCAGAAGCCGCTGTCGCCCTCGCGGCTCGGCGGCATGAGCGCGGCGATGCCTTCCGCCACGAGATCCGCCCGGATGCGCTCGCCATGGGGGCCGGTGCCGTGCTGCCCGCCGAAGGCGGCTTTGAGGCCGTTGCGGGCCGCCGCCGCCAGGATGTTGAAGCCGCCGCCGGCGCTGACCGTGGCCGGCGAGCCGAGGACGTCGCCGCCGCGCGGCGGCAAGGCGGGCACGTCGATGCGGATGTCGGCGATGATGCTGCCGACCGACAACAGGCGCGTCGGGTTGGGCCTGTGCCTCATGCCGGCCGCGCCCCCAGGCGTGCCGCCACGAGATCGGCCGCGAGCGCATGCACGCCGGCGAGGTCGATGCCCTTCAGGCCCGCGACGGCGTCGGCGGGCAGGCGGGCGAAGCCGGTGCAGGCCCCCGCCACGCCGGCGGCGATCGCCCCGATCGTGTCGGTATCGCCGCCGAGATTGGCGGCGATGATGGCGGCCTGCAGAGGATCGCCCTCCGCGATTTCGAGGACGGCGAAGGCTGCCGGCACCGATTCCTGCGCCGCGACGCCGGTGCCGACGAGGTCGACCACCTGCCCGATCGCCTCGGCTCTCGCCCGGCCGCGGACGAGGCCTTGCGCCCAGTCGATGCGGGCGGCGATGCTGCCGCCGGTGACCCAGTGCCCCCTCGACGCGCCCAGCCTCGCGGCGGCGACGGCGAGGACGGAGGCGGCACGCCAATCGCCGCCCGAGACGCCGCAGCTCACCGCCGCCGCCACCGCGGCGGCCGAGGCGATGGCGATGGCGGTGTTGTGCGTCGCCCGGCAGGTCTCGGCGACCTTGTCGACCAGCGCGTCGAGCGGTTCGGGCGGCATCAGGATGCCGACCGGGGCGATGCGCATCGCCGCGCCGTTGGTGTCGCCGTGGCGGCCCGCCTCCTCGACCGGCACGCCGGCATTGATGGCGTCGATCGCCCGCTTGGTCGAAGGGCCGAGCAGGTCGTAGCTGCCGCGCGCCTTCATGTCCTGCTCCCAGCCGAGCAGCGCGTTCACCCAGCTCTTATGGTCGAAGCGGGGCCCGGATCGCAGGAGCGCCCGACCGAGCAGCAGCGCCTGCTCGGTGTCGTCGGTGACGGCGCCGGCCGGCAGGCCCTTCGAGACGGGGTGGTCGGCGGCCGGCGCGACGAGATGGTCGACGAAGCCGTAGGCGGCCCGGATCTCGCCCGGCGACAGCAATTGCGTCGGCATGCCGAAGGCATCGCCCAGGGCGCCGCCGACCAGCGCGCCCGTGGCGCGGTCGACGAGATCTTCGGGTCGCATGCTCGGCATGGTTCAGAATTCCAGATGGAGCGCGAAATGCGCGGGGTTGAGCAGGCTGGTGACATATTCGATCGGCTGGCCGCCGGCGTCCCGCGCCAGGCGGCGCGAACGCAGGAACGGCGCGCCTTCCGCGCATCCAAGGACGGCGGCGTCCCGGGCGTCGAGCATTTCGATGTCGACCCATTCCTCGCCATGATCGGGCACGACGCCGACGCTGCGCAGCGTCTCGTAGAGCGAGCCTTCGCGCAGGCCCCTCAGCGGGATCTCCTCCAGCTTGGGCGTGAGGGGCAGGCGGCTGCGTTCGATGGAAATGCCGTGTCCGTCGGCCGCGTTGCTGCGCAGGCGGTCGAGCGCGATGAAGAAGGGACTCTCCAAGGCGAGCCTTGCCGCCAGATCGGGATCCTCGATGATCTCGAGCCTGAGGATGCGGGTCTCGGCATTGGCGCCGACATCGGCGAGCGCCCGCGACCAGCCGACGGCGTCGTCGACGATCTTGCCGTCGAAGGTGACGAAGGATCCGATGCCGACCCTGGTGGCGATCAGGCCGCGGTTCGAGAGTTCTTCGAGGCCCTTGCGGACAGTATTGCGGCTGGCGGAAAAGCGCTGGACGAGTTCGCTCTCGCTTTGGAGGCGGTCGCCGAAGCCCAGCTTGCCCGAACGGATCTCCTGTTCGAGCGCCGTCGCGATCTGTGCGGGCTTGCTTGCTCCGGGGGCTGTCCTGGCGACGGATCGCGCCATATATGCACCTGTATACTATACTTGTTTACACCTGTTCAATCAGGGGTAGAGCGGCGCGCGGAGGATGTCAATGGCCGGATGCGGGCTCAGGCCGGAACCGGGGCGTCCTCGCGCAGCAGCTTCTCATGCTTCAGTTCGGCCCAGAGGTCGGCGGGGGCGGGATGGGCGAAGGCGGCGAGGTTCTGGGCGACCTGCCGCCGGCTGATCGCGCCGGGAATGACCGAGGCGACGAGGGGATGGCCGAGCGGGAACTGCAGCGCGGCCGCCGCCAGCGGCACCCCGTGGCGCCGGCACACCGCCTCCATCCTGGCGACCTTGTCGAGGATCTCCGGCCCGGCCGGCGCGTAATTGTGCATGGCGCCGGGCACCGCTCCGGTGGCGAGGATGCCCGAATTATAGGTGCCGCCGATGACGATGCCGACGCCGCGCTCGGCGCAGCGCGGAAACTCGGCGTCCAGCACGTCCTGCTCGAGCAGGGTGTAGCGCATGGCGATCAGGAAGAAGTCGATGTCGAACAGGTCGAGATAGCGCGGAATCGTCCCCATCGTGTTGAAGCCGGCGCCGATGCCCTTGATCACGCCCTGGTCGCGCAACTCCTCCAGGGCCCGCCAGCCGCTGGTATAGAGCTGGTTCATATAGGCGCCGACCTTGGCCTCGAGCTTGAAATGCCAGGGATCGAGGTCATGGATGAGAAGCACATCGATGCGGTTGATGCCGAGGCGCTGCAGGCTGTCCTCGAAGGAGCGCATGATGCCATCATAGCTGTAGTCGAACACCGCATCGAATTCGAGACCGCCGAGCCAGTCGCCGCGTTCGAACGGGCCCGGCTTCAGCGGCCGGCGGAGCGTGCGGCCGACCTTGCTGGAGATCACGAATTCCCCGCGCGGGCGGCGGTAGAGCGCGCGGCCGACACGATGTTCGGCCTGTCCCTTGCCGTACCAGGGCGAGGTATCGAAATAACGGATGCCGCCGTCCCATGCGGCCTGGAGCAGCGCCTCCGCCTCGTCGTCCTCGACCACGTCGAAGAGATCGCCGAGCGGGGCGGTGCCCAGCCCGAGCTCCGAGACCGAGACAGGGGCTCGGCCGAGGCGGCGGGTCTTCAAGGCGGAAACCGTCATGGGGTGTCTCTCCAGGGATGAGGTGTTGCGGCGTGTCCGGATCGTTCTTCCCGGGAGCGCGGACGTCCCGCCCGCCTCTTCCCATCCGCAGGAACGACGGCTGATCGCAGGAAGCATCCCGTGCGTCTGCCGGCGATCGCGGTGCTTCCGGCTGCGGGCGAGACGCCCATAAGCGCTAACTTTGCCGACCATAGCGCGATTTTCCTTCTCCCATGCGGGAGAAGGTGGCGCGAAGCGCCGGATGAGGGTTTAGACTTCCGCAATACCAGCGCGACTATTGAGCTATCTGCGTTGAAGTTTAGACCCTCATCCCCCTGCCGGGACCCCAAGCATTTCCAAAGGAAATGCGGTGTCCCGAGCCGGGAGAAGGCGGATCTTGCCTTTATGTTAGCGCATATGGGCACGACGCCCGCGCTCCCAGGCAGCCTTCCGCACGCCTCAGCTCAGATGGTGCACCTCGGGCATGCCGAAGACCGGGGTCGGCAGGCCTTCCATCCGCGCCTTCAGCTGCAAGGCCAGATATTGGGAATAATGCCGCGACTGGTGCAGGTTGCCGCCATGGAACCACAGGGCTTCCTGCCGCGTCGGCTTCCACATGTTGCGCGGCTCGCCCTCCCAGGGGCCGGGATCCTTGGTGGTGCCGGAGCCGAGTCCCCAGACCTTGCCGACCTTGTCCGCCACCTCCTGCGAGATCAGCTTGCCGGCCCAGCCGTTCATCGAGCCGTAGCCGGTGGCGTAGACGATCAGATCGGCCGGCAGCTCGGTGCCGTCGGCGAGCAGGACGCCGCTTTGCGTGATCTCCCGGATCCCGACGCCGCTCTTCAGCTTGATGTCGCCGTTGGCGATCAGTTCGGAGGCACCGACATCGATGTAGTAGCCCGAGCCGCGGCGCATATATTTGAGGAACAGCCCCGACTCGTCGTCGCCGAAATCGAGCAGGAATCCCACTTTTTCCAGCCGGCGCAGCAGGTCGGCGTCATCGGCCCGGATGGCGGCGGTGACCGGCCTCAGCAGTTCGGGCAACAGGCCATAGGGCACCGACGCGTTGAGCAGGTCCGCCTTGTCGGTGGTGATGCCGCGCTCAAGCGCCGCTTCCGAATAGAGCTTGCTGGTGCCGTGCCGGAACAGCGCGTCCGACGAGGCGACATGGGTGGAGCTGCGCTGCACCATGGTGACGTCGGCGCCATTCTCCCAGAGGTCGGCGCAGATGTCGTGGGCCGAATTGTTCGAGCCGATGACGACGCATTTGCGGCCGCGATAGGCCTCGCTGCTCCGGTAGCGGCTCGAATGATACTGTTCGCCGCCGAAGCGCTGCATGCCCGGAAAATCCGGCTGGTTGGGCAGGCCCGACATGCCCGTGGCCAGCACCAGCTGTCTGGGGTGCAGCGTCACCGGCGTGCCGTCGCGCACGACCTCCACCGTCCATGTGCCGCTGCCGGCGTCGAAGGAGGCCTGCCGGCACGCCGTCGAGGTCCAGACGTCGAGCTCCATGATCCGGGCATAGCTCTCCAGCCAGTCCGCCATCTTGTCCTTGGGCGTGTAGACGGGCCAGTCGCCCGGGAAGGGCAGATAGGGCATGTGGTCGTACCAGACCGGATCGTGCAGGCAGAGCGACTTGTAGCGCCGGCGCCAGGAATCGCCCGGGCGCTCCAGCGCCTCGACCAGGATGGTGGGCACGCCGAGCCGCTTGAGGCGGGCGCCGAGCGCCAGGCCGCCCTGGCCGGCGCCGACGATCAGGCAATAGGGCTGGCGCTCGCGGCCGAGTGCGGCCTCTTCCTCCTGCCGGCGTTCGAGCCAGGTCTTGCGGTTGCGATGGATGCCATGCTCGGCGCCGAAGACGCGGTTGCGCCCCTTCTTCTCCTCGAATCCCTTGAGCTCCTCCATCGAGGTGAGCAGCGTCCATGCCTTGCCGCCCCGCAGGCGCAGATGGGCCTTGCAGCGGGCCGCCTGCGTCTCGAAATCGAACCAGCCTTCGACGACGCCGTCGGCCGTCGCCGTCTCGCCCGAGGGCGCGAAGCCGCTCGGCCGGGCCTGCTCCAGGGTGGCGTCGAGCATCGCCGCCACGGCGGGCTTGCCCTCCGCGGTATGGAGATTCCAGCTGAAGGCGAGAAGGTCGCGCCAGTAGCAGTCGTCGTTGAAGAGAGACAGCACCGCCTGCCTGTCGTTCGCCGCCAATGCGGCGCCGAACTGGTCGAGCCATGTGGAGAGGTGATGCGTCGCCTGTGAGCCATCCATGAGTCGTCTCTTCCCGGAACATGAAACGGGTGCCCTTCTGCGGGAGCACGCCTTGTGACCCGGAGCCTGCGACAGTCGGCAGGCAAGATCAAGCGTCCGAACGACAAATGCCGGGCTTCGAACCCGGGTTAGCAGGCTGCGGAAATTCACTACCCGAAGCGCGAGCGATCTGATTCACTGATTGTTGTGGATTGCTTGGAGGGGCTGATGCGCGGATCGGATGAACAGACGGGTGCGCTCTTTAGTTATCAGAGCCCTGAATCGCTTGTTCCTCGCGATCATCCGCTACGTGCCATCCGCCTTGTGGTGAACGCGGCTCTCGAACGGTTGTCCGAGCCGTTCTCGAAGCTCTATTCGCCGTATGGCCGCGCCTCGATCGCACCGGAGAAACTGCTGCGGGCCTTGTTGGTGCAGGCCTTCTTCGGCATCCGTTCCGAGCGCCAGCTCATGGAGCAGGTGCGCTACAACATGCTGTTCCGCTGGTTCATCGGCCTGTCGATGGATGCGCCGATCTGGGATGTGACGGTGTTCACCAAGAACCGCGACCGGCTTTTGGAGGGCGACATCGCGCGGGAATTTCTGCTTGCGATCCTGGCCGATCCGCAGGTCAAGCCCTTGCTGTCGAGCGAGCATTTTTCGGTGGACGGCACGCTGATCGCCGCCTGGGCGTCGATGAAGAGCTTTCAGCCCAAGGATGGCAGCGGGTCACCGCCCGGGCCGGGCCGCAATGGCGAGCGCGATTTCCGGGGCGAGAAGCGCTCCAACGAGACCCATGAGAGCACCACCGACCCGGATGCCCGGCTTTATCGCAAGGCGGACGGCCAGCCCGCCAAGCTGGCCTATCTCGGCCATGTCCTCATGGAGAACCGCAACGGCCTCATCGTCGATGCCGAACTGACGAAGGCCACCGGCTGGGCCGAGCGGGCGGCGGCCGAGGCGATGATCGAGGACGCCGCGCCGGCCGGCCGTGTCACCCTGGGCGCCGACAAGGCCTATGACGTCGCTGCGCATGTGGCCAGGTTGCGCGCTCTCGGCGTGACGCCGCATGTCGCGCAGAACGCCACCAACCGCCGGTCAGCCATCGATCGGCGCACGACACGCCACCCCGGATATGCCCTCAGCCAGACGATCCGCAAACGCATCGAAGAGCCGTTCGGCTGGATCAAGGAAGCCGGCGGCTTCCGGCAAACAAAACACCGAGGCCAAGAACGGGTCGGATGGATGTTCACTCTCAGAGCCGCAGCCTACAACCTCATCCGACTTCCCAAACTCTTCGCAACGACTTGAACCGGAATACCGGAAAAACGCATCGATACCCGATCCAAATCCGTCAGAAATCCCACTCCAACTGCATGAGCAAAAACGAAAATCACCTATACAGATGTCAATTTCCGCAGCCTGTTAGAGCGGAATTTGTCTGAGTGGAATCGGAAGGGATTCCACTGGATGGCTTAGTGTGATTCATAGGTTTCCGGGCTATTCCGGAGATGAAGCATGACGAAGCGTGGTGAAGCCTATTCGCAGGATTTGCGAGATCGTGTGCTTGGGGCGCTGGATAGCGGGATGTCGGCGAGCACGATCGCACCAATCTTCAGGGTGAGTGTGTCCTACATCTACAAGGCGGCAGCGCGGCGGTGCGCGACGGGGGAGGTCAGTGCCCGCCCCCAGCGCAATCATGTTCCGCTCAAGCTTGCCAAGCATGAAGAGGTTCTGCGGGCCAAGGTCGCGGCGGATCCGGATGCGCGTGTCGCGGATCTGCGGGCCTGGGCGGAGGAAGAATTGGGGGTCAGCATCAGCCATGCCCCGATGTGGCATATGCTCAAGCGGCTTGGGCTGACATATAAAAAAAGACGATCCACGCCAGCGAGCAAAAACGCCCCGATGTCGCGGCCGCTCGCCGCAAATGGCACAGCAACCAAATCTGGCTGAGGCCCTCGCGTCTGGTCTTCATTGACGAGACCTGGGCCTCGACCGCGATGGCGCGCCACTACGGCAGGTGCAAGCGCGGACAGCGCCTGATCGACTACGTGCCGCATGGCCATTGGAAAACCACGACCTTCATTGGCGCTCTGCGCAGCGGGGGATTGACAGCTCCCTGCGTGCTCGACGGCCCAGTCAACGGCGATTGCTTCAAGGCCTATGTCGCGCAGATCCTCGTTCCCACCCTCAATTACGGCGATATCGTCATCATGGACAATCTGAGCAGCCACAAAGTCCCGGGTGTGCGCCAAGCCATCGAGGCCGCAGGGGCGGAACTGCTTTACTTGCCCGCCTACTCCCCCGATCTCAATCCGATCGAGAACCTCTTCGCAAAGCTCAAAGCTCTCCTGCGCGCGGCTGCAACCCGATCCATCCACGATCTCTGGGACGAAATCGCCAAAACTCTCCCGCGCTTCTCCCCGTCCGAATGCAGAAATTACTTCTCTAATGCTGGATATTCTACAGTCTGAACAATTTCGCTCTAATTTTCCGGCATGCCGGCCCCGTTTCGGCGTTACCGCCGGGTGCGGGGACGTCTCGTCCGCTCTTTTCAACCGCAGCCGCTGCGTTCCCCGGCGCGAACGAGACGTCCCGCGCCGGGAAAACACCTCCGATCAGCCCTCATAAGGGCGGCAGGCATCCGGGAGGGCGCCCTTCACAGCGCCGGCCTGGCCGTGAAGCCCAGCACGGCTTCCACCGCCGCGGCGGCCGAGAGCAGTCCGGCATCGTCGCCGCGGCGGCCCATGAGCTGGAGGCCGACGGGCAGGCCCTCGCTCAGGCCGCAGGGGAGGCTGATGGCGGGCTGGCCGGTCATGTTGGCGAGGCCGGAGGACAGGCCTTCGGCGTCGCCGTCCTCGCCGCCGATCGCTGGATCCTCGATCGGGGAGACGAAGGCGACGGAGGGGCTGAGCAGGACGTCGAATTCGGCGAAAAGGGCCTCGATCGTCTCGGTGAGCCCGGCGCGGAAGCGCTGCGCCCGCACATAGTCGGTCGCCGGCACCCCGAAGCCGGCCTCGACCTGCGCGCGCGTGCCGGGCGCATAGCCTTCCGGACGCCGCGCGAGGATCGGCTCGTGGATGAGGCTGGCCTCCGGATGCAGGATGGCGATCAGCTCCGCCGATACCCGCTCATGGCCTTCGAAGGAGACCGGCCGGGCCGTGGCGCCGGCCTCGACCAGGCGCGCGACCGCCGCCTCGACCGCGGCCGAGACGCCGGGCCTGACCAAAGGCGAGGCGAGATGCGGTTCGAGGAGGCCGATGCGCAGCCCCTCGATCCGGCGCGGCGCCAGCGCAACAGGGCTGCCGGTCAGGCCGCCGAGCAGGAAGGCGGCGTCCGCCACGCTGCGGGCGAGGGGGCCGGCATGGTCGAGCGACCAGGAGAGCGGGAACACGCCCTGCGTCGAGACGGCGCCGTAGCTCGGCTTGAGGCCGACGATGCCGCAATAGGCGGCGGGAATGCGGATCGAGCCGCCGGTGTCGGTGCCGACGGCGAGCGGCACGATGCCGGCGGAGACCAGCGCCGCCGAGCCGCCGCTCGACCCGCCCGAGGTGCGGCCGGTGTCGAAGGGATTGTTGGTCTGGCCGAGGGCCGGATGGGCGATGCCATAGGCGAATTCGAGCAGGTTGGTCTTGCCGAGGAAGACGGCGCCGGCTGCGCGCAGCCGCGCGACCAGGGCTGCATCCTGCTCGGGCAAAGCGGGATCGAGCGCCCGGGTGGCATAGCCGGTCGGCACGCCCTCGATGTCGATGATGTCCTTGATGGCGACGGGGATGCCGTGCAGCGGCCCGCGGTCGCGGCCGGCCTTCAATTCATCCTGCGCCCGGGCCGCCATGGCGAAAGCGAGGTCGCGCAGCGGATCGATCACGGCGTTGAGCCGCGGCTCCAGCCGGTCGAGGCGCGCCAGCGCGGCCTCGACGAGCGCGCGCGGCGACAGCGAGCCGTCCCGGAAGGCGGCCCCGATGGCGGCCACGCCGGCATAGGCGAATGCGGATGCGTCAGCCATGGCCCTTGAGCTCCTTCAGCCGGTCGATGAGGCGGGCCCAGGCGACGAGCCCAAGGCGGAAATTGGCGAGGCGGAAGAACTCGTTGGGGGCGTGATAGTCCTCGTCCGAGGTCGAGAAGGAGAAGAACACGGTGGGCGCCCCCAATCGGCTCCGGAAGACCGCGCCGATCGGGATGGTGGCGCCCATGGCGACGCGCAGGGGCCGGCGCCCGAGCAGTTCGCCGAGGATGTCCTGCGTCATGCGCAGGCCGCGGTCGTCGGGATCGAGCGCGAAGGCCGGCGAGCCCGGCCCGTGCTCGACCGTTTCGAGCCGATAGCCGCTCGGCAGCCGCGCCTGCAGGTGGCGTCGGATCGCCTCCCGCACCGCCGCCGGATCCTGCCCGGCGACCAGGCGGCAGGTGATCTTGGCCTGGGCCTGCGAGGGGATCACCGTCTTGGTGCCGGCACCGGCATAGCCGCCGCTGATGCCGTTGAACTCCAGCGTCGGCTCCAGCCATTGGCGGATCAGCAGGTCGCGGCCGGCGGGCAGGGGCTCCGGCGCCGGCGCGCCGATGCCCTCGAAATAGGCGCGGGCGTCGAAATCCACGGCGTCGATCGCCTCGACGATGGCTGGATCCGGCGGGACGATGCCGTCATGGAAGCCTTCGACGGCAACCTTGCCGTCCTCCTCGTGCAGGCTCGCCAGCAGGCGAACGAGCGCCCGGACCGGATTGGGGGCGCTGCCGCCGTGCCGGCCCGAATGCAGGTCCTTCGCGGCGCTGTGGACGATGACGTCGAGCGCCGTCATGCCGCGGCTCGCGACCGTCACCGACGGCAGGTCGGCGCGCCACATGGCGCCGTCGGCGGAGACGACGAGGTCGCAGGCGAGTTCCTCGGCGAGCGCCGCCACCGCCGCCTCGAAATGCGGGCTGCCGGATTCCTCCTCGCCCTCGATCAGGAATTTGAGGTTGACTGGCAAAGAGCCGTGCTGCCTGAGCCAGGCCTCGGCCGCCAGGATCGGGATGAGCAGGGGGCCCTTGTCGTCGGAAATGCCGCGGGCATAGAGGCGGTCGTCGCGCAGGGTCGGCTCGAAGGGCGGGCTGGTCCAGCGCTCCAGCGGATCGGGCGGCTGGACGTCGTAATGGCCGTAGACGAGCACGGTGGGGGCGCCGGGCGCCCGGCACCACCCGCCCGTGACGACGGGGTGGCCGCCGGTGGGAACGATGGCCACGTCGTCGAAGCCGGCGCGTTCGAGCCGGCCGGCGACGAAACGGGCGGCCTCGGCGATGCCGTCGCGATAGGCCGGATCGGCGCTCACGCTCGGGATGCGGCAGAAGGCCATCAATTCCTGGATGAAGCCGGCCTCGCCCGCGGCGAGCGCGGCTTCGATGGCTGCGAGATCCCCGCTCATTTGCCGCCGTCCACGCTGAGGACCTGGCCGGTGATCCAGCCGGCGAGGTCGGAGGCGAAGAACAGCACGGCGTTGACGATGTCCTGCGGCGAACCGAGCTTCTTCAGGGCGATGTTGTCGATCAGCTTGCGCTGGCCGGCCTCGCCCATCGCCTCCCATTGGCGCTCCGTCGTCGGATTGGAGCGCACGAAGCCCGGCGCGACATTGTTGACGGTGATACCGAACGGCCCGAGCTCATGCGCCAATTGCCGGGTGAGGCCGATCTGGCCGGCCTTGGCGCTGGCATAGGCCTGGATGCCGGTCAGGCTGATGCCGAGCCCGGCGCCGGAGGAGATGTTGACGATGCGGCCCGAGCCCTTGCGCTTCATGGCCGGCGCCACCGCCTGCGTCATCAGGAAGGCGCCGGTCAGGTTGACGTCGAAGATCGCCTGCCAGTCGGTCGGCGTGATCGCCTCGATCGGCCGCCCGACCTGGCCGAGCACGCCGCCGGCATTGTTGACGAGGATGTCGACGCCCGAGGTCAGGGTTTCGATCTCGGCCACCACGGCTTGGACGGCTTCATGCTTGGAGACGTCGAGCCTGCGCGCCTCGCAGTTCGGGCCGGCGAGCCGCGCCGTCTCCGGCAATTCGTCCGCCAGGATGTCGCAGGCGAACACCCGGCAGCCCTCCCGGGCGAGCGCGACGGCGATGGCGCGGCCGAAGCCGTGCGCCGCGCCGGTGACGAGGGCGGTCCGGCCGGACAGGTCGATGTTCATGCGGCGGCTCCTGCGTCGGCGATGGCGTCGAGTTCGTCGAGCCAGGCGAGGTCGAGCTGGCGCCGGCCCTCCTCGATGTCGTGGATGCGCTCGATCACGCCCTCGACGATCGGCGTCGCGACGCCGTGCCGGCGCCCGAACTCGATGATCGGCCCGAGCTGCGCGTCGACCTCGGTGCGCCGCTTGCGGACGGCGAGATCGCGCCAGATGCCGGAATGCGACTTGGCGGATTTCCGGTTGTGGGCGACCATCTCGTCGAAGGAGCGTGCGGCCACGGCGTAGGGGGCGTCGGGGGCGAAGGCCGCGGGATCGAAGCCGTTGAAGGCTTCGAGCCGGATGCCTTCAGCCGCCGCCACCGCCTGGATCTCATGGGCGAGCTTCACCAGCATCGGCCGGTGGCGCTCGATGGCGAGGACGTCGGCGATGCTGTCATTGGTCAGCGCGGTGGCGAACAGCATGGCTCCGTAGACGAGCTTGGCCCACAGATAGCCCCAGATGTTGGCGGTACGGATGGCGTCGCGGTCGAATTTGCGGAACAGGGCGAAGACCTCGTCGAGGCGCGGCGTCAGCCGGCCGTCGATCTCGCCGACCACGACGGCGCCGCGCCCGCCATAGAGCACGACGCCCGGTTCCATGTAGTCGGCGCCGAAATTCACGAAGCAGCCGACGGTGCGTTCCGCTCCGATCGCCGCGGCGATGCGATGCTCCTCGAGGCCGTTCTGGGCCGAGACGACGAAGCCGCCGGGCGCGAGGTGCCGGGCGACGCCGCCGAGGGTGGCGGCGGTGTGGTGCGACTTCACCGCCAGCACGATGCGGTCATAGGTGCCTTCCACCGCCTCGGGTACGAAGGCACGTGCCGTGACATGGTGCGGATCGACCGGGCCGGTGATGGCGAGGCCCGCCGCGTTGATCGCCGCGACATGGTCGGCGGCGGCGTCGACGAAGACGACCTCCTCGCCGGCACGAATGAAGGCGGCACCGAGGGTGGCGCCGATGGCGCCCGCGCCCCAGACCAGGATGGGGCCGCCGCTCATTGCCAGGGCCCCTCGATGAGGCCGCGCGTCTCCGCCACGGCGAGCGACCAGATCGCCAGCATGTCCTCGTCGGGACGCTCGTAATAGCCGCCGAAATTGCCGTCGCCGAGATAGGCGCGCACGCCTTCGGGGCTGAGCACGCGCAGGCGCTCGAAATCGATCATCGGCTTCTGCTGCGTCGGCAGGACGGCATCCTTCAGCCGCGTCCACGGAAAATTCTCCATCCAGGAGGCGTGCGAGGCGACCGGATCGATCTCCTTGACCTTGCCCATCGTCGCGGGGGCCGCCCACCAATTGTGGAACTTCACCGCTGCGTCGGGATGGTCGGCCATCCATTCGATGGCGAGGCTGCCGGCCGGCTGGTTGCCGCCATGGCCGTTGACGAGGAGGATGCGGCGGAAGCCCTGATGATAGAGGCTGTCGAGGACGTCGCGGACGATGGCGACATAGGTCGCCACGCGCAGGCTCACCGAACCGGGATAAGCGAGGAAATAGGGCGTGACGCCATAGGCCAGCACCGGGAAGACGGGGATGCCGAGCGGCTCGGCCGCCTCGATCGCGACGCGCTCGGAGAGGATCGAGTCCACCGACAGGCTCAGCCAGGCATGCTGCTCGGTGCTGCCGAGCGGCAGGATGGCGCGGTCGTCGTGCTTCAGATATTCCTCGACCTGCGGCCAGTTCATATCGCTGATCTTCATGACGCCTTCCTGTCTGCTGCGGCCGGAGCGCTCCCGGCATCGATGAGCGGCCGGACGAGCCGCTCGATGTCGCCCGGATCGGGCATGTGCCTGTATTCGATGGCCGTGCGCTGCGGCCCCAGTCGATCGAGCACGGACTCGGCGCCGGTGGCATAGACCACGACGTCATGCGCGCCGATCAGCCCGTCGAGATCCGGCGCGTCGACCACGGTCGCCGCGATCGAGTTCACATGCGCGGCGAAGCGCTGCACGCCCGGCTTCATCATCGGCAGGAATTCGGGAAAGCGCGAAACGCACAGGACGCTGGCGAGCGGCGCGATCGAGGCGAGGGCGCGCCGCGTCGCCTCCGAGGGAATGAACCGGATGGCGATGACGCGCTGGCGCGGCAGCAGGGCGGCGACGTCGCGCCGGCGATGTGCCATGGTGAGCACGAGATCGGCGCTCATCGCCCGCCGGCGGGCTTCCTCGCTTTGTTCGAGCGCGTCGATGGTGACCGCCTCGACCGTTGCGAGCGAGCCCAAATTTTCGGCAACGGCCTGGGCGTAGCCGGCAGTCGCCGCCGCAAAGATGCCGACCAGCACGATGTGCTGCACCCGGGCGCGGGCATGGCGGTTCGACAGCCTCGCCCCGATCAGACCCGCAATGTCGCTGAGGCGCAGCCCGAGCGCCAGCCCCTCGTCGATGAGCGCATCGATGCTGCGGTGGAGGTCCGTCACGCGGCTGTCGGTGCTGCTCACGCCGAAATCGCGCTGCGCCACGAAGGTGCCCGATCCCGCCCGCGTCTCGATCAGGCCGGCCTCCTTGAGATCCCGATAGACCTGGCTGACCGTCATCGGGGCGACGCCGGCTTCCTCGGCGAGCTCGCGCACCGAAGGCAGGCGCGCGCCCGGCGACAGCTCCCCGCAGGTGATGCCGTATTCGATGAGGCCGCGCAGCTGTGCGCTCAGCGGGACGGGAAGGTCGCGGTCGACTGTAAGGGCCATGGCATGCTTTATCCGTTCTAGATGGCTAGCACAGTTTTTCCCGGCGCTTCAATTGGATGCATTGCTCAAAAAAGGCGCAGAACCTGCCGAAATTTCTGCCAATCCCGTGAATTGACAGGTCGCCGGAGCGGGGTCTAGCGTACTGGGAAACTAGAACGGTTGGCATTTGAGGGGATGACGATGAAGAGCATTGTACGATTCGCGGCCGCCACGACGCTCATGGCCGGCATCAGCCTGGCGGCCATGGCGGCCAGCCTCGCTCCCGCCGCGGCGGCGCCGCGAGGCGGCACGCTCGTCTATGGCCGCTATGCCGACAGCCTGTTCCTCGATCCCGTGCTCAACGACGCCAATGTCGACATCTGGATCCTGTCCAACCTCTACGATACCCTCCTGCTGCCCACCGACGACGGCAAGGACGTGCAGCCGGGCCTCGCCACGGCCTGGAGCCTTTCGCCGGACGGCAAGGCGGTGACCCTGACTTTGCGCGAGGGCGCCAAATTCTCCGACGGCTCGCCGATCACGGCCGACGACGTCAAATGGTCGCTGGACCGGGCGCGCGACCCCAAGAACGGCATATGGAGCTTTCTCGTCGCCTCGGTAGGCTCGGTCGACATCAAGGACCCCAAGACGGTCGTGCTGAACCTGAAGAACCCGGATCCGGCCATCATCCATGCGCTGACCGTGTTCAACACCGCCATCCTGCCCGAAAAAGTGTTCGAGGCGCAGCCGGGAGCCACGGACGCCGACAAGGCCAAGGCGTTCGGCGAGCATCCCGTCGGGTCGGGCGCCTTCATGCTGCAGTCCTGGAGCCACGGCTCCGAGATGACGCTGGTGAAGAATCCCTATTACTGGCGCATGGGCGACGACGGCAAACCGCTGCCCTATCTCGACGGCATCAAGTTCGAGGTCATCCCCGACGACGCCACCCGCATCCTCAAGGTGCAGTCGGGAGAACTGGACGCGTCCGAATTCGTCCCATTCAGCCGCGTCGAGGAATTGAAGGCCGACGACAAGCTCAACATGGAGCTGTTTCCCTCCACCAAGGTGACCTACGGCAATCTCAACGTCCGGCCCAAGCTGAAGAACGGCTCCGACAATCCGCTCTCCAGCGAGAAGGTGCGGCTCGCGCTCAATTATGCCGCCGACAAGGATGCGATCATCGCGATCGTCACCCATGGCGTGGGCACGCCGATGAGCAGTTTCATGTCCGCGGCGACGCCTCTCCATGTCGGGCAGGGCACCTGGTTCCCCGTCGATGTCGACAAGGCCAAGGAACTGATGAAGGAGGCCGGGTTCGAGAAGGGGTTCAGCTTCTCCTGTCTGGTCATCGCCGGCAATGTCGACGAGATCGGCATCGCCACCGCTCTGCAGCAGATGTGGGCACCGATCGGCGTCACCCTCAATATCGAGCAGGTCGACAACGCTACGCTGGAAAGCCGCTACCGCGACGGCGATTTCTCCATGCGCCTCGGCTACTGGACCGACGACATCGCCGATCCCAACGAGATCACCTCCTATTTCGCCTATTCGCCGACGATCGAGTCCCAGCATTCGGGCTGGAAGAACGAAGAGGCCGACAAGCTGTTCGAGCAGTCCCAGCAGGAACTCGATCCGAAGAAGCGCGCCGACGAATATGCGCGCATCCAGGAGCTCTACAAGAGCGGGCCGATCATCGCGCTCTATGAGGCGCCCTATCCGGTGGTGCTGAAGAAAGACGTGAAGGGATTCCTGCAAATCCCGCTCGGAAACAACATTTTCTCCGGCACCTATATCCAGAAGTGATCGGTCTCCGTCCCGTGTGGCGTGCCTTCCGCTTCGGCTGCGGCCCTCTCCGGGGCCGTTGCGGGGGGCGGGCCATCACCCGAACATTCCGGAGGTCGAGCCCTTGCTGAACGCCGGCTTCGTGATCCGCCGCCTTCTCCAGGTCATCCCCACCTTCATCTTCATCCTGGTGGTGACGTTCCTGATCGTCCGCCTGCTGCCCGGCGATCCGCTCAGCGCCACGGCGGGCGACCGGGTCACCGATGCGCAGGTGGCGCAGTCGAAGGCCGAACTCGGCCTCGACCAGCCGGTCCTCGTCCAGTTCGTCGACTTTCTCCGGCGGGTGGCGACCGGCGATCTCGGCCGGTCCTATGTCGTGCGCATCCCGGTCTGGAGCCTGATCGGCCAGCGCCTGCCGCCGACATTGCTGCTCAGCGCGATGGCGACGGCGATGGCGATCCTCCTCGCGGTGCCGCTCGCCTTCGTGTCCGCCCTCCGGCGGGACCGGGCCGCCGACATGGTCATCCGCGGCGCCTTCCAGGTGGGGCTGTCGATGCCGGTCTTCTATATCGGCCTCGTCCTGCTGACGGTGTTTTCGGCGCAACTGCAATGGTTCCCGGTGGGCGGCTACGGCGACAACTGGCCCGACAGGATCTACCATCTCCTGCTGCCGGCCTTTACGCTCGCCGTCAGCCTGGCGGCGGTGCTGATGCGCAACCTGCGCTCGGCGATCGTCGACGTCCTCAATGCCGAATATGTCGATTTCGCCCGGGCCAAGGGATTGATGCCGCGCGTCATCCTCGGACGCCATGTCCTGCGCAACGCCCTGATCTCCACCGTCGCGCTGCTCGGCCCGATGGTCGGCACCATGCTCGGCGGCGCCGTCATCACCGAATCCGTCTTCGCCATTCCCGGCGTCGGCCGGCTGATGATCGACAGCATCTACGGCCGCGACTATCCGGTGATCCAGGGGCTCACCATGGCGCTGGCGGTCGTCGTCTCGCTGATCTTCCTGGCGACCGACCTCCTGCAGGCGGCGCTCGATCCGCGGGTGGCGAAATGACGGCGATCGAGCCCGTGAGCCCTGTGGTGGCGGCCGTTCCGGCCAAGGCGGCGAGGCGCCGCATCCGCCTTTCCCTGACCTTCCTGGCCGGTGCGGCGATCCTGGCGCTGTCGCTCCTGCTGGCGGTCTTCCCGCAGCTCTTCGCGCCCTACAACCCGACCGCCTTCGACTACAAGGCCATCCTCAAGGGGCCCTCGGCCGCCCACCTGTTCGGCGCCGACAATTTCGGCCGCGATATCCTGTCGCGCACCATCTGGGCCTATCGCGTCGACCTGCAGATCGCCCTGTTCGGCACGCTGTTCCCGGTTGTCTTCGGCACGCTGGTCGGCGCGGTCGTCGGCTATGTCGGCGGCTGGCTGGAAGCCGTGTTCGGGCGCATCGTCGATGCGGTCGTCACCTTTCCCTTCCTGGTGCTGGTGATCGCCATCGTCGCCGTGCTCGGGCCGGGCCTGCTCAATCTCTACATCGCCGTCAGCCTGGTGGGGTGGATCTTCTACGCCAAGCTGATCGTGGCCGAATTCAAGGTCCAGAAGCGCCTTGACTATGCTGCCGCGGCGCGGGTGATGGGCTACGGCACCGGCCGCATCGTGCTGCGTCATCTGCTGCCCAACGCGGTGACCGGCGCCATCGTCTACTGGATGACCGACATGGCCCTGTGCATCCTGCTCGGCTCCAGCCTCGGCTATCTCGGCCTCGGCGCGCAGCCGCCGACCGCCGAATGGGGCGTGCTGATCGCCGACGGCAAGAACTACATGAAGACGGCGTGGTGGATCTCGATCTTCCCCGGTGCGGCGATCGTCCTGACGGGGCTCGGCTTCAGCCTGCTGGGCGACGGCCTCGCCGACATGCTGAGGGTGAAGCGATGAACGGGCAAGCCACCGCCGATCCCGCCAGAGATACCGGCCTGTCGATCCGGGGCCTCACCACGCGCTTCGTATGGGGGAAACGCTCCCTGACGGCGGTCGACCATGTCGACCTCGACCTCCAGCCCGGCGAGGTGCTCGGCCTTGTCGGCGAATCCGGCTCGGGCAAGAGCCTGACCCTGCGGTCCCTGCTGCGCCTCGTGCGCGCGCCCGGCATCGTCGAGGGCTCGGTGACCTGGCGGGGGCGCGATCTCCTCGGCCTGCCCGAGGCGCGCCTGCGCGAGGTGCGCGGCCGCGACATCGCGATGATCTTCCAGGAGCCGATGACGGCGCTCAACCCGGTGATGAGCGTCGAGCAGCAGATCGGCGAGAGCCTGAGCGCCCATACCCGGCTGTCGTCGCGGGAGAGGCGGGCGCGGGCCGTCGAGCTCCTCGACATGGTCGGCATTCCCGCCGCCGCCAGCCGCCTGTCGGACTACCCGCACCAGTTCTCCGGCGGCATGCGCCAGCGCGTGATGATCGCCATCGCGCTCGCCAGCAATCCGAAGCTCCTGCTCGCCGACGAGCCGACCACGGCGCTCGACGTCACCATCCAGGACCAGATCCTCAAGCTCATCCTCAACCTGCGCGAGCAGCTCGGCATGAGCGTCATCCTCGTCACCCACGACCTCGGCGTGGTGGCGCAGACCTGCGACCGGGTCGCGGTGATGTATGCCGGGCGGATCGTCGAGAGCGGGCCGGTGGGGCCGGTCTTCGCGCGGCCGGACCATCCCTATACGCGGGGGCTGCTCGGCTCGGTGCCGCATGGCGGGCGGGAGCGCCAGCCGCTCCTCTCCATCGAGGGGACGCCGCCTTCGCTCGGCGCGATGCCGGCGGGCTGCGCCTTCCATCCGCGCTGCAGCGCCAGCACCGACATCTGCGCCGGCCGGCGCCCCGAACTGGCCGAGACCGGCCAGGGCCGGGCCAATGCCTGCCTGCGCTACAAGGACCTCGCGGGACGGGAGGCTGCGTGATGGCGGTGGACATGACGCAATCCGCCAATCCGCTGCTCGCCATCGACGACGTCGTGGTGCGCTTCGACGTGCCCTATACGACGTTCGATCGCATCGCCGGCCGTCCCCGGCGCGCCGTGCATGCGCTCAATGCCGTCCGGTTCGACGTCCGGCGCGGCGAGACGATCGGCATCGTCGGCGAGTCGGGCTGCGGGAAATCGACGCTCGCCCGCACCATCGTGCGCCTCATCGAGCCGAATGATGGCCAGATCCGGTTCGAGGGCACGGACATCTCGACCCTGCGCGGCGGCAGGCGGCGCGATTTCAACCGCCGCATCCAGATGATCTTCCAGGATCCGTTCGGCTCGCTCAATCCGCGTATGACCGTGCGCCAGGTGCTGACCGAGGCGCTGTCGGTGCATCGCATGCGTCCCGCGAGCGAGATTCCGGCGCGGGTGGCCCAGTTGCTCGACCTCGTCCGTCTGCCGCCCGATGCCGCCGACAAGCTGCCGCACGAATTTTCCGGCGGCCAGCGCCAGCGCATCGGCATTGCCCGGGCGCTGGCGGTCGAACCCGAGATCCTCGTCGCCGACGAGCTCGTGTCCGCCCTGGACGTCTCCGTGCAGGCGCAGGTCGTCAACCTCCTGCTCGAACTGCAGGAGCGGCTCCATCTGACGGTGATCTTCGTGGCGCACGACCTGCGCCTCGTGCGCCATATCTCGCATCGCGTCGCGGTGATGTATCTCGGATCGATCGTCGAGATCGGCCCGACTGAGAGCCTCTTCTCCTCGCCGCGCCATCCCTATACGAAGACGCTGCTCGATGCGGCGCCGGATCTCGACCCGTCGCGCCGCAGCCGCGTCGCCGCGGCGAGGGGCGAGTTGCCGAGCCCGCTCGACATCCCCTCCGGCTGCCCCTTCCACACCCGCTGCCCCCACGCCTTCGAACGATGTTCGACGGAGCGGCCGAACCTGTCGCCGCGCACGCCGTCGCACCGCGCCGCCTGCCTGCTGACGGATTTCGGGGTGGAGGCGGGATAGGGCCGGCACGTCTCGACAGGGATGCGCAGCCCCTCATTTCTATCCTCTCCCCGCAAGCGGGGCGAGGAGACATCGGCGTCGGGACAGATCCGCCACGCTTGCGTCTCGCAGCCCGCTTCTTATGACGCAACGCCGCCATTTCCTTCGCCCCGCTTGCGAGGACTCTTCCTGGGGAAATGCTCGGGGTGAGGATCAGGGGCGGCGCGGCCCTCGCCGGGTCGTCTATGCCGGCACCGGTGCGTCCTTGTCGATCAGGCCCTCGGTCCGCAGGTCGGCCCACAGCGCGACGGGGATCGGCACCTGCAGGGAGGCGATGTTGTTCGCCACTTCCTGGGGCCGGGCGGAGCCGGGGATGATCGAGGCGACGGCGGGGTGGGCGAGGGGGAACTGCAGCGCCGCCGCCTGCAGCGACACGCCATGCGCGCGGCAGACCGCCTCGATGCGGCGGGTCTTGTCCTGGATCTCCTCCGGCGCGATGCCGTAGCGATAGCGCGCGGTCGGCCCGGGGCCGGTCGCGAGGATGCCGGACGCGAAGGGCGCGCCGATGACGACGCCGATGCCGCGGTCGACGCAACGCCTCAGGCCGGTATGGAGGACGCCCTGGTCGAGCAGCGTATAGGGCATGGCGACCAGCACGAAATCGAGATCGACCAGGGGCGCGATGTTGTCGAGGGATTCCTCGACATTGATGCCCATGCCGATCGCCTTGATGTCGCCGGAGCGCTTCAACTCCTCAAGCGCCTTCATGCCGCTGTCGGTCAGGTCCTTCAGCCGGCCGGCGAATTTGTCGCCATGCGAATGGGCGTCGAGATCATGGATCAGCAGGGCGTCCACCGTATCCAGCGCCAGCCGCATCAGGCTCTGCTCATAGGCCCGCATGAAGCCGTCATAGGAATAGTTGAACTCGATCTCGAAATTCAGCCCGCCGCCCCAGGGCGTGCGGTCGAAATGCCGGGGATCGGCCGGGCGGTGCAGGACGCGGCCGACCTTCGTCGTCACCAGGAATTCGTCGCGGGGCTTGTCGATCAGGAAGCTGCCGACGCGGTGCTCGCTCAGGCCGAGGCCGTAATAGGGGGCGGAATCATAATAGCGGACGCCGCCGTTCCAGGCCGCCTCGAGCGTCGCATGGGCGACATCCCCGCCGACCCGGTTGTACATGCCGCCGAGATGGGCGGAGCCGAAGCCGAGCACCGGCAGTTTCAGCCGGCTCGATCCAAGCTGACGATAGTCGGATAGATTGACGGGCACGGGGGGTCTCCTCACGACGGTGCGATTTTGAGACGCCGGCATTGGCTCCTCGCCGCCGTCGTCCTCGCTTGCCCGCCGATTGTATCCGGCAGCGCGCGGGCGGAAGCAATCCCGTTCGAGCGCGAGGCGTCAGCCCGGGCCCCGGTCGGGCCGAGAACCGATCCGACCGGTGCCTTGCGGCCTGCGGGGATTCACTGTTTCAAATGAACAGGAAGGCCTTGCCTCAACGGGGTTGGCTGGGCTTCGGCCTTGGCAGCATCCGAGCAGGAGTGCGGATCCGGCCGGTGGCGCTCATCTCCGATACATTATCGCCTTCGTCGGGCGGCCGGCGAAAACAACAGGCCAAAGGGGATGGCTATGCCACCTCTTCGGCCATGAAGCCAGGCATCCGGTATGATATCGCTGATGGTCGGCAGGCGCCGCCTTGCGGAGCCCGATGACGAGGCCGGGGGAGTTCGTGATAGCGCTATCGTTCGTTATTCCAGGCAGAGTGGCCGGCGCACCCGAGCCCGAAAGCTATTGGCAAGCCGTCAGAAGGTTTTCCGATTCATATTCGCGATTTCCTCCGGGCGTGGATCACGAGCTTGTCCTGGTCAATTCCAACAACGGATTGACGAGCAGCCTGGCCGAGGCCTTCTCGGGCCTGAAATACAGGGTCATCGACTATGACGGCGGGGGCCGGGATATCGGAGCGCACCAGCGGGCGTCGCTTTCCCTCGGTGACGACGATTGGATCATGTGCCTTTCATCCACCTCTTATGCGAGGAGCCCCTCCTGGCTGAAAGCATTCGTGGCGGCCCGGGACGAGAACGGGGACGGTCTGTATGGGTCGACATCGTCATTCGAGTATTCCGCGCATATTCGAACCACCGGCTTCTTCATGCGCGTCGCCCGGCTGCGTGAATATCCGCGCATCTGCACCACTCGGGAGGAGTGCCTGGCGTTCGAGTCGGGTCAGGACTCCATCACGAATTCGGTGCGCGCGCGCGGGCTCGGCGCATGGGTGGTGACGCCCGACAGCGGCACTCTGCGCCTCGCGGAGTCGCGGCGCGTGCCCCATGTGTTTCGGAAAGGAAACCAGTCCAATATCTGGATCTATGACGGCCAGACCGATCTCTATGACAGCCTGGCGCCGAAGCAGCGGGACATCTTGCGCTGGCGGGCCGAGGATATCGCCGTTCCCGGCGGATGGCGGCGGAGCCTGCGTCGCTTCAGGGAACGGATCTGGCGCTGAAACCGCGGTGGCGCGGGCAGCGGGAGCGGGGGGAGACGATGTCCATTCTCAAGCGTTTTCTGCGCAAGAGGGACTTGCGAAATCGAGAGAAGGTCCGCAGTGCGCAAATGCGCGAGCTGCAGAAATACGTGACGATCGGACGGCATACTTACGGGATCACGCCCGAATCGGTTTTTCTTCCATCCTTCGAATCCCGTCTGACGGTCGGGGCGTTCTGCTCGGTCGCGGCGGAAGCACTGATCATGTGCGCCGGGCATCATTTCACCGACAGGGCGACGACCTTCCCGATCCGTGAGTTGCTCATGGGCCACAAGCACGGCGTGACGGTGTTCGGAAAGCCGGTCGGCCGCCGGATCGGCAACGATGTCTGGATAGGCCAGCGAGCGCTGGTGCTGCCCGGCCTCGTTATCGGCGATGGCGCCGTCGTCGGTGCGGGCGCGGTGGTGACAAGAGACGTGCCGCCCTATGCCATCGTCGCAGGCAACCCGGCCCGGGTGATTCGCTATCGTTTTCCCGACGCCGTCATCGCCGCACTGTCGCGGATAGAGTGGTGGAACTGGGAGGACGAGAAGGTCGTGAGAGAAAGCGAGAGCCTCTACGGGCCCGTCGATGCGTTCATCGCCCGGCACGCCGTGGCGTGACGGCTGGAGCGCCAGGTGCCGCTCCAGCCTCCGGAACGCGTCACGCCGCGCGGGCAAACCGTGCGGGACGGAAGGGAGCCAGGAGGGGATGGGGCGTTCCGCTGGCGATCTCGCCGGCCAGCAATTCGCCGGCGATCAGGCCGAGCGTCGCGCCGCTGTGGCTGAAGGCGACATGGTAGCCGGGAATGGCTTCCAGCGGTCCGAACACCGGTTCGCCGTCTCCCGGAATGGGCTTGGGGCCGGCCCCGTAGGAATCGAGCTCCAGCGTCGGATTTCCCGCCAGGACCTTCGAGGCCTCCGCGAGGAGGCCGCGTATGGTCGCGTCCCTGACCTCGAAGCTTCCGTCCGGGTGACGGGTGATTTCCTCCTCCGACCAGGCCGAATCGAGGACCAGGGCTCCCGTCGGCGTTGGCCGGATCGCGACCCGGGGCGTGTTCAGGACGGCGCGCAAGGCGTGCGCGACCGGCCGGGTGCGCACGAGCAAGGAGATCGGCGTGCCGTCCGCGATATGCTGGCCCTCCCGGGCGACGATGGCGGGAACGTCGGCGCCGGCGGCCAGCAGGACGGCGTCGGCCTCGAACCGCCGGCCGTCCGCCATCGTCACGCCGCCGGCGCGTCCCGCCGTGACGGTGACGGTCGCCTTGCCGGCATCGGTGACCAGCGCGCCACCCCTGTCGTGGAATTCCGCGAGCAGCAGGTCGATCAGGGAAGGCAGGTCGACCCAGCCTTCACCCGGGTTGAAGATCGCTCCCCGGGCGGCGATCGAACCGGCGTCGACACCCGGCGTCACCGCGCCGACCTCCTCTGCCGACAGGAAGGCGGCATCATAACCGAGGGCCTTCTCATGGGCGTAGATCCCGGCGATGTCGTTGTCGTCGTCGTCCGCATCCCAGGTCAGGCCACCGTCGAAGCGCAGCCAGGCGGCATCCGGATGCCTGGCGGCCAGGCTGCGGTAGCGGTCGATGCCGATCATGCGCAGGCGATGATAGGCATCGGAGCGCCGGCGCGAGGAATTCAGCCAGGCGAGCGATCGCCCCGATGCGCCGTTCGCGGGCCGGCCGTCCGTCACCAGGATCGTCGAGACGCCGAGGCGCGCCAGATGCACGGCGGACGAGACGCCGAGAATGCCGCCGCCGACGACGACGACGCGTGAAACGGGAGGGGATGCGGTCATATCAGGAGCTTTCAGGTCTTGGAGAATGGAAGAGAGGGGGAGCGCTCGGTCAGAGCATTTCCGAAAGGAAGCGCTGGAGGCGCGGGCTCCGGGGATTGCCGAAGATCGCGTCGGGCGGGCCGGCCTCGACGACCTTGCCCTCGTCCATGAACACCACCTGGTCGGCGACCCGCCGCGCGAAGTTCATTTCATGGGTGACGACCACCATGGTCATGCCGCTCCTGCCGAGATCGGCCATCAGGTTGAGGACGCCCTTGACGAGCTCGGGATCGAGCGCGCTCGTCACCTCGTCGAAGAGCATCAGCTCCGGCTCGAGGGCGAGCGCCCGGGCAATGGCGACGCGCTGCTGCTGGCCGCCGGACAGATCGATCGGGCGATGGCGCATGCGGGTCGCGAGCCCGACCTCGGCGAGACGCTGCTCCGCGATCCGCCGGGCCGCGGCGGCCGGAAGCCCCTGGACCTTGCGCAAGGCGAGCTGGACATTGCCGATCGCGGTATGGTCCGGGAACAGGTTGAACTGCTGGAACACCATGCCGACGCGGCGGCGCAGCAGGTCGGCCTTCATGCGCAGGATGCTGCGTCCGTCCAGGCGGATATCGCCGGCCGCGGGCTCGGCGAGGCGGTTGAGGCAGCGCAGCAGCGTCGACTTGCCGGACCCCGACGGTCCGATCACGCAGGTGATGCTGCCTGCCTCGGCCTTCAGATTCACGCCGCGCAGGACCTTGAAGTCGCCATAGGCCATGTCCAGGCCGACGACCTCCAGCGAGGCGCCCTTGCGCCTGGTGCCGCTGTCTTCGGAAGCGCGTTCGGGAAGAGGGGCGCCCTCGGCCGCCCGCGTGGCGTCGGCGAGTTCCCTCACCTCGTCGAGGCCGCTGGTGACCGTGGTGATGCGGCGGCCGGACCGCAACTGGCGGTCGACGGCGTTGACCACATGGGTCAGGGGCACGGTGATGGCGAGGTAGAAAAGGCCGGCGAGCATCAGCGGCGACAGATTGCCGGACACCACGGCCTGGTCCTGGCCGACGCGGAACAGCTCCCGCTCCGATGCCAGCAGGCCGAGGAAGTAGACGAGGCTGGAATCCTTGATGTTGCCGATGAACTGGTTGACCAGAGCCGGCAGGACGCGGCGCACGCCCTGGGGAATGACGATCAGGCGCATGCCCCTGGGATAGGTCATGCCGAGGGCGCGGCACGCTTCCAGCTGGCCGCGTTCGACGCTCTGGATGCCGGCGCGGAAGATCTCGCCGATATAGGCGCCCGCGATCAGGCTGAGCGCGAGGATGCCGAGCGGATAGGGCGAGGGCCCGAAGATCTGGCGCCCGATACCGGCAAAGCCCTGGCCGATCAGCAGGATGGTGACGATCGCCGGCAGTCCGCGAAAGATGTCGGTGTAGACGCGGGCCGGGGTCCGGATCCAGATCGAACGGGAAATGCCCATGACCGCGAGGATCATGCCGATGACGATGCCCAGCACTGTGGAGGCGAAGGCCAGCAGCAGCGTGTTCTTCAGGCCGACCATCAGCATGCTCGGCAAGACGGCCGCCATGGAGTCCCAGTCGAAGAAGCTGCGTTGGATGATGTCGAACCAGCTCATGCGGCTGTCTTTCCGGCACGCTTGAAGGAAATAAGGGGGCCGATCGCCACGGGGATGCGGGAGCGGGGGGATTCCTGCCCGCTCCCGGCCGTGGCCCGGCCGCGACGACGCCTGTCGAGCGGCGCTATTTGGGAAGATACTGCTCGGGCATCGGCGAGCCCGGGAACCATTTGATGTAGAGCCTCTTCCAGGTGCCGTCCTGCATGGCCTCGTGCAGGGCCTTGTTCAGCGCCTCGCGAAAGGCATCATTGCCTTTCCTGACCACGAAGCCCGCGGGCGCGTCGAAGGAGGGGATGTTGATGGCGAGCCTCAGCCCCTTGAAGCGCTCGCCATATTGCTTGGCCGCCTCGTAATCGAGGAAATGCGCGTCCACGGTGCCGCTGTTGAGCGCCGATATGGCCGAATTGTTGTCGGGGAAATCGACGATGTCCGACTTGGTGAAGTGAGCCTTTGCATAGGTTTCCTGCAGCGTGCCCTGCACGGTGCCGACACGCTTGCCGGCGAGGTCGTCGGCGTTCTTGATCGCCGGATCGGCGGTGATGACGGTCAGGTAGCCGGCAAGATATCCGTCGGAGAAATCGACCGTCTTCTTGCGCGCCTCGGTGGTGCCGATCGCGGCAACCGCAACATCGAAGCGGCCGTTGGCGACCGACGGCATCAGCGCCGAGAAGTCCTGCCCGGTGAACGTCACGTGATCCTTGTCGAAGCCGAGCCGGCGGGCGACGTCCCGGAACAGTTCGACATCGAAGCCGCCGAATTCGCCATTCGCATCGGTGAAGGTGTAGGGCTTGGCGTCGCCCATGCTGCCGACGCTGATCATCGTCGGGTCGATGAGGTGATAGGGGTTGGCGACCTCCGCCGCGAAGCCGCGTCCCGTCGCAACGCCTGCCAGCACGCCGAACGCCGCAGCCGCCATCAGCTGGCGCCGATTGAGCTTTTTCATGCAGATACCCTCTGGTCTTGTTATTGAGAGCGGTCTCATACCACGGTGAGACCGGTCTCTTCAATCCGGAATCGGCATTGACGCTCCCGCATCAAACGAGATAGTGGCGGGGCATGGACAACGAATTCACTGCCAGGCGCGCGGTTACCGTGGCGGATGTGGCGCGGGCCGCCCAGGTATCGAAGGCGGCGGCGGCCCGGGCGCTGGGCGGCTATGGCTCCGTCAGCGATGCCGTGAAGCAGCGGGTGCTGGAAGCGGCAGGCCGTCTCGACTACCGCCCGAACGAACTTGCCCGCACCATGGCCACGGGGCGCTCGGGCACCATCGGCGTGATCGTCGGCGACATCGAGAACCCTTTCTTCGGCTCGGCGGTGCGCGGCATCAGCGACCTGGCGGCGGCATCCGGCTTCGACGTCATCCTGTCGAACTCGAGCGAGACGCCGTCAGCCGAAAAGGCGTCCACGCGGGTTTTCCTGGCCAAGCGCGTGGACGGGCTGATCGTGGCGCCGGCCACGATGCATGACGGCGCCCATCTGGCGGACGCGCTCGGGCAGGGATGCCCGCTCGTGCTGCTCGACCGCGACGTGCCCGGGCTGCCGGTCGACGTCGCGCTCATCGACGACCAGGCGGCCGCACGCGAGGCGACCGGCCTGCTGATCGCTTCGGGGCACCGGCGCCTCGCCTATATCACCGCGACATCCGTGGTCGACGGGCGATACAGTGACACCGGGCAGATCGTGCTGACCACCGTCCAGAATCGCATCGCCGGCTTTCGCGAGGCCGCCGCAGCCGCGGGATTGGCCGAATCCGACCTGCGGATCCGCCTCGGCGCCTCCACGACCGCGCAGTCGCAGGAGATCCTGCTCGAACTCCTGCGCGCGCCCGACCGCCCCACCGCCATCCTGTCGTCCGACAGCAAGATCGCCCTCGAAGTCTTCCGGGCGGCGAGGGCGGTCGGCCTCGCAGTGCCCCGGGACCTGTCGCTGATCACGTTCGACGATGCGGGTTGGACGAGCGCCGTTTCGCCGACGGTCACGGTGGTGTCGCAGCCGTCCTACCGGCTCGGCTACGCGGCCGCGCGCATGCTGATCGAGCGCATCGGCGGCGACAAGTCCGCGCCGCGGCGCTGCGTGCTGGAGACGGCGCTCATCCGCCGCGAGTCGGTTTCCCCGCCGATTGCCGCCGATGCCGTCGAAGGGCGAGCCCGGACCCCGTAGGAATCGCCCGCCCGCCATCCGCAGGCCGGCCTTGCGCTCGCCGCAACCGGGGCGAGGCGCTTTCCGGGAAACGCCGTCTTGCTCCGGCGGTCTGGCCCGCGGCGTCCCGGTCCGGCAAACCGCAAAGGGCTTCAGCGGTTCAGCACATCGCAGTTCGTCCGTCCGGAGGCGATGCAGTTCAGGGTGTCGTTGGCGTTCTGCAGGCTGGTGAACACCCAGACGCCGCCGATGACCAGGAGCGCGATGAAGACGAGGGCGGCGATCTTCGGCCCGTCGCCATGTCGCCTCGGTGGCGTGCTTTTGCCCGTCGTCATGCCCGATCGTCTCCTGCGGGAGGCCGAGGCTTAGCAGGTCAGGACCCCGATGGCACTGCGTCGATTCGGCCGTGGGCCGGCCATCCGCCGCGGCTTCCCTTCCTACGTTCTTTGGAACTGTGCCGAACGATCCGACGCACCGCTTGTTGACAGGATGCTGAATTCTAACTACCGTACTCTGTATACAAAATTGAGTGCGCGAGATTGCCGGTACAAACCATCCTCTCTTCCGACGATTCAGGCTTCCTGCCGGTCAGCTCGGCGACGTTTGCCGATCAGGTCGCCGACCAGATCGTCGATGCCATCGCCGCGCGGCGCCTGGTATCCGGCGAGCGGCTGATCGAGACGGAACTGGCGGCGGCGCTCCATGTCAGCCGGGTGCCGGTGCGCGAGGCGATCCGCATCCTCACCAGCCAGGGCATCGTCGTCGCCACCCCGCGGCGCGGCGCGCGCGTCGCCACCTTCGATGCGCCCTGGGCGCGCCAGCTTCATGATGCGCGCGTGGCGATCGAGCGCCTCGGCGCCCATCTCGCCGCCGATATCGTCAAGAGCGACCCCGCCGCCCTGGCGCGCCTCGAGGTCTGCGTGACCGCCATCGAGCAGGCGAGGGGCAATTGGCTTTCGGTCAACCGGGCCGACATCGCCTTTCATGCGGCCGTGTTCGAGATTGCCGGCAGCCCGCTGATGATCACGCTGTGGAACGCCATTTCCCGGCATGTGCTGATCATGTTCTCGATCGAGACCTATCGCGACGTCGATTTCGACCGCGTGGTCAAGGAGCATCGCGACTATATCGATGCTCTCCTGCACAAGACGCCCGAAGGTATCGACAAGGAGATAGACCTGCATGTCGCGGGCCTGAAGACGTTCGATCTTTGAAAAACAACAATCGTTCCATCCATCCAGAAGAGATAAGACGATGACACGGCTTTCCGATACTTCGTTTACCCTGACCCGTCGCGCCGCCGTCGCCGGCGGCCTGGCCGCCCTGGCCACACCCTTCGTGTCGCGCATGGCCTCGGCCAAGGCGGATGAACTGCGCATCCTTACCTGGGAGGGCTATGCGGAGCCCGATTGGGTGAAGCCGTTCGAGGAAAAGCACGGCGTCAAGGCGTCGGTGGTCTACACCGGTTCCGTCGACGAGATGTTCGCCAAGATGCAGGCTTCGAAGGGCGCCGATTTCGACGTCGTCGCCTTCGATACGTCGAGCTTCAAGCGCTATATCGACGGCGGGCTGATCCAGGTGCTCGACCTCGCCAAGATCCCGAATGCCGCCAATCTCGCTCCGGCTTTCAAGAAGGTCGCGCCGCTGATGCGCGGCGACAAGCAATATGGCCTGCCCTTCGCCTGGGGTTCGCTGCCGCTGGTCTACGACAAGGCGGCATTCCCGACCGCGCCCGACAGCTGGTCCGTGATGTGGGACCCGGCCAATGTGCAGAAGCTGATTGCGCTCGACGACGCCAACAACAATATCGTGCTCGCCGCTATCGTGCTCGGCTTCAAGGACCCCTTCAACCTGAGCGACGACCAGTTCGCGCAGGTCAAGCAGAAGCTGATCGACCAGAAGAAGCTGCTGCTCACCTATTATGCCGGCTTCGACGACGGCGTCAGCATCTTCGCCCAGTCCGGCATCAAGGCGATGTTCTCGATGGGCGAGCCGCAGGTGCCGAGCCTGAAGGCCAAGGGCGTCGATGCCGCCTTCGTCATCCCGAAGGAGGGGGCCATCGGCTGGCTCGACTGCTGGGTGGTCTCGGCCGGCGCCCGCGACGTCGATCTCGCCAATGCCTGGCTCGACGCCTGCCTCGACAAGAAGGTCGGCGGCTTCCTCTCCGACAAGAAGAGCTACGGCAACACCACCGACGAGGACGCCAACAAGCGCAACGGCTTCACTTATGCCGACAAGCTGACCTTCCTGCAGACGCCTGAGAATTTCGACAAGCGTGTCGCGCTCTGGAACGAGGTCAAGGCCGCGCCCTGAGGCCGTTCCGAAACCGCGGGCCTGGGGGGCGGGGCGGGTCGGGGGACCCGCCCACCGGTGTGCCGGTCCCCCGACCGGCACGGAACCGCGCCGCCTGCCGGATGTCGCTCGGCCTCGCCAATCCCGTTCGGCGCGGTCCGGGACAGGCGGGTCGGGGACCCGCCCACCGGTGTGCCGGTCCCTGACCGGCACGGAACCGCGCCGCCTGCCGGACGAGTCAGTCCGGAGACCTGACAATCTCCATCCGTCGGGCGCTGCCCGGCGCACCGTTTTTCCAAGCAGGATGCCCATGCGTACGATTTCGCCCGT
This sequence comes from Labrys monachus, assembly GCF_030814655.1. Taxonomy (NCBI): domain Bacteria; kingdom Pseudomonadati; phylum Pseudomonadota; class Alphaproteobacteria; order Hyphomicrobiales; family Xanthobacteraceae; genus Labrys; species Labrys monachus. Next base: position 2,026,304 of record NZ_JAUSVK010000001.1, read on the forward strand.
CATCGACGGATCCCGGCCCAAGCTCAAGATCACCAAGGTCGAGTGCCACACGCTGCTCGCGCCCGATTTCGATCCCCGTTTCACCTCCTCGGCGCAGGACAGCCTCGTCGTCGTGATCTCGACCGACGGAGGCGTCGTCGGTGTCGGCGAATGCGACGCCAATCCGTGGATGGCCAAGGCCTGCATCGAGGCGCCGGGCACCCACACCATGGGCCTGAGCATCCGCGATCTCCTCATCGGCGCGGATCCGTTCGAGATCGGTCCGCTCTGGCAGAAGATCTATCTGGGCACCGCCATGAACGGGCGGCGCGGCATGGTCATCCATGCCATGAGCGCCGTCGACATGGCGCTGTGGGACCTCTGCGGCAAGGCGCTCGGCAAGCCGGTGCACGCCCTGCTGGGCGGGGCGACGCGTGACCGCATCACGCCCTATGCCTCGCTGCAGCCCGCCGGCCATCGCTTCGAGGAATATCGCGACGCCCTGGTGCAGTCCGCCCTCGACGCCAAGGCGCTCGGCTTCAAGGCGATGAAGAGCGAAGTCACCATGAACGGGCCCTATGCCCATGGCGGCATGCGCGAGAGCTATGAGAGGCATACGGAGGTCGTCGCCGCCGTGCGCAAGGCGATCGGGCCCGACATCACCCTGATGATCGACGTCCAATATCTGTGGGAGGACGCGGAAACCTGCCTGTCCGTCGTCAGGGACTGGAAAGAGTTCGACATCTTCTTCCTGGAGACGCCGATCTGGTCCGACAACATCGCCGATATCGCCCGGGTGGCCGAAGAGGCGCCGATGAAGGTCGCCGTCGGCGAATGGCTCGCCACCCGCTACGAATTCGCCGAACTGCTCGACGCCGGCAAGGTGCAGGTGGCCCAGCCCGATGTCGGCCGCGTCGGCGGCATCGGCGAGGCGAAGATCGTCTGCGACATGGCGGCCGAGCGCGGCCGGCTCATCGTGCCGCATTGCTGGAAGACCGGCATCTCCATCTCGGCGACGGCACATCTGGCCTTCGTCACCGACCATTGCGCCTTCATCGAATATCTGCCGCCGCAGCTCTGCCATGAAAGGCTCCGGCGCGAGCTCGCGGCCGAGGAACTCCTGCTCGAGGACGGTACCATCCCGCTGCCCGTGAAGCCAGGTCTCGGCGTCGAGGTCGACTGGGACATCGTGCGCCGCTACCAGGTCGCCTGACCATGGCGTTCGCGTTCGAGGCCATCACCAAGAGCTACGGCACGGTCACGGTGCTCGAACCGACCTCGTTCGAGGTGGCCGACCGGGAGTTCCTGACCATCCTCGGCCCCTCCGGCTCGGGCAAGACGACGATCCTGCGCCTCGCCGCCGGCTTCACCCAGCCGACCTCCGGCCGGCTGCGCTTCGCCGGGAAGGACATCACGGCGATGCCGACGAACCGGCGTCCCTTCAACACCGTGTTCCAGGACTATGCGCTCTTCCCGCACATGACGGTCGAGCAGAATGTCGGCTACGGCCTGATGGTGCGGGGACGGCCCAAGGCGGAAATCCGCCGCAAGGCCGCCGAAACGCTCGACATCGTCGGCCTCGGCGCCATGCTCGACCGCTATCCGGCCCAGCTCTCGGGCGGCCAGAAGCAGCGCGTGGCGCTCGCCCGCGCCATCGTCTGCGAGCCGCAGATGATCCTGCTCGACGAGCCCCTCGCCGCGCTCGACGCCGAGATGCGCCGGCACATGCAGATCTTCCTGAAGGACCTGCAGAAGCGCATCGCCATCACCTTCCTGTTCGTCACCCACGACCAGGACGAGGCGATCACCATGTCCGATCGCATCGTGGTGATGAATCGCGGCCGCATCGAGCAGATCGGCGCGCCCAAGGAAATCTACTACGCCCCGCACACGCCGTTCGTCGCCCGCTTCTTCGGCGACAACAACCTCATCGGCGCGGTCCTGCGCGACGGGGCGATCGACAGCGAACTCGGATCCTTCCCGGCAGATGCCGCGGCGGGCGAGGGGCCGGTGCACCTCGCGGTCAGGCCGGAGAAGCTTTCCTTCGGCGCCCGGCCGGACGCCCTGGCGGTCGAATGCCGGATCGAGGACGTGATCTTCGTCGGCGCCACCACCCATGTCCGGCTGCGGCCGGAGCGCGCCCCTGCGCGCCTGCTCCTCGCCAAGGTCACCAGCGATCGCGGGCGCGACGGGCTTTCGCCCGGCTCGGCCGTGACCGTTTCGATCGCGGCGGCCGACATCGCCGTCGTGCCGGCGGAGAGACGGTGATGCGCCTTCCCCTCCGCATCCTCGCCTTCGTCGCGGTGATGGCCGCACCCGTGCTGTTCGTGCTGGTGCCGATCGTCGCCTTCCTGGTGATGTCGTTCTGGCGCATGGACGGCCAGCAGATCGTTCCAGCGGCGACATTGGCCAATTATGCCGCCTTCTTCGGCAACGAGGCCTATCTGCGCACTTTCCTGCTCACCCTCGTCCTGTGCGCGGAAGTGACGGCGATCGATCTCCTCGTCGGCTATCCCATCGCCTATTTCATCTCGCGCCGGCACGGGCGCAGCCGCTACGTCCTGCTGCTGCTCTTCATCATGCCGCTGTTCATGAGCTATATCGTCAAGATCTACACGATGCGCTCGATCCTCGGCCTCGACGGCTTCCTCAACAAGATCCTGGTCGGCAGCGGGCTCCTGGCCCGGCCGAGCCTGCTCTTCCTCTACAACCAGACGGCCATCCTGATGACCATGGCGGTGATCTTCCTGCCCTTCGTCATCCTGCCGATCTTCCTGTCGCTGGAGCGCATCCCGCGCAATCTCATCCAGGCCTCGTCCGATCTCGGGGCGGGGCTGGCGGCGACGTTCCGCCATGTCATCCTGCCGCTCTCGTTGCCGGGCACCATTGCCGGCGCTCTCTTCGCCTTCGTCCTCGCCCTCGGCGACTTCATCACGCCGCAGATGGTGGGCGGCCCCTCGGGCTTCACCTTCGGGCGGGTGATCTGGTCGCAGTTCGGCCTCGCCTATAACTGGCCGTTCGGCGCCGCCATGGGCGTGACGCTGTTCGCTGTCTCGCTGGTGGCGATCGTGGCGGGCGGCTATGCCTCCCGGCGCCAGAGGGTGTAGCCGATGCATTCGCGCGCAGAACGCCTCACCGATGTCGCGCTCGGCCTGATCGCCGGCGCCGCGCTCTTCGTCCTCTATGCGCCCGTGCTGATCGGCGCCCTGTTCTCCGTGGTGACCGTCGACCGCGCCGGCATCCATTGGGAGACGGTCTCGTTCCAATGGTACGGCAAGCTTCTCGACAACCAGTCGATCCTCGACGCCATCCGCACCACCGCGATCGTCGGCGGCATCGCGGTATGCCTCGCCGCCATCCTCGCCGTGGTGCTCGCGCTCTATGTCGAATGGGAGGGCGCGCTGTTCCGGCGGCTGGTCGAACTCGTCGTCTACCTCCCCTTCCTGCTGCCGCCGATCGTGACGGGCCTCTCGATGCTGATCTTCTTCGTCGGCGCCGGCGTGCAGCGGGGCTTCACGACCCTGATCATCGGGCACACGGTGTTCGTGCTGGCGGTGATCTTCCGGCTGGTGCAGACGCGGCTGCAATCCCTGGCGAAATCCCTCGTCGAGGCGTCGGCGGATCTCGGCGCGTCGCGCTGGCAGACGCTGCGCTGGGTGCTGTGGCCGCAGCTGCGCCCGGCGGTGGCGACGGGCGCCATCCTCGCCTTCACGCTTTCCTTCGACGAGACGCTGATCTCGGTGTTCGTGGCCGGCGACACCACGACGCTGCCGCTGCGCCTGTGGGCGATGATGCGCGTCGGCTTCTCGCCTCAGATCAATGCCCTCGTCACCATCGTGCTTCTCGTCTCGATCATGCTCACCATCGTGATCGGCATGCGCCTGAAATCGACCGACCAAAGGGATGAAGAATGAACGGCCGGAGACTTGTGGACCGGGTTGCCGTCGTCACCGGCGCCGCGCGCGGCATCGGGCGCGCCATCGCCGAACGGCTCGCGGCGGAAGGCGCCAGGCTCGTCGTCGCCGATATCGACGAAGCCGAGGCGGAACGGGCGGCGAAGGCGATCGGCGGCGGCGCGATCGCCGCCCGCGTGGACATCGGCAGCGAGGCTTCGGTGGCGGCGCTCGCCGACCTCGTTCGGGCACGGCACGGGCATTGCGAGATCCTGGTCAACAATGCCGGGATCCTCGACATGACCGGCATCGCGACGATGACGATGGATCGCTACCGCAAGGTGCTCGACATCAACCAGGACGGCGCGGTGCGGGTCACGCTCGCCATGCTTCCGCTGGTCAAGGCGGCGCCCGGGCCGCGCCGGATCCTCAACATCGCCTCGATCATGGGTCTGCGGGGCGCGCCGGATTCCATACCCTATTCCACCGCCAAGGGCGCGCTGGTCAATTTCACGCGGGCGCTCGCCTGCGACCTCGCCCCGGACGGCATCCTGGTGAACGCCCTCGCGCCCGGCTTCATCGACACGCGCATGGCGCTGCTGCCGGACGGATCGGGCCATGAGCACGACACCGACTGGTTCAAGGATATCTACATCAAATATGGCCGCATTCCCTTGCGGCGGGCCGGCAGTCCCGAGGATATCGCCGGGCCGGCCTTCTTCCTGTGCTCGGACGATGCGACCTACGTCACAGGGCAGATCCTGCCCGTCGACGGCGGCGTGTCGGCCACCTTCTGAAACGGCGCAGCGACGCGCCGGTCCCGTTGCATCCTTCAATCCGGAAAGCCGAGGCTTCTCCGGACCGTGTCGAGTGAGGTTACCATGTCTTCGAAAGTCACCATCCGGTCCATCCATGCCGCGCCTCTGCTCGGGGAAAGCCCGAAGGGCGGCTGGTCGGCCGAGATCAAGCCGGAGGATTCGATCCACGCCATCATCGCCGTGCACACCGACGCCGGCGTCACCGGTTATGGCTCGGTGTTCACCGACGGGCGGCTGGCAAAGGCCGGCCTCGACGTGCTGGAGCCGCTCTGGCGCGGCGAAAACGCCCTCGAGCCCGAGCGGGTGACGGAGAAGCTCCACCAGAACACCTTCTGGATGGGGCGCGGCGGCACGCTCACCCATGTGATCAGCGGCATCGACATCGCCTTGTGGGACATCCTCGGCAAGATCACCGGCCAGCCGGTGGGCAGGCTTCTCGGCGGCACCTATCGCGAGCGGGTCAGGCCCTATTGCTCGCTGCTGATGGAGGAGCCCGGCCTGATGCGCGAGGTCGTCGCCTCCTATCGGGACCGCGGCTTCCGCGCCTTCAAGATCGGCTGGGGGCCGTTCGGCCGGCGGGGCGACACCAAGCTCGACGAAGCCATCGTGCGGGCCGCGCGCGAGGGCATCGGCGCGGAGTCCCAGCTCTTCGTCGATGCCGGGGCGAGCGACGCCCAATGGCCGCAGGGCCTCAAATGGGCGATGCGCACCGCCGAGATGCTGGCCGATTACGATGTCGGCTGGTTCGAGGAAGCGCTGGTGCCCGATGCGCTCGAGGATTTCTGCCATCTGCGCCGCGTCAGCCCGGTGCCGATCGCGGGCGGGGAGGTGCTCACCCGCCGCCAGAGCTTCATCCCCTTCCTGACGCGCGGCGCCTTCGACATCGTGCAGCCCGACGCGACCAAGGTCGGCGGCATCAGCGAGCAGCGGCGCATCGCCTGGATGGCGCAGGATTTCGGCGTGCGCTATGTCGGCCATGGCTGGAACACGGCGCTCGGCGTCGCTGCCGACCTGCAGATCGCCAACGCCCTGCCGAATGTCGACCTGGTCGAGTTCATCGGCGGCAGCCCCTATGTCGACGGCATCCTCGCCGAGCCCTTCACCCTCGATGCCGAAGGCTATCTGCCGATCCCGCAGGCCCCCGGCCTCGGCGTCGCCATCGACCGCGACAAGCTCGCCCGCTACACGCCGGACCCGGCGCCGCTGTTCGCATAGGGAGCTGTCCGCGGCGGCCCTCACAGCAGGCCGGCGTCGGCCACGAAGGTCTGGCTGGTGATGGCGCGGCTGTCGTCGGCCGCCAGGAACAGCGTGAGAGGCGCCATATCCTCCGGGACCAGCTTGAACTTGAGGCACTGGTCCTCGAGAAGGCGCTTCTCGCTCTCCGGCGTGAGCCAGAGGCTGACCTGCCGCTCGGTCATTACCCAGCCCGGCGCGACGGCGTTGCAGCGGATGCCGAAGGGGCCGAGATCGCGGGCAAGGCTGCGCGTCAGGCCGATCACGCCCGATTTGGCGGCCGTGTAGGCCGCCATCCCGCCGACGCCGACCATCCAGGAGGTCGAGGTGAAGTTGATGATGGAGCCGCCGCCGTCCGCCTTCATGTCGTCGATCACCGCCTGGGCCGCAAAGAACTGGTGGCGCAGATTGACGGCGAAGCGCTCGTCCCAATAGGCCGGCGTGACATCCGCCCAGTCATGCCGCTCGTCATGCGCGGCATTGTTCACCAAGACGGAGATCGGCCCGATCGCCGTCTTCATCGCCGCGACCGCCTGCCGGAGGGCATCGATGTCCCGCAGGTCGCATGGCATGAAGACGGGCGGCGGCAGGCCGTCGCCGGCGATGGCCCGTACGAGGCTTTCGGACGGCGCGGCGGCGATGTCGAGAAAGCCGACCCGGGCACCCTGCTCGCAGAAGGCGCGCACAAGGGCCGCACCGATGCCGGACCCGCCGCCCGTGACGAGGACCGCGCGGGCCCGAAGGCTGGCGTAGCGGGTGGTTTCGCTCGGCTCCATGGCGCTGTTCCTCCGGCCCGCGGGGGCGCTCCCCGCTTTCATATAATTTGTATTGATTGAAAAATTGTATTGTCAAGTTGTGCCCGACTTTCTTACATGGGCCATCCGGTGCCGACCCGGTTGGAAGAGCGAGGCCGGCCGATTGGGGAGGGTGGTCATGGCTATTTCGAATCCGCTCAGGCAGGCGCTGCAGCGCGAAGCGCCGGTCCTCGGCGTGTGGCTGCAGCTCGCCCATCCCGGTATCGCCGAGATGATGGGCCTGCTGGGATACGACATCGTGCTGATCGACATGGAGCATGGGCCGGGCAGCCTCATGGATACGGCCAATATGATGCGGGGAGTCCAGCGCTCGGGTGCCGGCGCCATGGTGAGGGTGCCCTCCGCCGACCCCGCCTTCCTCAAGCCGCTGCTCGACCAGGGGCCCGACGGCGTGATGATCCCGATGATCGAATCGGCGGAGGAGGCGCGGCGCGCCGTCGCCGCCTGCCGCTATCCCCCGCTCGGCACGCGCGGCTGGGCCGCCAGCTCCGCCCGGGCATCGCGCTACGGCATCGACCAGGACTACACGCTGGGCACGGCGAGGGGCCTCGTCATCGCCTGCCAGATCGAATCGGTCCGGGCCGTGGAGGCGATCGAGGCGATCTGCGAGGTCGAGGGGATCGATATCGTCTTCATCGGCCGCAACGATCTCGCCGCCGATGCCGGGCATACGCTTGGGCTCGACCATCCGGACGTCAACAGCATGGTCGATCACGTCCTCGCCGTGGCCAGGAAGGCCGGCCTGAAGACCGGCACGGTGCCGAGCGCCGGCCGCGGCTGGCCTGACCTGTTCCGCGACGGCTTCGACGTCGTCCTGCCTTCCGGCGACGTCTCGCTGCTGCGGGAGGCCGCGAAGACCGAATTGTCGGCCTTCGCGGCGTTCCGCGGCGGCGGCGCCGGGCTGCAGGTGCGCGAACTGTCCCATGGCTATTGAACGCCGCCGCCTGCGCCAGGGCGGGGCGGCGAGATGCAGGCTGGACACCGGCCGGGAGGTGCGGCAAGGGGGATCGTCGAGGGAATGAGGCAGGGTTTGTCGGTCGGGGCCAATGTGAATATCGTCGAGGAGCTGCGGCGCATGGCCGACGGCCTGCCCGTGGGCTCCCGTCTGCCGACGGTGCGTGACCTCGTCGCCCGCTACGGCGTGAGCCAGCATGTCGTCCAGCAGGCTTTGCAGGCCCTCAGCGCCGACGGTGTGGTCGCCACCCATGTGGGACGCGGCACCTTCGTCGGCCCGCGCATGGCGCAGCCGGGGCGCGTCGCGACGAGGCAGGTCCTCACCTTGCTGCACCATTCGCAATATGAGCGCGGCGACATCATCGCGCAGACCATCCATCAGCGGCTGACAGCCGACGGGCATACCTCGGTCGTGCTGACCTACAACGACGCCGAACATGCCATGGCGATGCTGCGCGACGGGCCGCGCTACGACAGTTGCATCCTGCAGCCGCGCACTTCGGTGATCCCGGTCCGGCTGCTGGGGCTGCTCAGGGAGATCAGCAACGGCGTGATCATCGAGAACCGCGCCGTCGACCAGATCGATGTGGATGCGATCTCCAACGATCCGAGCATCCTGTCCCGCCTCGTGCTGGAGCATCTGACCGAACTCGGCCACCGCCGGATCGCCTGGGTGGTCGAGGACCGCCCGGACTATTTCTACGAGCGCGTCGGGCGCCTGTTCGAGGCGTTCCGCTTCTGGCGCGGCCTGTCCCAGAGCGAGGCACCGCTCGTCTTTTCGCCGTCGCGGGGCGGCTATTTCGGCTTTGCCGATCTCGTCGGCACGCTCTCGGCGCTGTTCCGCGGGGAAGGCGGGCCGCACCCGACGGCGGTGGTGCTGCTGTCCTTCGAGACGGGCGCCCGGATCCTCGAAGCCTTCGAGGCCGTCGGGCTGTCCATGCCCGGCGACGTCAGCGTCGTCCGCATCGGCACCCCCGATATCGAAAGCGAGCATCTCGGCAAGCTCGCCGTCGCCGGCCGCCCCAGCCGCCAGGCCGCTGAGACCGTGCTGAAACGCCTCTATTGGCGCTGGCAGAACCCGGCCGACCCCTACGGTACCGTCTACGATCCCCCCGTGCTCGATCTCCACGACAGCACCGGCCCGGCGCCGCAGGAGGGATAGGCCTTCCGACATTCCGGACGCGCCTTCTCGGGCAGCGGCGCCTCGTGCGGCCGGCACGGCGGATGAGGTTCAGGACACCGCTTCCCGCCCTTCCGCCTCGTCGGCCGAGAGCCGCGTCTCGGGCGTTCCCGAGACGATCAGCTCCAGGACTTCCTTTTCCGAGGTGTTGCGGATGTAGCGCTCCCCGACGTTCTGCCCGCGCTTGAGGACCATGATGCGGTCGCCGACCTCGAAAATGTCGGTGAGGCGGTGGGAGATGATGATCTGCGCCACGCCCTGGCGCTTGAGCTCCGCCATGGTCTCGAGCAGGCGTTCCGTCGCCATCACGGAAAGGTTGGCGGTGGGCTCGTCGAGCACGACCACCTTGGGGTTGAACGAGATCGCCCTGGCGATGGCGACCGATTGCTGGCGCCCGCCCGACAGGCTCTCGACCTTCTGGTAGACGGAATTGACGTCGACCTTGAGGCGCCTGAGCACCTCGCCGGCATTCGCATACATTTTCTCGCGGTCGACGAAGAGCCCCATCCGCCGCGGCCAGCGGCCGAGGAAGATGTTCTGGCCGATGTCCATGTTCCCGCACAGGGCGAAGTCCTGGTAGATCATCTCGACGCCGAGGGCCCGGCTGTCCTGCGGACTGCGGAAATGCGTCTGCTGTCCGCCGACGAGGACCTCGCCGGCATCGCGGAGATAGGCGCCGGTCATCACCTTCATCAGCGTGGACTTGCCGGCCGAATTGTCGCCGACCAGGCCAAGGATTTCGCCGGGCATGAGATGGAGGCTGACGTTCTTCAGGGCCTGCACGGCGCCGAAGCTCTTGTTGATATCCCGCATCTCGATGATGGGCGTGGTGCCGGCCGTCGTCATGGGCGTCTCCCGCTCGTTCTGTTGCTTTCGGGTCTTCAGTCCTGCGTCACGGCGACCGGCTCGACGGCATGCTTCGCCGGGGATCGCCGCCATCGGCCGAGCCAGAGGTCGAGAATGCCCTGCTGGCGTATCCAGATGTCGCCCAGCACCGCCACGATGAGGATGAGGCCGATGAAGACGTTGACCCAATGCTGCGGCATGACGAAAGAGGAGCCGTCGGGCAGGAAGATCTGCAGCGAGAGCAGGCCCCGGATCAGCGTGATCACCAGCGCGCCGGCGAGCGAGCCGATGACGGTGCCGTAGCCGCCGAACACCGAGCCGCCGCCGATGATCACCGAGGCGATGCCGTCGAGCTCACGGCCCTGGCCGGCTGTCGGGTTGAAGCTGCGCAGATAGGCGACGTAGATGACGCCGGCGACCGCGGCGCAGAAGGCGGAGAAGACCAGGCTCAGGAAACGAACCCGGTCGACATTGATGCCGGCGTAGCGCGCCGCGCGCAGGTTCCCGCCGGTGGCGTAGATCATCTGGCCGATGGTGGTGCTGCCGAGCACGATGCCTGCGAGGGTCGCGATCACCGCCATGATCACCGTCTGCACGGATATCGCGTCGGCGAGGTTGTGCAGCAGGCCGGGCGCCGGCTCCATCCTGACATAGATGAAGAGTTCGATGATCTTGCGGCCGAGCAGCGTGAAGCCGGCGTCGAACCCGGAAAGCTGCCGCCCCGCCGACAGCCACGCGCCGACGCCGCGCGCCATGTAGAACATGCCGAGCGTGGCGACGAAGGCCGGCATGCCGAAGCGCACGGTGAGGGCGCCGTTGAGGACGCCGGCCAGCGTGCCGACGACGAGGGCGGCGAGCACGGCGAAGACCGGATCGGCGCCGAACTCGTGCATCAGGAAGGCCGCGGTCGAGGCCGACAGCGCCAGGACCGAACCGACCGAGAGGTCGATGTCGCCATTGGCGATGACATAGGTGAGGCCGATGGCGAGCAGCGCGATCTCCGTGAAGGCGAGGGCGAGATTGAAGGTGTTGTCGAGCGAGCCCCAGAAATCCGGCCGGAGATAGAGACCCACCAGCCAGAGCCCGACCGCGAGCATGACGGCGGCGGCATCCCGCCGATGGAAGAGGGCGCGCAGGCCCTTGGCGCCGACCCCTCGCGACTGCGCCCGCGTGCCCTTCGTCGCCGGCTGGGCGATGGCGACGCTGCCGGTATCGAAGGACAGCGGCAGTGGCCGGCCGGTCAGATGCGCGAACAGGCGGACGAGCACGCGCCGCTGCACCACATAGGGCTCGATCGTCACCGCGAGCAGCAGGATCAGGCCGAGAAAGGCGGGTACCGCGCCGGGCGGGAGTTGCGCCAGCTGCTGCACCTTCATCTCGATGTCGCCGACCTTGATGATCCGGGTGATCGGCACGCCCTGGCGCAGCACGATGTCGATGAGTTCGACCAGGATGGCGCCGAGGCAGGCGCCGAGGACGCGTCCGCGGCCGCCGGCGATGGCGGCCCCGCCGACGATGGTGGCGGCGATGACGATCAGCTCGGCGCCGGCACCGAAGCTCGAATCCACGCCCTTGTTCTGGGCGACGTTCATGAGGCCGGCGAGCGTCGCGCCCATCGCCGAAAACACATAGGCGCGGATCCGCACCCAGCGCGAGGGGATGCCGGCATAGATCGCCGCCTGTTCATTGCCGCCGACGGCGTAGGTCTCGTAGCCGATGCGGGTCTTGGCGAGGGTGATCGCCGCCAGGGTCGCCACCGCGAAGAAGATCAGGATCTGGTTGTTGAAGCCCCAGCCATTGCTCTCGCCGAGGTGGAAAAACCAGGCATCGCCCACCGCCTTGCTGTCATAGGCGATCGTCTTGCCGCCCGTGAAGCCGAGCACGAAGCCGCGCCCGATGAAGAGCATGGTCAGGGTGGCGATGAAGGAGGGCACCTGCATGATGGTGACCAGCCAGCCGTTCAGGAAGCCGATGAACACGCCGATGGCGACCGCGGCGAGGATGGCGGTGGTCACGTCGGAATCGAAGAAGCTCTGCCCGTAGCTGATCGAGAAGATGGTGGCGACGAGGCCCAGCGTCGAGCCGACCGAAAGGTCGAGGTCCCTGTCGACGATGACGAAGGTCATGCCGCAGGCCATGACGCCATAGCGCGCGGCATCGCGCAGGACCGAGCCGACGGCGCTGCCGCTGCCGAAGAAGCTCGGATTGGTGAAGACGCCGATGGCGTAGATCAGCACCATGAACAGGAGGAGGCCGACCTCCCATCCTCCCGCGATCTGTGCGGCGGGGCGGCCTGCGCGATGGTCCGAGGCGGCGGCGTGGCGGTTCATCGAGGCGCTTCTCCGGCATGGCGTGATGCGGGTGCGAAGACCGGCGCCGTCCCCGCCGGCGCGGCGGGAACGGCAGGCGCGGACGGGGGCGAACCGCCGCGCCCCTTGCGGCTCAGTTTTCGTAGCGCTTGCCGACGTTGCCGAGACTGTCCTTGGTCACCAGCTGCGCGCGGGTGTCGAGGTTGGCGGCCGCGATGCCGCGATCGATCTGCAGATAGAGCTGCATCACCGGCCAGAAGCCCTGCAGGAAGGGTTGCTGGCCGAGCGATCCGGTCAGGGCGCCGGTCTTGATCTGTTCCTGCTGCTTGGGACCGAGGTCGAAGCCGAATGCGCAGATCTTGTTGTTGAGCTGCTTCTGCGAGATGGCGTCGCCCAGGGCCGGCGTCACGCCGCCATTCGCCGCGAAGGCGCCGACGACGTCGCCGCGGCTTTCGATCAGGCGGATGATCGAGCCGCTCAGGTCGTTGGTGTCGACGTCGATGCCGATATTCTTCGGTCCGGCGTCGACCTTGAAGTTCTGGAGCACGCCGGCGGCGTTGAGCGCCTTCACCGTCGCTTCGAAGGCGGCGGTGACCCGGCGGTTGACCTCTTCGTTGCCGGCCTGAGTCATCGACGGGAAGATCACCGATCCGCCGCTGACCTTCTTGTCGATCAGGCATTTGGCGAGAGCCGCGCCGCCGATGGCGGCTGCCGAGGAGTCCTGGCCGGTGTGGGAAATGTTCAGCCGATCGTAGAGGTTGGGATCGTAGGAATTCGTGGTGGCGACCGGCACGCCCTTGGCTTCGAGCTTCTTGACGAGGTCGTCATAGGCGCCGGATTGCGGCGTCGTCATGATCACGCCGTCGATCGTCGGGTCCTGCACGACCTGATTGAGGATTTCGATCTCGCGCGGGATGTCGTCGAGCGGCGCCTCCGAGCCGAGCATCACGAGGTTGATGCCGAAGGCGTCGGCCGCGACCTTGGCGCCGACATAGGTCGGGTCGAAGAAGCCGTTGCCGGCGGTATGGGTGATGATCGCGAAGGTGAGCTTGCCGTCCTTGGAATGGAAATCCTTGGTGGCCGGCGCTTCCTTGGCCGCATCCTCGAACGTGTAGCCGCCGACCGCCTTGGACAGGACGCCCGTGCCCGCGGCCTGTGCTCCTCCGGAAGACGCCGACCACACGGTCGTCGCCAGCAGCATCAGGGCGCATGTTGCGTACTTCATGGTTTCCTCCGTTGTTTCTCTTCTTTCCGGCGAGCCCGCCCGAGCGAGGGAAGGCCGCTTCGCGCCGCTATTTGGCCTGCGGCGATCAGCAATCATTTTGTATTGTATGATTGACATGAATGTCAATCGAACGGCTGGCGCTCGGCCATGCCGACGGCCATCCGTGCCGGCGCCCACGCGCGGCACTCTCCCGTCGCGACGCCTGTCGGCAGGGCGGGGCGCCCGAGCCGGTTCGGCAAGTCCTTGGCGAGGGAGGATCGGGGGCCGTTTCAGTCGGACAGGGAGCCGATGGACCAGACGTCCCGCGCTTGAGCAAATGGCGCTTCCATCGAAACGCAATTTTTCTCAAACGATTATTGCGACGCATTTTCCTGATCGAAAAGCCGATCGACTTTTCTGGAAAATGCTCCGGCGGTGAAATTTCGGCCGTGTCAGGCGACGGCGTCCTTCTCGCCGCGGCCTCGACGCGGGCGGGCGAGCTGGGGTTGCTGATCCTCGTCGCTGAAATATTCGGGGTGGCGCTGCTGGACGATGCCGATCACGCTGAAGATGCGGCGGAGATGTTCCCGCATCGCCTCCTCCGCGCGGCGGGCTTCGCCGATCTCGATGCTGTCGACGATGGCGCGGTGCTGGTCGATCACCGTCTTCATGCTGTCGACGCGCGGGAAGGTCAGGAAGCGGAAGCGGTCCATATGGAGCTTGGCGGCGCTGATCTCCGCCCACAGGCCCGGAAAGCCGGCATGATTGGCGATGTGCTGGTGGAAGAGTTCGTCGGACTTGAAGAAGCGCCGGTCGTCCGAGATCAGGGAGAGCGCCTCCTGCAGCACGAGCTCGTCCTTGAGCTTGTGCAGGAGATGCGGCCGGTTCGGGCTGGCGACGGCGCGCCCGACGAGGCCGACTTCGAGCGCCTCGCGCAGGAACTGCGACTTTTCGAGATCCGCCAGTCGCAGCGGCGCGACCACGCTGCCGCGCTGGGGATAGATGTCGATCAGGCCCAGGCCGGCGAGGCGGGCGAGCGCCTCCCGGACCGGCGTGCGGCTGATGCCCAGCGCCTCGGAGATCGCCTTTTCCGACACGAGCTCGAACGGCTTCAGCCGGAAGGTCATGATCTGGCTGAGCAGGATGCCGAAGGCGCGCCCCGCCACCGAGGTACCGGCGGAAAGAACCGGCGAGAGGCCGAACGGAGTATCTGCCTGGGGATCGATGTCCATCTTGATGTCCTAGGAGCAGGCTGCCATCGCCCTCATGGGTGAAACAAGGCGTTCAACCCGATTGCAACCGATTCCTACAGGTTCTGCAGCCGCAGGCCCTGCATGAAATGGCGCCGCAGCACGAAGAACAAGGCGAGCGTCGGCAGGCTCGCCAGCAGGGTCGCCGTCATCACCACATTGGGCGTTTCCGCAGCATAGCTGCCCTGCAGCACCATCAGCCCGTTCATCAGCGAACGGACGTCCTCGCGCGTCGTCAGCACCATCGAGAAGAGGAGGTCGTTCCAGATCCAGGTGAACTGGATCAGGAACAGGGCGGTCATCGGTCCCCAGCAATTGGGCAGGATGATCGACCGGAAGATGCGGAACTCCGAACAGCCGTCGATGCGCGCCGCCTCGTCGATCTCCCGCGGCAGGCCGGCCATGTGGTTCTGCAGCACGAGCACCGGGAAGGGAATGCAGATCGCAGTGTAGAACAGGATCATGCCGAGCCTTGAATTGGTCAGGCCGAGCTTGTTGTAGGCCATGAACAGGGGGATCAGATACATCTGCAGGGGAAAGATCGTGCCCGAGAAGATGAGCATGAACCAGAACCCCTTGCCGCGGAAATCGATGCGGGTGAGGCCGTAGCAGGCGAGAGCGGCGATGAAGACGGCGGCACTGCCGCCGACCAGCCCATAAAGGGCCGAATTGAACATGCCCGAGCCCATGCGGGTCTTGATCCAGGCCTCGTGGACATTGTCGATGAAGGGGGCGAAGGATTGCGGCAGCGCCAGAGGCTGGCCCTGACCATATTCGGCGCTCGTCTTGAACACCGAGACGGCGAGGTAATAGAACGGCGTCACCCAGGCGAGTGCCAGCAACGCCACCATGGCGAAGCCGAGAATGCGGCCCTGGTCCGCGTTGCGGCTCCGGCGGGCGATGGCGTCGAAATCGAGGGCGCCGGCGTCGGTCGCGGTCATTTGATCCTCCTATCGCTTGTCGAGACGGCGCTGCAGCATGCCGAGCGACCAGCTGATGCTGAAGGCGAGCAGCCCGAGCACCACGGCGATGGCGGCGCCATAGGCCCAGGATCCGGCCCGGAAGGATTCCCAATATTGGTTGACCGCCAGCGTCAGCGTCGAGCGGTTGGGGAAATCGCGGCCCATCACCCAGACGAGATCGAAGGAGGTGAAGCCCGCGAGCACCGAGATCGTCACCACCACCAGCAGAGTGGGCATCAGCAGCGGCAGCACGACGAAGCGGAAGACCTGCCAGCGCGAGGCGCCGTCGACCTTGGCCGCCTCGATCGGGTCGGTCGGCACGGCGTTGAGGCCGAGCAGGAGCAGGACCATCATCAGCCCCATCTGCTGCCACAGATGGGTGACGATCATCGCAGGCGTCGCCAGGTTCTCCTCGTAGAGCCAGCGGCTTGCCAGATTGCCGAGCCCGAGCGCCCGCAGGGCCGAATTGACGATGCCCTGATTGGCGTAGACGTAATACCAGATCACGCCGATCGCCGTGGCCGAGAACATGCGCGGGATGAAGAAGATGCTCTTGAAGCTCTCCTCGGCGCGCACGCCCCTGACCAACAGCGCCAGGCTGAGGCCGAAGACGGCCGGCAGGATGAAGGAGGCGAGAATCCACAAGGCCGTGTTGAAGGCGGCCGCGGCGAAATTGGGATTGGAGAGCAGACGCCGGTAATTGGCGGTGCCCGCAAAGGCGTCGAGGCCCGAGAACTTCGCCCATTGCGTCAGCGAGGCGTAGACGTTGAACAGGACGGGCAGCAGCAGGAACACCGTCACGAAGAAGATCGCGGGCGCCATGAAGGCGAGGGCGGTCCACAGGCGCCTGCGCTGGCGGCGGCGCTCGAGCGCGATCATCGCCTCGATCGGCGGCGCGCCGGCCGGCAGCCGGAGGGTGGCGGATGTCTGCGTCACGGCGTACGCCTTTTCCCGGGCGCGCGGACGGCCCGTCCGCCTCTCCCGACAACGGAGAACCAAGTGTATTCGCGACAGGCGGGTCGCGGACCCGCCCACCGGTGTGCCGGTCCCCCGACCGGCACGGTCCATGCGCGTCGCGGCCGGCGGGCGGGAAGAGCGGACGGGACGTCCGCGCTCCCGGGAAGGAGCGCCTGGAACGGCCCGGTGTCCGCCGCCTCGGGCGCGCGGACGGCCCGTCCGCCTCTTCCGACAACGAAGAGCCAGGCGGATTCGCAGCAGGCGGGTCGCGGACCCGCCCGCCGGTGTGCCGGTCCCCCGATCGGCACGGTCCATGCGCGTCGCGCCCGGCGGCCAGGAAGAGCGGACGGGACGTCCGCGCTCCCGGGGAAGAGGCCGGGCAGATTCGTATGGTCAGGCCTCACCGTTTCCATCCCTCAGCCGCCATGTGCCGCCCAATATTGCGAGGCGATCGCGTCGATGTTCTTCATCGCGGTCTCGGCCGCCTGCGGCGAGGGGTTGGTCATGAAGCGGTTGAACTCCTCCACCGCCGGCAGCACGATCTCCGAGGGCGAGGCCTCCCAATAGCGGACCATCGAACGGTAATGCTCGTCCGAGGCGACCTTGGCGATCTGCTGGACGATGGAATTGGGGGCCTTGGCCTTGTTGTTGCCGGCATAGAGGCCGGGAACGGTCGCCCAGGAGTCCATGGCGGCCGGGCTCATATACCATTCCATGAACGCCTTGATCTCCGGCTTGTCGGCAGCGGCCTTGCTGATCAGGAGCGGCGCCGCCTCGACGATGACCACTTTGGGCACCTTCGGATCGACATTCGGCATGATGAAGCCGTCGAAGTCCTGGCCCGCCTTCAGGCCGCCCTTCTCGATGAGGCCGATGTTCCAGTCGCCCGCCAGATACATCGCCGCCTTGCCGCGTGCGAAGTCGAGCTGTTCCTCCTGGCTGGCGGGGTCGGTGAAATAGCCCTTGGCGTAGAGGTCGCCCCAGATCTTGAAGACATTGCGGACCGGCTCGTCCGTATATTTGAGCTTGCCCTGGTTGAGGGCGACATAGGCGTCCGGATCGGTGCGGATCAGCAATTCCTCGAACCAGATAAAGCCGCGCCAGCCTTCCTGCAGCGAGGCGTTGAACGGCGTGATGCCGGCGGCCTTGAGCTTGGCGCAGCTCGCCATCAGCTCGTCCCAGCTCGTCGGCACCTTGTCGATGCCGGCCTTCTTGAACAGCGCCTTGTTGTAGAAGACGACCCAGCGGTTGAGGCCGGTCGGCATGCCATAGATATGGCCGTCGACCTTGAAGGGCTCGGCGGAACTGGCGTCGTATTCGCCCGCGGCGATCTTCCTGGCCCAGAGGTCGTCGAGCGGGGCGATCTGGCCGCTGTCGACGATCTCCTTGAGCTTGGTGCCATTCCACCAGGTGAAGGCTTCCGGCGCATCGCCCGATTGCAGGCTCGACTGGATATAGGCCTGGAACTGGTCGGTGGCATAGGCGCTGAACTGCAGGTCGATGCCCGATTTCTTGGCAGTCGCCGTCAGCCCGTCCCAGCCCGCCTGGTAGAAGGGCTTGTCGTGGAAGACGGTCACCGTCTGGGCTCGGGCGGCCGCGCCGAAGGTCATCAGCGCTCCCGCAAGTGCGAGCGCCAGCACGCTCTTCGTTCGTTTCAGCATGGTCGTTCCTCCTGGTCGTCTGTTATGGTCGGCCTATTGGCGCAGCGACCGGCCGGTCTCCTGGTCGAAGAGATGCAGCCGGTTCTTGTTGAGCGAGAAGCTCAGGGTCTCGCCGTCCCTGACGATGCGGGGCTGTTGCATCCGGCTCGTCACCTCCTGTCCGGCGAATTGCGCGAACAGCAGGGTTTCGTTGCCGAGTGATTCCGTCAGCACCACCGGTGCCGAAAAACCGTGCCCGTTCGCCGGCATCACGCCATGGCCCTGCGGGACGATGTCCTCGGGCCGCACGCCGAGCGTGACGGGCCGGCCGGCAGGAAGATCCCCGAACACGCCGGGCGGCAGGCTGATCGCCTGGTCGGCCGTCAGCCGGATGGACGGATCGCCCTGCGCGTCGGGCTCGATGCGTCCCGGCAGCATGTTCATCGCCGGCGAACCGACGAAGCGCGCGACGAACTCGTTCGCCGGCTGCTCGAAGACATCGAGCGGCGCGCCGGCCTGCTCGATGAGGCCGTCGCGCATGATGACGATCTGGTCGGCCAGGGTCATGGCTTCCGTCTGGTCGTGGGTGACATAGATCGCGGTGGTGCCGAGCCGCTGGTGCAGGCGCTTGATCTCGACGCGCATGGCGCTGCGCAGCTGCGCGTCGAGATTGGACAGGGGCTCGTCGAACAGGAACACCTGGGGCTCGCGGATGATGGCGCGCCCCATCGCCACCCGCTGGCGCTGGCCGCCGGAAAGCTGCGACGTGCGGCGCTGGAGATAGGGCTCGAGCTGCAGGATGCCTGCCGCGCCGCGCACCCGCCGGTCGATGTCCGCCCGCGGCACCTTCGCCACCTTGAGGGCGAAGGCCATGTTCTCGTAGACGGTCATATGCGGGTAGAGGGCGTAGGACTGGAACACCATGGCGATGCGCCTGTCGCGCGCCGGCACCTCGTTGACGAGCCGCTCGCCGATGCGGATCTCGCC
Source organism: Labrys monachus (assembly GCF_030814655.1). Lineage (NCBI taxonomy): Bacteria > Pseudomonadati > Pseudomonadota > Alphaproteobacteria > Hyphomicrobiales > Xanthobacteraceae > Labrys > Labrys monachus. The sequence goes on from NZ_JAUSVK010000001.1 coordinate 2,045,331, forward strand.
ATGGGAGACGCTTTCGAGGCCGGCGATCATCCGCAGCGTCGTCGACTTGCCGCACCCGGAAGGGCCGACGAAGGCGACGAAGCTGCCGGCGGCGATCTCGAGATCGATGCCTTTCACCGCCACCTGGTGGCCATACACCTTCACGAGCTGCCTCAGGCTGACATGCGACATCGGCCGCTACTCCTTCCGGGGCGAGCCGCCGAGGCGTGCGAGGAGACCCCCGTCCACCCGCACGACGTCACCCGTCACGAAGGAGGCACGCTCCGACAAGAGGAAGGCGACGACCTCGGCGATCTCCCCGGGCTTCGCCGGCCTGCCGATCGGATGCATGGCGTCGATCGCCCGCCAGACGGCGTCCGGATCGGGATTGAGCCGGACCGCCTCCCGCAGCATGGGAGTGTCGACCGAACCCGGCGCGACGGCGTTGACCCTGACGCCGAACGGCGCGTAGTCGACCGCCATGGAGCGGGTCAGGCCGATCAGGCCGTGCTTGGCGGTGGAATAGGCAAGAACGCCTTCCTGGCTGGCGAGGCCCTGCACGGAGGCCATATGCACGACGGCGCCGCGACTTTCGCGCAGCATCGGCATCGCCGCCTGCGAGATGAGATAGGCGGCCTTGAGGTTGACGTTCATCACCTCGTCCCACAGCTCGTCCGCCGTGGTCTCGACCGTGCCGTAGCGCTGGATGCCGGCATTGTGGGAGAGCATGTCGAGGCCGCCGAGCTCGCGCCTGGCCGTCTCGGCGGCGCGGGCGCAGAGGGCACGGTCCGCCACCGAGCCCACGACCGCATGCACGATGGCGCCGGCGGACCGGAGGGAGCGGGCGACGGCGGCCAGTTCCTCCTCCGCGATGTCGACGAGCACGAGGGCGCAGCCCTCCTCGGCCAGCCTCTCGGCCACCGCCCGCCCGATGCCCATCGCGGCTCCCGTCACCAGGGCTCTTTTCCGCCCTTCCTGGCTCATGGCCGTCTTCTCCCGTTGTTCAATGCTACCATGGTAGAAAGCCGAGCGCCGGCTATGTCGTCGATATCGCGAAAGCCCCGCGCATCGCCTCCCGCGACCGGCGCATGCGCGCGACGATTTCCGCCCGTTCGAACGGCCGGTCGCCGTTCATGTACATCCAGCTGCCGCCCACCGAGACGATGTTGGCGAGGCTGCCATAGTCGGGCAGGTCGTCGAGGCCGATCTTGCCGCTCGGCATGAAGCGGGCCTTCGGGAAGACATTGCCGTAGTCGCCGAGCGTGGCCGTGCCGCCGGACGGCCCGGAAGGATAGAATTTGAGGATGTCGAAGCCGGCGCGCTGCGCGGTCATGACCTCGGTGGGGGTGACCGTACCGGGGACGAACGGAATCGGCCCGGACCGGCGGACATGCTCGGCGAGGACCGGCGGAAAGCCGGGACAGATGGCGAAGGCCGCGCCGGCCGCGACGGCGGCGTCATATTGTTCGGGCGTCATCACCGTGCCGACGCCGATCAGGAGATCGGGGAAAGCCTTGCGCGCCGCCTCGACCGCCGGCAGGGCCTCGCGCGTGCGCATGACGATCTCGATGCCCTCTGCGCCGCCTTCGGCCAGGGGGCCGATGACGTCGAGGCAGAACGCGACGGAGCGCGGCACGATGATCGGCACCACCCCGACCCGCCTGAGGCGCGCTTCCATGTCCTGGGACGTCATGCCGTCTTCCTCCCTGCAATCGGTTTCCGCAAGCTGTCCGTCGGGCGGGATGCCGGCGCTCGGCCGGCGCGCGCCCTACAGCTGGTATCGGCGCTGCTGCGCCAGGGTCGTCATCACGCCCCGCAGTTCCGCCAGCCCCCTGAGACGGCCGACGACCGGATAGCCCGGATGGGTCGGCCGCGCGGCATCGTCGATGAGGTCGTGTCCGTGGTCGGGCCGGAACGGCAGCCGGAAATCCGGCTCTCCCTCCCGCCGGCGCTGCTGCTCGTCGAGGAGCGTCCCGACGACCGAAACCATGTCGACATCGCCGCCGAGATGGTCGGATTCCATGAAGGAGCCGTCCGCATCCTTCCGGACGTTGCGCAGATGGACGAAATGGATGCGGTCCGCGAAACGCCTGGCGATGGCCGGCACGTCATTGGCCGGATTGGCGCCCAGCGAGCCGGTGCACAGCGTCAGGCCGCTGAAGGGAGACGGCACGGCATCAAGAATGAAGGCGATGTCGTCGGCATCCTTGACGATGCGGTTGAGGCCCGCGAGGTTGCGCGGCGGGTCGTCGGGGTGGATCGACATCACGACGCCGGCTTCTTCCGCCGCCGGCAGGATCGCCCGGAGGAACTGAACGAGATTGGCCCGCAGCTGCGCGTGGGTGATGTCCGACTGCTCGGCGATCACCTCCCGCAACTCCTCCGCCTCATAGCGCCTGAAGGCCCCCGGCAGGCCGGCCATCACATTGGCGAGCAGCCGGCGCTTGGCGTCGGCGGGCGTGGTGTCGTGCCACTCGGCGGCGCGCTGCATCACCTCCGGCGCATAGTCGCGCTCGGCGCCCTCGCGGCGCAGGATGAAGCAGTCGAAGGCGGCGAATTCGTGGATGTTGAACCTGAGCGCGCGCCCGCCCCCGGGCAGGGGCACGGCGAGGTCGGTGCGCGTCCAGTCGAGGATCAGCATGAAATTGTAGCAGACGCGGCGGATGCCGCAGGCGCCGAGATTGCGCAGGGTCTGGCTGAAATTGCCGTAGAGGCGGTCGAGATCGCCGCGGCCGAGCTTGATGTCCTCGTGGACGGGAACGCTCTCGACGACGCTCCAGCGTAACCCCATGGCGGCATCGGCCTCGATCAATCGCTGCCGTTCGCGGATCGCCTCGAGCGGCCAGGCCTCGCCATAGGGAATGTCATGGAGCGCCGTGACGATGCCGGTGGCGCCGGCCTGGCGCGCATGGCCCAGCGTTGCCGCATCGCCGGGACCGAACCAGCGCCAAGCCTGCTCCATGATTTGCTTCCCCCTTGATGTCGCCGCGCGGCTGCCGTGCGATTGCTATTTCTTTTAGACTACCATGGTAGGAAACAAGGAGATGGAAAGCAAGCCTCTTCCTGGCGCGGCTTCATCTCCTCGCAGGCTCATGTTGGAGGCCGATGACCGGCTGCGCGTGGGCAGGGCTGGCACGGACAACCTCCCCATGACCGGCGAACTCGAAGCGGCGCTGGAAGCGCAGGGAGCGCAATGCCGCGATGCAAGCACGGCTGCGGATGCCACAAATTTTTCGCCGCGGCCCTTGAAACGCCTCGGCGCTCTCCTAATTCCTTGCGCGCCGGGGTCGCGCTTGACCCGGCGCGGGCGCCGGCGGCGTCTGGCGTGCCGCTTGTAACCATGTTGCTTCTTGGAGGATGTGGCTATGAGAACCTATGACTTCAGTCCGTTTGCCCGCTCGGCCATCGGCTTCGAGCGCCTGTTCGATCTCCTGAACGCCCAGGTGGCGGAAACGCCGGACAATTTCCCGCCCTATGACATCGTCAGGACCGGCGAGGACACGTTCCGCATCAGCGTGGCGCTGGCGGGCTTCGCGGCGTCCGAGATCGCGGTCACGGCGAAACCGAACCTTCTGGTGGTGACCGGCCGCAAGGCCGCCCCGGAAGGCGGGCAGCATTATATCTACCAGGGCGTCTCCAACCGGTCCTTCGAACGCCGCTTCAATCTCGCCGACTATATCGTTGTCGAGGGCGCCGCGTTCGAGAACGGCATGCTGCATATCGACCTCGTGCGCCACGTGCCCGAGGCGATGAAGCCCCGGCGCATCGACATCGTCTCGTCGGCTCCTCCCCGGGAGGACAAGCGGCTGGAAGGCGCGAAGGCGGCCTGACGCGGGCGGAGAGGGCGAGGGCGGTGCGGCCCCGCGCCGCCCTCGCGGACGCAAGGGAGATATCGATGAAGGATGGTGTGGGAAAGCAAGATTTCGACCTCGGTGCCCTGCTGCACCCCGCCCGGGCTTTCGAACATCCGCTGGAGGTCGTCGAGGACCCGGACCTGACCCTGAACGAGAAGCGCGCGATCCTGGCGTCCTGGGCCTCGGATGCCTGCGCGATGGAGGCCGCGCCCCAGCTGCGCGTGCTCCCGAGGGGCAGAACCGTCGCGTTCGACGACATCATGGACGCGCTTCGTTCGCTCGACAGGGAGGATGCGGTGGCGTCGCATCGCTTCCGGCGGCTGGAGCGCCGGCGGCGCATCTTCGCACGGGCTCGAAGACCAGCGGATCGCAGCGCGCCGCTCCAGTGAGGGGCGCGCCGTTGCCGAACCGGGCGGAAAGGCCGATCCCGACTGCTCGGGATCGGCTCTCGGCGGCCCTCAGACCAGCTTCTCCAGCGTGATCGGCAGGTCGCGGATACGCTTGCCGGTGGCGTGGTACACGGCGTTGGCGATGGCCGGCGCCACGCCGACGATGGGCAGTTCCCCGACCGCCTTGCCGCCCAGGACGGAAGCGTGCGGATCGGGAATGCCGACCGAGATCACCTCGATGTCGGGAATGTCGGCATTGGTCGCGATCAGATAGTCGCCGAGATTGTTGTTGACGATGCGCCCGTGCCGCCGGTCGACGATGCCTTCCTCCAGCAGCGCCTGGCCGATGCCCATGATGATGCCGCCCTTCCACTGGCTCTCCGCCAGCTTGGGATTGTAGAGGCGCCCGGAATCGAGGGCCGACACCACGCGCGACACCCGCACGGTGCCGAAATCCTCGTCCACCCGCACTTCGATGAAATGGGCGCACCAGCTATGGAGCGAATAGTCGCCGTCGGTCGGCGAGAGCATCGTGGCGATCGTGGTGTAGTTCTTGTAGCGGTCGGCGGCACTCCGCGCGCCTTCCGGCAAGGTGTCGCGCAGCACCTCGATCCGCTCCCGGCCGATGCGGCGCAGGAACTCGCCGATCGGCAAGGCCGGCCCCTCTCCACGGGGTGAGGATATCCGGCCGTCGGAGACGAGGAGGGTATTGGCCTGCAAGGTGCGGAAGGGCGAACGCGGGTCGTTGATCGCCAGGCCCACCAGTTCGTCGCGTGCGGCGAGGGCCGCCTTGTGCACGGCGCCCGTCATCAGGTTGGCAAGCTGGGATCCGCCGGCCACCGGCGCCCGCGGCAGCGAGGAATCGCCGAGCCTGACGGCGACGTTCTCGACCGCGACGCCGACCGCCTCCGCTGCCGTCTGCGCCAGGATGGTATAGGTGCCCTGGCCCATGTCGATGCTGCTGCTGGTGACTTCGAGCGTGCCGTCGGCGAGGATGCTCACCTTCGCCTCGCCGGGCGTGCGGCGCACCGGATAGGTCCCCGCCGCCAGGCCCCAGCCGATCAGGTCGTGGCCGTCGCGCATCGAGCGCGGTTCGGGGCTGCGCCGCGACCAGCCGAAAGCGTCCGCTCCGGCGGCGAAAGCTTCCCGCAGGCGGCGCGTCGACCACGGCTTGCCGGCCTTCGGATCCTCTTCCGCATAGTTGCGCAGGCGGATCTCGAGCGGGTCGATGCCGAGTTCGCAGGCGAGTTCATCGATGGCGCATTCGATGCCGAAGGCGCTGGGGTTCTCGCCCGGCGCGCGCAGGGGGCCCGGCCTCACCGTGTTCACGCGGACGACGTTCTGGTGCGAAGACAGGTTGGGCGTGGCGTACATGATCGTGGTCACGGAGCCCAGCGGCTCCACGGCGACCCCTTCCATCGAGGTCTCGTTGGCGCCGCGATGGACGATCGACAGCAGCTTTCCCTGGCGGGTCGCGCCGAGCGCGATCGTCTGGCGGGTGGCCGGGCGCCCGCCGAAGGCGGTGAAGCTTTGCGGCCGCGTGATCGCCAGCTTGACGGGCCGGCCGAGCATCCTGGCGGCCATCGCCGCCACTGCGCCGTGGCCGAGCGCCAGCGCCTTCGATCCGAAGCCACCGCCGATATAGGGCGCGATGATGCGCACATTCTCGAAGGGAACGCCGAACCATTCCGCATAGGTGCGGGCCATGCCGTCCAGCCACTGGCTCGGCTCCCGCAAGGTGAGGCTGTCGCCATGCCATTCGGCGATCAGTCCATGCGGCTCGATCGGCACATTGTATTCGCGCGGGGTCCGGTATTCCGCCTCGATGCGGACCGGGGCCGCGGCGAGCGCGGCATCGGCGTCCCCCCATTGCGCGGTGAGCATGCCGATCGGCATGCCGTCCCCGGCGGCCGGGTCGTCGAGATCGACAATGGCGGGCGCCTCGTCATAGGCGATGTCGAGGAGGCGGGCCGCCTCCGTCGCCTGCTCGAAAGTCTCGGCGACGACGGCGGCCACGTGCTGCCCGTTGAAGGCGACGTCGCGCGCCAGCGGATTGTAGGGACGATCGGGCGGCGGCGCCCCGGTCCAGTCCGAGGCGGTGGCCAGGTGCAAAGCGTTGTCGGCCGTCAGGACCAGCAGCACGCCGGGCGCGGCTTCTGCCGCCGCCTTGTCGATGCTGCGTACCCGGCCGGCGGCGACGGTGCTCTGCACCATCACGGCGTGGACGAGGTTTTCCGGCCGATGCTCGAGCGCGTAGCGCGCGGCGCCTTTGATCTTGGCGGGGCCGTCCATGCGCACCAGGCGAGCGCCGAGGACCGCGCCCGCCATCGCCCCGTCGGAGGCGTCCCCATGCTTGCGCGGCGATTCCAGAGATTTCATGCCGGCTCTCCCATGCTGAGGATGGCTCGCGCCACGACGCGTGGCGCGAGTTCGATCTTGTAGCGGTTGGCGCCATGGTCGACGGCGCCGTCCATGGCGAGGGCGCTGGCGGCGCGGACGGTTTCCGGGTCCAGCAGCCTGCCCCGCAGCGCATCCTCGACCGCCCGCGCCCGCCATGGCCGCGTCGCGACGCCGCCCAGGGCGACGCGGATGTCGCGGATGGTCCGGCCGTCGGACGCCAGTTCCAGGCCCACGGCCGCGCTTGCCGCCGCGAATTCATAGGACTGGCGATCGCGGATCTTGAGATAGGTCGAGCGGTGTGCCGCCGGCGAGGCGGGGAGGCTGACCGCCGTGATCATTTCGCCCGGCCGGATCGCCTGTTCGCGATGCGGGGTGTCGCCCGGCAGGAGGAAGAAGTCCTCGACGCCGACCGTCCGCTCGCCGAGATGGACGACGGCGTCGAAGGCGACGAGCGCGACGGCCAGATCGCCCGGATAGGCCGCGATGCAGGCCAGGCTGGTGCCGAGCACGGCGTGATTGCGGGTGATGCCGCCGATCGCCGAGCAGCCGCTGCCCGGCGCCCGCTTGTTGCAGGCCGGGAAGGCCGCGGGATCGCGGAAATAGGCGCAGCGCGTGCGCTGCATCAGATTGCCGCCGATGGTCGCCATGTTGCGGATCTGGGCCGAGGCGGCCTGCCACAGCGCTTCGGAGACGGCGGGAAAATGCCGCCTGATGTCGGCGTCGTCGGCCACAAGGCTCATTTTCGCCAGGGCGCCGATGCTGGCGCGGCCGCTCTCGACGGTCACCGCGTCCAGGCCCGGGAGGCGGGTGATGTCGACGAGGTGCTCGGGTTCGGTCACGCCGCATTTGGCGAGGTCGAGCAGGGTGGTTCCCCCGGCGAGCAGCATGGCGCCGGGGAGGGCGGCGCTTCGGCGCGCCTCGTCGGCGGAGCCGGCGCGGTGATAGGAAAAATCCCTCATGACGCCATCTCCGCGGCCTGCCGCACGGCGGCGACGATGTGGGGATAGGCGCCGCAGCGGCAGAGATTGCCGGACATGTATTCCCGGATCTCGTCGTCGGAGCGGGCATGCCCCTCGCGGATGCAGGCGATGGCGGACATGATCTGCCCGGGGGTGCAATAGCCGCACTGGAAGGCGTCCTGCTCCAGGAAGGCGGCCTGCACGGGATGGAGCCGGCCCTCCGGCTCGAACAGGCCTTCGATGGTGGTGACGGCCTGGCCCTCGGCCTGGGCCGCGAGCGTCAGGCAGGCCAGGACGCGCCGGCCGTCGACATGGACCGTGCAGGCGCCGCATTGTCCCTGGTCGCATCCCTTCTTCGTCCCGGTCAGGCCGAGATGGTCGCGCAGGGCGTCGAGCAGCGTCACGCGGGGCTCGAGCGCCAAGGCATGCTCGCGCCCGTTGATGCTGAGGTGGAGGGTGGTTCGGCTCGTCATGCGTCAGACTCCGCAAGCCCTTGCAGGCAGTGATTTGAACGGGTGCAGGCGGCGGCACGGTCGGCGCGCTCGGGCCCTTCACCGCGGGGAACCGCCGGTCTCCTGCGGAATCTTGCGCGCTCGAAGCACATGGCGTACTCGGCTTGCAGACAAGAATTTTCCACACAAACGGAGGCGCCTCCGTTTGTGCAGTTTAGAGACTTGCCGTTTTCGGTTCAAGTCCGAATCCGCATGGGAGTGCCCATTGGCGACCAGGCCACCCGCCGACCCCGCGAACGTCCCCGCCGCCGACGAGACGGCGAGGCCCCTGCGCGCGGATGCCCGCCGCAACCGCGACAGGCTGATCGAGGCTGCCGCCGCCGCGTTCGCCGAACATGGCGTGGACACGTCCCTGGAAGAGATCGCGCGCCGAAGCGGTGTCGGCATCGGCACGCTCTACCGCCATTTTCCGACACGCGAGCATCTCGTCGAGGTGGTCTACCGACGGGAGGTGGAGGGGTTGTGCGCGGCGGCGGCGGAGCTGCTGCGCAGCCATCCGTCAGACGTAGCCCTGGAACTGTGGATGCTGCGCTTCGTGGACTATATCGCCACCAAGCGCGGCCTCGCGAAGAGCCTGCGCATCCTGCTCACCGCGAATGCCGGTCTGTTCGCGGACACGTCGGGCATGGTCATGCAGGCCGTGCAGCGCCTGGTCGAGGCGGGCGTGGCCGACGGCGCCATCCGTCCGGATATCGAAAGCACCGACCTGATCCACGCATTGTCCGGCATCTATTCGACGCCGGAGACACCGGAATGGCGCGAACGGTCGCGCCGGCTCGTCGGGCTGCTGATGGCTGGGCTTCGCTGGGGCGCACAGCAGGCGCCGGCAGGCGCGGGCCGGCCGCGCTGAACCGGGAGGACAGCGCAGGAGCGCTATCGCTGCGACGCCCGCTTCACGCTCCGGATGTCGGCGAGGACCGCGCCGTCGCTCTTTCTCTCGATCCGGCAATGGTGCCGCCAGCCGGTCGGGCCGCTGCACGCCTCCAGGAGGCGGACGAGGATCGCCTCGCCCGGATCGAGATTGGCGTGATAGGCGACCTCGCGCCGGACGGTGATGGCGTGGCGGGCGAACGCGGGATCGAGCTGCCATTCGGCCCGGTCCGCGAAGGCGACGAAGCTGGTGAAATAGAGGAAGCCGGCGCCGTTGAAGTCCTGCGACGGGCAGGGCGTGCATTCGAGGATGACCGGTGCGCCCGGTGCGGCGACGGGCCGGGGGTGGCCGGTCCCGCCAGGGGGCGCGGCGTCGTCGGCCATGGGCTCGATCGCCGGCAGCCCGTCAATCTCGACCCGCGCCACGGTATGGTTCGAAGCGCCGTCCCGCCGGTGGACGAACACCGACACCATCGTCACCTCGCCGAGGGGCGCGCCGCCGGCGAACAGCAGGTGCCGGCTGCGGATCTGCGTGCGCGAGATGCGCGACAGCGACGTCACGATTTCCAGCACGTCGTTTTCCCCGACGCGATCGAATGCGGCATCGGCGATCGCCACCGAGCGGAACGCGGCATAGACCGCGTGGCCCTGGCGGTCCCGGAAATCCGGCACCCGGCGGCCGGCCATGCGGGCGAGCAGCAGCCAGTGCCGATGACCGAGTTCCCGCAGAAGCCAGGTTTCGGACAGGCCGTTCAGCGCCAGATGCGGCATGCCGAGCAGCACCGGCCCGAGCCCGGCCTCCATCGGCGCGTCGCGGGTTCCGGGCGGGTCGATGCGCAGAGCGACATTCATGGCCTGCGTCCGCTTCAAACGGCGAGGCGCGCGGGTACCGGCGCGGCGCGGTCGCGGCCGCGCGCGGCGAGGTGGTCGACGACGAAGCCGGCATCGCGGCCGACGCTCAGGAAGCGGCCGGAACCCCAGGTCCACAGCCAGGGCATGCCGACGACATAGACGCCGTCGACGCCGGTGACGCCGCGCCGGTGGCTCGGATAGCCGTTCTCGTCGAGGAGGGGCAGGTCGACCCAGGACCAGTCCGACCGGAAGCCCGTGCTCCAGACGATGCTGCCGATGCCGCTTGCGGCAAGGTCGAGGCGGCGCGCAGGCTCGCCCGGCTGCCACACCGGCTCGTAATGCGTGCCCTCGGGCGCGGCGATGGCATTGTCGGCGATATGCCGGTCGATCAGCCCGCAAATGCCGTTATAGACCGCATCGGCGGCATCGAGGTTGCGCGCGAGGTCGTCGGCGAGCGTCAGGCTTCCGTCGTCGATGCCGGTGAGCCGGCCGTGCAGCACCATGCCTTCGGCCGCGAAGCGGCGCAGATCGATGTCGCGGCCGCCGTCGCGCCCGGTGAGATAGTGGTTGGCGTTGCGGCGCACCTTCTCGCCGAGCGGATGCTGCTCGACCGTCATGTCGTACTGGCCGAGATCGTCGAGCCAGTCGACGGCGTCGCGGCCGCGATAGAAGCGCGGGCAGCGCGGCGCGCTGCCGACGACGAGATGGACCTTGCGGCCGGCGAGATGGAGGTCTTCGGCGATCTGGCAGCCGGACTGGCCGGAGCCCACCACCAGCACCGCGCCCTCGGGCAGCTGCTGCGGGTTGCGGTAGGCGGAGGAGTGGATCTGTACGATCGCGTCCGGAACCGATTCCGACATCCGCGGCGTGTTGGGCAGGTGGTAGGCGCTGACGGCGAGGATGACCGCATCGGCGGTCACCGCGCCTTCGCTCGTCTCGACGAGGAAGACGCCGTTCCGGCGCGACACGCGCTCGACCGCGACGCCCTCGCGGAGGGGGGCGTCGATATGGCGGGCGAAGGCCTCGACATAGGCGACGATCTCGTCGCGCGGCATGAAGCCGTGCGGCTCGGGGCCGGCATAGGGGAAGTCCGGCAGCTGGCACTGCCAGTTCGGCGTCACCAGGCAGAAGGCATCCCAGCGCTGGCTGCGCCAGGCATGGGCGATGCGGTTCCTTTCGAACACGACATGATCGATGCCGTGGCGCTTGAGATGATGGCTGGCCGAGAGGCCGGCCTGGCCGCCGCCGACCACGACGGCGGGGTGGTGCGGGAGGGAAGGGGCACGCATGGATGTCTCCGTCATTCGATGAAGGCGGTGCAGATGACCTGCGCGGCGGGCTGGTCGGCGAAATGCGCGGCGCGGGTCTCGATGTCGCCGAGCTGGCGCAGAGCGCGCGAGCAGGGCACGCCGTATTTCGCCCGCACGCGCTCGCTGGCGATGCCGAGCGCGGTGCGGCTGCGGTCGAGGAAATCGGTGAGCGGATAGGCCGTGCTGGGCGCGAAATAATCCCTGATGACGAGCGAGGGCGAATAGCAGGTCACCTCCTCGCCGTCGGGCCAGCGGATGACGAAGCGTATTTCAGGCATGCTGGCGGGCTCCCAGGGCAAGATAGACGGGCAGATGCGCGCGGGCGGTGTCGGCCCAGTTGTGGCGGGCCGCGACGGCGAGGCCCCGCGCGGCAAGGCGTTCGCGCTGCGGCGAGCGCGTCGCCGCGACCATGGCGTCGGCGATCGACCCCGGCGATGCCGGATCGCACCAGAGCGCGTCGCCGTCGGCAAGGTAGTCGGTGAACGGCTCGATATGAGAGGTCACCACCGGGATGCCGCAGGCCATCGCCTCGATCACGGCGAGGCCGAAGCCTTCCTTGACCGAAGGGAAGACGAGGGCAGCGGCGATGCGGTAGAGCGCCGCCATCTCGGCCTGTGGAACCGGCCCGGTGATGCGCAGGGCGGCCTCGGGCAAAGCGAGCCGGTCCAGCGCGGCCTCGAATTCGGCGCGATAGGCGGAATGGTCGAGCACCGAGGCGCCGCCGGCGACGACGAGCTGCGCCGAGGGCATCAGCACATGCACCTGGGCGAAGGCTTCGAGGATCCGGACGCTGTTCTTGCGTTCCTCGATGCCGCCGATGCTGAGGAAGACCGGACCCTTGCCGATGCCGAGCCGGCGGGCGAGGGCGCTTTCGCCGCCGTCGGCGCGCGGCGTGAAGAAGCCGGTGTCCACGCCGTTGCCGACGATGGTGGCGTCGAGGCCCATATCCCGGGCGAGCCGGTCGCGCCACAGCCGGCTGACGACGAAATGCCGGTCGGCCAGGCGGATCGAGCGCGCCTGGAGGGCGGCGATGCGCGCGTCCTCGAACCGATCCACGTGATGCACCGTGCGGGCGAACGCCTCGATGCGGCCCGCCTGCCGCAGGGTAGCCAGCGCATTGCCCGAAATGCCGTCATGCGCATGGTAGACATCGAAGCGGCGGTTGGTGGCGTCCTGGAAATGGCGGACATAGTCGGCGATGCGGGTCTCGACCATCGCCAGCGTGCCGTCCCCGGCCGGCGCGGCGCGAACGCAGACCGTCTCGCAGGCCGCCTTGCGGAAGAAGCCGCCGCCCTTCGCGTCGGGGGCGTGCACCACCGCCTCGTGCCCGAGCGCCGTCAGCGCCTCGCCCAGCGCCAGGGCATGCACGACGCCGCCGCGCGGATTGGTCGAATGGGAGAGGATGGCGATCCGCAGCCGCTCGTTCGTTCTCATGCCGCAACCTCCCGTCCGGTCATGGCGAGGAGGGGAAGGGCGGCATGGTCGCGGATCACCTCGCGGCGATCGCCGTCGGTGATGGCGACTTGCGACGAGGCGTCGATCGTGCCGATGGCGGCGGCGGCGATGCCGCGCCCGGTGAAGCGCGCGACGACCGCCTCCACGTCGCCGGCCTTGACGGCGAGGAGGTAGCCGTAGCTCGGAAAGGTCGCCAGCCAGCGTTCGAGCGGCACGGCCGGCGGCCTCGGGATCAGGGTGACGTCGATGTCGATGCCGACGCCGGAACATTCGGCGAGCATGACCGCCGTGCCGACGATGCCGCCCTGGCTGATATCCTTGGCGGCCCGGGCGAGACCGGCTTCCGCGAGCGCCGGCAGGATCTCGATGTCGCCGCGCAGCCGGTCGGGCGGCGCATCCGTCGCGGCCTCCCAGTTGGAGAAGGGTTCGCGATAGCGGCCGCGCAGATCGATCGCGGCGACGAGACGGTCACCCGGCCGTGCGTCGAAGCTCGTCAGCAGGCGGGTGGCGCGGCCTAGGATGGCGACGGAGAGCTGGCTGCGGTCGGTGCGGACATTGGTATGGCCGCCGACGATCGGCACGCCGAAGGCCTGCGCCGCGGCGCGGAGGCCGGCGAGGACCGGTCCGGCCCCCTCTTCGCCGTTCGCCCACACCGCGTCGACGATGGCCAGCGGCCGTCCGCCCATGGCGGCGACGTCGGAGATGTTGACCATCACGCCGCACCAGCCGGCGAACCACGGATCGCCGGCGACGAACTCGTTCATGAAGCCCTCGATGGCGAAGAGCAGGTGGCCGTCGCCGTCGGGGATCGCGGCGCAATCGTCGCCGACCGGCACCGCGCCGTGCCCGGATAGGCCGAGCCGCTCGGCGACGATGCCGATGTCCTGCTTGGCGGCGATGCCGCGGTTGGCGCGCAGCGTGCCGGCGAGGGCGGCGAGATCGATGGCCATGCCGTTCCCCTCACGCGGCTTTCCGAGCGAGGGCGACGAAGCCCTGCTCGGCATTGGCGATGGGACGGTAATGGTCGAGGTCGGCCGCCATCAGATGATGCCTGCGGCCGTGCAGCTCGATCTCCTCGACGCTGCGCCAGTGCAGGCGGCGGAAGAGCAGGACGTTCTGTTCCTGCACATGGGCGAGGAAACGCCGGCAGCCACGGGCGTGGGCCGAGCAGACCGCGAGGCGGATCAGCGACGTCCCGAGCGCGCCGACCTTGCGGTAGTCGGCGGCGACCGCGAGGCGCGAGCCCCACCACAGACCATCTTCCGCCTCGTGGATGCGCACAGTGCCGACCACCCGGTCGGCAGCGACGCCGAGCATCGACAGCGCGACGATCGGGATAGCGTGCCCGTCGATCGCGTCGATGTCGCTGCGGTCGAAGAGGCCCTGCTCGCTGCAGAAAACATCGCGGCGCAGCGCGAGGGCACCGGCCCGTTCCCATGGATCGGTCGCGAACTTGACCTGGAATTCGCTGGCGGTGAAGGGCTTGAACGGTTCGAAGATCATTTCGCCAGCGTCCTTTCATAGGTCGCGAGGGCGGAGCAGGCGCCGCATCTGCCGCAGCCGGCCTTGATGTCCACCGCCTTCAGCCCGCTCGCCACCAGCATCGAGGAGAGCGGCGCGAGGATCGCATGCATGAAGGCGGGCGTCGGCCCGGGGTGGCTTTCGAGCGGCGTGCCGGAGATCGGCACGAAGGGCACGACGAAGGGATAGACGCCGAGCGCGACCAGCCTGGCGCAGATGTCGAGGATCGCCTCCGGCGTGTCGCCGAGCCCGGCGAGGATATAGGTCGAGACCTGGCCGCGGCCGAACACCGGCACGGCGGCGGCGAAGGAGGCCATGTATTTCTCGATCGGGACCTGCGCCTTGCCGGGCATGATGCGCTGGCGGACCTCGGGCGTGACCGCCTCCAGATGCATGCCGAGCGCATCGACGCCCGCCTCGCGCAGGCGCCCGAACCAGGCGTCGTCTTCCGGCGGCTCGCATTGGGCCTGGATCGGCAGGTCCACCGCGGCCTTGATCGCACGCGCGCTGTCGGCGAGGACGGCGGCGCCCCGGTCCTCGCCCTTCGGCGTGCCCGTCGTCATCACCATATGCCTGACGCCGTCGAGCTCGACCGCCGCCTTCGCGACTTCCGCCAGCTGCGCCGGTGTCTTGTGGGCGACGGTGCGGCCGGCGGCGAGCGACTGGCCGATCGAGCAGAACTGGCAGGTCCTGGTACGGCTCTGGTAGCGGATGCAGGTCTGCAGCACCGTCGTCGCCAGCACGTCCCGCCCGTGCAGCACGGCGATGTGGGAATAGGGGATGCCGTCGGCGGTGGTGAGGTCGTAGAAGCGGGGCCGCAGCGGAAAGGTGACCTCGCCGACCGGACGTCCCTCGCGGCTGATGCGGCTCTTGCCGAAGGCGTCGGGCTTCTCGACGAGATAGGGGCTGTCGAAGGCCGGGGCAGTGTGGACGGGCACCATCACCGTCATGCCGTCGACGGTCATGGCCTTGTGGTCGGACGGTCCCGCCCCGCCGCGGCGGCTTTCGAGCCCGGCCTTGGGATCAACCAGCCGCGCTCCGAACGACTGCAATTCGTTGATCAGCTGCGCGGTCGGCAGGATCGCTGCGTTCTCCATCGGGAAGGCTCCTGAGGTCGGGTTGTGCGGCGGGTTCGCGGGCGAATTCCATCGGGCCGGCGGCGCGGCCGTCGAGCACGAGGTGGAGGAGTTCCGGGCGGGCGTAATGGCCGACCGAATCCATCATCCGCTTGCGCTTGAGGATGAGGCTCATGTCGAGATCGGCGACCAGGATGCCCTCGCCCTCGGTGAGCGGGGGGACGAGATGGCGGCCCTCGGGCGAGACGATCGCCGTCATGCAGCCGCCGCGCAGGCCGCGCTGCAGGCCCTCGTCCGGCGTGATCGAGGCAATCTGGCTCTCGGTGAGCCAGCCCGTGGCGTTGACGACGAAGCAGCCGCTCTCGAGCGCGTGGTGGCGGATGGTCACCTCGATCTGCTCGGCGAAGATCGGGCCGACCAGCGATCCCGGAAATTGCGCGACGTGGATTTCCTCGTGCTGGGCCATGAGGGCGTAGCGCGCCAGCGGATTGTAGTGCTCCCAGCAGGCGAGGGCGCCGAGCCGGCCGACGGCGGTGTCGACGACCCGCAGCCCGGATCCGTCGCCCTGGCCCCAGATCATGCGCTCATGGAAGGTCGGCGTGATCTTGCGGCGCCTGAGCTTGAGGGAACCGTCGGCGTCGAAGACGAGCTGGGTGTTGTAGAGCGTGCCGTGGTCGCGCTCGTTGACGCCGAGCACGACCACGACGCCGTGGCGGCGCGCGGCGCCGGCGACGGCGTCGGTCGCGGGGCTGGGGACCGTGACGGCATGCTCATAGAGCCGCAGATGCTCCCTGCCGGTCAGCACCGGCGGCAGCACGAAGGAGAAATAGGGATACCAGGGCACGAAGGTCTCGGGGAAGACCACGAGATCGGCGCCCTTGCCGGCGGCCTCCGCGATGGCCGCCAGCACCTTGTCCACCGTGCCCTCGCGCGAGGCCAGGTCCGGCGCGATCTGCACCGCCGCCGCCCTGATCGATGTCTTTGCGGTCATTTGGGGGTCTCCGTTCGATCCTCCGATGCCGGCGGGACAAGGCCCGCCGGCCTGCGGGATCACAGGGTCCAGGTGTCCAGGATGAAGGCGTTGTCCCGGCGGTGCAGCAGGATGAGGTCGAGCACGTCGAGCGGGCTGATCGGCTGGATGCCGGGAATGAGCGAGGGCTCGCCATGGCCGTAGAGCGCCTGCAGGGCGAAGCGGCAGGCATAGACCTTGCCGCCCTCGGCGATGAACTTCTCGATCTGGTTGTTGAAGTTGAGATGGCCCGGAAAGGCCTCGTCGCCGATCTTCGGAAAGCCGCGCTGCACGCCGAGCGTCACGCCCGGCCCATAGAGCAGGATCGAGGTCTCGAAGCCCTTGCGCTTGAGGCGGGTCGCCTGCAGCAGGTTGACGAAACCGATCGATCCTTCGAAGGCGACGGTGTGGAAGGTGACGAGCGCCTTCTCGCCGGGCTCGGCTTTGACGTCCTCGAACAGCTTCTGCTCGTAGTCGACGAAATAATCGCCCTTCTGGTGCGCGGGCTGGGTAACGGCGGGCATGCTGAAGCTCCTGTATGGGCAGGACACGCTCTGGGCGGTCGCATCTCCATCAAAGCAATCAACGTGCCAACATTAAAACGGTCAATATTGCTTATATATCTCATAAAATCCAGTCAATCGAGTCGGCAATTTTCGGTGATTTGGTCGAAAATGCTCCGCATCGTGCAGAGATGGGCAAGCATTCTGCCGTTAAATCAGTCAGCGCGGCTTGCAGACAAGGTGCGGTCAATTTTATCGCGATGGACCGGTGACAAAGGGTTCCTGCGACAATATACAGTCAATCCACGGTATGGACGGAGGGTGGCATGAAGGGCTGGCGGCCGGATCTGAGCGCGAATGAGGGGCCGCTCTACCTCTCGATCGCCGATGCGATCGCGCGCGACATCGCACGCGGCGTGCTGACGCCCGGCGATCGCCTGCCGCCCCAGCGCACGCTCGCCGCCGCGCTGGAGGTGGACTTCACCACGGTGGCGCGCGGCTATGTCGAAGCCGGCAAGCGCGGGCTGATCGAATCCACCGTCGGGCGCGGGAGCTTCATCCGCAGCAACGCGTCCCTGCGCGAGGACGGCGATCCCCGGCGCCAGCAACTCGCCGACTTCTCGATGAACATGCCGCCCGAGCCCGACGATCCCGAACTGATCGCGCGCATGCAGGACGGCTTCGCCAGCGTGGCGCGCGACCTGCTGCCGCTGCTGCGCTATCAGGGCTTCGGCGGCGCCGCGGTCGACAAGGACGCCGCCTCGGCCTGGCTCGGCCGGCGCGCGCTCGTCCCGGCGCAGGAGCGCATCTTCGTGACGCCGGGCGCCCACACGGCTCTGGTCGGCATCTTCTCGCTGCTGGCGAAGGCCGGCGACACCCTGTTGTCCGAGGCGATCACCTATCCCGGCGTGCGCTCGATCACCGCGCAGCTCGGCCTCAACCTCGTCGGGCTCGAAACCGACAATGACGGCATCCTGCCGGAGGCGCTGGAAGAGGCGGTCAAGCGCCACAAGCCCAAGGCGCTCTATCTCAACCCGACCCTGCAGAATCCGACGACGGTCACCATCCCGGAGCGGCGACGTACCGCGATCTGCGCCGTCGCCCGCCGGCACCGCCTGCCGATCGTCGAGGACGACGCCTACGGCTTCATTCCGAGCTACGGGCCGCCGCCGCTGGCCGCGATCGCGCCCGACATCTGCTGGCACATCGCCGGCCTCGCCAAATGCATCGGGGCCGGCCTGCGCCTCGCCTTCGTGGTCGCGCCGGACGCGCGTTCGGGATGGTCCTTCAGCGCCGCGATGCGGGCGATCTCGGTGATGGCCTCGCCGGTGACGGTGGCGGTGGCGACGCGCTGGATCGAGGACGGCACGGCGGACACCATCCTGCGCTTCATCCGCGCCGAGGCGGCGGCGCGGGAAAAGCTCGCCTCGCAATTCTTCGAGCCGGGAACCTATCTGTCCGACCCGCTCAGCTTCAACATCTGGCTGCCGCTCACCAATGGCTGGACGCGCTCGGCCTTCGTCGGCCATGTCCGGCGCACCGGCATCGGCGTGGTCGCCAGCGACGTCTTCACCGTCGGCGGCAATCCCGGCGAGGCGGTGCGCGTCGGGCTGGGCGGCCCGATCACGCGCGAACGGCTGCGGACCGGCCTGGAATTCATGGCGCATGCGCTGGAAGGTTCGCCGGAGACTGCCGCGGCATTCTTCTGAACCGCGCCGGCCGGCCCGGCGCCTGCGCAGGGCGGCGGGGCCGTCTCAGCTGTGAAGGCCGGGAGCCTCCTGGCCGGTGCGGGCGACATATTCGGTGTAGCCGCCGCCATATTGATGGATGCCGTCCGGTGCCAGTTCCAGCACGCGGTTGGACAGCGCAGCGAGAAAGCGCCGGTCATGCGAGACGAACAGCATGGCGCCTTCATATTGCGCCAGGGCGGCGATGAGCATCTCCTTCGTCGCCATGTCCAGATGGTTGGTCGGCTCGTCCAGCACCAGGAAGTTCGGCGGGTCGTAGAGCATCTTGGCCATCACCAGCCGTGCCTTCTCGCCGCCCGAAAGCACGCGGCAGCGCTTCTCGACGTCGTCGCCGGAAAAGCCGAAGCAGCCGGCGAGGGCGCGCAGCGATCCCTGCCCGGCCTGGGGGAAGGAATCCTCCAGCGACTGGAAAACGGTGTGCTCGCCATCGAGCAGATCCATGGCGTGCTGCGCGAAATAGCCCATCTTCACGCTGCCGCCCTGGGCGACGGTGCCGTCGTCCGGCGCCGTGGAGCCGGCGACCAGCTTCAGCAGGGTCGACTTGCCGGCGCCGTTGACGCCCATCACGCACCAGCGCTCCCGGCGGCGCACCTGGAAGTTCAGGCCCTCATAGATGCTCTTCGCGCCGTAGCGCTTGTGCACGTTCTTCAGGCTCACCACGTCATCGCCCGAGCGCGGCGGCGGCTGGAATTCGAAGGCGACGGTCTGGCGGCGCCGGGGTGGCTCGATCTTCTCGATCTTGTCGAGCTTCTTGACGCGGCTCTGCACCTGCGCGGCATGGGACGCGCGTGCCTTGAAACGCTCGATGAACTTGATTTCCTTGGCGAGCATGGCCTGCTGGCGCTCGAATTGCGCCTGCTGCTGCTTTTCGTTCAGCGACCGCTGCTGCTCGTAGAACTCGTAGTCGCCCGAATAGGTGGTGAGCGTGCCGCCGTCGATCTCCACCACCTTGCCGACGATCCGGTTCATGAATTCGCGGTCATGCGAGGTCATCAGCAAGGCGCCCTCGTAATTCTTGAGGAAGGCCTCCAGCCAGATGAGGCTTTCGAGGTCGAGATGGTTGCTCGGCTCGTCCAGGAGCATGGCATCCGGGCGCATCAGAAGGATGCGCGCCAGCGCGACGCGCATCTTCCATCCGCCGGACAGGGCGCCGACGTCGCCGTCCATCATCGCCTCGGTGAAGCTCAGGCCGGCCAGGACTTCGCGCGCACGGCCTTCCAGCGCGTAACCGTCGAGTTCCTCGAAGCGCGCCTGCACCTCGCCGTAGCGCCCGACGATCTCATCCATGTCGTCGGCGCGGGCCGGGTCGGCCATGGCGGCCTCGAGTTCCTTCAGCTCGGCGGCCACCACGCTCACCGGGCCGGCGCCGTCCATCACCTCGGAGACGGCGCTGCGGCCTGCCATCTCGCCGACATCCTGGCTGAAATAGCCGATGGTGACGCCCCGGTCGACCGAGACCCGGCCCTCATCCGCCTGCTCCTGCCCGGTGATCATCCGGAAGAGGGTGGTCTTGCCTGCGCCGTTCGGGCCGACCAGGCCGACCTTTTCCCCCTTCAGCAGCGCCGCCGACGCTTCGATGAAGAGAATCTGGTTGCCGTTCTGCCTGCTGATGTTTTCGAGACGAATCATGTGCCTGCGGGTGTCGATAGGAGATGCGGCGCGTTTACGCCATGTGCCGCGCCGGCGGAAGCATCTAGCAGACGGCCGGCGCGTCCTTGTGACGGATGCGGACAGGCCCGGCGGTCATCGGCGGCCGGTTGGACGGAATGCTCTCACGGCACCCGCCTGACGCCGAAGACGAGACGCATGGCCGTCTCCTTTCCGGGCACGACATGCTTTTGAAGCTCTCCGCGATGGAGGGCCATGATGCGCCGCACGATTTCCAGGCCGATGCCGAGCCGATCGGTGCTGTTGGAAAATTCGATGCCGCCGCCGTCGCGAAGCAGCCCGGCATCGTCCACGACCGAGACCTCCAGGCCCGGACCGGCCACCACCTCGATGCCGGTGCCCGCCGGCGTGTGCTTCACCGCGTTCTCGACGAGATTGCGGATGGCATCGTAGAGAAGCGGGGCATGGCCCTGGACGGTGCCCGCCCCCCTGTCGTCGAAGGCGATCCTGTCCTTGCGGTCATAGACATAGGGGGCGATGTCGATAACCACGCGCCGGGCGATCTCGGCGATGTCGATCGGCTGCAATGTGGTGCGGTCCACGCTTTCGAGGCGCCCGAGCGCGGTGATCTGGGCGATGAAGCGCGTCAGCGCGTTGATATCCCCCTCGATCTTGCGGGCCCTCGGGTGGTCGATATAGCTGAGCTCGAGCTGCATCATGGCGAGCGGCGTTCTGATTTCATGCGCGACCGCGGTGGTGAACACGCGCTGCGACGACATCAGCGAGCGGACGCGCGACAGCGTCCGGTTGATGGCGGCGCCGAAATCCGCGATTTCGCGAGGCATGCCGGCGACGTCGATCGTCTGCTTGGGATCGAGCGGATCGATGCTCTCCGCCAGATGCGCGGCCTGCCTTACGGGACGCAGCGCGAAATGAATCGACAGCAGCGTCCCGCCCAGCAGAAGCAGCAGCATGATCGACATGGGGATGGCGAGATGGTCCTCGAACTCCTGCTCGAGGACACCCCACAGGACGTGGTCATGGTCGTCCAGCACGGCGATTTCGATGAAGATCCTCTGGCCCTCGACGGTGAAGGTCTTGCCGCCGGCGACCTTGATCGGCTTTCCCGATCCGATGAGCCTTGACCACACGTCCGGCGGATTGACTTCGAGGGGCAAAAGGTGGCGTTCGCAATTGACGTCGCAATCGCTGTAGATCACCTCGCCCGTCGGCGTTCTGATGCGGGTCACATAGGACGGGTCGGTCGAATCGTAGCGCGCGAGATCGTCCGGCAGCCGGTAGCGCCAGCCGGACTGCTCGCGCCGGATTCCCTCGACCAGTAGGCCGGTCTCGCGCTGGACCATGAGGTCGGCGAGCTTGGTGTCGTCGAAATAGTAATCCGCGAAGATCACGAAGGCCTGCAGCGTCGCCGCCAGTGCGGCAAAGATCACGATGCGCCAGGCAACGATGCGGGCGAGTGTCTTTCGGCTGGTCATCGATCCCCCGATACCCGGTGCGCATCGTTCCCGAGAGCAAAATGCGTTCAAGCAGGTGCGGATCACCAATTGAACGCAGTGGTGCCAAAAGAATTTTGCGGTTCATGGTGGTTCGATCTGAAGGCAGGGCGTCCCACGAGGCCTCAGCCTATCCGATCGACCTGTCAAATGCCTGTCAAGGTTGAGCGAAAGCCGGGCCACAGCCGTGGCGCATGACGGCTTTCGCCGCATTCGGACAGTCCTATGCGAGCCGATCCGCGGCGGCGGCAACGGCCTTGGATATCGAGCCCTTCGTGATTCCTGGCTTCAATTGCCGCTGCTTCGCGACGTTCGTGTTTATCTCTACTCAACAAGACGGTCAGAATGCAGAAACATCATGGTCTCCTCGGCAAATATCGACCCTACACCATCGCCGGTCTCGCGGTCCTCGCCTTGACCGGACCTGCCCTGGCGCTGTCGCTCAAGGGCCTCATGCGGCAGATGTCCGACAATACCAGCGCGGCCAAGGCGGCCTTGTCCAGCTTCGACGCGCGGACCGCGGAAGCCGTTCTGCGCCGCTACGCGGCCGATGCCCGCGAAGGCAAGACTCTCTTCGCCAGCGGCCAAAGCGCAAGGGATCAGGACATGCGCGCACGCTTCGACAGGATGGCCGCCGCCGCCGAACCGCCGGGCCGCCAGACCCTGGACCCGGCTTCGTTCCGCAAGGCGTTCGTGGCCGTCGTCACCGAATGCAAGACCTGCCACAGCGCGCACAAATAGAGCGCCCGACATGATTTCCGATGACAGGAGGCTTGCTTGAACAAGCATGCGACAACGTATGAGCCCATCTCCAAGCCCACGAAGGAGCGGCAGGGGAGCGGCAGGACTTCGACCAAGGCCAGGACGGTCCGGGCCTGGGATCTTCCCACCCGCCTGTTCAAATGGTCGCTGGTCGCCCTGATCGCGACGGCGTGGATATCGAGCGGCTTCGCCGATCCCGACATGACCGTGCACAAGGCGGCCGGCTACGGCATTCTCGTCCTGCTGATCTATCGCCTGCTGTGGGGCATCTTCGGCGGGTCGACGGCGCGTTTCTCCACTTTCGTGCGCTCGCCCGCCTCGGCATGGTTCTATCTGCGCCTGCTCCGGCAGGGGCGCGCGAAGCCCTATCTCGGACATAACCCCGCCGGCGGCCTCATGGTGATCGGCCTCCTGCTCGGATGCTCGGTCCAGGTGCTGCTGGGCCTGTTCTCGAGCGACGGCGTCACCGCGGCGGGTCCCTTCGCCGGAATGGTCGGCGATACGGTCGCCGGCTGGGTGGCCGAGATCCATGCCGCCTGGTTCTACTTCGTCATCCTGGGCCTGGCGGGCCTCCATATCGCGGCAAACCTCTATTACCAGTTCGTCAAGCGCGACAATATCATCGGGGCGATGATCACCGGCCGCAAGGACGTGCGGCCCTATGTCGACGGGCGTGAAGCGCAGGGCGGTTCGCTGGCCGTGGCCGGCATCTGCCTGCTGGTGGCCGCCGGCGTGGTCTACGGCGCGGTGGCGCTGTTCGGCTCCTCCGTCTGAGCGCCGGCTTCGTGCCCCTTTCGAACAGATCGGCCGTCCGCGCGTCCGGGTCCACACCCGGCCGGCGGCGGCTGATCTCATTCGCGATCGCCGGCACCCTCGGATTCATGGTCGATGCCGGCGTCCTGACGGGCCTTCTGCATCTGGGCTCCGATCGGCGGCTGGCCAGGCTGGCGTCCTTCGCATGCGCGCTCGTCGCGACGTGGCTGATCAATCGCTCGACGACCTTCGCCGACCGGGCCGGCGCCCTCAGCCTCGCTGAATTCATCCGCTACGCCGGCGCCAGTTCGGGTGCCGCGGTTGTGAATCTGGGCGTCTATCTCGCGCTGACGTCCGGCTGCGACGTCTTCCGCCGCGAGCCGGTCATCGCGATCGCGGCGGCGACGGGCCTGTCGATGTCCCTGAATTTCTGGAGCTATCTCCGGCTGGTCTTCGCCCGATAGGGCGGTCCCGACGGCCGGAAGCCCCACCCGCGGCCCATGCCGTGCCGCTCACAGATCGTTGGCGGCCGGATAGAACACGATGTCGTCGTCCGGCATGAGGCGGTGGTTCATCCGTGCGTCCCGCGCGGTCCCGCCCGGCGCCACGGGCTGGGCTGCAAGACCGCTCTCCGGCCTGAGGCCGACCGACCGGTCGACGATGAAGAGCGGCCTCGCCCGCACCTCGTCGAATATCCTGCCGACATACTCGCCCAGTATTCCCATGAAGAGGAGCTGGATTCCCAGCAGGAGGGACGACATCAGGAAGAGCATGCCGGCTTCCGAGGGAGCGCGATGGTGCAGCACATGCCGGGCCAGCGCCTCGCCGCCGAGGATCGAGCCGAGCGACAGGGACAGCAGGCCTGCATAGAGGCACAACCGCAGCGGCGCCTTGGAGAAGGCGAAGAAGCTGTCCAGAGCCAGGCCGAGGAGCTTCGGAAAGCTCCATTTCGAACGGCCCTGCGAGCGATGGCCGTAGTGGAAGGGTACGCAGATCGAGCGAAAGCCGACCCATGAAAACAGGCCGCGGCTGAAGCGGTTCTTCTCCGCCAGTCTCCGGAAGGCATCGACCGGCTTTCGCCCCAGCAGCAGGAAATCCGTGGCGCCGTCCGGCAGCGGTACCTTCGAGAGGCGCGCGAACAGCTGGTAGAAAAGCACCGAATAGAGCCGCCGGAGCCAGCCATCGGTATCCCTGTCGAGACGTTGTCCGAAAACGACCTCATAGCCCTCGCGCCAGCGCTGGATGAAGGCGGGGACCAGTTCCGGCGGGTGCTGGAGGTCGGCGTCCATGATGATGACGGCGTCGCCGGGCGCGTAAGCGAGGCCGGCGGCGATGGCCTGTTCCTTGCCGAAATTGCGGCTCAGGGCGATCGCCGAGATCCGCTTGTCGGCCTCGTGGAACTTGCCGAGATAGGCGAATGTCCCGTCGGTGGAGCCGTCGTCGACGAACAGGATGGTCCAGTCCACCCGCGCCGGCTCCAGGCTGCGTTCCAGGCGGGAGACCAGTTCCTCCAGGCCGCCTCTTTCATTGAGGACCGGGATGACAATCGTGACGAGTGGCTTCGACATTCCAACGGTACCGATCGGGAGTGAGCGTGACAACGGTTCAGTTCTGACGGCGAAGAAAGGCGCCGGCCCGATTGCCGGGAGGCAGGAGCAGATAGGCGATGCGCAGCGGCTCGGCACGGTCCGCCCTTGACCAGATGAACGTCTCCTGGCCGAAGATGCTGGCCGGCGAGGCGGTCTCGAGATCGGCGACCTGTGCCGGCTCCGAGCCCGCCCGCCACACCACCAGCAGGCCCTTTTGCTCGACGGTGTCGGCCGTGATCCACGGCGCTTCGCTCGGATCGAGCTCCGTGAACACGCGGGCCTGGGGCAGCGGGTCCGCGATCAGCCCGGCGATCCACGGGTCGCCGCCGACGACGGCGAGCGGCGCGCCGGTCTTCGCCCGCCACAGCGCCTCGAAGCGCGAAGCGATCGCCGCCTCCGGCCACAAGGCCGTCGACCGGGGCTGGGCGGCCATGCTCTGCCAGATTTCGGTTGCCGGCAGGGCCAGGGCGAAGAGAACCACCAGGCCGAGCGCCGAAACCGCCAGATAGTCGAAGGCGCGCGCAGTCAATCGGCTGCCGAGCAGACCGACGACGACGAGGCCGACGAGGTTGTACATCGGTGCGGCCCAGCCGGCATTGATGTCGCCTCTCAGCGAGGCGAGCGCGACGCATGCCAGCGGCGCGACTCCCACCAGGAGCAGGAAGATCCACCTGCGCCGTTCGAGCGTGAACGGACCGGCTGTCTGCTCCCTGCCTCGCGCTGCGAATAGGACGACGCCGATCAGCACGAAGAGGGCGGCGTTGTCGCCGATCTCCTTGGCTATGAAGAAGAGGGGATTGTGGCGCAGGCCCGCCGATTCCGCGCTCATATATTTCAGCGGCTGGAAGTCCAGGGCCCATAGCTCGTAGAGGAGGGGGCAGACCAGCAGGACGAAGACGGCCAGCGCAAGCCAGGGACCGATGCCGGCAAACCGCGCGCGGGCCTGCCGATCCGCCAGCAGCCAGGCCAGGCAGGCGAGGAGCAGCAGGCCCGTCGACAGCTTGGCATACATGCCGAGCCCCGCCGCGGCCGCCAGCGCCAGCCACCAGCCGGGACGGTCCTGCCCGGACGCTCGCCACAGGCACCAGGCGATCGCCGCCCAGAACGGCATCTGTGCGACGTTGTGGTCGAACTGGACCGTGGGCCAGGTGAAGAAATAGCAGCCGGCGAGGAACAGGGTACCGGCTGCGGCGTGCCGGCCGCCGACGAGATCGCGGCCGAGCAGAAAGACGAAGATGTAGGTGACGCAGACGAAGATCTGCGAGACGAGATAGGCCGGCCAGCCGATGCCGCCATACAGGAAGCGGCTGAGGCCGAGGCACCAGGCCGGCAATTGCGGATGCTTGTAGCTCAGCACGATCCATTCGCGCGCCCAGCCATAGCCTTCGATCACATTGCGCGGCAGGGCGCTGCGGCTGAGGGCCGGGACGAGCGTCCAGAACAGGAGCTGCAGGAAGCACAAGGCAAGGACGGCCGCCGTCGGCGTCAGAAGCCCGGATCTGGCCAAGGCGGCGGCCCGGAAAGGGGCCGGCGCCGGCTGGGCTGCGGCAGGAGGGATGGTGGTCATGGCATTGTCGAACCGGCATTTCCGAAGAGGACCGCCGCAGCGGTCAGACAAATCTACAGAAGCCGGTGATGGCAAATCGCGGGCAAATTGATGAGATTGGCCACAATCGCCGGGTTTATCCTTTCGCTGACAGCGAGCTGACAGCCCCCTCGACATCGGAGGGCGACGCTGTTCGCGAGCGAAAGGGGGCGGCGGGCCGGCCGCTAGTCCGGCTGCTTTTCCCGCAGGAGATAGCCGATGCCGCGGATCGTCTCGATCTCGACCCCGAGGTCATAGGGCAGCAGGCGGCGGCGCAGGCGCGAGATCGCCAGTTCGACGGCGTTCGTCGAAATCTCGCTGCTGAATTCGGACAGCATCGTTTCGATCGACTGCTTGGATGTCACGCGCCCGGCGTTGCGGAGCAGCAGCTCCAGAACCGATCTTTCGCGCGGCGCGATCGACAGGGATTTCTGATCCGCCGTCACATTGCCGCTGGCCGGATCGAAGGCGAGGCCGCCGACGGCGATCTGCTCGGCATAATGGATGGCGCTGCGCCGCAGCAGGGCCCGGCAGCGCGCCATCAGTTCGGTGTGGTTGAAGGGCTTGACCAGATAGTCGTCGGCGCCGCCGTCGAGCGCCGCCACGCGGTCCTCGATCGAGCCGCGGGCGGTGATGACCAGGATGGGCGCGTTGAAGCCGCCGTGGCGCAGGTCCCGGATCAGCGCCAGGCCGTCGCCATCGGGCAGGCCGAGATCGACGAGCGCCAGATCGTAGGCGACCGCCTCGATGGCCTGGCGGGCGGCCGCCACCGTCTCCACGCTGTCCAGCCGCCAGCCGGCGAGATGGACGCTCTCTCCCAGCAGGTCGCGCAGACGCGCGCTGTCTTCAACCAAAAGCAGTCGCATGGACACCCTGCCGGTTCGCCCCGTGCCGAGCCGGCATGGTACGAGCACCACGCCGGCGGGGCAACCTCCTGCTCCCTGAGCCCTCGGCATGGTGGAGATATCGCCGCCTCGATGGCGCCAGGCGTCGAGCAAAGCCCAAAGGGGAGATATCCAGGCTACAGGATGGGCTTGCCGCCGGTGACCGCGATGGTGGCGCCCGAGATATAGCTCGACAGCGGATCGGCGAGCATGACATAGGCGGTGGCGAGTTCCGCCGGCTGGCCCGCCCGTTTCATCGGCACCTTGCTGCCGAAATTCTCGACCGTTTCTTCCGGCATGGTCGAGGGGATGAGCGGGGTCCAGATCGGGCCCGGCGCGACCGAATTGGCGCGGATGCCTTTTTCGGCGAGGAGTTGCGCCAGCCCCGCGGTGAAGTTCTGGATGGCCCCTTTGGTCGTCGCATAAGCGAGCAGCGTCGGGTTCGGCGTGTCCGCATTGACGGACGCCGTGTTGATGATCGCGCTGCCGGGCTTCATATGCGGCACGGCGGCTTTGACGAGATAGAACATTGCATGGATGTTGGTGCGGAACGTCAGCTCCCATTCCTCGTCTGAGATGTCGCCGATGTCCTCGAACGTCGCCTGATGGGCGGCGTTGTTGACCAGGATGTCGACGACGCCGAATTCGGCCACGGCCTTGTCGACGATCGCACGGCAATGCGCGGATGCCTGGATGTCGCCGGGGACGAGGACGGCCTTGCGCCCGGCGCTCTCGACCAGACGTTTGGTTTCGGCAGCGTCGACATGCTCGTCGAGATAGGACACGAGGATATCCGCACCTTCACGCGCGAAGGCGAGCGCCACCGCCCGGCCGATGCCGCTGTCGGCGCCGGTGATGATCGCCTTCTTGCCGGCGAGCTTTCCCGACCCCTTGTACGACGCTTCGCCATGGTCCGGCTTAGGGTCCATGCGGTCGGTCAAGCCGGGCATGGGCTGCTGCTGCTTTGGAAAGGGGGGCTGGGGATAATCCGACATTGGAGGGGTTCTCTCGGTTGATGCATGGGTCGTCGATGCACAACCGTCCTGCCCCCGTAGGGTTTCCCGAGCGTGCGATCAATCGCCCGCACCATGTCGATCCGGCCGGATCTGGGCCGGCTGGCGCCCGGCCGCCTGCCCGGCCTTGCCGGCGCGCCGGGATGGCGATCGGGCGCGCAACTCAAGCGGCAGGCGCCTGCCCGGCGGTATCCAGCGCGAAGCCCGGGGATTCACCGCGCTGCCGTTCGGCCTTCTTCACGGCCTCGATGTCCCGGAACGAGGCTGCCGGATGATCGGCCGGCAGATAGGGGCCTTCGCCGAACAGCTTTTCGCGCAGTGTCCCGGCGCGATACGCCTTGGGGTAGGCGCCGCGGCGCTGCAGTTCGGGAACGAGCAGGTCGACGATGCTCTCGAAGGTCTCGGGCGTGACGGCATAGGCGAGGTTGAAGCCGTCGATGTCGGTTTCCTCCACCCATTGCTGCAGCTGATCGGCGACGGTTGTCGGGGAACCGACGAAGACCTGGCCGACGCCGCCGACACCGCCCCATGTCGCGAGGTCGTTGACCGTCCAGGAGCGGCTGTCGGAGACCAGATTCTCGATCATCGAGGTGAGTGCATTGGGCGGGATGTCCCGGATCACGTCGGTCGGCGAGAATTGACCGAAATCGACGCCGCTCCAGCCCGACATGAAGACGAGCGAGCCGTCATAGGAGGCATAGCGCCGGTATTCGTCGAAGCGGGCCTGGGCCTTGGCATCGGTTTCGTCGACGATGACCGTCACGAGACTGTAGATCAGCAGCTTTCGCGGGTCGCGGCCGCTTTCGGCGGCGCGGCGGCGTATGTCCGAGGCGTAGGCCTTGAGAACGCTCTTCGACAGCGACCCCACGAAGACGCATTCGGCATTGCGAGCGGCAAAGGCCTTGCCGGCGCCCGATGCGCCGGCCTGGTAGAGCAGAGGCGTGCGCTGGGGCGAGGGCTCGCACATATGATAGCCTGGAACCTCGAAATATTTACCCCTGTGGCCGATCTCGTGGACCTTCTCGGGGATGGCGAAGACGCGGTTGGCGCGGTCCCGCACCACGGCGCCTTCCTCCCAGCTGCCCTCGAACAGCTTGTAGAGGACTTCGAGATATTCCTGGGCGACATCGTAGCGATCGTCATGGCGGCGAAGCGCGTCGTCCCCGACATTGCGGGCGCCGCTGTTCAGGTAGGACGTGACGATGTTCCATCCGACCCGCCCCTTGGTGAGGTGGTCGGCCGTCGAGAGGCGCCGGGCGAAGGTATAGGGATGCTCGAACGTGGTGGAAGCGGTGATGCCGATGCCCAGATGCTCGGTCGCCATCGAGATGGGCACGGCCAGCTGCAGCGGATCGTTGACGGGGATCTGGGCCGCCTGTTCGATGGCGTGATAGGCGCTGCCCTTGTAGACGTCGTAATAGCCGACGACGTCGGCGATGAAGATGCCGTCGAAGATGCCGCGCTCCAGCGTGGCCGCCAGCCCGGTCCAGTATTCGACATCCTTGTACTGCCAGGAACGGTCGCGGGGATGCGCCCACAGCCCGGGCGACTGGTGCCCGACGCAGTTCATCTCGAAGGCGTTGAAGTGGATCTGACGGGTCATGGATGCGGGCCTTTGCGGGGGCGGGTCAGGCGGCGGCGGACGAGCCGGCGAGGCGGCTGCGTTCCTGTCCCTCGGCGTGCCGGAACTCGTCGCGCAGCAGGCTCCAGACCCGATGGCGCAATTCGGCGAAGCGCGGGTCCGAGCGCAGATCCTCGTCCCGGCCCCTGGCTTCGAGCGGGATATCGACGACATCCTTGATGCGGCCGGGCCGGGAGGTCATCACGGCGACGCGCTGGCCGAGATAAACGGCCTCGTCGATGCCGTGGGTGATGAAGACGATCGTCTTGCCGGACGTGCGCCAGATGCGCAGCAACTCGTCCTGCAGCGTCTCGCGCGTGTGGGCGTCGAGCGCCGCGAAGGGCTCGTCCATCAGCAGCACGCCCGGATCGTAGGCCAGGCTGCGGGCGATCGCCACCCGCTGCTTCATGCCGCCCGACAATTCGTGGGGGAGGCGGTCGCCGAAGCCTTCGAGACCGACCATTGCGAGGAAATGCCGGGCCCGCTCGGCCCGCTCGCGCCGGCCGACGCCCTTGGCCTCCAGGCCGAACTCGATGTTCTTCAGGGCGCTGCGCCAAGGGAAGAGGGCATATTGCTGGAAGACGAGGCCGCGGTCGAGGGCCGGACCGGCAATCGGCCGGCCGTCGATGAGAATACGGCCGGTGCTCGGCGCCACCAGGCCGCCGAGGAGATCGAGCAGGGTGGATTTTCCGCAGCCGCTCGGCCCGACGATCACCATGAATTCGCCGGCCTTGACCTCGAGGTTGATGTTCTCGAGCGCGGTGAAGCTGCCGCCGCCGCCGTTCCGGCCGGACGCCACCTTGAGGGGAAACGTCTTGCCGACGTTCTGGATCTGTATGGTGCTGCTCATCTCGTCATTCCCGGAAATGATGCGGACGGGCGAGACCCGGCACGGCCAAGGCCCGCCGTCCACGCCCGCGCGGCGGCGAAGCCTCAGGCCGAGGCGTAGGGATTGAAGGCGTTGGTGTAGAAATCGGTGGGCTTGTATTTGCCCTTCGGCACGATATCGGCGTCCTCGACCAGCTTCAGCCAGAAGGCGAGATCCTGCTCGTTGTTCAGGCCGTGCGTCGCCCAGCGCAGATGGCTGTAATCCTCCTTGCCGTCCCTGTTGTAGATATCCGGCAGATATTGGGTATCGAGCTTGCCGCGGTCGACGCCCAGCTTGATGACGTCGGCCGGGTGCTGGTTCGCCCAGTCGGCCGCTTCGGCGATGGCCGAGACATAGCCCTTGATCAGTTCCGGATGCTCGGCGATGAATTTGTCGGAGGCCATGGTGCCGCCACGGGTGATGAAGCGCCCTGCGATGTCGGAGACCGAGAAGAGCTGGCGGTAGCCGCCCTTGCGGCGCAGTTGGATGTCGAGCGGCGTGTAGGCGATGATCGCATCGATTCCGCCCTGCTGCAGCACCTGCTCATACTGCGCCTGCGGCACTGGGACGATCGTCACTTCGCTCTTGTGGACGCCGCGCTTGGCCAGCCAGTCCATGGCGAACCACACGCCGGAGAATGTCGGCCATTGCGTGCCGATGCGCTTGCCCTTGAGATCCTGCGCCGTCTTGATCGGCCCATTCTCGAGGACGATGAGGCCGTCGCCGGCATTGGCCGGATCGAAAGGCAGGGTGGAGGAAACGATCTCCCTGGCCTTCAGGCCCTTGTCGAAGACGTTGATGAAATAGGCGTAGTCGGCAAAGGGAGCCAGATCGAGCGCGCCGCTGTCGAGGGCGACGGTGTATTGATCCCAGGGGATGACGGCAAAGTCCGCCTGGATGCCGTATTTGGCGAAGAAGCCCTGCGCATCCGCGACTTCGATCAGTTCGTAGCCGATGCTCCAGTTCTGATTCAGGGGCGGACGGAAGATCCTGACGGATTTCAGATCGCCGGCCCGGGCCCGAGACGGCGAGAGCAGGGGGGCGGCGACGCCGGCGAGGGCGAGCGAACCGGCAGCCGCCTTGAGGAGGGAACGGCGGGAGACGTTGGACATGGCAGGCTCCTTTGAAGGGGGAGGACGGGCCGTTGCGGCTCGGATCAGGGATTGACGTCCTGGCGCCAGGACGACAGCCGGCGTTCCAGGGAGACCAGCAGCCAGTTGCTGCCGATGCCGAGCAGGGCGAGCACGATGACGCCGACATAGAGCAGGTGGACGCTCATCAGATATTGGGCGTTGACGATGAGGTAGCCGAGGCCGCTGCTGGCACCGACCATCTCCGAGACGACCAGCATCAGGAAGGAATAGGTCGCGGCCAGGCGCATGCCGGTGATGATCGAGGGAACGGCGGATGGCAGCACGACCTTGAGCAGCAGCTGCCAGCTCGGCAGGTCGATCGAACGGGCATATTTGACCAGGGCCGGATCGACGCTTCTGACACCGGTGATCGTGCCGAGCAGGATCGGCCAGACGACGACCCAGTAGATGATCGCCACATTGGTGGCGTAGCCGATGCCGAAGAACAGGATGAAGGCCGGAAACAGGGAGACCGGATTGGTCTGGCGCAGCAGCTGCAGCAGCGGATTGAGGTAGGATTCGAGCGGCTTGTACCATCCGAGCAGGATGCCGAGCGGGACCGCCGTGACCACGCCGAGGCCGAAACCGCCGGCAGCGCGCCCGACGCTGACCAGGATCTGCGGCAGCAACTGGCCGGCAAGGGCATATTCGGCGCCCTTTTCGATCACCTCGGAGAAGGGCGGCAGGAAAGTGCGGTTGATGAGGCCGAAGCGCGGCGCCAGCTCCCACAGGAGCAGAAAGGCGACGATCGCCGCCGAATTGCGCAGCACCGGCTCGACCCATTCCCGAAACCAGAGACCGGCGGGGCGAAGATCGCCTCGACGCAAGGGGGGCGAGGTCTCGTCGTGAAGAATCTGATCGGTCATTTCGAAATCCAGGAAGGGATGGCGGATTGCCGTCCGGCGGCCGGCTCGGATAAAGTGCATATAATCTATAAAATCTATCAACAAAATGGATATGTCAACCCTCACCTGCCCGAGACCGGTGATCTTCCTGGACCGGACGGGACTGCCCGCTTCTTCCGCCGGCCTTCCGCGGCCGGCAGGGTGGGCCGGTGAGCGGAGGCGCAGTCCGCTCACCGGGGCTGGTCGCCGGTCGTCGGGCCCCGCGTTCGTCCCGGAAAGCTCTTTGCGTTTGCGGAGCCCTCGCTTCGGCCGCGCCTCACGCGAAGCGTGCATCCTCTTCGGCGACGTGAGGAGGTGGCGCATCGCCCGACATCGTCCGGCCGATGCTTTGGCGCAGGGCGGTCGGCGAGACCCCGAAAGCCTCCCTGAAGCGGCGGGAGAAATTGGAAGGATGCGGAAAGCCGGTGGAGATGGCGATATCCATCAGCGACCGCTTGCTCTTGAGTACCAGCCAGCGTGCGAGATCCAGCCGCAGCCGAACATAGGCCGCGTTGGGACGCGTGCCCGTCTCCTCCCAGAACAGGCTCTCCAGCCGGCGGGCGGAAATGCCGACCCGGCCCGCTATGTCGCTGATGCGAAGCGGCTGGCTCATGCTCTGCTCCATGATCAGAAGGGCACGCCTGACCCGATCATCGGACACGGCCTTGCCCAGGGGCGCCCTGGCCTGCGGCTCGGAGGGCGGACGGGCCCTCTCGATCTGCTGGATCTGCAGGGCCTTCTCCGTCGAGGGCAGACCGAGATGGCGTTCGACGAGATAGGCGGCGAGATCCGCCGCGCCGGCGCCGCCCGAACAGGTGATGCGGTTGCCGTTGACGAAGAACAGGCGGTCCGCCAAAGCGGGAATATCGGGAAATTGCCGGCGAAAATCATCGACGTGATACCAGCTGACGCAGGCTTTGCGTCGGAGCAGCAGGCCGGCCCGAGCCAGGATGAAAGAACCGGTGCAGACGCCGATCAGCGGGATGCCGGCGGCGTCCGCCCTGTGCAGGAAATCGATCGCCGCCTCGTCGAGCGGGGCCTCGGCCCGCAGGAGGCCGCCGACCACCGCCACATGGCTGAAGCGGCGGGGATCGCCGAGCGGCGCAGTCGGCGCGACCTCGATGCCGGCACTGCTCCTGATCAGGTGACCGGTTGCGCTGAGCACCTCCCAGTCGCAATGCACGCGCCCGCTGCGATCGCCGACATCGCTGGCGAGGCGCAGCGTGTCCAGGAACATCGAGAAGGCCGACATCGTGAAGTCACGGCTGAGAATGAACCCGATCCTCAACGGCTTCGCGCCGGCATCGACATTCGGTATCTGAACCACCTTGCAATCCCGTTGCTCGGGCGGCTGCGGGCCTGCCGCCGCTTTCATGCCGGGGTCCGGCGATTGCAGCTTACAGATGGGGGAGGCGCGGGGCCAGCGCCGCGGCATGGCCCAGCGCCATGCCGGCGGCGATCGGCGATCCGGCGGAACGGCTATTTCCGGTAGACTTCGACGTCCGCGGTGCCGTCGGCATGGCCGATCACGATCTCCCTGGCGATGCCGACGAACAGGCCGTGCTCGACCACGCCCGGGATCTCGTTGAAGCGGGGCGCGAGGCGATCCGGCTCGCCGATCGCCCGCAGGTGGCAGTCGACGATGTAGTTGCCGCTGTCGGTGACGACGGGCGTGTCGCCGCCGCGACGCAGGATCGGAACCTCGGTGAAGCCGAATTCGGTGAAGAGCCTGCGAAGCTGGTGGACGGTGTTGCGCCAGCCGAACTGGACGACCTCGATGGGCAGGGGAAAACGGCCGAGCGTGTCGACGATCTTGCTGTCGTCGGCGATGCAGACCATGCGCTTGGAGGCGCGCGCCACGATCTTCTCCCACAGGAGGCAGGCGCCGCCGCCCTTGATCATGCGGCCTTCGCGATCGACCTCGTCCGGCCCGTCCAGCGTGACCTCCAGCTCGGTGACGTCGTTGAGGTCGAGCAGCGGCACGCCGGCTTCGACGGCGACCGCGCGGGTGGCGTTGGAGGTCGGCACGCCGGCGATGCGCAGGCCGTTCCTCACTTCCTCGCCGAGCAGGCGAACCATCCAGTGCGAGGTCGTGCCCGAACCGAGGCCGACCTGCATGTCGTTCCGGAAATAGGTCGCGATGGCCTTGCGGCCGGCGGCGATCTTGGCCTTGTCCTGCTCGTTCTTCGGCTGCAACACGCGGGGCTCCTTCGGGTCATTCGGCCGTGTTTCGGGGGGGGGGAGGGTCTCAATCCATGAACTTTTCGGTCAGCCAGGGATCGAGCGCGGTGAGGTTGTCCGGCATGTTGCGCCCCTGCTTCAGGCCGATCGCCGCCACCAGCATGTTGATGACAAGGAAATGGTTCAGGCGTGCCGTCAGCGGCGTGTAGAGCTCGCTGTGCTCGTAGCGCGGAACCGGAATGACGATGTCGCTGTGGCGGGCGAGGTGGGACTGCGGCGCGGTGATGCCGATGGTGGTCACGCCGTTCTCGCGGGCGATCATGGCGACGTTCACCAGCGTGCGCGTCGCCCCGGAATGGGAGAAGAGCACCGCCACCTCGTCGCTCCTCAGCGTCGGCGCCAGCACCATCTGGCGCTGGGCGTCGAAGACCGTGCGGCAGTGCAGGCCGAGGCGGAAGAGCTTGTGCTCGGCGTCGAAGGCCACGGTCTCGGAGATGCCGAGGCCGAGCAGGAACACCGCGCGGGCCTGGATCATGGCGTCCGCCGCCTTCTCCACCGCCACCGGATCGGCATCGTCGGCGAAGCGCTTGATGGCGTTCATCGAATTGCTGAGGATCTTGCCGACGGCGTCGGCGACGCTGTCCCCCTGCTCGATGGCGCGATGCACGAAGGGGGCCGCGGGCGACAGGCCCTGGGCGAGGCGCACCTTGAATTCGGGATAGCCGCTGCAGCCGAGCCGGCGGCAGAAGCGCAGGATGGTCGGATCGGAGACGTCCGCTTCCTTCTTCAGGTCCACCATGCTCATGGTGATGACCGCTTCGGGCTGCCTGAGGATGACCTCGGCCAGCCGCAGCTCGGCCTTGGCGAGCGAGGCCCTGATCTTGGCGACTTCCTTCAGCATGGCGCCCTCAATCCGTCGCCACTGCGCCCGGCAGCAGGTCGGCAAAGCGGGCGAGGCGGGCCTGCGCCGCGACGGCGACGGCCGGGCCCGTGCCCCAGTCGACGATGCGGCAGGCGATGTTGGCGGCGGCGGCGCAGTCGCGGTCGATGACGGTATCGCCGACATAGACGACGTCCTGCGGTGCGACGCCGAGCGCCTCGACGGCATGCAGCAGCGCGCGCGGATCCGGCTTGGTGAAGGGCGTGGTATCCGCGCCAACCACCACCGACATCAGCGGGAGCAGGCCGAAATGGTCGAGCACGATCTCGGCGAGCTCCTGCAGCTTGTTGGTGCAGACGCCGAGCCGGATGCCCGCCCCATGCAGCGCCTCGAGGGCGGGCTTGGCATCGGCGTAGAGCCTGGACGACTCCACCGGGTTGGCGCGGTAATAGGCGATATAGGTGGCGACGTCCCGATCGAGGTCGTCGGTCCGGACATCCAGCGCCGCGAAGAGCTTGGCCACCAGCGCCCGCGCGCCTTCCCCGATGAAGCCCTCGACGAAGGCGACCTCCTGCGGCGGCGCCCCGCGGTCGGCCAGCAGCCGGTTCATGGACAAAGTGATGTCCGGGGCGCTGTCGACCAGGGTTCCGTCGAGATCGAAAATGGCAGCCTTCATGGTCGAACCTTTCTGTCGGCCAGGGCGGCGATCTTGCCGAAGGTCGCCTCCATGGCCGGATAGAGCGTCTTGTAGACGGGATGCATCGCGTCATAGAGGTCGGCGCGGGCGGGATCGGGCTCGATCTGTCGGGTCTGCGCCACCACGCCGACGGCCTCGTCCAGGCTCGCCCAACGGCCGGCGCCGATGCCGGCGAGCAGCGCGGCGCCGAAGGCGCCCCCTTCCGAGGCCCCGGAGACGGTCGCGACCGGGCGCCCGGTGACGTCGGCGAGCAGTTGCAGCCAGAGGGGCGAGGCGGTGGCGCCGCCCGAGGCGCGCAGCCGCTCACAATCGAGGCCGCTGCGGGCGAAGAGGTCGAGAATGGCGCGCATGTTGAACAGCACCCCTTCCATCACGGCCCGGGACATGTGGCCGATGCCGTGGGCGCGGGTGAGGCCGATCCAGGCGCCGCGTCCGTCCGCGGCGATGTCGGGACAGCGCTCGCCCATCAGATAGGGCAGGAAGAGAAGGCCTTCGGCGCCGGCCGGCGTGCTTTCGGCCAGGGCGGCGAGACGGTCGAAGGAGAGGTCGCCGCCGGCCAGCGGCGCCAATGTCTCCTTCAGCCATTGAAAGGAGCCGCCGGCATTCAGCGACACGCCCATGACGTGCCAGCGGTCGGGCGCATTGCCGCAGGAGACCTGCAGGAGGCCGTCCCGGTTGTCCGGGCAGGCATAGGCCGCGCCGCCGACGATGCCGGCGGTGCCGATGGTGACGCCGATGCTGCCGGGCCGGACGACGCCCTGGGACGTCGTCTGCATCACCGCGTCGCCGCCGCCGGCGACGACCGGCAGGCCCGCCGGCAGGCCCCACAGCCGCGCGACCTCGGTCGAAAGGCCGGCGGTGACCTCGCTCGATTCAAACACCGCAGGCGCCTGCGCCTGCCCCAGCCCGACGACGGCGAGGAGCTCCGGCGACCATCGCCGCCGCCGGACGTCGAACAGCCCGGTGCCGGAGGCGTCGGAAACATCGGTCGCGTGCACGCCGGTCATGCGCAGCCGCAGATAGTCCTTGGGATTGAGGAAACACCGCAGGCGGGCGAAGGCATCCGGCTCCTGTTCCGCCATCCACAGGAACTTGCCGCCGGTGAAGCCGGGCAGCATGCGGTTGTTGGAGAGGGCGAGCAGGGCGTCGAGCCCGCCGACACGCTCGGTGATGGTCTCGCATTGGGGGGCGGCCCGCTGGTCGCACCACAGCATCGCCGGGCGGATCACGCCGTCCTCCGCATCGAGGGGGACCAGGCCGTGCATCTGCCCGGTGAGGCCGATCGCCTGGACCTGCCAGCCCTCGAGACGCGCGGTGACCTGGCGCATCGTCTCGACGGTCGCCTGCCACCACAATTGCGGATCCTGCTCGGCCCAGCCGGGACGCGGGGTGACGAGCGGATAGTCGATGCTGGCCCGGGCGACGACGCCACCCTCGGCGTCGAGCGCCAGGGTCTTGCAGGTCGAGGTGCCCAGATCGACGCCGATGAAGCAGGGACGCGAGCTCATGCGGGCGTGCCCTTCCGGCCGGGCGCCATCGAAGCGCGTATCGGAGGAGCGGCGCGAGGCTCGATCTGCATGGCTGTCATCCCCTCAGGCCCGATGGCGGATGCGGACATGCTTGAACTGGAGATAGCCCTCCATGCCCTCGCGGCCATGCTCGTATCCCGTGCCGCTCTTGCGGCGTCCGCCATAGGGGGCGTTGATGATGCCGGCATCGACATTGTTGATGGCGACGCTGCCGAAGGAGAGCTTCCGCGCCATGTCGAAGATCTCGCCGGCATCGCGGGCATAGGCATAGGCGGCGAGGCCGTAGGGGGAATCGTTGGCGAGCTCGATCGCCTCCTCCAGCGTGTCGTAGGCACTGATGCCGACGACCGGGCCGAATGTCTCGGCGTTCATCACCAGCATGTCGGGCGTGCAGTCGGCGAGCACGGTCGGCTCGTAGAAATGGCCGACCGGCTTGTCGTCGGGACGCTTGCCGCCGCAGCCGAGGCGCGCACCCCTGGCGAGCGCATCGGCGACGTGCTCACGCACCTTGACGAGCCCGGCGGCATTGGTCATCGGTCCGAGATCGGCGGTCGGCACGGCGAAGCCGTCGGCGATCACCAGCCTGCCGGCAGCCGCCACCATCCCGGCGACGAAGTCGTCATAGAGCGGCCGGTGGACATAGATGCGGTTGATGGCGATGCACACCTGGCCCATGTTGCGGAAGCTGCGCCGCACCGCTCCCTTCACGGCGGCGGCGAGGTCGGCGCTCGGCGCCACCACCAGCGGGCAGTTGCCGCCGAGCTCCAGCGAGACCGACTTGATGCCGCCCATGGTGCGGAAGATGTCCTCGCCGACCCGGAGCGAGCCGGTGAAGGCGATCTTGTCGATATCGGGATGGGAGACCAGCGCCTGGCCGGTGGTCGGGCCGTCGCCGTTGACGAGGTTGACGACGCCGGCGGGAAGGCCCGCCTCCTCGAGGCACCGGACCACGCCGATCGCCGACAGCGGCGTCCATTCCGAGGGCTTGACCACCAGCGTGCAGCCGGCGGCGAGGCCGGCGCCGAGCTTCCAGCCGATCAGTTCGACCGGATAGTTCCAGGGGGCGATCGCCGCCGCCACGCCCATCGGCTCCCGCTCGACCAGGCTGAGATGGCCGGGCTCCTCGTTGGGCGCGGTGTAGCCGAGCACGCGCACGGCCTCCTCGGCATAGTAGGCGAAGGTCTTGGCCAGCTTGTCGACCTCGCCCAGCGCCTCGTTCAGCGGCTTGCCCTGTTCGCGGGTCATCGCCTCGCCGATCCCCTGGCGATGGGCGCTGACCCGCTCCCCGGCCTTGCGCAGGATGTCGGCCCGGCGATGGGCACCGAGGTCGCGCCAGGCCGGGAAGGCCCGCCGCGCGGCGGCGACGGCACGGTCGACGACGGCCGCGCCGCTCCGGGCGACCTCGGCGATCCTTTCCTCGGTGGCGGGGTTGACGACGGGCAACCAGTCCGCCGCGCCGTCCGCCGTCCATTGTCCGTCGATGAAATTGGGATAGCGCTTCACGTCGCTCATAGTGGATTTCCGGAACCGGTCCGACCCGGCTTATCTAGTAAAACTACATCGGGCAACCGAAGTCCGCTCCCCGGGTGGCAGATCAGCGCCCGGCCGACATCCGCACGCGGATGGCGTCGATGGCGACGGCGACGAAGATCATCAGGCCGCCGATCATCGGCACATAGAAGGAGGGGAAGCTGACCACGGCGAGGCCGGCCTGGATGGTGGTGAGCAGCAACACGCCGCCGAGAATGCCGACGACCGAGCCGCGGCCGCCGAAGACTGACACGCCGCCGATGATCGGGGCTGCGATCGAATAGAGCAGGAAGCCCTCGCCCTGGTTGGAGGTGATCGCCATCTGCCAGGCCGCCAGCATGTAGCCGGCGATGCCGGCGAGCAGGCCGGAGAGCACGAAGGCGATGATCTTGATGCGGTCGACGCGGATGCCGGCGGCGGTCGAGGCGGCGGCGTTGCCGCCCACCGCATAGATGCTGCGCCCCAGCACGGTGCGGCGCAGGATGATCGCCTCGGCGGCCAGGCAAACGACGAACACCAGCGGCATGATCGGCCAGGTGCCGATGGTGGCCTGTCCGATCCAGGTATATTCGTCGGGCATGTTGGCGATGGTGTTGCCCTCGGTGATGGCGAGGAGCGCTCCCTGCAGGATGATCATCATCGCCAGCGTCTCGATCAGTGACACCATGCGCAGGCGCGTGACGCACAGGCCGTTGAAGAGGCCGACGACAGCGCCCGCCAGGATGCCGACGAGCGCGCCGCCCCACCACGGCACGCCGTAATTGAGGGTGAGCGCCCCGATCACCGAGGAAAAGCCCATGTTGGAGGCGATGGACAGGTCGATCTCGGCCACCAGCAGCGGCAGCGAGATGGCGAGCGCCAGCAGGCCCAGCACCGTCGCCTGGACCATGATGTTCTGCATGTTGTTGATCGTGAAGAAGTAGGGGTTGAACACCCCGAAGATCACCACCAGCCCGAACAGCCAGAACCAGACGACGTTCTGGAGCAGCCATTGCAGGGTGCTCGATCGGCCGCTGCGCGCGGGGCCGGCGGTGCGGCTCGCGGCGGCGGACGGCTTGACGGAAGCTCCATCGCTCATGGCTGGCTCGTTCCTGGAGTGTTGGCCGCGCGGTCGAAGGCCGCGGCGCGCAGGCGTTCCTTGGTGATGTCGGACCCAATGAGGGTCTCGACGATGGCGCCACCGGAGAAGACGCAGACGCGATCGACCGTCCGCACCATCTCGTCGAGATCGGTGGTGATGACGATGACGCTCATGCCCTGTCCGGTGAGGGTGTCGATCTGCCGGTGCACGTCCTCCTTCACGCCGACATCGATGCCGCGCGTCGGCTCGTCGAGGATCAGCAGCTTGGGGCCGGTGGCAATAACCCGTCCGAGACAGACCTTCTGCTGGTTGCCGCCGCTGAGGGAATCGCCCGGCGTGGCGAGGCCCGGCGCCTTCACGCCCATCTGGCGAAAATAGCGCTGGGCGGTCTCCCCCTCGCGCCGGGTGTCGATCCAGCCGAGCGAGGAGAGGGCATCGAGGCTCGACATCACCAGATTGTCGCCGATGGAGCGGATGCCGACGAGGCCGTCGCGGCGGCGATCATCCGAGAGATAGGCGATGCCGTGCCGGAAGGCCTCGTGAGGCGCTGCGGGAAGCGGGATGGGCTCCTGGCCCGCGATGGCGAAGCTGCCGCTTTCCGTGGGCTCGAGGCCGAACATGCAGCGGGCGAAATCCTTGGCTCCGGAGCCCGGCAGGCCGGCGAAGCCGACGATCTCGCCGGCAGCGATGGAAAAATCCGCGACGGCGACACCGGCGGCGCGCACGTCGCGGAAGTATACGCCGGGGGAGGGGGAGAGCGTCTCCGGCGTGCGTTTGCGGCGGTGGAACAGGGACAGGTCCCGCCCCAGCACCATTTCGGAAAGGCTGTCGGAGTTGAGCGCGGCGATGTCGGCGCTCTCTCCGGCGAGCGCGCCGTCCCGGAGCACGGAGACGGCGTCGCAGATTTCGAGGATCTCTTCATTGTAGTGCGAGATGAAGATGAAGGTGACGCCGCGCCCCCTCAGTTCCCGCATGAAATCGAAGAGCTGGTTGCGGTCGGCGACGGTGAGCGAGGTCGTGGGCTCGTCGAGGATGATCACCCGGCCGCCGCTGAACAGGGCGCGCAGGATGTTGAGCTTGCGTTTCTCGACCGCGCCGAGCAGGCCGGCGGACATGTCCGGCGCGATGCCGACGCCTTCGAGCATATGGGTCGCATCGCGCCTGAGGCGCTTGAAGTCGACGAAGCCGCCCTTGGAGGGCCAGCGGCCGAGCAGGAGGTTCTCCTCGACGCTCAAGGGGTCGACGATCATCGGCTCCTGGGTGACGAGGAAGACGCCGGCCTGCTCCATCGCCTTCACGTCGCGGCCGCCGACGGGACTGCCGTCGAGCCAGATCTCGCCGCTCGTCGGCGTTCGCATGCCGGAGATGAGGCCGACGAGCGTGCTCTTGCCGGCGCCGTTCTCGCCGAGCAGGCCGTGGATGCTGCCGCGGCGGACCGAAAGGGAGACGCCCTTCAGGGCCTGCACGCCGGCATAGGTCTTCACCAGCCCGTCGGCCCGGAGGATGACGTCGGGCTCGGCATGGGTTTGCGGGGCGGAAGCGATCATGCGAGATCTCGCGGGACGATGGGAAGGGGGCCTGCCGCGCCGGCCGGACGAAGCGCGGTGCGGCCGCCTGCTGAAGTCTCCCTTCCCCGATGCGGGGAAGGGACGGGCAGCGCACCCTGCTTCGACGGTCTCACTTATACTTCAGGCCCCATTCGTTGTAGGCGATGTTGCCCCACATGCGCTTGTCGTCGACATTGTCCTTGTTGATCACGAAGGGGGGAATGATCAGCGAGGGGCCGGTCAGCGAGTCCGTGATGACGCCGCGTTCCCAGTAATATTTCTTGTTCTCATAGGGGCCGGTCGGCACCGGCTGCTGCTTCATGGCGTATTTGGACAGCATCTCCACGGTGATCTCGGCATAGGCGATCGGATCCTGCGCGACCGAGGCGTCCATATAGCCGTCCTTGATCCACTGGTGGGCGATCGGCTCGCCGTCGATGTTGACGAAGATGGCATGGCCGTCCTCGCCCACCTTCTTCCAGCGGCCCTTCTGCTGCAAGGCCGTGACGATGCCGCGCGAGGGCGTGTCGGACGGCGCGTGGACGGCGTCGAGGTCCGGCACCTCGGCCAGGGTGGCGAGCGTCACCGACTGCATCTTGTCGATCATGCCCTCGGTCGGACGGCTGTAGAGCTTGATGTCCGGATATTTCTGCATGGTGGCTTCGAAGCCTTCCTTGCGCAGGCGCCAGGCGACGCTTTGCAGGGCGCCATAGGCGTTGAGCACGCTGCCCTTGGGCGAGCCGTGGCGGGCGGTCAGCAGCTTGATGATCTGCTCGGCCGCCATCGCGCCGCCCTGGTAATTGTCGAAGTCCACGGTGATGGCGACGCCGCCGTCCGAGGCCGGCGTGTCGATGATGCCGACGGGAATCTTCTTCTTGTTGAAGCGCTTGATGGCGCTGGCGATGGCCTGGCTGTCGATAGGGTCGGAGATGATCGCCGCCGGGTTCTTCAGGAGCAGGTTCTGCCACTGCTGCAACTGGCGCGTATTGTCGAAATTGGCGTTGACCGCCTGGAATTCCCAGCCCTGGGCCTCGACCGCCCGCTTGACAGCCTCTTCCTGGGCCACGAAGAAATAATAGTCGAGGCTCTTGTTGGAATAGGGGACGAAAGGCTTGCTGGCTGCCGACGCGCCGCTGGCCTGGCTCCCGACGGCGGTGCCGGCGGCAAGCGCGGCCGCGCCTTTCAGGAAGGCACGACGAGAGGTTCGGAAAAACTCCGTAGACATAGATTTCCTCCATAAAAGGCCGGTTTGGTTTGCCCCGGCTCGTTTGCTTCGACTTATCTACGTAGTTTTTCTATATTTCGGGACGTGTCAAGGGGCGGCCGGCCCACGGGCCCGAAATTAATGTGAGCGGGAGGGCGCAGGCGCAGGCGGCCTCCGCCGACCCTTCGCCATGGCTCCCCGGCGAGGCCGCGGGCGCTCCCGCCGCACCCCTCGGCCTCGAGTGACGCATGTGTCCTCGAACCCTTGGTCACCACCGGAAGTTGTAGAACCCGGCTGTCGGCATTCACAAGCCTCGAGGTCTTTTCTATCGCCGGGAGTGGATGTTCGCCCCGAACGCCGCTAACCTCTTCTTGCGGCGGGGAGGAGGGGGCGGCGACGTTCTTCGCTTCCCGTGGAGACCGATCTTGTTGACGCTGGGTTTCTCCAGAACTTCCCGGTGCGTGTGTCTTTTT
Source organism: Labrys monachus (assembly GCF_030814655.1). NCBI lineage: Bacteria > Pseudomonadati > Pseudomonadota > Alphaproteobacteria > Hyphomicrobiales > Xanthobacteraceae > Labrys > Labrys monachus. The sequence continues at coordinate 2,089,104 of NZ_JAUSVK010000001.1, forward strand.
CCAGATCATATCTGTATTATTCCTCAGTCATGGATACTCGGCCTTCAGGATTTCGCAGATGCATGTCGACGTAACTTTGCTTGGGCAGTTCTCGATTTCCGTCGACGGCCGTTCGCCGGGCGCGGGAGATTGGCGGCGGACGCGAAGCGTGGCGGTGGTCAAGCTCCTGGCGCTTGCTCCGCGGCACAGGATGCACCGGGAGCAGGTGATCGATGCGCTCTGGCCGGAACTCGGCCCGGAGGCCGGGGCAGCCAATCTCCGCAAGGCGATCCACTACGCCCGGCGGACGCTCGGGGAGCATGAAATCATCCTGGTGGAAGGGGAGACCCTCGCGCTGGCGCCGGGCGCGGAGATCGTCGTGGACGCGGAGGTCTTCGAGGCGGATGCGGCCGCGGCGCTGAAGACCGACGATCCGGCCGCCGCGGCACGCGCGGCGCAACTCTATGTCGGGGATCTGCTGCCCGGGGACCTCTACGCCGAGTGGACCGACGAGCGGCGGCAGCGGCTGCGCGATCTCTATGTGCGGGCGCTCAAGGCGGCCGGGCTTTGGGAGCAGGTCCTCTCCGTCGACCCGTTCGACGAACGGGCCGTGCGGGCGCTGATGCAGAGCGCCCTCGACGCCGGCGATCGCGGCGAGGTGATCCGGCAGTTCCAGCGCCTGCGCGACCGGCTGCGGGCCGACATGGGCATGGGCCCCCAGGCCGAGACGGTGAAATTGTACGAGCGCGCCGTGGCGCTCAGGAGCGTCGAGCCGGCGGGGATCTCGGAGCGCGTTCGCGGCCTGCTCGCATGGGGCATCGTCCAGCTGAACAATGGCGAGTTCGGCGATGCGCGGGAAAAGGGCGAGGAGGCGCGGCTGCTGGCCATCGCGGCCAAGCTCGGCCGCGAGGTCGGCGAGGCGAGCGCGATCGTCGGCATCACCGCGCATATGCAGGGGCGCTGGCGTGAGATGTTCCAGTCCGAATTCGTCGACTGCATCCAACGCTCGCCGCAATTCGCCACCGAGGTCTTCGACGCGAATTTGTGCCTTGCGGAATTCTGCCTCACCAAGGCCGGCGGCCATGACGAGATGCGCAAATGCGCGGGCGAGCTTCTGGCGTTCGCCGAAGGCGCCGGCTCGATCGCAGGCCGGGCGCTCTCGCTCCTGATCCTCGGAATGGTCGAATTCCTGGAGGGACGGCTCGAGCCTGCCGAAGCGACGCTGACGGCCGCGGAAAAGCTCGCCGCCGAAGCCGGAACGCCGTTCGGACAGGCGCTCGCGCTCCACCGGCTGGCCGAGATCGCTCTTGCGCGCGGCCAGAACTGGCGCTCCAACCGGCTGGCGCAGAAGGGCATGCGCCTGTCGGAGTCGACCTGGTGCGCCGCGCACAGCTCGATCCGTTTTCAATGCCTCGCCGTCGAGGCGGCCACGACGCCCCAGCAGGTCAGGGAAGCCATCGAGGCAGGCGACAGGTCGCTCGCCGAGCGCACCATCTGCCAGCAATGCTCGATGGGCTTTCGCGTCGCTTCGGCGATCGCCTTGGCCGAGGCCGGTCATCTCGACCATGCGGTCCAGCGCATCAACGCGGCCGAGCGGATCGCCGGCATGTGGCAGGGCAGCCCCTGGCCGGTCGCGATCTGGGAGGCCCGCGGCGTCTATCGCCTGGCGTGCGGCGAAGGCGGACAGGCGGCGGCGCTGTTCCGCGAGGCCGCCGCCCGCTATTCCGAATTCGGCCGTGTGCGCGACGAACAGCGGTGCCTCGGCCGCATCGCGGCGGGAGGGCCCGCACTGCTCGCCGCCTCGTGACGAGAAAGGCGGGCCGCGTGCGGCGTCGAGGCGCGAGGCCGGGGTCATGGCCGGTCAGGACGTCAGGGTGCCGGACGCTTTCTTCCAGGCGCCGAGGCCCCCGCTGATGTGCCGCGCCGAATGCAAGCCGGCGTCCTGAGCGGCCTGCACGGCCATCGCCGAGCGTTCGCCGAAGGCGCAATAGAAGAGCAATTGCTTGCCGGTGGCATTCGCCAACTCGTTCAGAATGCCGCCCGGCCGGAGATTTTCCTGCAACGCCGTATAGGGCAGGTGAACCGAGCCGGGAATCGTCCCGTGCCGGTCGCGCTCGCTTTGCTCGCGCAGGTCCACCAGTACGATGTCCGGGCGACCCGGCGCCGCCATCGCGGCAGCGGCCGACAGCGACCAGCCGCGGCGATCGATCTCCTCCTGATGCAGGCCGACGCGCAGATTGGCGGGCAGGACGACGTCCATCATCTTGGGATTGGGCAGGTTCAGGTTTTGCATGAGATCGACATATTCCTCGATCGATTTGACCTGAAGACGGGGGTTGAAGGCCCTCTCTTCGCCGATGGTCGAGACGGTATCGCCCTTGTAGTCATGCGCGGGATAGACGAGCGTCGAGTCCGGCAATCTGAGAAGCTTGCCGAAGATCGATTCGTAGGACTGGCGGGGATCGCCATTTTGAAAATCCGTCCGGCCCGTGCCGCGGATCAGCAGCGTATCGCCGGTGAAGACCCTGTCGGCCATGACGAAGCTGTAGGAATCGTCGGTGTGGCCCGGCGTGTAGACCGCATCGAGCACGAGCCCTTCGACCGCCAGCTTGTCGCCGTCGCCGAGGCGCATCGACACCACGTCCGCCTTCGTCTGGTCGCCCATCACGGTGACGCACTGCGTCCTGTCGCGAAGCGCGCCGAGGCCCGTGATGTGATCGGCGTGCAGATGGGTGTCGACGGCCTTCACCAATTTCAGATCGAGCTCACGGATGAGCTGCAGATAGCGGTCGACCTTGTCGAGCACGGGGTCGATGATCATCGCCTCGCCGCCGCGGCGGCTGGCGAGCAGATAGGAATAGGTACCGGAAACCTGATCGAACAGCTGGCGAAAAATCATGAGCCCCGCGCCCCAATGGATTGAACATGCATTCGGCGTGTGCAGGCTGCCTTGCTCGGCAACCTGCGGGAGTGGTCTCGCATGCGTGCCTCAGTGGGGCTGCGGCACGATACGGATATAGGGCTTGGGCGACTTCCAGCCGTCGGGATAGGCGACCTTCGCCTGTTCGTCGGTGACGGAGCCGGCAATGATGACATCGTCGCCGTTCTTCCAGTTCACCGGGGTCGCCACCTTGAACCTAGCGGTGAGCTGCAGCGAATCGATGACGCGCAGCACCTCGTCGAAGTTGCGGCCGGTGGTCATGGGGTAGACGAGGATCAGCTTGATCTTCTTGTCGGGACCGATGACGAACACGTTTCGGACCGTCTGATTGTCCGCAGCGCTGCGCTGGGTCGGATCGCCGGACACCGGCGCCGGCAGCATCCCGTAGAGCTTCGAGACGTTGTAGTCGGTGTCGGCGATCATCGGATAGTTCGGAGCGGCGCCCTGCGTTTCCTCGATGTCGGCCGCCCAGGTGGCGTGCCGGTCGATCGGATCGACGGACAGGCCGATGATCCTGACGTTGCGCTTGTCGAACTCCGGCTTGATCCTGGCCATGTAGCCGAGCTCGGTCGTGCAGACCGGCGTGAAATCCTTGGGGTGGGAGAACAGGACGGCCCAGTGGTCGCCGATCCACTCGTGGAAATTGAGCATCCCCTCGGTCGTCCGGGCATCGAAATTCGGCGCGATTTCATTGATCTGCAGCGTCACGGGTCTCTCCTTGGTCCTTGAAGCAGGATGCGGGCACCTTAGGCAGGCGACATTCCCCGAGCGTTCCCCGGTGCCGACGGCCGGTGACGGGCCGTTGCCGGCCGATCGGGGGGCCGATTCGAACGCCCGGCTGCCGGGCTTCTGTCGCGGGTTCGAAAGCCTTGGGTGCCACTTCGTTGCAAATTCGCATGTAAACAGCTATATTCGGCGAAACTGCAGGACATCGCTATGCTCGCTACCACCCTGGGAGTCCGTGCCGCTGCCGCCGAGATCGACGCGGCCGCCGCCATGCGGGGCTTCTTCATGATCATGGAGGCCTGGCGCGCCGGCGCCGAGGAAAGTCGGGCGATTCTCGGTTCTCCTCCCGAGCGGACCTATTATTCCTGGCGGACCGGGAAGGGCGTGCGTGTGCCCCAGGACACGCTGCGCCGGATCGGATATGTCGCCGGCATCTACAAGGCGCTGCAGATCGTCTATTCGGATCCGCATCTGGCGGATGGTTGGGTATCGCGTCCCAATCGGGCGTTCGGCGGACAGACGCCGCTGCAGCGCATGTCCGCCGGCGACGTGACGGACCTCGCGGCCGTCAGGTCGTATCTCGATGCGGCCCGGGCGCCCTGGAGCTGATCATGGCGCTTCGCCGCGTCGACTGGCCCCAGGCCTGGCGGATCATCGCCTCCCGCTATCCGCCGATCGGCTTGTTCGAGAGGCTGACGGCCGACCCGAAGGTCTGGGAGGCGCTGATCGCGCTCGAGCAGATGACGAACCCGCGCGTGCGCGACGAGGTGGGCGAGATCGCCCTGGTCGCGCCGGAGGACCGTGTGAGCGGCCCGGGTGCGAGCTACATCATGGCGTCATTCACCCATGTCAATCCGAAAGGATCGCGCTTCAGCGACGGCAGCTTCGGCGTCTACTATGCCGCGTCCGATCTGCGCACCGCGATCGCCGAGACCGTTCACCATTTCGAGGCCTTCGCCCGCGACAGCGGCGATCCCCTGCGCACCGAGGATATGCGGGTGCTGGTCGGCGCGGTGCATGAGGCGTTCGAGGATGTGGACGATCTGGCCGAGCCCCAGCGCTCCCAGGTGCTGGATCCATCGGCTTACGCCGCGTCGCAGCCCTTTGCCCGGGCGCGGCGGGACGCCGGCGTTCTCGGCCTGGTCTATCCGAGCGTTCGCTGCGCCGGCGGGTTCTGCCTCGGCGCATTCAAGCCGCGTGCGGTGCGGATCCCCATGCAGGAACGCCATCTCCAATATCGCTGGAACGGCACGCGCGTCGACCGCTACTTCGACTATCTGAACGACGAATGGGTGGCTTTGCCGGGCTCGGCGAGCGCTCCCGGCGAGGCTGGCGGCACCGAATAGGCGCCGTTCGTCCGTGCCGACGATCAGCCGGCAACCGCCCGACACCGTTTTAAGGGGGGATGCCGGCCCAGGCCATGCCTGGTCGGCCCGCCGGCCCGCAGCAGGCCGCTCACGGTACAAGGTCGTCGTCGCCGGTTCCGTCGATCAACGGATCGGGCTTGCATTCGGCAGCCAGCCGCATCCTGTCGAGAATGGCAATCGTCTGGCCCTGGACCTTGATACCTGACTTCTCCAGGCTCGACAGCGCGCGCGAAAACGACTCCCTGGTTATGCCGAGTTCCGACGCGATGAGATTTTTCTCGTAGGGGAGCACGATCCGATCCGGCGTGCCCTGCCTTTGGGACAAGGCCAGGATGTAGCATCCCACACGCTGGGTCGAGGACCTCAGCTTCAGGTTCTTGACCTGCCGCACCATGCGCCGGAATTGCTGCGCCAGGCTTCCGATCACCGAATGCGCCAACACCGGGTCTGTCTCGACGGCGGCGCGAAACGCGGCCGCATGGATCAGCAGCAGGCGGGACGGCTCCGGCACGCGGGCCTGCATGAGATAGGGGGCGCCGGTGACGACAGCCGCGGGAATGATGAGATCCGGGGCGCGAACCGCTTCGATCAGCACCTCGCGGCCTTCGGCGGATCGTCCGAACAATTGCGCCGATCCCGACAGCACCACCAGCTGAAAGTTCGGCACGTCGCCCTGCTCGAACAGGATCGTGCCGGCGGCGACGCCGTGCACGACCGCATTGGCCAGCAGGCCTGCACGCCTTGCCTCCGACAATCCGCGCAGGAGCGGCAGATTTTCAGGCGCCGCGTCCCTGTCCGTCACTGTGTCCAACCGATTGTCTCCCGATCGAGTGTCCGATCGCCGTCCTCAACTTGTGACAAATGTCACATACATATTTGATTCAGATCACGTTGCGACGCGGCGACTTCGGCAATTTGGGCCCCGGCGGATGTGATTCCGCTCCTTGGGACCCATTGTCGAAGGGACTGCATATGATGCAACCGACCGTGTATTCGAAATCCGGTCAGATCCTAAGCGCGAGCACGGCGGCGTTCACGGTCTGCTTCGCGGTCTGGACCATTTTCTCGATCATCGGCATTCGCATCCGCCAGGAACTCGGCCTCAGCGAAACGCAGTTCGGCCTGCTTGTGGGCACGCCGATCCTCACGGGATCCCTGATAAGGGTCGCGCTGGGTATCTGGACGGATCAATATGGCGGCCGGGTGGTCTTCACGATGACCATGCTGGCCGCCGCGACGGCGACATTCCTGCTGGCCGGCGCCCATACCTATCCCCAGATGCTGCTGGCCGCGCTGGGCGTCGGTATCGCGGGCGGCTCCTTCGCCGTCGGCGTCGCCTATGTGTCGCGCTGGTATCCGCCGGAAAGGCAGGGAACGGCGCTGGGCATCTTCGGCGCCGGCAATGTGGGGGCCGCGGTCACCAAATTCCTTGCGCCCTTCGTGCTCGTTGCCTTCGGGTGGCAGGCGGTGGCGCAGGTCTGGGCGGCAGGCCTCCTCCTCATGGCGGCCGTCTTCTGGTTCACGACGAGCGATGACCCGGTCATCGTCGAACGCAGGCGTTCCGGCATCAAGCCGAAGAGCGCCTGGCTCGAACTCGAGCCGCTGAAGAACGTGCAGATCTGGCGCTTCTCGCTCTATTATTTCTTCGTCTTCGGCGCCTTCGTCGCGCTCGCGCTGTGGCTGCCGCAATATCTCATCAACGTCTACGGCCTCGATATCAAGACGGCCGGCATGATCGCGGCCTTCTTCTCGGTGCCGGCCAGTCTCTTTCGCGCCTATGGCGGGCACCTCTCGGACAGCTTCGGCGCCCGGCGCGTGCTCTACTGGACCTTCCTGGTCTCGGCGGTGGCGACCTTCATCCTGTCCTATCCGCCGACCGACTACATCGTGCATGGCCTCAAGGGCACGACGGCCTTCCACCTCGAGATGAGCCTCGTCGGCTTCATCATCACCATCTTCGTGCTCGGCTTCTTCATGGCGCTTGGCAAGGCGGCCGTTTACAAGCACATCCCGGTCTACTATCCCGATCATGTCGGCTCGGCCGGCGGTCTCGTCGGCATGATCGGCGGCCTCGGCGGCTTTCTGCTGCCCATCCTGTTCGGCGTGCTGCTCGATCTCACCGGCCTGTGGACGAGCTGCTTCATGGCGCTCTTCGTCCTCGTCACCGGCGCGCTCCTGTGGATGCACGCCGCCATCCGCCAGATGGAACGGGCGGCCGTCGGCGAAGCGCTCGCCGAACTCCCGCCCTTCCCCGAGATGCAGGGCATGCCCGAGCCCGCGACGGCGCCGCGGAAAGGTGGCGCCCTCACGGATTGGCGGCCGGAAGACCCGGCGTTCTGGCAGGAGAAGGGGCGCCGGATCGCCCGGCGCAACCTGTGGCTTTCCATCCCGGCGCTCCTGTTGTCTTTCGCCATCTGGCAGGTATGGTCCGTCGTCGTCGCCAAGCTCCCGCTCGTCGGCTTCACCTTCACCACCGACCAGCTCTTCTGGCTCGCCGCTCTGCCCGGCCTCTCGGGCGCCACGCTCCGCATCTTCTATTCCTTCATGGTGCCGATCTTCGGCGGCAGGCTCTGGACGACCCTGACGACCTGGTCGCTGATCATTCCGGCTGTCGGGATCGGCTATGCGGTCCAGAACCCCGACACCCCCTATGTGATCCTGTTGGGGCTGGCGCTGCTCTGCGGTTTCGGCGGCGGCAATTTCGCCTCCTCGATGGCCAATATCTCTTTCTTCTTCCCGAAGGCGGAAAAGGGCAACGCGCTGGCGCTCAATGCCGGCCTCGGCAATCTCGGGGTGAGCGTCGTCCAGTTCGTGGTGCCGCTCGCGATCACCGCCGGCATCTTCGGCTGGCTCGGCGGCGATCCCGCCATGGTCAAGGGGGCAGCCGGCGAGGCACCGCTCTGGCTGCAGAATGCCGGCTTCGTCTTCGTGCCGTTCATCGCGATCTCGGCCTTCGCGGCATGGTTCGGCATGAACGACATCGCCTCGGCCAAGGCCTCCTTCGCCGAGCAGGCCGTCATCTTCCAGCGACGGCACAACTGGATCATGTGCTGGCTCTACACCGGCACGTTCGGGTCGTTCATCGGCTACTCCGCCGGCTTCCCGCTGCTGTCCAAGATGCTGTTCCCCGAGGTGAATGCGCTGCAGTTCGCCTTCCTCGGCCCGCTCGTCGGCGCCCTCTCGCGCTCGGGCTCCGGCTGGCTGGCTGACAAATATGGCGGCGGGCGCGTCACCTTCTGGGCCTTCGTCCTGATGATGGCGGGCGTCGCCGGGGTTCTGTGGTTCGTCGGCGTCAAGGATCAGCCCGGTGCCTTCTACGGCTTCCTCGCGGCGTTCCTCGTGCTGTTCTTCGCCACCGGCGTCGGCAACGCGTCCACCTTCCAGATGATCCCCGTGATCATGGCGAAGGAGATGGGCCGCCTGATGCCTGCCGCCGATGCGGAAACGCGCCGGCGGCAGGCGGAGAAGGAATCCGCCGCCATCACCGGCTTCACCTCGGCGATCGCGGCCTTCGGCGCCTTCTTCATCCCCAAGGGCTACGGCACCTCGATCGCCCTCACGGGGGGGCCGGAGGCGGCCCTGTGGGGCTTCCTTCTCTTCTACGTGAGCTGCCTGGCGATCACCTGGGCCGTCTACACGCGCAAGGGCGGCCTTCTCCACGACGTGGAGCGCGCCAAGCGCAGCTCGCCCGTCCATCCGGCCGCAGCAAAATAACAGGGGTCAAAAAGCAATGTCGCATTTTCTCGACCGGCTCACCTTCTTCCGCAAGACCGTGGACAATTTCTCCGATGGCCACGGCATCGTCACCAACGAGGATCGTTCCTGGGAGGACGGCTATCGCAAGCGCTGGCAGCACGACAAGATCGTGCGCTCCACGCATGGGGTGAACTGCACCGGTTCCTGCTCGTGGAAGATCTATGTCAAAGGCGGCATCGTCACCTGGGAGACGCAGCAGACCGACTATCCGCGCACGCGGCCCGATCTGCCCAACCACGAGCCTCGGGGCTGCGCGCGTGGCGCCTCCTACAGCTGGTACCTCTATTCCGGCGCGCGCGTGAAATATCCGATGATCCGCGGGCGGCTGCTGAAGCTGTGGCGTGCCGCGCGCGCCACCATGCCGCCCGTCGCGGCCTGGGCCTCGATCGTCGAGAATGCGGACAAGCGGCAGTCCTACGTCTCGATCCGGGGCCATGGCGGTTTCGTGCGCGCCACCTGGGACGAGGTGAACGAACTCATCGCGGCGGCCAACGCCTATACGGTAAAGGCCTATGGCCCCGACCGTGTCATCGGCTTCTCGCCGATCCCGGCCATGTCGATGGTCTCCTATGCGGCGGGTTCACGCTACCTGTCGCTGATGGGCGGCGTGTGCATGTCGTTCTACGACTGGTATTGCGATCTCCCGCCGGCCAGCCCCCAGACCTGGGGCGAACAGACCGACGTCCCCGAAAGCGCCGACTGGTACAATGCCGGCTTCATCATCGTCTGGGGCTCCAACGTGCCGCAGACGCGGACGCCCGATGCGCATTTCTACACCGAGGTTCGCTACAAGGGCACCAAGAGCGCTGTCGTCAGCCCGGACTACGCCGAGGCGACCAAGTTTGCCGACATCTGGCTCAACCCGAAGCAGGGAACCGATGCGGCGCTGGCCCTGGCCATGGGTCACGTCATCCTTCGCGAATATTATCTCGATCGGACGGTTCCCTATTTCGACGACTACGCCCGCCGTTATACCGACCTGCCGTTCCTGGTTCGCCTGACCGCACGCGACGGCCGGCTTGTCCCCGAACGGCTTCTGCGCGCCTCCGAAGTGGCCGGCGGCCTGGGCGAGACCAACAATCCGGCCTGGAAGACGGTGGCGATCGACGAGGGGACGGACGCCCTCGTCGCTCCGCGCGGCTCGATCGGCTATCGCTGGGGCGAGAGCGCCAAATGGAACCTCGAGGAGAAGGATGGGGAAGGGCGTGACCATCGTCTCAAGCTGACGCTTGCAGGCGAAGGTGCCGAGATCGCAGCCGTCGATTTTCCCTATTTCGGCGGCCGCGCCACCGAGCACTTCGTCGCCACCAGCCATGGAGAGATCCTCACCCGCAACCTCCCGGTCCGCCGCATCGAACTGGGCGACGGCACGAGGGTGGCGGTTGCCACCGTGCACGACCTGATGATGGCCAATTACGGCCTCGACCGTGGCTTCGGCGGCAAGCATGCGGCCAGCAGCTATGACGAGGACGTGCCGTTCACGCCCGCCTGGGCGGAGTGCATCACCGGCGTGAAGCGCGATGCGATCATCACGGTCGCGCGCGAATTCGCCACCAATGCGGAAAAGACCAACGGCCGCTCGATGGTGATTCTCGGCGCCGGCGTGAACCACTGGTACCACATGGACATGACGTATCGGGGGATCATCAATCTCCTGGTCTTCTGCGGCGCCATCGGCCAGTCGGGCGGTGGCTGGTCGCATTATGTGGGGCAGGAAAAGCTCCGCCCGCAGACGGGCTGGACGCCGCTGGCTTTCGGGCTCGACTGGAACCGTCCGCCCCGGCACATGAATTCCACCTCGTTCTTCTACGCCCAGACCGATCAATGGCGCTATGAGACCCTGACGGCCGCCGAAATCCTCTCGCCCACCGCACCCGAGGGCGACTGGAACAAGAGCTTCATCGACTACAATGTCCGCGCCGAGCGGATGGGCTGGCTGCCTTCCGCGCCTCAGCTCAAGCAGAACCCACTGACGATCGCCGGCAAGGCGAGGGCGGCCGGCCTCGAACCGAAGGATTATGTCGCCGGGGCGCTGAAGTCCGGCGAGCTGGAGCTTTCCTGCCACGACCCCGACGATCCCGCCAACTGGCCGCGCAACATGTTCGTCTGGCGCTCGAACCTGCTCGGCTCGTCCGGCAAGGGACACGAATATTTCCTCAAGCACCTGCTCGGCACCACCCATGGCGTGATGGGCAAGGATCTGGGCGCGGAAGGGGCGGTCCGCAACACCGAAGTCGTGTGGCACGAGACCGCGCCGCAGGGGAAACTCGATCTGCTCGTCACCCTGGATTTTCGCATGTCGACCACATGCGTCTACTCCGACATCGTGCTGCCGACGGCCACCTGGTACGAGAAAAACGACCTCAACACCTCCGATATGCATCCTTTCATCCATCCGCTCTCCGCGGCGGTGGACCCGGCATGGGAATCGCGCTCCGACTGGGAGATCTACAAGGGCCTCGCCAAGGCCTTCTCGGACGTCTCGCTCGAGGTGCTGGGCATCGAGGAGGACGTGGTTCTCACCCCCATCCAGCATGACAGCCCGGCCGAGATGGCGCAGGCGCTGGACGTGAAGGACTGGAAGCTCGGCGAAGTCGAGCCGATACCGGGCAGGACGATGCCCTCGGTGACGCTCGTCACCCGCGACTATCCCAACCTCTACGCCCAGTTCACGGCGCTGGGGCCGCTGATGGCGACGGTCGGCAATGGCGGCAAGGGCATTGCCTGGAACACCGAGCGCGAGGTCGAGGCGCTCGGCGCGCTGAACGGCATACGCCTCGATGGAGTGGCCAGGGGCCTGCCCAGGATCGAGACCGACATCGACGCGGCCGAGGTCATCCTCATGCTGGCGCCGGAGACCAATGGCGAGGTGGCGATCAAGGCGTGGGAAGCCTTGTCGGCAATCACCGGCCGTGAGCACGCCCATCTCGCCTTGTCGAAGGAAGATGAGAAGATCCGCTTCCGCGACATCCAGGCCCAGCCGCGCAAGATCATTTCTTCGCCGACCTGGTCCGGCATCGAGAGCGAGAAGGTCTGCTACAATGCCGGCTACACCAATGTCCACGAGCTGATCCCATGGCGCACCTTGACCGGCCGCCAGCAGCTCTACCAGGATCACCTGTGGATGCGGGCCTTCGGCGAGGGGCTCGTCACCTGGAAGCCGCCGGTCGATCTCAAGACGATCCCCGGCATCAAGGACGTCCGCCCCAACGGGCATAAGGAGATCGTCCTCAATTTCATCACGCCGCACCAGAAGTGGGGCATCCATTCCACCTACACCGACAATCTGCTGATGCTGACGCTCAACCGCGGGGGGCCGGTGGTGTGGATCTCCGAGACCGACGCCAAGGCCGCCGGCCTCGTCGACAATGACTGGGTCGAGGTCTTCAACATCAACGGCGCCCTGACCGCCCGCGCCGTCGTCTCCCAGCGCATCAAGCCGGGCATGATGATGATGTATCACGCCCAGGAAAAGATCGTGAACACGCCGGGATCGGAGATGACCGGCAATCGCGGCGGCATCCATAACTCCGTCACCCGCACGGTGCTGAAGCCCACCCACATGATCGGCGGCTACGCCCAGCAGTCCTACGGCTTCAACTATTACGGAACCGTCGGCTCCAACCGCGATGAATTCATCGTCGTCCGCAAGATGGCCAATGTCGACTGGCTCGAAGGGCCGCTCGCATCCGAAGCGCCGAAGGAGGCTGCAGAATGAAAATCCGTGCCCAGATCGCGATGGTGCTCAACCTCGATAAATGTATCGGGTGCCATACCTGCTCCGTCACCTGCAAGAACGTGTGGACCAATCGGGAAGGCGTCGAATACGCCTGGTTCAACAATGTCGAGACCAAGCCCGGCGTCGGCTATCCCAAGGAGTGGGAAAACCAGAAGAAATGGAATGGTGGCTGGCGTCGCAAGAAGAACGGCCGCATCGAGCCGAAGATCGGCGCTAAATGGCGCATCCTCGCCAATATCTTCGCCAATCCCGACCTGCCGGAGATCGACGACTATTATGAGCCGTTCACCTTCGACTACGAGCATCTGCACACGGCGAAGGAATCGAAGGCTTTCCCCACCGCTCGCCCGCGGTCGGCCATCACCGGCGAACGCATGGAAAAGATCGAATGGGGTCCCAACTGGGAGGAAATCCTCGGCGGCGAATTCGAAAAACGTTCGAAGGACGTAAATTTCGAAGGAGTCCAGAAGGATATCTACGGGCAGTTTGAAAACACCTTCATGATGTATCTGCCGCGGCTGTGCGAGCACTGCCTCAATCCGGCCTGCGCCGCTGTCTGCCCTTCGGGCGCCATCTACAAGCGGGAGGAGGACGGCATCGTTCTGATCGACCAGGACAAATGCCGCGGCTGGCGCATGTGCGTGTCCGGCTGCCCCTACAAGAAGATCTACTACAACTGGTCGTCCGGCAAATCGGAGAAATGCATCTTCTGCTATCCCCGCATCGAGGCAGGCCAGCCGACGGTCTGCTCGGAAACCTGCGTCGGTCGCATCCGCTATCTCGGCGTCATCCTGTACGACGCCGACCGCATCGAGGCGGCCGCCAGCACGCCGGATGAGAAGGATCTATATCAGGCCCAGCTCGACGTCTTCCTCGACCCGAACGATCCCGCGGTCATCGCTCAGGCCCGCGCCGACGGTATTCCCGACAACTGGCTGGCGGCCGCCAAGCTCTCGCCGGTGTGGAAGATGGCGATGGAGTGGAAGATCGCCTTCCCGCTGCATCCGGAATATCGGACGCTGCCGATGGTCTGGTATGTGCCGCCCCTGTCGCCGATCCAGTCGGCGGCCGCGGCGGGCAAGATGGGCGTCGACGGCGACATGCCGGACGTGCGCAGCCTGCGCATCCCGCTCCAATACCTAGCCAATCTGCTCACCGCGGGAAAAGAAGAGCCGGTGGCGCTGGCGCTCGAACGCATGCTTGCCATGCGCAGCTACATGCGGGCCAAGACGATCGACGGCCGCCTCGACGAGGCGATCGCGGCACGGGTCGGCCTGACGGGCGCGGCCATCGACGAGATGTACAAGGTGATGGCGATCGCAAACTACGAGGATCGCTTCGTCATCCCGACCGCTCATCGCGAATGGAGCGAAGACGCGCAGGACATGCGCGGTTCCTGTGGCTTCTCCTTCGGAAACGGCTGCTCGGGCGGCTCGACGGAGACGAACCTCTTCGGAACCAAGCAGATCAAGCGGCCGACGAATCCGATGGAGATCGCATGATGACCGACCTGCCCGCGAACAAGAGCTTCAAGGGGCTCTCGGCGCTCCTTGCCTATCCGACCGGCGAACTCGCCACGGCGATCCCGGACATCGGCGCGGTGATCACGTCGGAGCGGCTGGTATCGCAGGAAGCGATGCAGCAGCTCCGCCCCCTGCTCGCCGATCTGAGCACGGGAGACCTGTATGACCTGCAGGAACGCTATGTCGAGCTGTTCGACAAGACGCGCCGCCATTCGTTGCATCTCTTCGAGCATATCCACGGCGAGAGCCGCGACCGGGGCCAGGCGATGGTCGATCTGGTCGAGCATTATCAGCGCGGCGGACTTATGATCGCTGCGAACGAGCTGCCCGACTTCATCCCGCTTTTCCTGGAGTTTCTCTCGGCGCGTCCCCTCGATGAGGCGCGTGGCCTGCTCCGGGAGACGGCCCATATCCTTACCTTGCTCGAGGAACGGCTGGCCAGACGAAACGGGGCCTACGCCGCCGTCTTCACAGCTCTGCTCTCGATCGTCAGCGAGAGCGCCGGGATCGCCGGCACGGCCGAAGCCGACGACGAACCGGATGACCTCGCGGCCATCGATGCCGCCTGGGAGGAAACCGCCGTCACCTTCGGTCCGGGGAATGCGACCGACGGCTGCTCCGTCGACCGGCTGAGGATCCAGATGCGCGCCGCCAACCGCGACGTACGGCGCGGCGCGGCCTAGGGGAGGGGAGACAATGTCCAACGCCATCAACGACGCGCTTTTCGGCTGGTATCCCTATCTCTGCCTGACGGTGTTCCTCCTCGGCAGCCTCATCCGCTTCGACCGCGAGCAATACACCTGGAAGACCGGGTCTTCCCAGCTCCTGCGCCGCCGCCAGCTTCGCTGGGGCTCCAATCTGTTCCATGTCGGCATCCTCGCGATCTTCGGCGGGCATTTCGTCGGCCTGCTGACGCCGATCTGGGTCTTCGACACGCTCGGCATTTCTCACGGCTTCAAGCAGGGCCTCGCGATCGTCGTCGGGGGTGTCGCAGGCATCGCCTGCTTCGTCGGCATCGCACTTCTTGCTCACCGCAGGCTCTTCGACGCCCGGATCCGCAACACCTCCAGCTTCGGCGACATCGCCATTCTGTTGCTGCTCTGGCTTCAACTCACCATCGGCCTCTCCACCATCTTCGTCTCGCTCGGCCATATGGACGGCCATGAGATGGTGAAGTTCATGAGGTGGGCGCAGGGCATCCTGACCCTCCAGCCTTCCGCGGCTGCCTATGTCGCCGACGTGAATCCGATCTTCAAGGCCCATCTCCTTCTGGGCATGACCATCTTCCTCGTCTTCCCCTTCACCAGGCTGGTCCATGTCTGGAGTGCGCCGATCTGGTATCTTGGTCGCCCCGGCTACCAGGTCGTGCGCACGCGCTTTGCGGACCGCCGATCATCCACGCCCGTGCCGACGGTCCGGCCCCATGTGCCCGTGCGGCCGGTCGCCACCCATCCCACCACCCACCCGGCGGAGTAGATCATGACCGCGCTCATCATCAATCACGCGGGCGGCAGCAAGCCGTCGACGGACCATCCGCACGAACATCGCCCTGCGGCACCGGACACCAGGCCGTCGGGCGAGCGCGTGGCGATGCCCGCAGTGACCGTCAATGGCGTGACGATCTCCCGCAAGGCGATCGCCGCCGAGGTGCAGAACTTTCCGGCCCGCAATCCCGGCGAGGGCTGGACGGCGGCGACCCGTGCGCTGGTCGTCCGCGAATTGCTCCTGCAGGAAGCGTACCGTCTCGATGTCCGCGCGGAGCAGCGAACCGACGCGGATGGGCGGCGGGAGACCCCGGAAGACGCACAGATGCGCAGCCTCATCGAACGCGAAGTCCATGTCCCGGACGCGGACGAAGAGACGCTCCGCCGGTTCTACGACAACAACCTTCGCCGCTTCGTCACCCCCTCGCTCTACGAAGCCGATCATATCCTGATCGGCGCTCGCCGCGAGGATGAGGAAGCCTTCGCGGCGGCGCGCGAAAGGGCCTCCTCGCTCAGATCCGCCCTGGCGGCGGAGCCGGAACGTTTCGCCGCCCTGGCTCGCGATTGTTCTGATTGCCCGTCCGGCTCTGTTGGCGGCAGCCTCGGCCAGATCGGGCCGGGCGACACGACACCGGCGTTCGAAGCCGCTCTCGTCGAACTCGCCCCCGGCGACATCTCGGCGCCGGTGGAGACGCGTTACGGCGTCCACCTCATTCGCCTGACCCGGCGAATCGAGGGCCGCCAGCTCCCCTTCGAGGCTGTGCGCGACCGCATCGCTTCCTATCTGACCGAACACGTCCGGCGGCAGGCGACGGCGCAGTATCTTTCTCTGCTCGTCGGCCAGGCGGTCATCACCGGAATTGCGATCGATGGCGCCTCGTCGCCACTGGTGCAGTGAGGGGATGCGATGCTCGGAAATCTCATCGCTTCGCTGGACGATCCGAAGATCGCCATGACCCTGGTCGCTGCTTTCGACGACCCGTCCTTGCTGGCGCGGCTGGCCTCGGCCGCCGATGCGTCCGGCCGGCCGCCGGGCGCGTACATCGCTTCGATCGTGCGCAATTTCATCGAGACGGCGTCCGACGATCATTGGACGCAGCTCATCGGCATCATGAACCGTGCCGACGATCCGGGCCTCGCCGCGATGCGCGCCATTCTCGAAAAGGCCCTGCCGCAGACAAGGGAGAGCTGACCATGGGTGCCGCCCTACGCGACGATAATTTTGGCGCGGATACGCAGACGGTGTCCTTCGATGCCGCGCGGCACGCTGCCGCGGCGCTCGCCCGGCCGCTCGACCGGTCGGAAGACGTGCCGATAGCCCTCGCTGCCGGGCGCGTCCTGGCCGCGGCGATCGAGGCTCCGAGCGCGCTGCCGCCTTTCGATCAGGCTGCGATGGACGGATATGCCGTCTGCCTGTCCGGCAGGAAGGGCGTGCCTGTGGTCCTTCCGATGGGCGGACGCACGAATGCCGGAGATGCGCCGGGCGTCCTGCGCCCGGGTACGGCGCATCGCGTCATGACGGGTGCGGCGCTGCCGACCGGCGCCGATGCCGTCGTGATGCAGGAGCATGTGGCGCGCCGGGGCGACCTCCTGCATTTCGATCTTCCCATCGAGCCCGGCGCCCATATCCGCAGGAGCGGTGAGGACGTGGTGCGGGGCGCTGCCGTCATCGAGCCGGGCCGCATGATCGGCTGGGCCGACATTGCTGTTCTCGCAGCCCTCGGCGTCAGGACCGTGCGGGTTGCCTGCCCGTTGCGGATCGCGGTCGTCACGACCGGCTCCGAACTTCGCGACGGCGGCGAACCGCTGCCGGCCGGCGCCATCTACGATTCGAACGGGCCGATGCTGGCAGCGCTCCTGGCGGGCCCCAACACACATATCGTGTCGCTGAGCGTGCGCGACGAGGTGAACGCCATCGCGGATGCGCTCCAAACCCAGGCGGGGGCGGTCGATCTCGTGATTACCACGGCCGGCATGTCGGTTGGAGACGCGGATCACGTGCGCGATGCGGTCGGGCGCGCCGGCGGTCGGCTCGACATCGTCAAGGTGGCGATGAAACCTGGCAAGCCGCTGGCGTTCGGCATGATCGGGGAGGCGTATTTCGCGGGGTTGCCGGGCAATCCGCAGGCCGCGGCCTATGGCGCACTCGCCTTCGTGCGCCCGATGACGAGAAGGCTGCTCGGCCAGGCTCCGGCGAAGCGCGTCACGGCCAGGACAGCCTTCGCAGCGTCCCGCAAGCCGGATCGCACGGAATTGCTGCCCGTGAGCCTGAGCGTCGAGCACGGCCGGTTGACCGCCCGTCGCAGCGGACCGGATGGCTCGCACAGAATGATGCCGATGGTGTCCGCCGACGCCGTTGCCGTCGTGCCGGGCGCATCGACGCCCCTTGAGGCCGGTACGTGCCTCGAAGTCCTCCCCTTCGATCAACCGCGTCTGGGCGGATAGGGGCATGGCCTGCTTTCTGGTCGACGGTGCCGGGCGGAGGATGCCGCACAGGCTCGATCCAGCCTTTCGTCCGGGCCGTGGCCCGTTCCATGCTGGCGCCAGGCCGCGGACCGACGCCGCCCATGTCCGCCAGCCGGTGCCTTCATACAAGGAGTTCTCGCATGCAGATCGCTGAACGAAACTATCCGATCACGGCGATCGTCTATTCCAGCGGTGCGCAATTCGAGGCTTTCCTGCAGGCCATCACTGCGGTGATGGCCGATCAGGGGCTGCGGCTGGCCGGTCTCATCCAGCGCAGCGAACCCAAGCCTGATCGCGTGAAATGCGACATGCATCTGCTGGACCTCGCGACCGGGGAGAGCCACGGCATATCCGACGACCGCGGCTCTCACGCCCGCGGCTGTGTCCTGAACACCGACAGGCTGTTGCGCGCCTGCGAGGCGGCGCAAGCCGGATTGTCCGGCCGGACCGATCTCCTGGTCCTCTGCAAATTCGGCAAGGCCGAGGTCGAAGGGGGCGGGTTCAGAGCGCTGATCGGCAACGCGATCGAGCGGTCCGTTCCTGTCCTGATCGGTGTTCCCCTGATCAATCTCGCACCGTTCTGCGCATTCTCGGCGGGGTTCGAGCGCGTGATCGAACTGTCCGAACTCGACACCGACCCGCTCCTCGCGGTCCAACATCTGCGGGCTGGCTTCGGGCCGATTCGGGCGGAGCAGGGGGTGGGAGCGGCATGATCCGGCCGCCGCATCGTCCTGGGAGCTCCCGCTCGGAATGGTGACTACAGTCTCCGGTGCCGGGTGGTCGACACGGCGCTCACGATGCAATCGGGAAGGGCAGGAGGCGGCCGGAGACGGCCGCCAAGCTCGAGTTCGATCCCGCCATCGCCGGATCATGACGGCGGGGCGGATCGGCCCGTTCTCGGGGCGGCGATCGAACCGCCGATTCCAGGCCTGACGCACATATGCAAACGCCGGCACCGCCCGCATATGGGTCCGCTCCGCAGGCGGGCGACCGTGAGGAGGCGGATCGTTGCACTACAGCGGTAACCCATTTCTCCAGGGTCGAAATGCTCCCGTAGCCGGGCGCCGGCACGCTCTCCGTCGTCAACTCCGACAAACAGTGGAGAGAAAGCAATGCGGCTCGAAGAGAAGTCGTCGCGCACCGCCGCCGCCCACGACAACCGCAGCATACGCCTATGGGAAGGAGAACCATTGGACCTTGCCGAGGCCCTCCCGTCCTTCATGTTCAGATCAGGGGCGCCCGTTGTCGACGACCGCGCGGGGCGGCCCAGGAGCATCTTCCTCTTGGCGATATCGAGTATCGTGGAGGGCTTTGCGCTCTATGGTGCCAGCATGCACCCGGAAGTCTACGCCGCGCTCGATGAGGACCGGCGTGCCCCCGGACGCGGCAAGGAGGCGTCGCCGACCCGGCGATTTGAGCGGCCCGCGCGCGCGATCTTTCCCCCGGCCTGCTCGATAGAGCCGATCCGGCTCTCATCCAGCGCAACGAAGCGCCTCGGCTGGCCGCAGCAGCGAGGAGGCGTCGGAAAACCTGCTGTCGGCCTCGACCCCTATGCGCCGATTCGGAGGGGCGCAAGCCGTTCCACCGCTCCGCTCGCGCGGCTCCTGTCGATGCTCGCCATGCCCTGGCGAGGATGGGTTCGCGCAACCGAGAGGCGCCGGGCACGCGTGGCGCTGGAGACCTTGGACGACCGGCTGCTCCGGGATATCGGGCTGTTGCGCCACGATATTGACGTGGTTACCCGCTATTGGCGGCCGACGGATTGACGCTTCTCCCTCCTTGATATTGCGATTCGGCCCTTGGCGCGGCGACGGTGGCCCTTGCCGTCAGCCGGCACACATCCACCGGTTTCATGCATCGATTCCGACGTCCTGCCGATATGCACCGCATCCCAGAAATCACCCCTGCTTTCATTCGGCCGCCTCCTGCCTCACGCATTCCGGGGCGGTGCGACAAGGGCGCCGTCCCGCCCCACTTTCATGACGCCAGCGCATCGGCGTTCGGTGATGCCGCTTCCGGGGTGGTCGCAGCGGAACTCGATCGGAGATCGCCGGAGGAGCGGGCCGCCGCGTTCCCGCATACTTCCCCGGGGACGGATCATGATCTCCCCTGGAGCGGGCCAAGGCCGTGAAGACAGTCATAGCCGTTACCGCGGCGCTGCCCGCGCTCGTCCTGCTCACATGGCTGTCGCTGAGCGCCGTCAACTCGGATGCGGAAGGGCTCAATCGGGCTCTCGGCGTGCTCGACCAGCTGGACATGGCGGAAAGCGCCCTGACGCGCGACATGCTCAGTGCGCGCGCAGGCTTGTTGCGGGACTACGATCCCCTGGTGCACGGGGTGAAGGTGATCGACGAGTCGCTTGCTCAACTGCACAGCGATGTGGCGAATGACGCCGACATCACCGCCGAGGTCGATCGTCTGGCCGCCGCGATGAGGCAGCAGGAAGAACTGGTCGAACGCTTCAAGAGCGACAATGCCCTGCTCCAAAATTCCTTCGCCTATTTCGGCCTGTTCAGCGGCCGGCTGAGCTCGTGGAGCCGCAACGAGCCCATGGCGCCGGCGATCGGCTCACTCACCACGGCGATGCTGCGATTGACGCTCGATACGTCTCCGGCGATGGCGCAGGATGTCGAGGATCGGCTGAATGACCTCGCCGCACAGCAGTTTCCGCCCAGCGACACCGATTCAGTGCAAGGGCTGCTGGCGCATGGCAGATTGCTTCATGACCTTCTGCCTGCGACCGACGCCTCCCTGAAGGCTTTGCGCGCGCTGCCGTTGAAACAGAGCCAGAAGGCCGTTCGTACGCTCATGCGCGACCGCCGTGCCGCCTCGATGGCGAAAGCGGGCCATTTCCAGCTCCTGCTCTACGCGGCGTCGCTTCTGCTGCTCGCCGCGCTCCTTCACTTCGGATGGCGGCTCCGGGCGCGGATGCGCGATCTGCAGCGACGAGCGGCGCTCGAAGGTGTCATCGCCGGCATTTCCACCCGCTTCATCAATGTCCGGTCGCATGAGATCGGTGCGCGAGTCGAGGAGGCCCTCGGCGAGCTGGCTGCCCATGTCGGCGCGGACAGGGCGTATCTCCTCCTGGCCCGCAAGCCGGAGCAGTCGCACCTATGGAGCCGGGACGGTGTCGGTTATTCGCCGGACTGGCCTCGCCGTGCGCCGGAGCTGTCGGCCCGGCTGAGGTCGGCCAGGGACGGGATCATCCATATCCCCCACTGCGACCGGCTGGCCGCCGGAGCGGACAGGGACATCCTCGCGGCGGCCGGTCTCCACAGCTGGGCCGGTGTCTGCACCATCGTCGGTGACGGCGGAATCGACCTGTTGGGTTTTGATGCCCTACGCGGCCCATTGAACGCCCGGATCGCGGAACTCGGCCTGTTGCGCATGGCACTCGATGCCTTTGCCAACGCCCTTGCCCGCAACAGCCTCGAGCAGGAGAGAACCCGACTGGAAGCACGGTTGCAGCAGGCCCGCCGCATGGAGACGGTCGGCGCGCTCGCCAGCGGCATCGCGCATAATTTCAACAATATCCTGGGCGCCATCCTGGGTCATGCGGAAATGGCGGAAGAACAGGTCGCGGCCAGGCGGCGGCCAGACCGGCATCTCCTGGCGATCCGCACGGCCGGAATGCGCGCGCGCGATCTGGTCGATCAGATCCTGTCGTTCGGCCGCCGGCGCGACGGGCATCGCCGGCCGGTGAATGTCGATGCGCTGCTGGCCGAGACGGCCTCCATGCTGCGGGCATCCCTGCCGAAGCAGATCGAGCTGGTCATCAGAAGGGCGGCCGATCCGGTCATCGTGCATGGCGAACCGGAGCAGTTGCAGCAGGTCATCCTCAATCTCTGCAACAATGCCGTGCAGGCGATGAATGACGAGGGGCGCCTGATCGTCGAAACGGAAATTCACGAACTGACGGCGAAAATGGTGCACAGCCATGGGACGTCCGCGCCGGGTCTCCATCTTCGCCTTGCTGTCCGCGATTCCGGCCACGGCATGGAGGAGGCGACGCGGGAGCGGATATTCGAACCTTTCTTCACCACGCGTTCGGCCGGAAACGGCCTCGGGCTGGCGACCGTGCAGGAAATCGTCCGCGACCATGACGGCAGCATGAACGTATGGAGCGCGCCGGGCGTCGGCAGCCGTTTTGAAGCCTGGCTTCCCTGCATCGCCGCAACCGCCGCGCCCGATCGGATTGCGTCGTCCGGGACGCTCCCTCTCGGGCGCGGCGAGACATTGATGCTGATCGACGACGATAGCGTGCGGTTAATGAGGGGGGAGGAGATGCTGGCGGCGCTCGGCTATGAGCCGGTCGGCTTCGTCAGCCCGTCCGAGGCTCTGGCCGCCTGCCGAAAAACGCCCGAGCGCTTCGATGCCGTCGTGGTGAGTCATGCCGGCTCGGCAAGGTCTGCGCTCGACCTGGCAATGGCGCTACGCGCGGCCGCGCCGGATCTGCCGGTCGTGATCGCGACGGCGTCGGTGAACGAGGTCGACGCCGATACGCTGGCCGTCGCCGGTCGCTTCGAGATCGTGCGCTCGCCCCTCAGCTCCGCGCAGGTCGCCGAAGCGCTCAAGCGGGCACTGACGAATGACGGAAATTTTGCTGGCCTGCTGCGGGCGTAGAGCCATCGTCCAGTCGCGGCGACGCCGAGCCGTTTCGAGCCGCGCATACCTCTTGAGCGCTGTTCGACCTCCATGCGTGGAGAGCCGGCCCGACGCAGCGATCACGCCCATCGTCCAATTCGAATTGTCATACTACAATCGTAACCGCTTTTTTCAGGGGCGAAACAGTCCCGTAGCCGGGCGCGGGCAATGTCTCCGCCGGCCACACCCGGTGACAGGTGGAGAACAGGAATGCAGCGTCGGAAGAATTGCCCTCCTTGCCGCCGCGGGCAAAGGGCATCGGCAAAGCACGGCGCCGACGGCGCATGGCAAGCTATTCCGCCGACGATAGCGCCCTGAGGGATATCGGACATCGGCGCCATGGCCGGATATCGGCCAAGCCCGGCCCTGTGCCGTTGCCGCCGATGCGCCCGCGGGGACGCCCAGAACTGCAACAGACTTGAATGCCTCTCCCGATCGATGTGCCGCTCTCGAATCTGTCCCATGCATTACATTCTCAAGATCGCATTTGTCTTCGCCTGGCTCTCCGCGGGGTTTTATCCCTTGCGGGGCATTGGCCGGGTGTCGGGCTTTCTTGCGCTGTCCCTGAGCGTGTGCGTGGTGTTGTTCCCTCTTGCCGGCGAGGCGCCCGCGCAATCCCCTTCGACATCGAGCGCGACGCCGGCGTTGGACGAGCCGATAACGCCGATTCCCAGCCCTCCCGCCGCCGATCCTCGCAAGCTGGCCCTCGGGGAAAGCCTCTTTGCCGATCGTCGCCTGTCCCATGACGGGCGCCTTGCATGCTCGTCCTGTCATGACATCCGCACCAACGGGGCGTTGAGCCGGGTGTCGGGAACGGCGAACGCCGGCGCGAAGATGGCGTTCGATACGCCTACCGTCTTCAACGCCGCCCTCAGCTTCCGACTGAACTGGGAGGGGAATCAGCGCAGCCTCCAGTCACAGGCGGAGGCTTCGTTGAAGGATCCCGGGGGCATGGCGGCCGGCATGGACGAAGTGCTCGATAGATTGAAGGCCGCTTCCGACGTGGCGAGCCGGTTCAACGAGGCTTACGGGCATCCGCCGGATCGGGCCAGCCTGCTGGACGCACTCGAAATCTATGAAGAATCGCTGGTGACGCCCGGAAGCCGGTTCGATCGTTGGCTTTCCGGCGAGGCCGCTCAACTTTCACCCAACGAGCAGTACGGCTATCGGCTGTTCAAGTCGCTCGGATGCGCCTCCTGCCATCAGGGCGTGAACATCGGCGGCAACCTGTTCGAGAGGGTCGGCATCTTTCGTCCGCTGACCTCGACGCAGCCTCGGCTCCTGCGCGTTCCCAGCCTGCGCAACATCGCCACCACGCCGCCCTACTTCCATGACGGCAGTGCGCCGACGCTCGACGATGCCGTCCGCAGGATGGCCCTGGCGCAGCTGGACCAAAGACTGCCGGACGTGCAAGTCGACGCGATCGTCGCATTCCTGAACACGCTCACGGGCACCTATCGGGGCGTGCCCGTAACCGGGCCGGCACCGTGAAGGGCGGCGCCGGGGCGCGAAATCCGGACGGGCGTTTGCCGGAAAGATCCGGCGCCGCATGTTCCGGGACGCCGACAAGCGAGGGGAGGGGGCGACGGCGAGTGGCCGACGGTCAGCCGGCATCGGAACGCTGCACCGGCGCCCTGGATTACATTTGAAACCGGGTCGCACCAATTTGACACGGAAATGAAATCGGCGGCGCATTAGGAAATGCCGGCTGCTGAAATCGAGACGCTCTCCAGAACCCATGGCGACCTGCGGGGCACGGTGGGACGTGCGCCGCGCGAACGGCGAGGCGCTTGACGGATGCAGGCATCGATGTCCCTCCGGCCATGCGCCGGGGCCGGCTATAAATTTCAACGAATGTGCCAAGGGCACCCAGAAAGGACATGTCATGGCTCGGCGTTATGTCGACCTGTCGATCCCCATCACCGACCGGATCATGTCGGATCCGCCGGTCATGGCTCCGAAGATAACGCGCTTTCATCACAAGGAGAGTTTTGGCCAGCTCGCAGCGTTCTTCCCGGGCCTGAGGCCGGAAGATCTGCCGGATGGCGAGGCCTGGGCGATCGAGTCCCTTCAGCTTACGACCCATAACGGCACGCATATGGACGCGCCGTACCACTATCATTCGACGTCCGACGACGGATTGCCGGCGCCGACAATCGACGAAGCCCCCCTGGACTATTTTCATCGTCCGGGCGTGAGGCTCGATTTCAGGCATTTTCCCCATGGCTATGTCGCGGGCAAGGCAGATGTCGAGGCGGAGCTGCACCGAATTGGCTATGTCCTGCAGCCGCTTGATATCGTGCTGATCAATACGAGTGCGGGGGCTGCCTATGGCGATCCAGGCTATGTCGACAAGGGCTGCGGCCTGGGTGCTGAAGCCACGCTGTTCCTGACGGCGCAGGGGATCAAGGTCGTCGGCACCGACGCCTGGTCATGGGATGCGCCCTTTTCCTTCACCGCCGCGCGGTATCGGCGCGACAACGACGCCAGCATCATCTGGGAGGGCCACAAGGCGGGACGGGTGCGCGGCTATTATCAGATCGAGAAACTGACCAACCTCGACCTGTTGCCT
Organism: Labrys monachus; assembly: GCF_030814655.1. Classification (NCBI taxonomy): domain Bacteria; kingdom Pseudomonadati; phylum Pseudomonadota; class Alphaproteobacteria; order Hyphomicrobiales; family Xanthobacteraceae; genus Labrys; species Labrys monachus. The sequence continues at coordinate 2,114,301 of NZ_JAUSVK010000001.1, forward strand.
GCTACAGGCTTCACGGTATCGTGCTTCCCCGTGAAAATCGACCGCGGTTCGGCGGGATGGGTACGCGCCGTCGCGATGATGGACGACGATGCCGTCGCAGGGCAGGAGCATTCGGCCTGACCTCGGGACGGCCGACGCCGGCCATGCCGCAGTCGTTCATCCCGGCGCGAGGGGCGGTATCGAGCCGCATGCCGTGACGCATCAGGCCGGGGCTCCGATGCTGCAGGGAATGCCGGGTCGATCGCGTACGGGCTCTTGTGATGCGAACGACCCGCCGGGCGGCGAATTCGGGAGCCAGGGACGTTCGTTCCGGGAAGCCTGGAGATGGCTCCGTCCGGCAGCGCCCCAGCTCTTGCCTCAGGAAAGTATCTTGCGCTGCCGCCGGCGCTTCAAAGCGGCGCGACGGCGAGCGCGAACGTATAGCCGACGCCGCGCTCGGTCACGATGATGCTCGGTGCGATCGGATCCGTCTCCAGCTTGCGCCGCAGCCGAAGCACCTGGACGTCGATGCTGCGGTCGAAGACATCCTCATGTATGCGGGTGGCCTGCAACAGATATTCGCGGGTGAGCGGGCGTTGCGGCGCGTCGAGAAACGCGATCAGCAGCGAATATTCGCTTTTCGTCAGCGCAACCTGCTCACCGGAGCGATCCGTCAGGCGGCGCAGGCGCCGCTCCAGCTGCCAGCCGCCAAATCGATAGCCGCCACGCTCCGCATCCTTCGGCGCCGCGACACGTGTCGCCTCGCGCCGGAGCACCGCCCGGATACGCGCCAACAGTTCGCGCAGGCCGAACGGCTTGACGACATAGTCGTCCGCCCCGAGTTCCAGCCCGACGACACGGTCGATTTCGTCGCGGCGATGGCCGCTGGTGATGATGACGGGGACGTCCGATTGCGACCGGATTTCACGCAGGAGATCGAGGCCGTCTTCCTCGTCGAGGCGCAGGTCGAGCAGCACCAGGCTGAATTCCTCGCGCGCGAGGAGGCTGATCATTTCCTGCCGCCGATAGGCGGAGAGGGCCCGGATGTCGTGATTCGCAAGATAGTCCACGATCATATGCTGTATCGTGGGGTCGTCGTCGACGACCAGGATGTTCATCGGTTGACGGCGCTCGCTGCTTGCGTTCGGCCGGGACGGACGCGGTGCTCGGGTTTCAGTGCCGCCGAGCTTGTTTGCTGGGGTATTCATAGATCAGCCAATCACTTGGAAATCCGGGAGCCGGCAATGGCGATCGGCCGATCCCAGCGTGAACAGCAAAGGTCCATCACCAGCTTGGCCGAGGGCGTGATGGACACAATGAAAACGTTATCTTTGGAGAAGTCGGTATAGGACAACCCAGCGAACTCCAAGAGCGATTTTGTGAATTTCTAAACAAATTCAATTATATAGAGTGATGCTTCCGGCGATGTACCCTATGGAACAGATCGAAACGGCCTCGTGTAAACCGTTTGACGTATGCTCCTCGAATGAGGCGATCTGGCGGCGCAGCCAGTGCCGGAGCGACTGGCTTGGGGACAGTGCGATCGGGCTGGAGGCCTGCCCGGGTCGGCGCGGATCTGGTCGGGAGGCGGTCGCTCCCGTCGAGCCTCTCCGATTGTTCCGCGCGAACTCTCCCGCATTGCAATCGTAACCATTTGGCCTGGCCCTGAAGCCAAGGTGTAATCGGCCTATCGCAAGTCTATCTCCGCTTCGCCCGCCTGATCAGATCCATTCTGGAGTTGGCGGGAAGTTGTTATAAAAGCAGAGTGGCTTGATCTCATGAAAATTCTAATTGCTTCGACGCCGGCAACGGGTCATCTCAATCCATTGCTTGCAATCGGCCGGATCCTGATCGCCGAAGGTCATCAGGTCATCGTCCTGTCAGGCACCGCCTTGCGCGGCCGCATCGAAGGTATCTCGGCGGGATTCCGTCCGCTTCCCGCGAGCGTGGATTTCGATCCGGGCAACATCCACTCGGTGGCCCCGGAGTTGAAGGACACGCCGCCTGGACCGGAATGGTTGCGCATCGCGGTCCAGCGCGTGTTCGCCGACCCGATTCCGGCCCAGCACGAGAGGCTGCAGGGGATTCTTCGCGATTTCCCGGCGGACGTCGTCATCACCGACGATACATTCTTCGGCGTCCTGCCCATGCTGCTCGGGCCGCGCTCGGAACGCCCGCCTGTCGTCCTTTGCGGGACATCCATCCTGCATTGCCGCCGGGCCGACAAGGCACCGCATTTCGCCGGCCTGCCGCCGGCACTCACCAAGGCGCAGCGCAGCGAGTACGAGGCGATCGCGCGAGAGCATGAGACGGCCGTCGATCAGCCCATCGCCAGCCGGGTCAATCGCTATCTCGGCACGTTGGGCCTCGGTCCTTTGCCGGCAAGCCTTTTCGAATCCGTGGTGGAACTTGCAGACATCCATCTGCAGCTGACCGTGCCGAGTTTCGAGTTTCCGCGCTACACCCCGCCCTCGGTGCATTTCGTCGGAGCCTTGCCCTTCATTCCCAATCAGGCTCCCCTCCCGCCCTGGGCGCATGAATTGGACGGATCGCGCAAGGTCGTGCTCGTGACGCAAGGAACGGTGGCCAATCACGATTTCGGCCTTCTGACCGTTCCGACGCTGGCGGCGCTGGCAAACGAGCCCGACGTGCTGGTGGTCGCCACCGCCGGCGGCCGCGCCATCGATGCCATACCCGGCCCGATCCCGGACAATGCGCGCCTCGCCAGCTATCTGCCGTTCGAATGGCTGCTTCCCAAAGTCGATCTGCTGGTGACCAATGGCGGTTACGGCAGCGTCAACCAGGCCATGAGCCTGGGTGTCCCGCTTGTCACGGCGGGGCTGACGGAGGACAAGGCCGACGTCAATGCGCGGGTCGCGTGGTCCGGGGTCGGCATCGATCTTGCGACCAACGAGCCCACGCCGCAGGCGCTGAGGCAAGCCGTTCGAACGGTGCTCGACACGCCGAACTATCGTGCGCGCTCCCGCCAGATGGCTGGAGAATTCGCCGAGATCGATACGCGATCGGAGATTCTCCGGCTCGTCAACGAGGCTGCGTCCCGGCATCGGACGGCTCGGCCTCTCGCGGTAGAGAACTTCCTCTAGGCAAGGATTCTGCCTCGGCTTCGTCCACGACCTCGGCAACCCGGTCCTGCGGGCCTGACCCAGGCGGCGACGGGCGCGCAATCCGACGGGCCTGCTGCCGGCGTGGAACAGGGTATCGCGTACCGCCGGACCAGTCCAAGCACGCGACGCTGCCGGGTCCCGAAGACCGCGGCAGCGGCAATCCCGCTGCCGTCATGCGTATCGAATACGAGCGCCCAACCCGCCATGGTCTCCGGATCATGGTGGCTCCGTGCTTCAGAGGCTTCACGAAATCGCAATTGGAATGCTAAATCGCTCGCGGATTGAGCTCGGCGAATATCGCTTCGACTTCTGCCGTTTCCGCATCCGTGAGGCCGGCGAATTCCTTTTCGCGGGCGCGCCTGGAAAGCACGCCGCCATTTTGCCGGAGGAACCGGAACAGAAGGTCGAGCAGCCTGTCCGGCATGTCGGCAATCGCCTTCACACGCGTCTTGAACTGATCGTAGGCTTTCAGGAAAGCCGTCTCGGCCGGTAGATCGACATCGACTGTCCGCGCCACGCATGAGAACAGAAACTCGGCATGCGGCGTCGCGTCGAAGTACCGGTAGAAATCGGCCGTATCGTTCAGAACTTCGACATTGTTGCGATCGGTCGGCCGCCAGCGGATGAGCGGCAGCACGCGCTTTGAATAACTCTCAAGGGTGCGGCGGTAGTCATCGATGCGGTCGAGAATGACCGCCGAGACCGGAAACACGACGCCTGGCGGATTGAACCTCCGCTCTGCCAATACATGGTGGATCAGAAACCGGTGCAGGCGGCCGTTCCCGTCCTCGAAGGGGTGAATATAGACGAAGCCGAAGGCCAGCATTGCTGCGGCCAGCACGGGGTCGAGCGCGCGCGCGGCGGTGCGGTCGAAGTCGATCAAACCGTCCACGAGCTCCGCCAGATCCTGATGACGGGCGCTGATATGGTTGGGTATGGGGGTGCCGGTGCTTCTGTCATGCTCGCCGACAAAGCCGCCTTCGGTACGGAGGCCCAGACGAACAAAGCGGGCGTCGCCGATAACGATCTTCTGCAGGCGGAGCAGTTCTTCAAGGTCGATCGAGCGCCGCCCGGCCTCGGCAATGACCCGGCCCCAACGCAGGATGCGCTCCTGCGGCGGATCTTCGCCTTCGATCTGGAAGCTGGAGCGCGAGTCTTTCAGCAGCAAGAAGGCGGCGGTGCGCGCCAGCAGGTCGGCGGGCACGTCGGCGACCAGCGCCCGCGCCCGATCCGCGAGATTGCGCGCGACAAAGCCCTCCAATGCCGGCGTCCGGAAGATCATCGGGCAGAAGGCCGGCGTGCCTGGAAGATTATTTTTGACGCGATGGCGCGTCGAACTGGTGCCTTCTGTCGCCCATTGCTGGCCGGGATCGACGACAGGCGCATAGGCGCCGGCCCTGGCATCCGGAAGATCGAGACGCGCTTGCAGGAGCCACTCATACAAAAACCAGACGCGGCGGGCGAACGCGCCTGTCGGCGCGCCCCGAACGATGTCGGCGATCGACGCCGGCCCCGTCCGGCGGAACAGGGCTTTCAGGACGCAGAGATCGAGCCCTTCGTAGCGAAGGGCGAAGGTCAGATGGCCGGTAAGGCTGTCGTCGGGGCGGTGGCGTGGCGTATAGATGCGCCAGTCTTCGGCCTCGTAGACTTTGTGGCGCTGGCCGATGGCGGCGAGGGTCAGCGGTACGGGAACGCCCAGGCCGTAAGCATCGATCAGCGCGGCATAACCCGCCGGCTGTGCCTCTTCAGGCAGGCGCCGGTCATGAAAAACGGTAACAACCCCTGAAAATTGGTACTGAGGGGCGCCGGTCATGAATTTCAATACCTATAGCCGAATATCTATACCAGATGGCATATTCTCATGAAAATCGATAACTTTCAATGAACCTGCTGCGGTCAGCAACCGCGTATCCCACATGCCGGTACCGGGCCGCCTGGGACGCTTCTACGCGGCCATCGAGTAGGGCGCGGCGATCCCACCGACCCCACGCTCAAGGAGCGCATAGCCGCCGTCAAACGGAACGCGACCTGGCGCTGATTGCTCTCGATCGTGCCGTGAAAGAATAAAATCAGCGCGCCCGCATTCCGGACGAAAGGATCGCCGCATTTGTGGAGATCATGCGTTCAAATAGCCTGACGACGATACGCCGTTTCGGCACGCCTACATCCGCTCGCGATCGACCTGGTGGAAGTCGATGAGACTGAAGTCCGCATCCATGGCGCCGGACGGTTCCTGAATGTCTCGTTATGGACGATGGAGCAACTACGGCTGAAGCGCCCGGTTTCGTTCGGAATTGGCGCGCCCGAAAGGATTCGAACCTCTGACCCTCAGATTCGTAGTCTGATGCTCTATCCAGCTGAGCTACGGGCGCGCTAGGAAGCGCTCAGCGCTTCCGGTGGCGTCTGAATAGTCAAGGCGGCCGCGGAATGCAAGCGCCTTCGGTGTTTTTTACCGGGCGGTCGGGAAGTTTTTGGAGCGCCTCCGAGGCGGCGGCGGACAGGCCCCTCAAACCCGTGCAAATGAGGGGTCCTGCGCGAGGAACGCCGCATCGGGCCGCGTATTTTCGCGATCGCGCAGCCGTCCGGCCGGGTTCCCGCCGCCGTGCCGCGGGCTGTGATCGGCGCTCGTGTCCTGCACGCCGGCCGAATCGCGCCCGCTGCCGGCGGCGGCTCCTGTTCAGTCGAAGAGGCGTTCCCCCTGCTCGTCGACGAGTTGCCGGCCCTTGGCCAGGGAGAACTGCACGGCGTCGTCCAGGCTGGCGAAACGGTCGGCGCGAATGAATTTATGGCTCTTCGGCGTCCCGTTGACGTCCTTTTCGATCACGCCCGCGGTCTGGTACTGGCCGGCCTCCTTGTAGGGGGCGGCGCGGATGGTGAACCCCTTGTGTTCATGGCCTTCGGCTTCCGCGGGCTCGTCGGCCGCCGCCTCGCGGCGTCCGCCGAGGAGCGACGATATGGATTTGAGGAATGATGCCATGATGCTGCCCCCTGTTCGGATCGATCGACCCATAGAATAACCCTACCGTCATGGCTGCGCCAATGCCGGCCGCCGTCCCCCGCACACTCGACGCCAAACCCGCTCCACAAAAAAGCCTTCTCCGATAATCCGGAGAAGGCTTGGATGTTCCGGCCCAGGGCAGGGCGGGGTGGTTCAGTTGTCGAGGAAGCTGCGCAGCTTGCGCGAGCGGCTCGGATGCTTGAGCTTGCGCAGCGCCTTCGCCTCGATCTGGCGGATACGCTCGCGCGTCACCGAGAATTGCTGGCCGACCTCCTCCAGCGTGTGATCGGTGTTCATGCCGATGCCGAAGCGCATGCGCAGCACGCGTTCCTCGCGGGCGGTGAGCGAGGCGAGCACGCGCGTGGTGGTCTCGCGCAGGTTCGACTGGATCGCCGCGTCGATCGGCAGGATCGCGTTCTTGTCCTCGATGAAGTCGCCGAGATGCGAATCCTCTTCGTCGCCGATCGGCGTTTCCAGAGAGATCGGCTCCTTGGCGATCTTCAGCACCTTGCGCACCTTTTCGAGCGGCATGGCGAGCTTCTCGGCCAGTTCCTCCGGCGTCGGCTCGCGGCCGATCTCGTGCAGCATCTGCCGGCTCGTGCGCACGATCTTGTTGATCGTCTCGATCATGTGCACGGGGATGCGGATGGTGCGGGCCTGGTCGGCGATCGAGCGGGTGATGGCCTGCCGGATCCACCAGGTGGCATAGGTCGAGAACTTGTAGCCGCGCCGATATTCGAACTTATCGACGGCCTTCATCAGGCCGATATTGCCCTCCTGGATCAGGTCGAGGAACTGCAGGCCGCGATTGGTGTATTTCTTGGCGATGGAGATGACGAGGCGCAGATTGGCCTCCACCATTTCCTTCTTCGCCTGGCGGGCTTCGCGCTCGCCCTTCTGCACCATATGCACGATCTTGCGGAACTCGATGATCTCGAGGCCGGTCTCGGTGGCGAGGTTGTGGATGTCCTCGCGCATCGTCTTGATCGTCTCGAGCTCATGGGCGACGAATTCGCGCCAGCCCTTGGAGCCGAGCTTGGAGACGCGCAGGATCCATTTCGGATCGAGTTCCGAGCCCTGATAGGTGCGCAGGAAGTCGGCGCGATCGACACGATAGCTCTCGGCCAGGCGCATCAGCCGGCCTTCATAGCCGATGAGGCGCTTGTTGATGTCGTAGAGCTGCTCCACCAGGGCGTCGATGCGCGCCTGGTTGAGGGAGAGGCTCTTCACATTGGTGACGATCTCTTCCTTCAGCTTCTTGTATTTGCGGTCCTGCGAGGGCGAAAGCGAGCGGTTCTGCAGGCGGCTCTCGACGTTCACGTCCTGCAGGCGGCGCAGCTTCTTGTAGTCGTCGGCGATGCGGTCGAAGGTTTCGAGCACCTTCGGCTTGAGCTCGGCCTCCATCGCCGAAAGCGACACGTTGTTCTCCATGTCGTCTTCGTCGAGATCGCCGTCCATGGGCGGCAGCGCGTCGTCGTCCATGGCGGGCGCGGCTTCGCCCTCGGCCGCCTCTCCCATCACGGCCGGCGGCACGTTCTTGCCGTCCGGGCCGGCATAGGTCGCCTCGAGGTCGATGATGTCGCGCAGCAGGATCTTGCCGTCGTTGAGCTCGTCCCGCCAGATGATGATCGCCTGGAAGGTGAGGGGGCTTTCGCACAGGCCGGCGATCATCGCCTCGCGGCCGGCCTCGATGCGCTTGGCGATGGCGATTTCGCCCTCGCGCGACAGAAGCTCCACGGTTCCCATTTCGCGCAGATACATGCGCACGGGATCGTCGGTGCGGTCGGTCGGTTCCTTGGCGGTTTCGGAACGCACGGGCGCGCGCGAAGCGGTCGCCTCGACGAGATCGCCGCCCTCGGCTTCCTCTTCCTCGGCGGGCGCGGCCGGTTCTTCGGCCTCTTCGGTCTCGGTCTCCTCATTGTCGACGACATTGATGCCCATCTCGGAGAACATGGCGAGCACGTCCTCGATCTGGTCGCCGTCGACCTGCTCGGAGGGCAGGACGTTGTTGATCTCTTCATGCGTGACATAGCCACGCTTCTTGGCGCGCTTGATCAAGGCGCGGACGGCGGCATCCGAAAGGTCGAGGAGGGGACTGTCCTGGCTCGGCGCTTCGGTTTCCGGCGTCTCTTCCTTGTCAGCTTCTTTTTTCGCCATCGTCGTTGTCCTCATCGCCTCGAACCGGCCAGCCTCCCGCAAGGACCGCTGGCTTAAGACCGCACCTTGTGCCACACCCGAAGGCATGGCCGGATTCCCTCCCGCAGAGGGATTGATCGCCAACACCAAAAAGGGCAGCGTCCGTTGTCCGGAGCCACCCGACTCGCTGTCGCACCATTGACGGGTAAACGCTAATCCGCCGTTAACCCTGCTCGATCCGTTTTCCGGTCCGGCCGGCGAAAGCCGGACCGGAAAACGGACTACATGGCCCGTGCCGCACGTCCAGATGAAGCTCCGAACCCATCGATCGTCGCCTCCATGCCTTCCATCGCGGCAAGCTGGGCCTTGATCTCCGTCAGATGGGCGAAATTCTCTTGTGTGAAGTCCTGTTCGAGCGCGGCAGCGGCAAGCCTGAGCTCCTTATGTAACGTACGCGATTTGTGATGCAAGGTCACCACATGCATGAATCCCTGCTGAACATCGGAAAAAGCGGCGTCGTGGCGCACCCAGAAATGGGTCGGCGCACTCGCCGCGCTGATATGAGCGAGCAGGCGCTCGAATCCGAGCACGTGCAGCTGCGCGGTGATCACAGGTGATTCGCGCTGGCCGTGGGCCGCGCAATCGATCAGCGCCTGGCGCAGGCGGTTGGCTTCCGCATTGTCGAATTCCAGCTCGGCCAGCGTCTCGCAATGATGATCGAGAAGTTCCGGATGCGCCACCAGGGCCGCGAGGATGAGCGCTTCCCGGGCGGGCAGCCCGCCATGGCCGCCGCGCACGCGGACGCTTTCCTTGACGCCGGGGGTGACGAGGCGGCCGAGGGGCGCCGCCTCGCGCCGGCCATTGCCCTGCTGGCGCCATGGCTGCCTCTGCGTCCTGTCGAAGGAGCCTTGCGGCCCGCGGGCCGGGGCGAACAGGCCGCGCAGCCTCGTCTCCATGTCGGCGCGGTAGTGCTTGCGGACTGTTTCGTCGCGGATCGGGGCGAGCGCCTCCATCAAGCGGCGCTCGAGCGCGGCACGGGCCTCCGGCGTCGAGAGGTCGCCGTTCTCGGTCTCGCGGGCCCACAGGATGTCGGAGAGCGGCAGGGCCGCCTGCAGCACCTCGCCTACGGCGCCCGGTCCGGCCCGGCGCACCAGTTCGTCCGGGTCCTGCCCGTCGGGCAGCAGCGCGAAGCGGAGCGTCTTCGCCGGGCCGATCTGCGGCAGGGCGACGTCGACGGCGCGATAGGCGGCGCGGCGGCCCGCCTTGTCCCCGTCGAAGCACAGGACCGGCTCCTCGCTCAGGCGCCAGAGGAGGTTGAGCTGGTCTTCCGTCAGCGCCGTCCCGAGCGGGGCGACGGTATGGGGAAAACCGGCGACGCTCATCATGATGACGTCGACATAGCCTTCCACCGCGATGATGCCGCCCTTGTCATGGGCCGCCTTGCGGGCCTTGTGGTGGTTGTAGAGGCAGGAGCCCTTGTGGAAGAGCGGCGTTTCCGGCGAGTTCAGGTATTTGGCCTGGGCGTCCTTGTCCATGGCCCGGCCGCCGAAGGCGATCACGCTGCCGCGGGCGTCATGGATCGGGAACATCACCCGGTCGCGGAAGCGGTCATAGGGGACCTGGATATCCTCGCCATGGATGAGCAGGCCGGCCTCGATCATCGCGTCGCGGTCGACGCCCCGGGAGGCGAGGTGGTCGCGTAGCGCATATTTCTCGTTGGGCGAATAGCCGATGCCGAACTCGGCCTGGATCGCCGGCGTCAGGCCGCGATCGGCGAGATAGCCGCGCGCGGCCGCGCCCTCGCGCGCCTGCAGGCGGCCCTGGAAGAAGGCGGCGGCGAGATCGAGCACCTCGTGCAGGGAAGCGCGCCGCTCCTCGCGGACGACGTCCTCGGCCGTCATCTTCGGCAGGGCCACGCCGGCTTCGTCGGCGCAGCGGCCGACCGCCTCGGGGAAGGAAAGGCCCTCGACCTCCATCAGGAAGCGGAAGATGTCGCCATGCTTGCCGGAGGAGAAGCAGTGATAGAAGCCCTTCTGGTCGTTGACGTAGAAGGATGGCGTCTTCTCCGCGTTGAAGGGAGACAGGCCGCGCCACTCCCGGCCCTGCTTCCTGAGCTTGACGCGCTTGCCCACGACCGCGGACACCGGAAGGCGGGCGCGGATCTCGTCGAGCAGGGCAGGCGGATATTTCATGGCTTCAATCTGAGGATGGGCGCTGCGTTGGCAAGGTGCATGGAGGGCATGCTCCTCGCCGGATGTTTCGAGGATACCAGATATCAGCCGATGACGTCGCCGTCCTTCGCGTTCGCTCCCCTCAATCGGGGCCGCCGGCAGCCTTCATCGATGGTTCTGGGAACCACCGCCGATACGCCCGGATCGGATGGGCGGCAAGTGCGGATCGCCGATCTCGGCCGCCGTCTGCTTGAAGATGCCTCTGAGCCAGGCCAGCAAGCGGTCGTTCTTGCGGGCCGCAGGCCAGACCATGGTGAGGGGCAGGGCTGTCCTTTCCAGCGGCGGTTCGGCGAGGACGAGATCGAAAGCGTCCGCGAACCGGCGCGCGAAGGCGCGCGACAGCGTCGTCACCATGTCGGTCCTCGCCACCACCGCCAGGGCGGCGGTGAAATGCGGGGTCGTCAGGGCGACGCGCCGTTCGAGGCCGGCGGCCGCCAGCGTCGAATCGGCTTCGGTATGGCCGTCGCCGAAGATCGACACGGTGACGTGCGAGAAGCGCGCATAGTCGGCCAGGCTCGGCGCCGGGTTTCGAGCCGCGGGATGGCCGCGACGCATGACCAAAGCGAGGCTGTCCTCCAGCAGCAATTCGCTGTGCGCCCCGGCCGGCAGCGGATAGGTGGCGAGCGAAAACGTCATGTCGATCTCGCCTGCCTGCATGCGGCTTGCGATATCCGGGCCGAGCGGCATTGCGCGCAAGTCGACCTCAGGCGCTTCCTTCATCAGCCGCGCCATGACCCCGGGAAAGAACAGCGCGGTCTGCGAATCGACCGCGGCGATGCGGATCGTGCGCCGTTCCGATGCCGGGTCGAAGCGCGGTTCCGCCACGACATCGCCGATATCGGCAAGGATGGCGTGGATTCTCGGCGCAAGAGCCTCCGCCCGGGCGGTCAGCACCATGCCGGCTCCGGATCGGAGCATCAACTCGTCGCCGAAGAGATGGCGCAGCCTGTCGAGCGCCCGGCTCATGGCCGGCTGGCTCAGGCCAATGTCCCGCGCCGCCCGGCTGACGCTGCGATGGGCCAGAAGCGCACCCAGCGCCGTGAGCAGGTTGAGGTCGATCGCTTTCAGATGCACGTCGCGCATATGGTAGATATAAACCATGCATTGGAATTATGATAGGACACCCTGTATCGCTTCTCCCACCAAAGGAGGCGATCATGCCGGAGAAAATTCTGATCCTGGGTTACGGCCCGATTGGCCAGGCCATCGTGCAGCAGCTTGCGGCAGCGGGTCGCACATCGACCATCGTGCAGCGCAGGCGGCCGGAAAACCTGCCCGAGGGCGCAGTGTTCGAGGCGTGCGACGCGCTCGATGGCCCGGCGTTGCGCCGTGTCGTCCAGGGCGCGAGCGCGGTGGTCTGCACGATCGGCCTCGCCTATGATTCCGCCGTCTGGGAAAAGAGCTGGCCCCGGCTCATGACCAACATGCTCGACGCCTGCGAGGCCGCCGGAGCGCGTCTCGTCTTCATCGACAATGTCTATATGTACGGGCCGCAGGACGCCCCGCTGACGGAGGACCTGCCGATGGCCGCGACAGGCCGCAAGGGCAAGGTCCGTGCCGCCATCACGCGGCAATGGCAGGCCAGCTACAAGGCGGGGCGTGTCAGGACCGCAGCCCTCCGCGCCCCGGATTTCTACGGTCCCGGCACCACGCTGTCGATCTTCGGCGACGCCACCATCGGCGCCCTCGCCAAGGGAAGGACCGCCCAGCTCGTCGTCGCGCCGGATGCGCCGCACGCGCTCGCCTATGTGCCGGACATCGCGCGAGCCGCCATCCTGCTGCTCGACGCGCCGGATGACGCCTACGGCCAGATCTGGCATGCGCCCTGCGCGCCCGCCCGGGCGCCGCGCGAACTTCTCGGCATGGCGGCCTCGCGGCTGGGTGTCGGGCTGCGGTTGATGGCGCTGCCGGGATGGCTGATGCCGCTGCTCGGCCTGTTCATGCCTTTCCTGCGCGAATGGCACGAAACCTATTTCCAGCACGACCGGCCTTTCCGGGTCGACAGCCGGAAATTCGAACAGCGCTTCGGCGTGCAGCCGACCCCGCTGGAGGAAGGGATCGAAGCCACGGCCGAGAGCTTTCGCAGACCGCATTAGCCGATGGTATCGACACCTCACCGGACATCTTCCGGATCCTCGTCGTGCGGACGACGAAGCGGAGTCCGGCGAAAGACGGGATGCCAAAGACGCCGCGTCGATCGCATCCCAGCCCGCGGCGAAGACGTCATAGGCGCTGACGCGCGTCCTCCCACGACCTCAGGTCAGGCTATTGCCCGAGCACGGCCTGGCCGAGCCGCAGCGGGGTCTGGAGGATGGTGCCGGCGGTGTTGACGACGAAGAGGCCGGTGCGCGAGACCGGGTTGCCGCGGGCCGCCGCGGCGTCGTTCCTGGCCACTTCGCTCAGCGCCGGCAGGATGCTGACGAATTTGCCGTGATTCATTGCATCGAGGCTCTTGGTGTCCGACATGTCGATCACGCGCAGGTTGTAACGGGTCATCGCCTCCTGCGCCTTCGGGGTATCGGCGAGCGCATTGCCGAGGCGCGGCAGGTCGCCCGCGATGCGCTGCGAGGCGCCGAGGGCGCGGTCGTCCCGCGATATGCCGATGGTGATCGGCTCGTTCAACTTGCCGATCGCGTCGATCTGCGTCCTGAAGACGTCGACGTCGATGTCGGGCGACATCAGGAAGACTTCGCCGAGCTTCGGGAGAAAAGCCGACCCGCCGCGTATCTTCGCCTGGCGCAGGGTTTCGACCGCCAGCCAGTTGCCCATGCTGTGCGCGATGATGTGGATGCGCTTGACGCCCGGGGTGCGGGCGAGATCATTGAGGAATTCCTCGAAATAATCCCGCGAATAGGTACTGGCCTCGCGGTCGGCGACATAGCCCGTCAGCGTGCCGAGCGAAGGCCATGCGAACCCCACGACCGTGCCTGGAAAGCCGCTGTCGCGGCTGAGTTCGGCGACCCGGTAGACGGCTTCCTGGTAATTGGTGTTGTAGCCGTGTACGAAGACGGCGACTTCGCCGCTTTTCCGGCCGTTGAGCAGCGCCTTGCTGAAGCCCGCTTCGTCCAGCGCGCCGGAGTTGAGCACGACGAAATTGCGGGCGGGGTCGCCCGGCGCCTCGCTCGGCCATTCGATCTGCCCCTCGACATGGGTGGGGGGTATGGAGATCGAATATTGCTCGTAGCTCAGCCCGAAATTGCGCTTGTCCGTGAAGTCCCGCCGGTCGACGGTCGAGCGCTGGCGGGTCGTCGCCATCAGCACCCTGACCGGTGTGCCCACGCCCGCGGCGTCGGCGACGGGGTGCAGCAGCCGCGGGCCGGGCCGGTCGGCACAGGCCGCAAGGCAGGCGACGAGAGCCAGGGCGGCCGCTGCCAGCCGGAACATTCGGATGAAGGACGCCATGCCTGCCTCTGACCGCAACCGCCGGACAGTCTAGCTGTAGCTGCGGCAACAAGGAAGGGCGCCCCGGGATCGTCGATTGCCGCGGGTGTGCGCCGCAGGGGCCGTCCCGGGCCGCCGCGCCGGTGCGGGAGAGGCCTCTACCCGCCGAGGGCTTCCTTGACGAGCGGGCCGGTCCTGGAAAAATCCATCTGGCCGGCGAAGCGCTCCTTCAGCGCGGCCATCACCTTGCCCATGTCCTTCATGCCGGCGGCGCCCGTTTCGGCCACGACCGCGGCGATGGCGGCCCTGGTCTCGGCGGCATCCATCTGCTTGGGCAGGAAGGAGGAGATGACCTCGATCTCGGCTTTCGCCTGCTCGGCGAGCTCGGCACGGCCGGCCTTGATCGCGGTCTCCTGCGATTCCTGGGCTTGCTTGATCATCTTCTGCAGCATGGAGAGGATTTCGCCGTCGGGAATGCGGCCGTCATGCTCTCCGCCGCGAGCGGCGATGTCGCGATCCTTCAGAGCGGCCGTGATCAGGCGGACGACGGAAAGACGCGGCTTGTCGCCGGCCTTCATGGCTTCCTTGACGGCGTTGTTGAAGTCTTCGCGCAAAGGCATTGTCGGGACCTTCCTGATCTAAGATTTGGTTCGTAGGGGGCACGACGCTGGGAACTATTTCACGACGCCATTGCAAGCTACTGTTTCTTCTTGCAATTCCGCTTCATGCAAAGGGTTGACGGCAAGCCGTCCCATCCCTAATTTCCGCCGCGACTGCCGGGCCGGCCGGTTTCTGCCGCCGCCATCGAACCGGCACTTAAGATGAAAATGACCGTCACACAAGCTAGGACGCGCGATCACCATGGAAAATGGCTGGATTGAACCCAAAGCCACGGCTCTCCTCGTGCTTGCCGACGGCACCGTGCTGGAAGGGATCGGCCTGGGCGCCGTCACCAAGGCCGCGGGCGAATTGTGCTTCAATACCGCGATGACGGGCTATGAGGAGATCCTGACCGATCCTTCCTATGCCGGCCAGATCATCACCTTCACCTTTCCCCATATCGGCAATGTCGGCGTCAACGATGAGGATATCGAGACGGTGAACATGGCCGCCTCCTCCGGCGTGCGCGGCATCGTGCTGCATGCGCCGATCACCGAGCCTGCCAATTACCGCGCCAGCCGCCACCTCGACGCCTGGCTGAAGGCCCGCAACATCGCCGGTATCGCCGGCATCGACACGCGGGCCCTGACGGCCCGCATCCGCGAGGGCGGCATGCCGAACGCGGTGCTGGCCTTCGATCCCGACGGGGATTTCGACGTCGAGGCCCTGAAGCGCGAGGCGGCGGGGCTGCCGGCCATGGACGGGCTCGATCTCGTGCCGCCGGTGACGACGGCGCAGCGCTTCGACTGGGACCAGACCGTTTGGGAATGGGCGACCGGCTATGGCCGTCTCGCCGAGCCGAAATTCCGCGTGGTCGCCATCGATTATGGCGTGAAGCGCAACATCCTTCGCCTCCTGGCGTCCGCGGGCTGCGCGGTGACCGTCGTACCCGCGACCACGACGGCGGAAGATATCCTCGCCTTGAAGCCGGATGGGGTATTCCTGTCGAACGGTCCGGGCGACCCGGCCGCCACCGGCGTCTATGCCGTGCCCGTCATCCGCACGCTGCTCGAACGGGACGTGCCGATCTTCGGCATCTGCCTCGGCCACCAGATGCTCGGGCTCGCCGTCGGCGCGCGCACAGTGAAGATGAAGCAGGGCCATCACGGCGCCAACCATCCGGTCAAGGACTTCACCACCGGCAAGGTGGAGATCGTGTCGATGAACCACGGCTTCGCCATCGATCGCGACAGCCTGCCCGAGGGCGTCGTGGAGACCCATGCCTCACTGTTCGACGGTTCCAATTGCGGGCTGGCGCTGGTGGGCAAGCGCGTCTTCTCGGTCCAGCACCATCCCGAGGCCTCACCGGGCCCGCAGGACAGCCATTATCTCTTCAAGCGCTTCGTCGAGATGATGGAAGGCAGCCAGGCCGTCGCGGCCTGATTTTCCGGGAGCGCGGACATCCGTCCGCACTTTGGAAACCACAGGATCTTGCGGAAGGGAGCGGACAGGATGGAGTGCGCTCCCAGGGCGCAAACACCACCTTTCATCGCTTCGTCATGGCTGATGCGCGTCGGGCCTCTTTCCCCGACCGCCAAAATGGTTTAGTCGAACCGCTCGATCCGTCCGGCGCCGCGGTACCCCTCCGCGGCTTTTTCATGCCGGCCCTCCAGTCTCGGACGAGCAATGCCAAAGCGTAGCGATATATCTTCCATCCTGATCATTGGTGCCGGCCCGATCGTCATCGGCCAGGCCTGCGAATTCGACTATTCGGGCACACAGGCCGTCAAGGCGCTGCGTGAGGAGGGATACCGCGTCATTCTCGTCAACTCCAATCCGGCCACGATCATGACCGATCCGGATTTGGCGGACGCGACCTATGTCGAGCCGATCACGCCGGAAGTCGTGGCGCGGATCATCGAGAAGGAGCGTCCGGACGCGCTGCTGCCCACCATGGGCGGCCAGACGGCGCTCAACACCTCGCTCAAGCTTGCAGAGATGGGCGTGTTGGAGAAGTACGGCGTCGAGATGATCGGCGCCAACGCCGATGCGATCGACAAGGCCGAGGACCGCGAGCGCTTCCGCGAGGCGATGAACCGCATCGGCCTGGAGACGCCGCGCTCGCGCCTGGCGCACAGCCTCTCCGAAGCGCTGGAGGCGCTGGAGGCGATCGGCCTTCCCGCCATCATCCGCCCCTCCTTCACTTTGGGCGGCACCGGCGGCGGCATCGCCTACAACAAGGCCGAGTTCATCGACATCATCGAGCGTGGGCTCGACGCCTCGCCGACGACGCAGGTCCTGGTCGAGGAGAGCGTGCTCGGCTGGAAGGAATATGAGATGGAGGTCGTCCGCGACAAAGCGGACAACGCCATCATCGTCTGCTCCATCGAGAACATCGACCCGATGGGCGTGCATACGGGCGATTCGATCACCGTCGCCCCGGCGCTGACGCTGACGGACAAGGAATACCAGGTCATGCGCAACGCATCGATCGCGGTGCTGCGCGAGATCGGCGTCGAGACCGGCGGCTCGAACGTGCAGTTCGCCGTCGATCCCGCGACCGGCCGCCTGGTGGTGATCGAAATGAATCCGCGCGTGTCGCGCTCCTCTGCTCTGGCCTCGAAGGCGACCGGCTTTCCCATTGCCAAGGTCGCCGCCAAGCTCGCGGTCGGCTACACGCTCGACGAGATCGAGAACGACATCACCGGCGGGGCAACGCCGGCCTCCTTCGAGCCGACGATCGACTATGTCGTCACCAAGATCCCCCGTTTCGCCTTCGAGAAGTTCCCCGGCGCCGAGCCGATCCTGTCGACGGCGATGAAATCGGTCGGCGAGGCCATGGCCATCGGCCGCACCTTCCAGGAAAGCCTGCAGAAGGCGCTGCGTTCGCTGGAGACCGGGCTGAACGGCCTCGACGAGATCGAGATCGAGGGGCTGGGCATGGGCGACGACAAGAACGCCCTTCGCGCGGCGCTCGGCAAGCCGACGCCGGACCGCCTCCTCAACGTGGCGCAGGCGATGCGTCTCGGCCTGTCGGACGTCGAGATCCACGGCGCCTGCAAGATCGATCCGTGGTTCCTGGCGCAGATCCGCGGCATCGTCGACGCCGAGCAGCGCATCCGCACCTTCGGCATTCCCGGAACGCCGGGCGCCCTCAGGGGCCTCAAGGCGATGGGGTTCTCCGATCGCCGGCTCGACGCGCTCGCAGGCGCGGCCGAGGGATCGGCGCGGGCGGCCCGCCGCGCCCTGGACGTGCGGCCGGTGTTCAAGCGCATCGACACCTGCGCCGCCGAATTCGCCTCGCCCACGGCCTATATGTATTCGACCTATGCGGCGCCGTTCGCCGGCGCCCTCGCCGACGAGGCGCGCCCCTCGGACCGCAAGAAGGTCATGATCCTCGGCGGCGGCCCGAACCGCATCGGCCAGGGCATCGAGTTCGACTATTGCTGCTGCCACGCCTGCTTCGCGCTGTCGGATGCGGGGTATGAGACCATCATGGTCAATTGCAACCCGGAGACGGTCTCGACCGACTACGACACCTCCGACCGGCTCTATTTCGAGCCGCTGACGGTCGAGGACGTGCTTGAAATCCTCGAGGTCGAGAAGTCGAACGGCACGCTGCACGGCGTCATCGTGCAGTTCGGCGGCCAGACGCCGCTGAAGCTGGCCGTCGCGCTGGAACAGGCCGGCATCCCGATCCTGGGAACGACCCCCGACGCCATCGATCTCGCCGAGGACCGCGACCGCTTCAAGCGCCTCCTCGACAAGCTCAATCTGCGTCAGCCGAAGAACGGCATCGCCTATTCGGTGGAGCAGGCCCGGCTGGTGGTCGCCGATCTCGGCCTGCCGCTGGTCGTGCGCCCCTCCTATGTGCTCGGTGGGCGCGCCATGGCGATCATCCGCGACGAGTCGACGTTCGACGAATACCTGCTCGGCACGCTGCCCCAGATGGTGCCGCCGGAAATCAAGGTGCGCTATCCCAACGACAAGACCGGGCAGATCAATACGCTGCTCGGCAAGAATCCACTGCTGTTCGACCGCTATCTCTCGGATGCGGTCGAGGTCGACGTCGACTGCCTGTGCGACGGCAAGGACGTGTATGTCGCCGGGATCATGGAGCATATCGAGGAGGCCGGCATTCATTCCGGCGATTCGGCCTGCTCCCTGCCGCCGCGCTCCCTCAGCCCGGAGATCCTGGCGGAACTGGAGCGCCAGTCGAGGGCGATGGCGCTCGCGCTCAATGTCGGCGGCCTGATGAACGTGCAGTTCGCCATCAAGGAAGGGGTCATCTACGTGCTCGAGGTCAATCCGCGGGCCTCGCGTACCGTGCCCTTCGTCGCCAAGGTGATCGGCGAGCCGATCGCCAAGATCGCCGCGCGCATCATGGCGGGCGAGAGCCTGGCATCCTTCGGGCTCAAGCCAAAGAAGCTCAACCATGTCGCGGTCAAGGAAGCGGTGTTTCCCTTCGCGCGCTTTCCCGGCGTCGATACGGTGCTCGGGCCGGAGATGCGTTCGACCGGCGAGGTCATCGGGCTCGACCGCGACTATGCCGTGGCCTTCGCCAAGAGCCAGCTCGGCGGCGGCAGCACCGTGCCCACCAGCGGCACCGTGTTCGTCGCCATGAAGGACGCGGACAAGCCGCGCATCCTCGAATCGATGCGCCTGCTCGCCGAACTCGGCTTTTCGATCGTCGCCACCGGCGGCACGCAGCGCTACCTCGCGGCCAACGGCATCGCCGCCAGGCGCATCAACAAGGTGCTGGAAGGGCGGCCGCATATCGTCGATTCGATCAAGAACGGCGGCATCCAGCTGGTGTTCAACACAACCGAGGGTGCACAGGCGCTCGCCGACTCGCGTTCGCTGCGCCGCGCAGCCCTCTTGCATAAAGTGCCATATTACACCACTCTCTCTGGAGCAGTGGCGGCTGCGCAGGGAATCAAGGCCTATAAGGGCGGCGATCTCGAAGTGCGTGCGCTGCAGTCATACTTTGAGGTGGGCGCCTGATCCGCGAATGGACGGCCCCACAGCTTTACAGCGATGATGATGACCGCCGTGCCGGATTTTCCGTTCGGTGTAGGCGTTCTTTTTGCGTTTGGAAGAGAAGACGAAGATGGACAAGATCCCCATGACGCCTGCGGGCCACGCCGCTCTCGAGGCAGAGTTGAAGGAGCGCCAGCAGGTCCAGAGACCCCGTATCATCGCGGCGATCTCCGAAGCGCGCTCCCATGGCGACCTTTCCGAAAATGCCGAGTACCACGCGGCCAAGGAAGCGCAGGGCCACAATGAGGGCCGGGTCGCCGAACTCGAGGACATGCTGTCGCGTGCCGAAGTGATCGACGTGACCAAATTGTCGGGCGATACCGTGAAGTTCGGCGCCCGCGTCACGCTGATCGACGAGGATACGGAAGAGCAGAAGACCTACCAGATCGTCGGCGAGAGCGAGGCCGATGTCCGCTCCGGCAAGATCTCGATCGGATCGCCGCTGGCGCGGGCCCTGGTGGGCAAGAAGAAGGGCGTCTCGGTGGAAGTGAACACGCCGAAAGGCCCGAAGGCCTACGAGATCGCCAACGTCGCCTGGAGCTGAGCGTCCCGACGATGGATGTCCTCGCGTCGCGTCTGCCCATACGGGGCGCGGCGCATGCGCGTCCCGATCCCGGCCTTCTCACGGGAAATTGTCTCGCCGAAAATGCCGTGGCGGTGCAAGAGAGCGCGCGTCCGATCCTTCGAAGAGACAGGCTCCTTGAACCGGATGCGGCTCGACATCGTAGGATGGTGAAACCGGCGGGGCGTGCGTCCTGATCGAGGCCTGTCCCATGCCGGTGTCGTTCGTACACGGGAGACATCCATGACATCGCCCTTCATCGATCGCCGGGCCTTGCTGGCCTTGGGCGCGGGGCTTGCCCTCAGCGGCTGCGCGACCTCCCTGGCGGGCAATGCCGCCCTGCCGGTGATCCGCAGCGTGCGCGTCACCGGTCACGCCAATTCCTATATCGAGCGGATCACGCCCTATGTGCAGCGCAACCTGGTGCAGCAACTCGGGTCCCGCTATCAGCCCGGCGCCGCCGGCGGCGCGACGCTCGTGGTGGAACTGACCGGCATCGAGCTTGAAACCGCCTCGGGCGATTCCTTCGGCCCGTTCAGTTCGGATGCCTCCGACGTGCTCGATTCGAGGATTACGCTGCTGTCGCCGTCCGGCGCGGCAGTGAAGAGCTTCCCGCTGCTGACGTCCACCTTCGCCGTCGATGCGTCGGATCAGATCCCCGATCCCACGCCGCGCCGGTTCAATTCGCTCGCCCGTACCTTCTCCTACTGGGTGGTGAGCAAGCTCGGCTGACGGCCGTCCCTCAGGGACGCGCCCGTGGCCGGGGGCGTTCCCCGAGACTCAGGCGTTCGCGGTGACGTCCACTTCGAGCGGGACGATCGGTGCGTCCTTGATCGAGCGCAGGGTCAGCGCCGTCTTGACATTGCGGACGGCGGGGGCGGCGGTCAGCTCGGAAACGAAGGCCTGGAAGGATCGCAGGTCCCGCGCCACGCATTTCAGCACGAAGTCGATATCGCCGGAAAGCATCCAGCATTCGCGCACGAGCGGCTGGCCCTTCACATAGTTTTCGAAGGTGTTGAGATCGGCGCCGGCCTGCGAGGTCAGGTTGACCATCGCGAACACCGTGATTTCATAGCCCAGCGCCGATTCGTCGAGGAGCGTCCGATAGCCCTTGATCACGCCGTTGTCCTCGAGCGCCCGCACCCGCCGCAGGCAGGGCGGCGCGGAGATGCCGACGCGCTTGGCCAATTCCACGTTGGTCATGCGGCCGTCGGCCTGAAGCTCAGCGAGGATTTTCCAGTCGACGGTGTCAAGGCGTGCGTGCACGGGAGACCTTTCCGATTGCGAACGGGCAAGCGTTCCCTAAACCGGAGAGGAAAGGCAGGCAAGCATCTTTATTGCACAATCCGCCGGTGCGGGCGCAAGAAACTTGCGCAACGCACCGCGGCGTCCGACCGCGTTTCCGTTCGAAATCATCACTCGTCGAGTTCGAATCGCGCCGAGACGGAGACGCCGAGCGTGCTCTCCCCGGATTCGACGGGGACCGCAGCCGCCGTCATCGCCTTGGCGCGATAGAGCCCGCCACCCCTCGGGCCGGTGCTCTCGCTCAGCTCGATCAGCCTGCCGAGCTTGAGGCCGGATGCGGCGGCGTAGGTCGCCGCCTTGCGCCGCGCGTCCTCGAACGCCGCCTTGCGGGCATCGTCGAGGAGAGCCGACTGGTTGGAAACGTCGAACTGGATGCCGTCGATCGAATTCGCTCCGGCCGTGACCGCCTTGTCGAGGATTTCCCCCAGCCGCGTCAGGTCGTGCAGCGTCACGTTTACCGAATTGGAGACGGTGTAGCCATTGATCGCCGGCGGCGTGCCGGCACTCGCGAGGGCGTTCTGCGAGCGGTCGATCTCGGGCCGCACGGAAAAGCCCGTGGTCTGCAGATCCTTGCCGTCGACGCCGTCGGCCTTGAGGGCGGCGATGACGTCGCCCGTGGATTTGGAGTTCGCCGCCACGACGTCGCGCGCATCCTTGCCGGTGCTTTCGACCCCGATGGTGATGAAGGCGACGTCCGGCCTGGCGCTGGTGAGCGCTTCGCCGTTCACCGAGACCGACCGCCTGGCGTCGTCCGCATGGGCGAGACCGAGGGAGCCCGCCAACAGGAGCGCGGCGAGGGCGGGACGGCCGGCGGGAAAGCGGGACATTGACGGCTCCGATGGGGCAGCGGTTGCGGGCCGGGAAGCTCGCAACCGATCGCGGCGGCATGATGACGGCGCGGCGGCATTGAATCGGCGCCGGACTCTGCCTATAGATGCACCGTCTGGCACAGCCGGGCCTGTAGCTCAATGGTTAGAGCCGGCCGCTCATAACGGTCTGGTTGGGGGTTCAAGTCCCTCCGGGCCCACCAGATGCAAATGATATCAATGGCTTACGGGGCGGTTAGCCCGATTTCTCGGCCAGTTTTTCTTGGCCGTGCGAATGCGGGAAACGAGGACAGCTATTGGGTTCTGTCATGCGCGAGCCGAACGTCGCATGTTCAACCTCTTCATGGCCGAGTATCTGCACCACCCTCGATTGCGGCCATCTCCAAAATGCGTCATCCTGCCGAGCATGTGCCTGCACGTGCCGGGGGCAAGATGACGCCGATGAATCGACTGCCGCCGCGCCCGAATCCAGAAGGGATCTCGCGAAGAGATTTCATGAATGGTCTTCTCATTGCCTCGGGGGGCCTCGTCGTCGGCGTGTCCTCGCCGATGCGCGCCTTCGCGGCGGAACCGGCGGCCGGCGCGTGCGACGACATCGCCGGCGTCGACCCCCGTCTTCTTCACGGCGGCAATCTGCCGGCGGCCTTCAATGTCGGGCACTGGATGCGGGATCAGCGGCTGAGCTTCGAGCCCGGTGCCGTGACCATCGCGCCGGGGTGCGATTCCCATGCCGGCAAGTTCGATATTCACGCCGAGCCCGGGGAATTCGACGTGATCGTCGTCGGCGCGGGCCTTGCCGGCCTGTCGTCCGCCTTCCATCTGCTGCAGAAACGGGCGGATCTGCGTATCCTCATCCTCGAGGCCAACGGCTACACCGGCGGCAATGCTGCGCGGGACGCCGAGGCGCCCTTGCCGGTACCGGCATCGACGGCCGGTGCCTTTTGCACCATCCCCGATGACGGCTTCATGCAGCAGCTCTACGCCGAGATCGGCATCAAGGGGGAAGCATTCAGGATTCCTTCCCCACGCACCACCTATTTCTTCGACAAGAATGCGCCGGGTGTGAATCCGGGCTACGAGGGCTGGCAGACCGAGGAGATCTTCACGCCCGGCAAGACCCGGGACCCGCCCTACAGCGAGAAGATCATGGATGATTTCGCAAGATCATTCAAAGTCTTCAAGGACTGGTACGACGTCGAGGGAGGCCCCGATGACCCGCCGGACGCCAGCGACCCCAAATATGACTATCTTTCGCGCATCACGCTGGCGGAGTACCTGACGAAGGAACTTCACTGCGACCCGATCGTCGTCGATTTCTATTCGAATTACACCACCGACTGCATGGGCGGCACCGCCCATAGCGTCGCCGCCCATACTGCGATCAGCTTTTTGAGTTCCGAATATGCCGGTACCTGCTTCGCCTATCCCGGCGGAACGTCGGAGATTGCGGCACGCCTCGCCCAATGGCTCGCCAGGCCCGGCCACTCTATCGACACGCGGAAAAACGCTGTTGCCCTGCGAGTCGATATTGACGGGTCGGGGTCGAAGCGGGCCGCCAGCGTCACGTATTTCAAGGACGACAAATTTTATCGGGCGACCGCGGAGGCCGCGATCGTTGCGACGCAGGCCTCCAGCGCAAAGCACCTGATCGACCATCTGTGCGACGAGGAAAGAAAGGCGGCGTGGGACGAATTCAACACGGCGCCGGCACTCGTCGCCAACGTCGCGCTCCGCAACATGGCGCCTTTCGTCAAGCTCGGACTCGGCTACGACAATTATCTATGGGGCAGCCGCTATTGGTCGAATTTCGAGATCGCGGATTGGACGACCGACGGGCGCGACAATCCCGATCGCGCTTCGGTGCTGACCTTCTTCAACGGCATCACCGTGCCGAGGGAGGAGTTCCCGCTCGAGCGCATGAAGCTGCTGCAGACGCCTTTCGAGGAGTATGAGAGAGCCTTGCGGGAAGACCTGGCGCGGATCACCCAGGGAACCGGTTTCGATTTCGACCGCGATGTCAGCGCGATCTTCGTCTATCGCTGGGGGCACAGCATGATCCTGCCCACCACAAAATCATTGTTCGGCGATACGCTGGATTCGGACGGAAAGCTTGATCGCAGCAAGGCGCCGCGGCGTATCGCCTGCCGCCCGCTTGGTCCGATCTCGTTCGCCGGCCAGCATACCGAGGGGACGCCTTCGGTCGAGAGCGCGATCGGCTCGGGGTACCGCGCGGCCAGGGAAGTTCTTGCGCGGCTGTAGCGGGGCGAGGGTGGCTCGTCGTCCGGGCGGACGTGCTCGCTTCGGCGCCGGATGAAGGACGATCGTCTTTCGCCGATACTTGCTCCGCCCGCCAAAGCTGATATTGGCAACGGCAATCAGATGGACGACGGTCTGGCCGGGTTGTCGTCCCGCCTGCCTCGCCAAGAGAGCCGCCCGCCCGCGGGGCGGGAAACGAGACGATCATGACTTCCATGCGCCCGGCCGCCCATGGCCTCGGCATCGTGCTGTTCCTGACGGGGATCTTCTTCTTCGCCCTGAACGATGCGCTCGGGAAATGGCTGGCGATGGACTATGCGGTGGGGCAGCTGTTGCTGCTGCGCTCCGTCGGCGCCTGCATCGTGCTGCTTCCGATGATCTGGCGGTTGCGCATCAACCTGTTCGACTTCGGCCAATGGCATCTGCAGGCCTTGCGTATCCTGGCCATGGCCGGCGATACCTTCTCCTTCTATTATGCCACGCGCACCATGCCGCTCGCCGACGTCATGACCTTCTATATGGCGGCGCCGCTGATCATCACCGCGCTGTCCGTCCCGCTGCTCGGCGAACGGGTCGAGCCGTTCCGGTGGGCGGCCGTTCTCGCCGGATTCGTGGGCGTGGTGATCGCGCTGCAGCCATCGGCCGCCATCTTCACCTCGTCGTCCCCGATCGCCCTGTTCGGGGCGGTGATGTTCGGCTTCTCCGTCGCCGTCACGCGGCGGCTGCGACGGACGCACTGGCTGCCGCTCGTGCTGTGGCAGTTCGTCGGTGCCGGCATCATCGGCGCGGCGACCATCCCCTTCGCCTGGGTCACCCCGAATCCGACCGACCTCGGACTGATGTTCCTGGTGGGCGTCGTCGCCATGCTCTGCTTCGTGTGCATCACGCGCGCGCTCGCCCTCGCGCCGGCTGCCGTGCTGGCCCCGTTCCAATATTCGGCCATGCTGTGGGCGACGATCATGGGCTGGATGGTGTGGCGCGACGTACCGACACCGCCGATCATCATCGGCAATGCCATCATCATCGCGAGCGGTCTCTTCATTCTCTATCGCGACCGCTCCGCCGGCGCCGTGGCTGTCGCGGAAGCATAGCGCCGGCGGATTCGGCGCTGTGAGGTATCGAATCTGCGGTGCACCCGCCCGCGGGCGAGCGGGCGGGATCGCCGCGACCCGGCTTGACAGGCTCCGCCCTTTGCGGGAACATGACATCGACGCGCGAAGAGGCGTCGTCTGACCACCGGCAACAGGTGGCGGAACGGGGGGACGGTACCGGCTCGACCTGCTCGCTCATCCGCGGGCTTTCGGGCCGTGTCGACACAAGGAGGTCCTCATGCTCGGCCGTATCACCCTCGCCGCAGCCTCGTTCATCCTGGCCGGCCACGCCGCCGGCGCCGCCGAGATCGCCATTTCGTGCGGCGCGGTCGGTCAGGAATTGGCCCTGTGCAGATCCGGCGCCGAGGCGTGGGCGAAGAAGACCGGCAATACCGTCAAGGTGGTGTCGACGCCGAACGACACCAACGACCGGCTGGCCCTCTATCAGCAGCTTCTCTCCGCGGGCGCTGCCGACGTCGACGTCTTCCAGATCGACGTGATCTGGCCGGGTACGCTCGGCCAATATTTCATCGACCTGGCGCCCTACACCAAGGGCGCCGAAAAGAGCCATTTTCCGGCCATCGTCGCCAACGATACCATCGGCGGCAAGCTGGTGGCCATGCCCTGGTTCACCGATGCCGGCGTCCTCTATTACCGCACCGATCTCCTCGCCAAATACGGATTGAAGCCGCCTGCGACGTGGCAGGATATGACGCAGGACGCCGAGAGGATCCAGGAGGGCGAGCGCAAGGCCGGCAATGATAAGTTCTGGGGCTATGTTTTCCAGGGCAAGGCCTATGAAGGGCTGACCTGCAACGCGCTCGAATGGGTGGATTCGTTCGGCGGCGGCTCGATCGTCGACGGCGACGGCAAGATCACGATCGACAATCCCAAGGCGGCTGCGGCCCTGACGCTCGCCGCCTCCTGGATCGGCAAGATATCGCCGGAGGGCGTCCTCAATTACAGCGAGGAAGAGGCCCGCGGCGTGTTCCAGTCGGGGAATGCCGCCTTCATGCGCAACTGGCCCTATGCATGGTCGCTCGGCAACGGGGCGGACAGTCCCGTCAAGGGGAAGATCGGCGTCGTCGCCCTGCCGAAGGGCGGCCCCGACGGCAAGAGCACCGGCGCGCTCGGCGGCTACCAGCTCGCCGTCTCCAAATATTCGAAGAATCCCACGATCGCGGCCGACCTCGTCGTCTACATGACCTCGCAGGCTGAACAGAAGCGTCGCGCCATCGAAGGAAGCTTCAACCCGACGATTCCCGTCCTCTATGACGATCCTGACGTCCTCAAGGCGGTGCCGTTCTTCGGCGATCTGAAGACCACCTTCGTCAATGCCGTCGCCCGGCCGTCCCGCGTCACCGGCCCGAATTACAACGAGGTTTCGAACGCCTTCTGGAACGCCGTCGCCGGCGTCCTGTCCGGCCGGCAGCAGGCCGAGGCGGCGCTGAAGGATCTCGACGGCGAACTTGCCGACATCAAGGGGGCCGGCTGGTAGAATCCTCCCCGCCTGCGTCGCGGATCCGGTTCCTGCCGGGTTCGCGGCGCTTTTTTCCGCCCTCCACCGGGTTCGGCAGCCGATCCGGGATTCCTGCGCGAGAGCGAGATGGCCGATCGATCCGAACTGACCCGCACCCGCCTGCGATCCGCCTGGCTCTTCATGGCACCGATGCTGATCGCCCTGGCCCTGGTCGCGGGATGGCCGCTGCTGCGCACCATCTGGTTCGGCTTCACCGATGCGAGGCTGAGCCGGCCCGACGCCTACCGCTTCGTCGGCCTCTCCAACTATCTCGCCGATGTCGACGGGCGCTGGATCGGGCTGCTCGCCAACAGGGTGTGGTGGCAGGCGGCCTGGAACACGGCCTGGTTCGCGCTGGTCTCGGTCGCCATCGAGACGGTCCTCGGCATCGTGGTGGCGCTGGTCCTGGACGCGAAATTCCCCGGACGGGCCATCGTCCGCGCGGCCGTCCTCGTCCCCTGGGCGATTCCAACCGTTGTCTCCGCCAAGATATGGCTCTGGATGCTCAATGATCAATTCGGCATCATCAATCATATCCTGATGACGCTTCACCTCATCGTGGTGCCCGTCGCCTGGACGACCGGCACCACCGCGATGTGGTCGGTCATCATGGTCGATGTCTGGAAGACCACGCCGTTCATGGCCCTCCTGGTCCTCGCCGCACTCCAGATGCTCCCCACCGACTGCTACGAGGCGGCCAGGGTCGACGGGGTTCATCCGGCCAAGGTCTTCTTCAAGGTGACGCTGCCCCTGATAAGGCCGGCGCTCGCCGTCGCCGTGATCTTCCGCGCCCTCGACGCCCTGCGCATCTTCGATCTCGTCTATATCCTGACCTCGGGCAGCCGCGACACCATCTCGATGTCCGGCTTCGCCCGCCTGCAACTCGTCGATTTCGCCAAGACGGGCTATGGCTCGGCGGCGTCGACCCTGTTGTTTCTCGTCATCGCCGTCGTCACCGTGCTGGTGATGACGGCAGGCAGGGTGCGCCTTTCCGGGGACGCGGCCCGATGAGCAAGGTCCTCGCATCCGCCGGTTTCTGGCTGCTGGTCGCCGCCATCGTGCTCTATTCGGTCTTTCCGTTCTATTACGCGATCCTGTCGTCGATGCGGTCCGGCCAGGGCCTGTTCGACACCTCGCTGCTGCCTGACCGCCTCGACTTCTCCAATTATGCGGCCGTCTTCCGCCAGCAATCCTTCGCCTGGAACATCCTCAACTCGATCATCGTCGCGGTGAGCGTCGTCGCCATTTCGCTTTTCCTCGGCGTGACCGCCGCCTACGCTCTGGGGCGGATCCCTTTCGCCGGACGCGGCCTGCTGCTGATGACCATCCTCGCCATCTCGATGTTCCCGCAGGTCGCGGTGCTCTCGGGCATGTACGAGCTGATCCGCCTCCTCGGCCTCTACGACACCATGCCGGCGCTGATCCTCTCGAACCTCATCCTCACGCTGCCCTTCACCGTCTGGGTGCTGACGGCCTTCATGCGGGAGATGCCGCAGGAGCTCGAGGAAGCGGCCTTCGTGGACGGCGCCGGTCCCTGGATCATCGTGCGGCGGATCTTCCTTCCGCTGATGTGGCCCGCTCTGGTGACGACGGGTCTGCTCGCCTTCATCGCCGCCTGGAACGAATTCCTGTTCGCTCTCACCTTCTCGCCGGACAACCGGACCGTGCCGGTGGCGATCGCTTCCATGACCGGGGCCAGCCAGCAGGAACTGCCCTGGGGCGACATCATGGCGGCATCGGTGGTGGTGACGCTGCCGCTCGTCGCCCTCGTCCTCGTCTTCCAGCGCAAGATCGTCGCCGGCCTCACCGCCGGCGCGGTCAAGGGATAGCAGCATGGCGAGCGTGACGCTTCGGAACATCCGCAAATCCTTCGGCCGCATGGAGGTCGTCCACGGCGTGGATCTCGACATCGCCGATCGGGCCTTCGTCGTCTTCGTCGGTCCGTCCGGCTGCGGCAAGTCGACATTGCTGCGCCTGATCGCCGGCCTGGAGGACATCACCTCCGGCGACCTCCTGATCGATGGCGAGCGGGTCAACGCCCGCACGCCCCGCGAACGCGGCATCGCCATGGTCTTCCAGTCCTATGCACTCTATCCGCATATGAACGTCTACCAGAACATGGCTTTCGGTCTCGAACTGGCGAGGACCTCGACGGCGACGATCGACGCCAAGATCCGGGAGGCGGCGCAGGTCCTCGAATTGACGCCGCTGCTCGACCGCCTGCCGCGGCAGCTTTCAGGCGGCCAGCGCCAGCGCGTCGCCATCGGCCGGGCGATCGTGCGCCAGCCCAAGGTCTTCCTGTTCGACGAGCCGCTCTCCAACCTGGACGCCGCCCTGCGCGTGCAGATGCGCATCGAGATCGCCAGGCTGCACCGGCAGCTCGGCGCGACGATGATCTATGTCACCCATGATCAGGTGGAGGCGATGACGCTGGCGGACAGGATCGTCGTGCTCAATGCCGGCAATATCGAGCAGGTCGGGGCGCCGCTCGACCTCTACCACCGTCCGAGGAACCTCTTTGTCGCCGGCTTCATCGGTTCGCCGCGCATGAACCTCATCGACAGCGAGGTCGTCGACGCGGATGCCTCCGGCGCCAGGCTCGCCTTGCCGGGCGGAGGCAGCGTCCTGGTGCGGGTGGACGGATCGAGCCTGGCACCCGCGGAGAAGGTGACCCTCGGCATCCGGCCCGAGCATCTGTCGGCGGACGGCGCGGAAGCCTGCCTGAGCGGGACCGTCGAACTCGTCGAAGAGCTCGGCGACAGCCATCTCGTTCATGTGCGGATCGCAAACGGTCAGCTGATCACGCTGCGGCAGGCCGGGGACGCTCCGCTTTCGATGACCGAAACCGTTTCCATTGCCGTACCGGGCACGCTCATCCATGTGTTCAAGCGCGACGGCTCGGCCCTGCCGCGCCTTGCGCCCACTGCAGAAAAGCCGGGGAAACTTCGTCCGGGCGCCTGATTTCGACATAAAAACAATAGTTTGTCGCGCATAATGGGGTGCCGGAACCATCGGCCGGGTGGGGCATTGACGTTTTTCGAGGTTGGAATGCGCGATGATGTCGAAACCATCACGGCGCGAGCGGATGTCGGCATGCGACACCTTCTTCCGTCCGACTTCAGAGACGCTCCCGATGTCCAGCCATTTCGAATATCGACGCATTTGCGAGGGAATCCATCATGCCGATCCGCGCTTTGATCTGGAATGAAAACCGCCACGAGCAGAGCAACGCCCTGGTCCGCCAGATCTATCCGCAGGGCATCCATGGCGAGATCGCCGCGGCGCTGGGCGAAGCCGGCGGCATCGTCACGCAGACCGCGACGCTGGACGAGCCCGAGCACGGGCTCACCGAGGAACGGCTCGAAAATACCGATGTTCTCGTCTGGTGGGGGCATACGGCACATGGCGAGGTGAAGGACGAGATCGTCAGGCGGGTGCAGGAGCGGGTCTGGCAAGGCATGGGCCTCATCGCCCTGCATTCGAGCCATTTTTCGAAGATCTTCCGATCGCTGATGGGCACGCCCTGCGCCCTGTCGTGGCGCGAGGCGGGGGAGGTCGAGCGAATCTGGGTTCTCAACGGCAATCATCCGATCGCGGCGGGCCTGCCCGAGCATTTCGAGATCGAGCACGAGGAGATGTATGGCGAGCCCTTCTCGGTGCCGGAACCGCTCGAGACCTTGTTCATCTCCTGGTTCGAGGGCGGCGAGGTCTTCCGCTCGGGCCTGACCTATCAGCGCGGGGCGGGCCGGATCTTCTATTTCCGCCCGGGCCATGAAGCCTATCCGACCTACCACGACCCCATCGTCCGCCGGGTTCTCGGCAACGCCGTCAAATGGGCCTGCAACCCGGCGTCGGCCTGGAAGCGCGTGAACGAAGCCCCCAATGTACCGCACGACAAGGCTCCTGTCCCGCTCGAGGTCAAGGGGCCCCGCCTGCATGCGGACGGCGAGGAGGGCTACCGGTGAACGCGTCGGCCGAACGTGCG
The DNA here is from genome assembly GCF_030814655.1 of Labrys monachus. NCBI lineage: Bacteria > Pseudomonadati > Pseudomonadota > Alphaproteobacteria > Hyphomicrobiales > Xanthobacteraceae > Labrys > Labrys monachus. The sequence goes on from NZ_JAUSVK010000001.1 coordinate 2,145,336, forward strand.
GAGAAGACACCGTGAGCACAGTGCGCATCATGCTGCTCGGCACCGGCAATATGGCCGCCAACCACGCCCATCTCATCCGCATGACGCCCGATGCCGAGGTCGTGGCGGGCGTCGACGTCGATGCCCGGCGGGCGCGCAACTTCTCCGACGAGCACGGCATCCCCTATGCCTTCGGCGACCTCGACGAGGCGATCGCCTGGGGGAAGTTCGACGCCGTCGCGAACGTGACGCCCGACCAGGCGCATCATCCCACGACCATGAAGCTGCTCGCGGCGGGCAAGCATGTCTTGTGCGAAAAGCCCCTGGCCGAGACCTTCCCTCTTGCCGACGAAATGGCGCGGGCGGCCGAGAAGGCCGGGCTCGTCAACATGGTCAATCTCTCCTATCGGGATGTGCCGGCGCTGCAGACGGCGCAGATCATGATCGCCCGCGGCGAGATCGGCGAAGTCCGCCATATCGAGGCGTCCTATCGGCAGAGCTGGCTGGTGGGCAACCATTGGGGCGATTGGCGTACCGAGCCGCGCTGGCTGTGGCGCCTGTCAGAGAAGCACGGATCCAAGGGGGTGCTCGGCGATATCGGCATCCATATCCTCGACTTCGCCAGCTATGCCGTCGGCATGACGCCGGTCGCGGTGCAGGCCCAGCTCGCAACCTTCAGCAAGGCGCCGGGCAACCAGATCGGCGAATATTCGATCGACGCCAACGACAGCGCCGTCATGTCCGTGCGCTTCGAGAACGGCGCGCTCGGCGTGATCCATGCGAGCCGCTTCATGACCGGCTACGCCAACACCCTGAAGCTCGCCGTCTTCGGGACCACGGGCGCCATCGAGCTGAGCCATGGCCAGTACACCAGCCTGCGCATCTGCTCGGGCGACGGCGTGCACAACCAGGCGTGGCGGGACCTCGCAACCGAGCCGGTGAAGACCAATTACCAGCGCTTCGTGGCGGCGATAGAAAGCGGGAAAACGGCCGAGCCGAGCTTCCGGCACGCCGCCAATCTGCAGCGCGTGATCGATCGCTGCTACGACATGGATGCGGCCGCCGCCCCGCAGATCGCGTGAAGCCATCTTCGGGAGGGCTTCGGCGGGAAAGATCGACCGCCGCCATGCGTGCCGGATGCGCAGCAGCGCGAGCGGGGCGGGCGTCAACGCAGATTTGATCGGCCCGCCCGCGGATCGGCGAAAGCGCTCTTGACAGGGCTTCGCAAGAAATGGAATGATAATTCCAATTAATAACAAAAAAGGTTGAATCATTCCATTTAATGGATGAGGTGATCTGCGGTCGAGCGTTCGGAACGCTTGGTTGGACGGGAAGGAAGCTGCCGATGGACAGGGGAGCCGTGCATTTCGCGCTCAATCACATCATTGCGCCAGGATTGCCGCTGCCTGCTTTCTTCGCCGGTGCCAGGGAGCTGGAAATCGCCTGCGTGGAGATCCGCAACGACCTGCCGGGCAATGCCATCCTCGACGGCACACCGGCTGCCGAGATCCGCGCCGAGGCTGAACGCGCCGGCGTCGCGATCCTCTCGGTCAATGCCCTGCAGCGCTTCAACGACTGGTCGCCCGCCCGGGAAAGCGAGGCGGCCGAGCTTGCCGATTATGCCGTGCAATGCGGGGCGCAGGCCCTGGTCCTGGTTCCCGGCAACGATGGCGGCGGGCGGGGCGATCATGAGCGGCTGACCAATCTGACCACGGCCTTGCGGGCCCTCAAGCCCCTGTTGCGGGCCCGGGGCCTGATCGGCCTCGTCGAGCCGCTGGGGTTCGAGACCTCGTCCTTGCGGCGCAAGTCGGAGGCGGTGGCGGGAATCGACGCCGTGGACGGAGCCGATGTCTTCCGGCTCGTTCACGACACGTTTCACCATCACCTGGCCGGCGAGGATGCCTTGTTTCCGGAGCGGACGGGCCTCGTCCATATTTCCGGCGTCGAGGACGACATCGCCCCCGGCGACATGCGCGACAGCCATCGCGTGCTGGTGGGCGAAGGCGATCGGCTCGGCAACGTCGCTCAGATTCGGGCTTTGCTCGCCGGCGGTTACGAAGGCACGCTGTCTTTCGAGCCTTTCGCGGACAGCGTGCACCGCCTCTCAGAGTCGGAACTCCGCGACGGTGTCGAGAAGAGTATGAAGCTGGTCGTCAGCGGCGTACGTGCTTAGGGCACGAGACGCGGCGCGGCCGGAGGAACGCCCCAATTCCCGCCGAACGGGGATTTCCGGAAAATGACGGGTGCCGCCGGACGCCCGACCAGGAGGAACAGCGATGAAACATACCCTTATGGCGCTGGCCGTGACCGCTCTCATGGGCGGGACTGCCTATGCGGAGAATATCGGCGTCAGCATGGACAGGTTCGACGACAACTTCCTGACCGTGCTGCGCAACGGCATGAGCGATTATGCCAAGACGAAGCCGGGCCTCAACCTCCAGATCGAGGATGCCCAGAACGACATCGGCAAGCAGCTGAGCCAGATCCAGAACTTCATCGCTCAGAAGGTCGACGCCATCATCGTCAATCCCGTCGATACCGACGCCACGCCCCAGATGACCAAGCTCGCCTCCGAGGCCGGCGTTCCCCTCGTCTTCGTCAACCGCATGCCGTCCGATGCCAAGCTGCCCGACAAGGTCGCCTTCGTCGGCTCGAACGAGGTGGATTCGGGCACGCTGGAGATGAAGGAAGTCTGCAAGCTCCTCGGCGGCAAGGGGGACATCGTCGTCATCATGGGCGAATTGTCCAACCAGTCGGCCCGCCAGCGTACGCAGGACGTCGACGACGTCATTGCCAAGGCGCCCTGCACCGGCATCAAGATCCTGCAGAAGCAGACGGCCAACTGGGACCGTACGCAGGGCATCGACCTGATGACGAACTGGATCACCGCCGGCATCAAGCCCGCCGCCGTCGTCTCCAACAACGACGAAATGGCGATCGGCGCGATCCAGGCCCTCAAGCAGGTCGGCCTCGCCGGCGGCAAGACCATCGTCGCCGGGGTGGACGCGACGCAGGACGGTCTCGCCGCGATGAAGGACGGCGACCTTCAGGTCACCGTGTTCCAGAACGCCAAGGGCCAGGGCGAGGGGGCCATCGATACGGCTCTCAAGCTCGCCAAGGGCGAGAAGATCGCCGATCCCATGGTGTGGGTGCCGTTCGAACTGGTCACGCCCGCCAACATGGACAATTATCTGAAGAAGAACTGAGCAGGGCCGAATGCCGCCCCGCCGGCGCCGCCGGCGGGGTGGAAGATCGGGTGCCTCGTGCGTCCGGCGCCGTCCGCGTTGCGCGCGCAGGGCAGGGGATCCTGGCAAGGGGATTGTGATGGCCGGTTCGCAGGCAAGCGTCGAGACCGCCGGCTCCGGCGGGCGCCTGGGCTACCTCATCGAGGCCGAAGGCATCCGCAAGGGCTTCCCCGGCGTCCTTGCCCTCGACGACGTCTCGTTCCGGCTGCGGCCGGGAACCGTCCATGCCCTGATGGGCGAGAACGGCGCGGGCAAGTCGACGCTCATGAAGATCATCGCGGGCGTCTATCAGCCGGATGGCGGCGTGATGCGCCTGCGCGGCGAGGAGGTGCATTTCGCCGGGCCGCTCGATGCGCTGCGGCATGGCGTTGCCATGATCCACCAGGAATTGAACCTGATGCCGTTCATGACGGTGGCGGAAAATGTCTGGATCCGCCGCGAACCGCTGACCCGGCTCGGTTTCGTGGACCATGCCGAGCTCAACCGGCGCACCGCCCGGCTCTTCGGCCAGCTGAACATCGGCATCGATCCAGCCGTGCAGGTCGGTTCGCTCAGCGTGGCCAACCGGCAGATGGTGGAGATCGCCAAGGCGGTCTCCTACGATTCCGACGTGCTGATCATGGATGAGCCGACCTCGGCGCTCACGGAGACCGAGGTCCTGCATCTCTTCGGCATCATTCGCGACCTCAAGGCGGCGGGCAAGGGGATCGTCTACATCACCCACAAGATGAGCGAGTTGTTCGAGATCGCGGACGAGGTTTCGATATTCCGGGACGGCAAATATGTCGGCACCGATCTCGCCGGCAATCTGACGCGTGACGAGATCATCCGCCGGATGGTGGGGCGGGAAATCACCCAGATGTTCCCGAAGGAGGCGGTGCCGATCGGCGACATCGTCCTGTCGGTGCACAACCTCACTTTGGACGGCGTCTTCGCGGATGTCTCCTTCGACCTGCACGAAGGCGAGATCCTTGGTTTCGCCGGGCTGGTCGGTGCAGGCCGCTCCAATGTCGCCGAGACGCTGTTCGGGGTGACGCCGGCGAGCAGCGGACGGATCGAGATCAGGGGCGAGCCCGTCGCCATGACCTCGCCGGGCGTCGCCATGCGGCACGGCGTGGCGTTCCTGACCGAGGACCGCAAGGATACCGGCTGCTTCCTCGTCCTGAACGTGCTCGAGAACATGCAGATGGCGGTGCTGACGCAGCGCTATGTCAGGGCCGGATTCGTCACCGCCGGCGATTTGGGCGCCGCCTGCGAGCAGATGAGCGCCGCCCTGCGGGTGAAGACGCCCGACATGCACGAGCGTATCGAGAATCTCTCCGGCGGCAACCAGCAGAAGGTGCTGATCGGGCGATGGCTGCTGACGAAGCCCCGCATCCTCATCCTCGACGAGCCGACCCGCGGCATCGACGTCGGCGCCAAGGCCGAGATCCATCGCCTCATCTCCAGGCTGGCGGGCGACGGCGTGGCGGTGATCATGATCTCATCCGAGCTGCCCGAAGTCCTCGGCATGAGCGATCGCATCCTGGTTATGCATGCCGGGCGCGTCACGGGCATTCTCGACCGCGCCGAGGCCGACCAGGTTCGCATCATGGAATTGGCGGCCCGCTGACGTCCAGGCCGCCGCCGGCGGACCCGGCAGCGTTCGTCGGGCCGGCTGCGCCACAACAGGAAAGAGCGGAGGAAGCGATGTCAGCCAACGAAGCCGCAGGCCGGTCCCCGGCCGCCCCGGGGAGGCTCGCGCGGCGGCGCATTCCTCAGGAGATCAGCATCCTCGTCGTGCTCATCGGTATTTCGCTGGTATTCGAGCTGATGGGATGGCCGCTGAAGGGGCAGAGCTTTCTGCTCAACCTCGACCGCTTGAGCATCATCTTCCTGCAGACGTCGGTCGTCGGCATCATCGCCGTCGGCGTGGCGCAGACCATCATCACCGGCGGCGTCGACCTCTCGTCGGGATCCGTGGTCGGCGCGACCGCGATGATCGCGGCGAGCTTTGCCCAGGTCGCGACGGCGCGCTCCCTGGTCTATCACGGTCTGGGGGATCTGCCCTTTTTCGTTCCGGTGGCGGCTGGCCTGCTCGCCGGGCTCTTCGCCGGCGTCGTCAACGGCGTGCTGATCGCCTATGCGAGCGTGCCGCCCTTCATCGCCACGCTGGGCATGATGGTCTCCGCGCGCGGGTTCGCCATCTGGTATACCAACGGCTCCCCGGTCAGCACGTTCACGCCGGCGTTCCGCGTCATCGGTTCTTCGACCAGGCTGTTCGGCGATCTTTCGATCAACTGGCCGATTGCGATCTTCCTCGCCGTCGCCCTCATTTTCCACATCGCGATGTGCTACACGCGCTACGGCAAGTTCACCTATGCCATCGGCTCGAACATGCAGGCGGCGCGGGTTTCCGGCATCGATGTGCGGCGCCATCTCGTCAAGGTCTACGGAATCGCCGGGCTCCTGTCGGGGCTTGCCGCCGTCGTCATGATCGCACGCGGCGATTCCGCCCAGTCCGGCATGGGGCTGGGATATGAGCTGCAGGCGATCGCCGCCGTCGTCATCGGGGGGACGTCCCTGTCCGGCGGCGTCGGGCGGATCACCAGTACCGTGATCGGCCTCCTGATCCTGAGCGTGGTGCAGTCCGGCTTCACCTTTCTCGGCGTGCAGGCCTCGCTTCAGCAGATCGTCCTCGGCGCCATCATCGTCACTGCGGTCGTCATCGACCAGTATCGCCGCAACCGGCGCCGCAAACCCTGATCCACGCCCGCCCGCACGGGGTGGGATCGCCGTTTCCCGTTCGAACGGCTTGCATGCCCCGCGCGGCCAAAATAAAAGGCGGCATGAACCTTGCCTCGCCCCGGAACGTGCAGGCGCTGCCCTTCGACGGGCCGCTCTTTTCGATTTGCTCGCTCGTCAACAACGACAGCCAGTATGACCGCATGCTGGCGAGCTTCGCGCGGTACGGATTCTCTGAAGAAGATACCGAGTTCATCTTCGTCGACAATCGGGGGGGCAACACGTTCGAGGCCTATGGCGGCCTCAACGCGATGCTGGCCAAGGCCCGGGGGCGCTACATCATCTGCTGCCATCAGGACGTGGAACTGATCGGCGACGGCGCCCATGAACTTGAGGCCAGGCTCGATGAGCTGACGGCGAAGGATCCTTTCTGGGCGATCGTCGGCAATGCCGGCGCCGGGCCGGCGGGGCGGGCCGTCCGCATCTCCGATCCCTATGGTGACGACCAGCATGTCGGGACGCTGCCGGCGGTCGTTCACAGCCTGGACGAGAACTTCCTGCTTCTGTGCCGAGAAAGGCTGATCGGCTTTTCGGCCGACCTCGCCGGCTTTCACCTCTATGGCACCGATGCCTGCCTGCAGGCGGAGCTGCGCGGATTCACGGCCTATGTGATCGATTTTCACTTGCGCCATCACAGCCGCGGCAATGCGGATGCAAGCTATTTCGAGTGCATGCGCCGCCTGGAGGACAAGTATGGCCGAGCCTTCCGGTCGCGTCGCATTCTCACCACTTTCAAGCCCCTCTACATCACCGCCAATGCATGGCGTGCGCGTTTCTGGCGGTTCAGGAAATGGCAGAGAATGCGCCAGCTGCGGCTTCGCCGGAAGCAGGGAAAGGCGTGAGGCTTCATGGAAGTTGAAAGATTAGCGCTCGCGGGCCTCGTGCGCCTCGTGCCTCCGCGCCTCGGCGACGAGCGGGGATTTTTTTCCGAGACCTTCAACGCCGCCAGGTTCCGGCAGGCCGCTGGCACGGACACCGTCTTCGTCCAGGACAATCAATCCCTGTCGCGGCAGGCCGGGGTCCTGCGCGGCCTGCACGGGCAGCGGGCGCCCTTCGCCCAGGCCAAGCTGGTGCGCGTCACCCGCGGCCGCATCTTTGACGTGGCCGTCGATGTCCGGCGCGCCTCGCCCACCTACGGGCGCTGGGCCGCGACGGAGCTGAGCGCGGAGAACTGGGCCCAATTGTTCATCCCGGCCGGTTTCCTGCACGGTTTCTATACTCTCGAGCCCGAAACCGAAGTGCAGTACAAGGTCGATGCGCATTATGCGGCGGATCACGAGATCGGCGTGGTCTGGAACGATCCGGAACTCGGCATCGCCTGGCCGCTCGAAGGCGGCAGTCCGCTCCTGTCCGACAAGGATCGCGGGCTGCCGACATTTGCCGATTTCAACGCCTCGTTTGCTTGAAGCGAGGGGAGGGCGGGCCGCCATGAAAATCCTAATCACCGGCGGCGCGGGCTTCATCGGTTCGGCGCTGATCCGCTTCCTCATCGCCCATACCGATGCGCAGGTCGTCAACGTCGATGCCCTGACCTATTCGGCGACGCCCGAGGCATTGGAAAAGGGCGCCGACTCGGACCGCTACGCCTTCGTCAAGGCGAACATCCGCGATCTCGCCTCGTTGCAGGCCATCTTCACGGAGCACAGGCCGAGCCACGTGATGCATCTGGCCGCCGAGAGCCACGTCGACCGGTCGATCGACGGCCCCGATGCCTTCATCCAGACCAATCTCGTCGGTACCTTCAATCTCCTGCAGGCAGCCAGGGACTATTGGTCAGGCCTGCCGGCGGCGTCGCAAGAGGCCTTCCGTTTCCACCATATCACCACCGACGAGGTCTATGGCGCGCTCGGGCCGGGCGATCCGCCCTTCACGGAAGCCACGCCCTACCATCCGAATTCTCCCTATTCCGCGAGCAAGGCCGGATCCGACCATCTCGTCCGGGCCTGGCACGAGACCTATGCCCTTCCGATCCTGGTCTCGTCATGCTCCAACAATTACGGGCTGTGGCAGTTTCCCGAAAAGCTCATCCCGCTGGTGATCGTCGCCGCCCTCGACGGAAAGCCGCTGCCGGTCTACGGCAAGGGCGAGAACGTGCGCGACTGGCTGCATGTCGAGGACCATGCCAGGGCGCTTTGGACGGTGCTCACGAAGGGAAGAGTCGGCGAGACCTACAATATCGGGGGTGGCGCCGAGCGGAAGAACATCGACGTCGTTCGGGCGATCTGTGCGGTGCTGGACAGGCTCAGGCCGGCAAACGCGCAGCATGACCATCTCATAACCCATGTCGCCGACCGGCCGGGACATGATTTCCGCTACGCCATCGACGCCTCGAAGATCCGACGGGAACTGGGCTGGGAGCCGCTGGAGACCTTCGACAGCGGACTGGAGCGCACAGTAAGGTGGTATATCGAGTACGAGGCATGGTGGCGCGGCGTGCAGCGAAACAAGTATGATGGACGGCGTATCGGCGAGGGGCAGGGCCAGTCGTGCGCATTGCAGTGATCGGCGAGCACGGGCAGCTGGCCTCATGCCTGCGCGAACGGGCCGGGCAGGGCTGGCGCTTCCTCGGCCGCGATATCATCGATCTGGCATGTGCGGCCGATTTCGATCGGATCCTCGACCGGGAAGCGCCTGATGTGCTGGTCAATGCCGCAGCCTATACGGCCGTCGACAAGGCGGAGACCGAACCGGAACGGGCGTTCGCCGTGAACGAGGCCGCACCGGGCGCCCTGGCCCGCTGGTGCGCGAGGAACCGCGTCGCCTTTCTTCATGTCTCGACCGACTATGTCTTCGACGGTGCCGGCGACGGGCCGTGGCGGGAAGACGACGAAGCGCGCCCGCTCAACGTCTACGGTGCCAGTAAACTGGCGGGAGAGCGTGCCGTGCTGGAAAGCGGGGCGAGGGCGCTCATCTTGCGGACCGCCTGGGTCCACAGCTCCTATGGCAGGAATTTCGTCAAGACCGTGCTACGCCTGGCCCTGGAGCGTGACCGGATCGACATCGTCGCCGACCAGTCGGGCGGCCCGACATCGGCGCAGGATCTGGCCGATGGCTGCGCCGCTCTCCTGCCCTTGCTGCATGAAGGCCGGATCGAGGGCCTGCATCATTGCGGGGGCGCCGGTGCGACGACCTGGGCCGACTTCGCGCAGGCGATCTTCGAAGAAGCGCTGCAGCGTGGATTCATCCCGCGCGTGCCGGCGATCATGCGGGTGCGCTCCGCCGATTACCCGACGCCGGCCCGCCGCCCGCTGAATTCCCGCCTCTCATGCGACAGGCTGCTGGGGAAGAGCGGCGTCGCGATGCCGGGATGGCGGCTCGGCCTGCGGCGCACGCTGGATGCAATGGAGAAGACATCGTGAAGGGCATCATTCTCGCCGGTGGTTCCGGGACGAGGCTCTACCCCCTGACGCTGGCGGTCTCCAAGCAGATGCTGCCCGTCTACAACAAGCCGATGATCTATTACCCGCTTTCCGTGCTGATGCTGGCGGGGATTCGCGACATTCTGGTGATCTCGACGCCGCGGGATCTGCCGCAGTTCGAGGCTCTGCTGGGCGATGGCGGCCAATGGGGCCTGTCGTTGCAATATGCCGCGCAGCCCAGTCCCGACGGATTGGCGCAGGCCTTCGTCATCGGGCGCCGGTTTGTGGGAGCCGATACCGTGGCTCTCGTTCTCGGCGACAACATCTTCTACGGCCATGGGCTGTCGGACATGGTCGCGAAGGCGGCCGGCCGGACGAGGGGAGCGACGGTCTTCGGTTATCAGGTGGCCGATCCCGAACGGTATGGCGTCGTCGCGTTCGATGACGCGGGACGAGCCATCGACATCGAGGAGAAGCCGGCCCGGCCGAAATCCAGCTTCGCCGTGACGGGGCTCTATTTCTACGACAATGACGTGCTTGATATCGCGGCGCAGCTGCTGCCCTCGCCGCGCGGGGAACTCGAGATTACCGACGTCAACAGGGCCTACCTCCGGCGGGGCGACCTGCAGGTGGAACGGATGGGCCGGGGCTTTGCCTGGCTCGACACCGGCACGCATGAATCGTTGATCCAGGCCGGACATTTCGTCCAGACGCTGGAGACGCGCCAGGGCATCCAGCTCGCCTGCCTCGAAGAGATCGCTCTCTCGCTCGGATATATCGGCCCGGAGGACGTGCGGGCGGCCGTCCGCCGTTTGGGGCGAGGCAGCTACAGCGAGTATCTCCGGCGGATGGTCGGGGATTGATGCCTTCAGGGTACGGGCCGGCCATGGCGCCATTGCCAGTCGAGGACCTTGCGGCTCAGCCAGGATCTCCTGGCGATGTTCGCGCGCTTATCGCCCCAGGCGGCCTTGGACAGGCGCCAGCGGCTTCGCGCGCGGGCGACTTGATAGCCATGGCTGCGATTGTCCGCCACCAACAGCTCCTCCTGGTCGCCTGAATAATATATGCGCGACTCCGGCCATGATTCGGGGGGGACGACCTGCCCCGATCGTCCGACCATCGCGATGCGTCCGCCGCCCCTCAATATGCTCCTCGACAGGCTCTGCGGGCCGGATTCAAAGCGAATGCAGGCGTCCTTGGTATCCAGCGGATTATCGAACGACAGATAGAGCTCTCTTCGCAGGAAGATGGCATTGGTGCGCAGATGCGGGCTGGGAAAGGACAATTCGGGGTCAATCGACGTCCAGCTGCCGGTGGCTCCGATCACGGCATCGTCGCCGAGCCGGGCCGAAGCGTCGGCATAGACTTCCAGCCACCTCGGTGCGAGGAGACGCGCATATGAATTGAAGAAGAGGCAATGGGAAGCTTCGATCCGCGCGGCTGCGGTGCGATAGGCGGTGAGGTCGTATCCCTCGTCGGAGACGTGCAGCACGGTGGCGCGCTGTCCCCGCTCCGTGACCCATGACGAGGCGAGAGGTTCGATCTCGGCCTCGGCAAACCCCTTCTGGATCAGGAACGGCATGTAGTCGATCGCAGTTGCGTGCTTCCTGAGGCTGGCGAGAAAGCCGCCGAACAGACAGGGATCGTTGCCCCTGCGCAGGAGATAGAAGACCGCGATGCTCTTCGCTTCACCCATGGCTCATTGCGCCGCTGCGTTCTGGTCCAGATGTTCCCGCCACCAGTGATAGGTTTCCGTCAGGCGCTCTTCCGTCGAAGCGCCGGGCGTATAGCCGACCTCGTCGCGCAGCCGGGAGATATCGGCAACGATGCGCGGCGGCTCATTCGGGCGGTCGGGCAGCGCGCCTATCAGGAGCCGTGCGTCTTGGCCTGCGGCGCGCTGCAGCATTCCCGCAATGTCCGCAATCGCCAGGCCGCGACCGCTCGCGATGTTGACGGCGCCCTGCACGGGCGAAAGGGCCAGGGCGGCGAGGGCATCCCCCGCGTCGCGTATATCGATGAAATCGCGCACGGCGCTGCCCGAGGAGAGGGGGGCCGGTTCCCGTCGGGCGAGCCGGATCGCCACCGATGCCGCCAGGCGGTCCGGATGCTCCCAGGGGCCGAAGAGATAGAACAGCCGGCCCCACGCAAACTCGAAGGCCTGCAGCGCCGCATATTCAGCGAGGATCCGCCGGGTCGCGTCCTTCGTCACCGCGTAGAGCGTGGTCGGGCGGATCGGCGTTCTCCCCTCGATGCAATCGCCCTCTTCGGGCCAGTCATATTCGAAACAGGTACCGATGCCGACGAAACGCCGGACGCCGTGGCGTCCGGCCGCGCGGGCAAGACGCAAGGTTGCCGCCGCCCAGTCGAGATTGGCGGGAGTCTGCCAGAATTGGCCGTGTTCGACGCACCATGCCGCGTGCAGGATGATGTCGGGCTTCGCGCGCGAGACGACCTCGTCTGCCGCATCGGGGTCCAGAAGATCGGCAAGGATGACGCCGGGCGACGCCTCGCCGGATGCGCCTCGGGTGCACAGGACGACTTCCGCTCCGTATCGACGCAAGGCCTGGACGACCCAGCGACCGACGAACCCCGTGCCACCCGTCATCAATATCCGCACTGGTGTCCTCGCGATGGAGAAACGCGTCTTGAAAGGCGACCCTAGAACTCGCTCCCGAGTCCGGCGGGCGATTTGTCCCGCAGGACGGTGCGCTTGATGATCTTGCTCAGGCGGTAGACTCGCTTGTCGACGTAGAATGGCAGTGCCGCCCGGATGGTCAACCGCTCGACCGTCGAAAAGGGCCTTTCATCGATGTAACGTCGGCACTGTGCGGCAAACTGACGCCGCAACGCCAGCATTTCCGAGACCGGCGGCTTGGTGCCCTTCTTCGGCGTGTAGCTCTTGGTGACGAGCCGCTGGATGAAGACGGCCTCGGGGACGATGGCCACACTGCGGTCCAGCAGGAACGGAAACAGGATGAGATGGTCCAGCGCCCAGGCGTGCGGGAAGGCGGTCCAGGCCCTCTCGAACTCCCTGAGCAGGGCATCGCGGTTCCAAAGGCCGTAGAACCATCCAGCATGGGAGTTGAACAGGAGCTGCAGAATGTCCCTGGTCGCCGATTTGTGCTCGAGCGGCCTGGGGCGTGAATATCGGGAGCGCCCGTTGGAGCTCAGGGTGTTCGTGGTCGGTACCGCCAAGCGCGCCGCCGGATCGGCGATCAGCGCATTATTCAGTCTTTCGATATAGTCGGGCGAGCAGAGGTCGTCATGTGCCCGCCACATCATATGCGGCGTCGTGCAATCGAGGATGATGCGATGGAAGTTCGGCATCGCCCGGATGTTTTCGGGATGCCGGATGTGACGCACCCGTGAATCCCGCGCTTCGAAAGCTCGCGCGATGTCCGGTGTCGCATCGGCCGAAGCATTGTCGTAGATGCGGATCTCGATGTCGCGCAACGTCTGAGCCAGCAGGCATTCGATACATTCGCGCAATTGATCCGCGCCATTGTAGACCGGAACGCCGACGGTGACTGTCGTCATGAATGCCTTCTCGCAGCGAACCTGGTCCGGCGGATCGAGACCCGGCGCCTGTCGGGACGGTTCTAACCCACGGCCCGCCGGCGATGCAAGGCGGGAGCCTTCGCAGGACCGAGATCGTCTAAGCAGAATTTTCGGGTCCTTCCAACGGATGGATCCGAAGATTGCCGCGTCCTTTCAAGAGTCCTGCAGAGATTCACGGGCATTCTCACCCGTGAATCTCTGCTTAGGAACCGGCCTTGTCAAAGGCCCGGTCGAGGCGATCGCCCAGGCGCTCGATCGCCGCTGCGAGACGCATCTCGATGTCGCGCGCGGAGCGGGCGGAGACATAGTCGCGGGCGACCTCGAGACGCATGCCGGCGATCTCGTCGCGAACGGCCTGCACCATCGACCATGCGCGCCAGAAGGCGCCACCGACGATGGCGACGACGCCGATGAGCGGCGCCAGTTGCTCCCACTCGATCGGCGCACTCACGATGTCCGTCCGGGGCTTGCGCCGGCGGCGAGGCGATGGACGCGGAACGGCATGGTGGTCTCCTTCTCTGCGCTTCGTCTTGGCGAAGGTCCGCAGCGTTGCTGGCGTGTGACATGGGTGAAAGCGCGTAGCATCAGGGTTCCGTTTCCAGCGACAATGTCAGCGACAACAGCGTCGCGGGGCGGGGACCGGCTGCGATCAGCTCGATCTGGCCTTTGTCGTTCCAGCTCGACGCGAAGCGGCAATCGTGAAAGCCGGTTACCAAGGGGGGCGCGGCGACCAGCGGGTCGGTCGTGGCGCGGAAGGCGATTTCCTCGACACCGGCCTCGTCTCGTCCCACCATCATCGAGCCGGTTTCGAACAGGTCGAGCTTTGCGCTCACCACCTTCTTGCGTCGCCCGAGGCCGGAGCCGTCGCCGATGGACAAGGGCGAGGGAAGCGTCCGCGCCCTCGACGTCATCGGCAGCCCCACGGTGATCGTGGCCGCGGCCCGGCCGGAGGCGAGCGGCACGCTGCCGCCGGTCACCACCTGGTCGGTCTCGCGGGCGCCATCGGCGAGGATCGATACCGTCTCACCTTCGAGATGCGACAGGCCGCTGACAGAGGTCACCGGCGCCCCGGAATATTGCAGCCCGCAATCGACATACCAGGCCTGCGCCGGGTCCATCGTCGCCGCTTCGAAGGGCGCCGCCATGCGCTCGATATAGCGCCGGGTCTGGCCGTTGACGGTGCGCCGAACGATCATCCAGAGTTCGTTGCGGTCGGTGCCGGGAATGGTGCAGCTGCACTCGACAAAGCCGTCGCCGCCGAGCTGGTGGTGATGCATGCCGGCCATCGACTGGTCCTTCTCATAGGTGAGGCCGACCAGCTCGCCGTTGCCGACCGGGAGCCAGACGATGCTGTCCGGCTCCTGCGCGTAGCAGAGCTCGACGATGCCGGACTGCACCAGGTGCTCGGACAGGATGGAGATGTCCGGCGTCTGATAGTCGATGCCGTTGTCGGACCGCACGAATTCGCGCATCGCCTTGCCGAAGGTCGAGACGAACAGCGTGGACGCACCGACCTTGACCGGCCGCACCGCTTCAGAGGCATAGTTGGATGCGAGTTCCTGGCGGAAATTCGAGGCCGAGAAGGGCAGGTTGGCGCTGTCGCGGCCGAGCGTGCGCGCCGCGCCGGCCGTGCCCATCAGGAGTTCCTGCGACTCGGCGATCCACTGGATCTCGTTGACGTCGGTGAGCGTGAAGGTGATGGCATCGTCGTCGGCCGTCGGCACCGTCGTGGAAAAATCGAGCGTGGTGCCGTAGCCCCCGCTCTTGGTCATCCACACGCCGTTGGGCTGGGCATCGGTGCGGGCATAGGCCTTGCGCCCTTCGAAGGTGGCGACATGGGCGGGCCAGCCCGTCGTCGCGCTCCAGGCGCCGAGCTTCCATTGCTGGGTGCCCTTCGTCGTCGGCAGCGCCGAGCCGGTGGCCTTGGCCGTCGCCACCGTGGTCGAGGCCACCGATGCGATCTTGAACGGGTGGAACCGCGCGTCCGAGCCGAGCAGCGACACATAGCGCCCGACATCGCTCGCCGCGAAGCCGGTGTTGTTGTTGATGCCCGTCGTCGAGGAGGCCGTCAAAGTGATCGCCGCGGCGGCGGACGGATCCTCCAGATAGGCCATCTTGCTCAGTTCGCGATAGGTGCCGCCATTGTTGTTGATGAGGGAGAGGCGGTAATAGGCGTAGGCCGTCGTGTTCGTGAAGAGGTAGGACCGCGTCTCCCCGAAGCTCCATGAGGTCTGCCCGAATTGCGAATCGAGCGTGACCCATGTGGTGCCGTCGTTCGAGCCCTCGAACGTCCAGGATTTCGGCGCGTTGAGCGAGCCGAGGTCGTTCGGGTCGTTGACGGTGATCGAGAAGCCGGACTTGATGGAATAGCCAACGATCACCCGCGCCGCGGCGAACTGGTAACCGATCCATGCAGACGCATCAGAGCTGATCCAAACCGAATTGGGATCCCCATCGAAAACATGCCACGCCGCGCCCGCATAGGTGCCGGAGGCCGTGACCGTCCCGCTCGGCGCGGTGTTGCTGGTCATGATCGGCACCGCATTGCCGGTGTCGCTCGGCGTGATGATCGTTCCCGTGGCGTTCAGCGGCAGATAGGGGCCGTCCGTGGTCGCCACCGGGTTGAGGGCCCATGAGGTGTTGCCGAGGCGGGAGATGCGCTGCGGCTGATAGGCCCTGTGGGTGATGTCGAGCACGTCGTTGGTCTGGTCGTAATCGAGATCAGGCAGGTCGGCGTCGGCATAGGAATGGGCGACTTCCACCGTGCCGACCCGGCCGCCCAGGGCGTAGACCCGGAACACACCGGCATTGAGCACCAGCACATAGGCCTGGCTGGCATTGTAGATGAAGGGGATGAGCCGCGCCGGCCTGCTGCTGTCCTTCACTTCGGCGATGAACTGCGTGCCGGGTCGGCGCTTCAGGCCGCCCTGGCGCATCACCATCCAGTTCCGGCAGATGGAGAGGCCCATCTTGAAATGGTCGAGATCGGCCCGGCTGTGCAGCTTGGGCGTCAGCTCGCCGCGGCCGAAGGTGGCCTGGATCGAATAGATCGTCATGCGCGCCTCGCATCGAGCCAGAAATCGTCGATCGGATCGTCGGGCGTACCCTCGAGCGCATCGATGCTCTGTGCGTCGTTGATCAGGCTGGCGAAGATCTGTCCGACGGCCTGGCTGTAGGATTGCTTGCCGGTGATGAAATGGGCCGCCTTCTGGGCCAGCGCGGCGGCGAGCGCGTCGCAGAACTGGCCGTCGAATAGGCCGGGATTGTCGATGCGGCGGATGTAACGCAGCTTGAGCGGCGCCTCCTGCCGGGTGAGGATCTGCGCCCCCTCTACCTTGAACGGCACGGGGCGCCCGTTCTCGGTGCCGTCTGTCGTCAGAGGCAGCACGCGCAGGCAGTCGCTCGGCAGGTCATAGGCGTTGGGCCAGCCGAACAGAGGCGGCACGGCGGAGGCCGCGAGGCTCGCGCGGGCCAGGGCGAAGTTCCAGGGATGCTTGCGCATCAGGCTCCACGCCATCGGCCAGAAATTGCGCTGGAACCAGCGGCCGACCGCGCCGGTGTCGTCGATGGAGGTCAGAGGCGCCTCGTCGAGATAGTCGAGCGCGAGGTTGCAGATGGCGGTGACGTCGAGTTGCGAGGGCATGGGCGACCTTCGGGAAAGGAAGGCCGGACGCGAAGTCCGGCCTTGTTGCTCAGTTGGTCCGGCGGTTCTTGGCCTCGGCGATCAGGGCCGAGAGCCTGGCAGGGTCTTGGCCCTTGTCGATCGCGAGGCCGAGCGCTTGGGCCTCGGCCTGCAGCATGGCCAGCGTTTCGGCCCGCGCCGCCTGCGCATCGCCGATCAGCTCGAGATTGGCGCCGGCGATGCCGTTGAATTCGACCTCGTCGCCCGGCTCGACGATGCGCTCGTTGAAATAGGACAGCTCCAGGACACGATAGCGCGCCATTTCAGAAGCCTCCGGAATTCAGGCCGGAGGGGTAATAGGCAGTGCCTTCGCGGTCGAGCGCGAGGCCGGCCGTCACGGTGCCGCCGGTGAAAGTGCCGACCACAGTGTAGCTGACGCCGATATAGCGCTGCATCGCCGCCGCCTGCGAGAGCGCCGGAACCTGCACCCGCAGCCATTCGCTGCCGGCGACGAGGCTCGCCGTCGGGATGGCCGGCGTCTGCACGATCACCGTCGCCGAGGAGAGATCGGCATTGGCGGAGGTGATGAAGGCGAACTGCACCGAGGTGCCGCCGGCAAAGGCGGCGATGACCTTGATGAACAGTTCGAGATTGTCGCCGATGCCGATATCGCGGGCGATGGCGAGGTCGATCGTATTGGTCGACACCGCGGTCGCGGTGATCGGCTGGGCATTCGACAGCAGGAGCTGGCGGTCCAGGATCATGAGGGATCTCCGAGGAAGGGGGGTGGGCGGTGATGTTTGAAATTCCGCGGTCATCCCGTGTGCACGGCACCCTGCAGGGGTGCGGTGCAGACACGGGACCGCGTGCAGAAGGAGCTTCTTCCTGCGAACGGCGCCGGATCTGCGACGCATCACTGGCGTGCTGCATCGCGTCCGGGATGACGGGAGCGGAATCAGACCACGCGGGCTTCGGTGTTGAGCAGCTGGTCGGTCAGGCGCACGGGGATGCCGCGGAATGTCAGGAAGGGCTGGCCCTGGGCGTCCTGTACCGTCTGGAAGGCGAGCGTGGTCTTTTCCATCGCCTGGATGTCGCCCCAGGTCTTCACCGCGCGGTTCACGTAGAAGGCGGCACGGCCCATCTTCATCGATGGGATCTTGTTCATCGCCCGGACCATGAAGCGATAGAGATTGGGCGGCGTCGTCGACTGCAGGCCGCCGGCATTGCTGGTGGTGTCGATGTTGGCGATGCGCACGGCATAGCGCCAGTCGCGCACCGTCAGGCCGCATTTCCACTGGTACTTGGTCTGGTAGGCCTGGTAGAGCCCGCCATTGCCGTCGCCTATCGGCGCTGCCGTGGTCACGTCCTGATGGGTGAGGCCGGCAGCGGTGCCCTTCGGATAGATGCCGTGGATGGTGTTCGGGCCCCAGACCACCAGCCAGATCGAGGTGTTGCTGGAGCCGGTGCCGCCGGCGTCGATGATGTTGGTACCGTTGCCGGCGCTCAGCGAGGAATAGCGCGGCGAGAGGCCGGTGATGCGTTCGGGATTGGCGGCTGTCGAGGCGTAGAACAGGGCCTGGGTGAACTGCTGGTTCATGCCCTCGATGAAGGCGGTATCCTCGGTGAGGCGGAAGGCGGCGGTGTTGCCGTTGAGGTCGGCGAGGTCCTTGTCGATCACCGAATAGGTTTCGAGCATGCCGCAGACATCGGTGATCTGCGCCGTCGTGCTCTTGGCGGGGATGACGCCGTAGTTGAGCTGGCGCCAGGTCGCGGCCGGAATGCCGGTGCGGATCGTCGTCTTGTGGCCGGTGGGCAGGTTGCCCTCGATCCAGGGAATGTCGGCCAGCGGTTCGTTGAGCTGCGACAGGAGCTCGGCCACCACGGCGGGCTTGCCGTCGGGATCGAGCCGCTTGGTGACATCGACCAGGGTCGGATAGTTGTTGCCGATAGTTGCCATGAAAGGCCCTTTCAAAGGAGAAGGCGGGGCGATCGGCTCCGCCGGTTACCTTCGCGAGGCGAAGGGATCGTTGGGATAGAGGGTGCGGGCCGGGTCCGCCGCGCGCGACGCCGCGTTGCCCGTTGCGAACTGGTCTTCGGCATAGAGCGTGCGCCCGGCGCGGGCGAAGGCCTTGGCAAGGCCCGGCGAGAGCACGGCGCCTTCCGTCGAGAGCAGGCCGCTTTCCTTCAACTCGCGCAGCAGCGCGTCGCCGCCATTGCGCTCGATGAAGCGGTTGGCGAAGCCGACATTCTGGGCGTAGGCCGCCGACTTCGTATCGCCCCAGGCCCGGATAAGCTCGCCATGCGCGCGCTCTCCGCGCCGGACGAGAGTGGCGGCGTGGTCGGCATAGCGCTGCGCCTGGTCGCGCACGAAGGCGTCGTGCAGCGTCTGGGCCTGGCGCGGCGAGAGGCCCGCCTCGTGGGACCATTGCTTGTAGCGGGCCGCGCTTTCGCCGTCATAGGGCATCGTCTCGGGCAGGCCGTCGGGCAGCTTGAACTCGTACCCATCGGCCTGCTGCGGGCGGCCGATCCGCGCGTAGAAGGCGTCCCACTGCTCGCGGGGTGCATCCTCGGGCGGCGGCGCCACGGCCCGGCTGGAAACTTCGGTCAGTCTTTTTTCGAGTTCGGTATAGGACTTGATGGCGGTATCGGCGTCCTTCCAGCCCTTTGCTTCGGCCACCCGGCGGTTGCCTTCTTCGCGAAGACCGCTGAGGAGGCCGCCCGCGTTCTCCGCTCCGGACCCGGAGGAGGAAGGCGCGGGGGAGCCCGCAGGGTTGCCCGACAAATCGGACCCGGTGCCGGCGAAATCTGTCATCACAGAAGACCCTGTGTTGCGCTGACGAGCGTCTCGCTGCGCGCGGCTTCCACCAGCGCGGCCTTTTCCTCGTCAGTCAGGTTGAGAAAACGAAAGAGCCGCCCGAAGGCGGCCCGCATGCCGTCCGAAAACGCCCGGTCGTCGGGCGGGATGCCCGCGCCGTTGACCCGGTAGAAACCGGTGAAGTCGGCGAGGTCGGACAGCACGATCTGCACGTCCGCATTCTGCGGATTGAAGACGTTGCGATAGGCGAGGGCCAGCCGCAATTCGGCCTCGGCCGAACGGGCGGGGTGCCCGGCGAGATGCCGGGCAAGCGGAAACCAGCGCAGGGCCGCCTCCATGAGGAATTTCGGGAAGGAAATTGAAGGGAATCAGGCCAAAACTGCCATTCGCGCGGCGCATCCCATGATTCTTTCCTTATAGCACATGATGCGACCAAAGGCAAGGTTTGTTCTTGATTTGTTCAAGGGTAGTGATAAAGGTTTCCGTGGCCCGAGAGCGGCCCCGACGGGGAGTAAAATGTTCAGAAACGTGGCATTGCTCGCGGGCGCCGTGGCGCTCTCTCTTCTGCCCTCGCTGGCAATTGCGAAATGTCCGGAGGGCCGGCAATATATGCGCAATACGGGAGATCGGCGCCTTGAATTGAAATTCGGCAACAAGACATTCAAGGGAAAGTCCCTGGACGGCGGGTGGGGAGCGACGCTGTATGTCAGTGGCAAGGAACATTCGTGGTTCGACTACGGATTCTCTTCTACAGATTTGAAATATGCTTGGCTTGATATGACTGGCTGGGTGTTGGGGAGAGACCCCAAATTCGCCGACGATCTCGCGGACAGCGTCTTCGAGGATGGGGATCTGGCGGTCATCGACGCGGACACCGATGCGAAATGGAAATCCAACGATCTGGCGAAAGCCCTTCGCCAAAAGTATCCTCGTGTTTCACCAGTATGGCTCCCGTCCTGCCACAAGTGAGGAAGGACGATGAGGATCGTGGATTGCGGTAGAAGATGCGCAGGTCAGGTCAATGAACATGGAGATGCCGTTCGTCTCTGATCGGGCGTCGGAAACGCGGTCGGGGGGGACGGGTCAGTCTCCATTGCCGGTGTCGCGCGATGTCGGCAGGTTCTGGAAAATGCCGAAGGGCCTCTGCATGCCCATACTGTCGGGCAGGACGGGCGGCGTGAAGGGAGGTGCCTCTCGAGGTTGAGGTGCTCCCGTGTTCTCCGGGACGATGTTCGTGTCTGGAGGCTGCTCCTGCGAGCCGGCATCCGGGAGAGGCTGGGGCGAAGTGTTTGTCGCTGGTTCCTCAAAATTGAGGGATGCCGGCGGGTGTGACGAAAGACCCCAAGCGTCGATCCGGTCTGACAGGTCTTGAGCATCCGAATGGAAGCTGCGTCCGTTGACGTAGGATGGAAATGCGAAGGACGGCGGTGGATTTGCAGCATTGATCGCGCCCGAAATTTTCCTGGGATCTGCCCAATCCTCCGGATCGTTTGGGAGCCCTACTGCTTTACTATTATACTTCCGTATTCTGGCATCACTGAGCGGGAGGTCCATGACGCCATATTGCCGGCCGATGCGCTGCACGGCTTCTTCTTCGCTCAAGCCGGGAGACTGCAATTGCTCCTGGATGATCTGTCCCCTCAGGAAGGCGAGCGCGTCCGTCATGGACATCCTGCCCATACCCGTCGCCGCGATGGCCCACGCCGTGGAAAGTTTCGCGTCGACGGGCGCCGCCTGGGGCGAACCTTCATCGGGCGCCTGTTCGGAAAGCGTTTCGGCCTGGTCGATCAGGCGAGCCTTGTTCTCGGCAGGGTCGCCCGGCAGGGCCGCCGCTTTCGCCTCGATTTCGGGAGAAGAGGCGAGGCTGGCGCGCTGAAGATCTCTCAGGCGGTCGATCTGATCGGCGCTCTGCGAGCCGGCGAGAAGCGTCTGGAAGTTTGCCGGGGGCCGATTGACGAGAGATTCCGGCTTTTGATTGAAAAGATGTTTCCCGATCTGCAAAGTCTTTCCAGTGGCAAGCACACCCTGAATTCTGGCCTTGGTCCCTTTGCTGGCATCGGAGTTATTTTGCGATCCGATCGCCCAATAGTCTGTTGCTCCTCCCGTCGGGTCCGGTATCAATCCTGACAGGACTCCTTCCGCAATGGCTAAAGCCCGCTGATACTCCGGACTTTGTTTCGCTGGCGAGATCGAAGAAATGGAAAGCGCTGTTGATCGCACGGAGGCTGGCATCGAGAAGGATACGGATACGGAATTGAAATCCAGCGATCTGGCGGAAGCCCTTCGGAGAGAGTTTCCCCGCATTTCGCCAGTATGGATCCTGTCCTGTCACAAATGAACACCGGCCGGAGCAACCGTTGCTACGGCAATACGATGTCGCCCGGCAGGATCGGCCGGTTGCCGAAGAGATCCGACCGAGTCTGTACAACGGCGGCGTCGAGGTCGCCGCCGTTGCGGGCGAGGCCGTGCTGGATTAGGCGGGTGAACAGCAGGCCGGTGCGGCGAGCCCGGTCGAGGCCGTCGCCGATCTGGACGGGACCGGCGAGGAGGTCGGGATGGGGCGGCTGATCGGAAGAGCCACCGGCGCTACCTGGAGGGTCTACGAGCACCGCCTCGGCAAGGCGGCCAGCGACCCCTCTATCCCCTTGCGCGAGCGCGACCGCCATGGGCTGCAGCAGCGGCGGAAGACCGGCCTTGACGCACTGGGAGAAGATGGCTCGTTGCAGATCCGGTTTCTTGACGGCGGCGAACACCGCTTCGAGCGGCGCCATTCGTTCAGCGAGTGTCCTGTCGGAATTGTGGATGCTGCTCGCGAGATTGTTTACCAGCGCGGTAGAAAGATAGCGCTGCTGGCTCACCGGCACGCCGGCGGCGTCCATCAATGCGGCGGTCTGGCCGACGAGACCGGGCAGCGCTTGCCGGAGCGTGGTGGGATCGGCGTTGTCGAGGGCGGCCCAGCCCTGGGCGAGGCCGGGATAGAGCTTGCCAAGCGTGCCGACCGGATCGTTGGCGCGCTCCGCCCTGTAACGGGCGACGGCGGCCGTGGCGTTGTTGAGGAAGCGCTGCCCGTCAGGATCGGTGGTGGCGTCGTATTGGCGAAGCGCGGCGTCCTAGGCGCCGTCCGGCTGGTGCAGCAGGGCGGTGATCGCCGGCGCGTCCTTCAGGAAGGCGCCGGCCTCGTCGAAGCGCCGGGCGCCCTCGTCCGGGCCATAGGCGGTGACGAAGGTCTGCCGGTCCGGCGGCGGGCCGTCGAGCATGCCGGTCAGCATCATGTCGTCGAGGCGCTGCTGCAGGCCGGCGAGATCGGCCCTGGCGGCGGCCTGCTTCTGCGTCTGGTTCGTCTGCCATTGCAGCGCGAGTTGCTGGCGCTGTGCCGGGGGGAGGGCGTCGACGCTGGGATCGACCGGGCCTTCGTCCATCAGCAGCGGCAGGACAGTCTGGTCCTCGGGCGAGAGCTTGACGCCGAGCGCGGCGAGGCCCTGGCCGGAGGGGTCGTCGCCATAGCGGCCGTGCCAGCCGGCGGTCTGCAGGGCCTGCTTCGTCGCCGTCCACTGCGCCTCGCGCGCGGCCGGCAGCACGCTCGACTGGCTGGCCTGCTGCGCCTTCAGCGCGTTGAGCGCGGAAGACAAGCAGGTTGGGACTGGCGCGCACCTGGTCGGCCATGTCCGAGGCCGACTGGCCGAAGGCGGCCTGCTCATAGGTGCCCCGCCTCGCGAACTCCATGCGGGCGGCGGCGAAGGAGGTGCGGGGTCGCGGTCGAGGGCGAGCAGACCGGCATAGCGGTCGCGGTTGGCGGGCGAGACGGTCTGGAGGAAACCGCCGTCCGCCTGGGCGCGGCCGCCCATGATGGCGTCATGGAAGCCGGTCGCCTGCGGCGCCATGCCGGCCTGGGCCTGCTGCAGGGCCTGGTCCTGGCCGAGAGTGTAGCGCTGATAGGCGATCTGATCGTCGAAGTCGGTCTGCTGTCGCTGGCGCTCGGCGAGGCGCTGGCCGGCCTCCTGCAGGGTATTGCCGAGGCTGGTGAGGGATTTGCCGACAGCGGTGTTGGCCTGGATCTGCGGCGCGGAGGGCACGGCAAGGCCCTCCTGCGCCACATAGTCGGGAAAACGGGGCAAGGCTTGCTCCAAACAAAAAGCCCGCCGGTGAGGGCGGGCTGGGACGGTGAGAGGTGAGGAGACGGCTCGGTAGAGATTGCCGGCGTCGCCGGGACTTAAGTCGGTGCCTTGCCGGGCTTTCCGCCCGTCGCCGGCCCGCCGCTTCCGGGGGCGCCATTCGTCGGGCTGCCGCCCTGCGCCATCGTTGCCGCCTGTCCCAGCGCCGGCACGAGGTTCTTCGCCGCTTCGCCGCCCGTCTTCGCCATGGCGAGGCCCTGCTGCAGGGCCGTCATCTGCTGGCGCTGCTGGCGGGCGGCGTCGCGTTCGTCGATGCGCTTGAGGATGCGGTGCGGTGCGCCTTCGATCTCGCAGGTGAGGCGGGCGATCTCGTCGAGGTCGAAATTGTCGATCACGCTCGGGTCGGCCTCCATCAGCGGCATGATGGTCTGCAGGGTGCGCTGGATGCCGAGCCCCTCGGCGCTGCGCCGGAGGCGGTCGAGCGGCGAGGTGAAGCGCGCCCCGAAATCTCGGCCCGCGAGGCTGGCGGGCGGCGCGAGCGGGGAGCCCTCTCGCATCGCGCCCTTGCGCTCGAGAATGCCCGCCAGCCGTTCGACCTCGCGCGCCATCGCCTGCTGGATCTTGCCGCCGGCGGGGCCGAGCAGTTCCCCCTTCTCGTTGGCGCGGATCATCGCCTCGGTCGCGGTCATGTTGGGGTTGCGCAAGAGGATCTGGAACAAAGTGACGTAGAGGCTGTCATTGACGCCCTGCCGTTCGGCGTCGATCATCTGCTGGGCGAAGTCCGGCCGCTGCTGGGTGAGGATCGGCTGGATCTTCATGCGGCCGTTGGAATCGATGGCGTTGTAGTTGATGGCACGCGGGTTGAGGTTCGGCCGGTTCATCACCCCGTCATGGGCGATCGCCATCGGCGGATCGAGATATTGCTGCAGGCCGCGCAGCGTGGTCTTGCGGATGGCATTGAGCCCCTTGATGTCGGCGAGCGCCATCATCACGGGCGATTGCGCATAGGGCATGGTCTCCACCGGCGCCCAGTAATAGACGACGAAGGGGAATTCGTAGAAGCCGCCTTCCCCCAGCATCCGGTTGTTGTCGCGGTCGACATAGAAGGAGGCGAAGGGTGCCTTCCGCGCGGCGCCGCCTGCCTCGCAGTCGACGTCCTTTCGCGGCTGCACGGCGTGGATCACGGTGAAGAGCCGATCCTTCTCCGTCGCGCTCTCCGAGGCGCGCAGCACATTGTCGGCCAGCGCCTCCTCGCCGAAGCGCTGGCGCATCTGCCGGGCCGACATGGTGAACTTGCGGTAGAGCGTGTCGGGCTCGCCCTGCGCATCGACGGCGAGGTAGCATTCGCTCAGCGGCAGGTAGCGGTAGAGCGCCGGCACGGCATGGGCTTCCCTGCCGAGCGATTCCTCGACGAAAACGACGCCGGTGCCCAGAGCGATCGCCGAGCGCAGCGCCTTCTGGTGGGCACCGATGAAGCCCGAACGGGAATTGTAGCGCACCGCGAACATGTAGTCGCGATAGGTCTCGAAATATTCGGCTTCCTCGTCGGTGGGTTCGGGCGCGAGCGGATCGGTGACGGCGAGGCCGTGCCATTTTTCCGACTGCGGGGTGACGAGGCTTTCCATGCCGGAAGCGAGCCGGTCGACAGCCCGGAGGGCGGTGTCGTCGAAGCGGACCCGGCCGCGATCGACCGAGGCCGGCCCCTGGGCCATGAGATCGTAGCGCGTCGCCGCGCTCGACGAGGCGCCGGGGACGAAGCGCGCGTGGTCGGGCAGGCAGTAGTCGGCGATATCGGCCCACACCTTCTCCCACTGCACGCGATCATTGGCGAGTGCCTCCATGCGGGCGACGACGTCGCCGCACAGCGCCGTTGAGTCGAGGATGGAGCGTTCCTCGTTCATGAGCCGGCCTGTCCGAGCAGCGTGACGCGGTTGACGTTCTGGCCGAAGCCGGAATCGCCGAGGCCCCCGGTGAGCTGGGTCTGCATATTGCCGTTCTGGCTGCGCACCCGCCGGAGCGTGTTGTTGACCGCGGCCTGGTTGGCGTCATCGGCGCGGTTGGCCGGCAGGGGCAGCGGCGGAAGGGGCGGCGGCTTGGGCGTGGAAAAGCACATGGGAAACTCCAGGGCTGTAAAAGCAAAAGCCCTCCGAAAGGGAGGGCTGGACAGGGGGGCGGTGGGAAGCGGGATCGAGCCGGAGGCGTCGAGATCCATGATTTTGAGGTTAGCATGACGAAGATCCGGTGTCAAATTTTGTTTTTGTTTTGTTCTTTTCTGTGTCATTCTAGATTGGATGCGTGGAATTAGCTGGAGTGGGAGAGTGAAGCGGTTTGTTGTGGGTTTTATCGCGGTGATTTGCGCGACGGCGACGGCATCGGCATCGAATGATTTTCCTACTTCGGATGAGTCTGCGTTGATCAGGCTGATCTGCAAGCCACAAGATACGAAGGGAGCCACTTGCCTCGAAGCCATCAATTTTCCCCGCGATGTCCAGGCCGATTTTCCCGAGGAGGGCACGAGATGCTTTGTTTCCATTGAGCGGAGTTATCCGATAATGGCGGAGAACAAACACTATATTGTAGCGCCGTATCGGACCGACTGCGCCGGTCATCCTGATCTCGGCGGGGGATCCCTGCTGGCGAGGCGCGACAAGGGCGGATCGCTGCATTTCCTCGGCTATTGGCCTGGCAAAAGAGCCAGTGACGACGACGGTGAAGCGCTCGCAAAGCATTGCGCTGTGTTAAAGCGCAGCGCGAAAGACGAGCGACTTTATTGCCTTTCCTATTATCGAAGCACCGGCAGTGCCGTGAGTTGGCTGGTCTCCTTTGGGGTGCGCGACGGACGGCTGCTTAGCGAAACATCCGATCTCCGGCTGGATAAGAGGGCTCTCGTCGCTGGCTCGGTGGATATGGGCGCTTACACCTTCACCTGCGACGATGCCAGGGGAAAGTCCGTCTATTTCAGGCTTTCTCACCTTGTTCGGAGACACTCTTCCCCCGCACTCGAATTCACCATGATCTATGCGGACGTGACGACCGTCCGCCGCGCCTGCCGCCCGCAGCAGGCGTGGCCACTAGACGTAAAAGGGAGGCCGATAGTCGGTGCCGCGAACGTACCTGCGACGGAACTGCACTCAGGACGTTTTGGCTTCAAGCCGCCTATCGTATTCCAGCTATCGGACGACGGTTATCATCAATAAATTCTCTGTTCGGCGGTTCGGCGATATCGTTCGGAATTGATTGGGTCCTAGTTTTCATCCGGTGGTGTGAACGGAGGATAGAGTGGGGGAATCGTATGTGGCTTGTTCAGTAGAGCTTGCGCTTTTTTGGCGTGATCAGCCATGCCCGCCACTTTATCTGCAACCGTCCCCGCGGCGCCACCGTTGCCGGCATCAGTTCGATTGTAAAGACCCACGTGACCGGCATTGATTGCTGAGTAAATGTCAAGCAGACCCATGCCCGGCATAACACCTCGGTCCTGTAGAAATCTTCCCACTGCTCGGACCTGATCATAGGGCAGCATATCCTTGGTGATGCCGTATTTGTTTCGCTCAGCGTCTCCCCATTGAATCAGGCCAATGTGCCTCCCGCCAGGATTAGTTGTTGGGCCTTTTTTCCAAGGATTAAGGGTTCCGGCCGTTTCAAAATACATTGCTGTCAAGAGGTCAAGCGGTGCAACTCCTATTTCGTTAGCTGTGTCGATTGCGCCGCGACGTATCTCATTAAGTACGGCCGCCTTACTCAACTGAAACTTATCAAAGCCCGTCGGCTCTGGACTCATCATTTTTGCGAGATCGCCCGCATCTGGCATAACAAATGCGCCGGGCAAATTTCGTGATTCAAAGGCGAGTGTCGTCGGATCAAGGGTATTAGGTTTAGATATTTTCTGAAGACCTAATATATACGGAAGATTTTTTTCTATGTATATTCTCATATATTCTTCTAGAGAAGGGTTTTTTGCGCGTATTTTCGTATTTTTATCCGAGGGCATAGGCCGATCGAGCGAATTTTTCTGTACCGTGTCGTTGAAAATGGTGGAAGAATTTTTAGTTTTTCCATCTGCGATCACATTCGTTGAAGCCGCTGGCCTATACCCACCGATGTCGGATAATGCCAATGCTTCCGCGTTGTCTAGATCTCCGCCATTTCGGGCTAGACTGTTCTGCACAAGACGCCTGTAGAGAAGCGCGTTCCGATTATTCTCAACCTGATCTCGGCTAACGGAGGAGATTTCATTTGAATAGCTTGGATCGCTGGCATTCCCAAGCAACAGTGAAACTGAAATGGTATTTCCAGGGCTTATATCGCCGTTGGGGTTTAAGAGCACTGCCTCGGCGATTCTTTTCGTCGCGTTGTCATCTCCACGAACGAGCGCCGGGACTACCGATTTCATCATTGGAGGCAGGCCGGTTGAGACCAGTTGATCGAAGACCGCGTGCTGCTGGGTTGGAAGCCGAGTGGCTAGCAGGGTATTACTCACATCGTTGAGACGATCCGAAATCGACCTTGTCGGATCATTGAAGCTACTGACGATGGTCGAGGCCATGCCGTTCGGCAGATAGCGCCGCTCGCCCGGCGGCACGCCGGCGGCGTCCATCAGGGCGGCGGTCTGGTCGACGAGGCCGGGCAGGCTTTGGCGCAGCGTGGCGGGGTCGGCCCCCTGCAGGGCGGCCCATTGCCGGCCGAAATCGGGATAGAGCTTGCCGAGCGTGCCGACCGGATCGGCGGCACGCTCGCTCCGGTAGCGGGCAATCGCGGCGAGGGCGTTGCCGTGGAATCGGCGGCTTTCCGCATCGGTGGCGTCGGCGGTCCGGATAAGCGCCGCATCCTGGGCATCGTCCGGCTGGCGCAGCAGCGCCGAAATCCGGGGCCCATCCCGCAGGAGGCCGTCGAAGGCCTGGTACCGTTGCGCGCCCTCGTCGGGGCCATAGGCGGCGACGAACCGTGCCCGGCCGGGCGGCTCGCCCGGCCAGACGCCTTCATAGGGCAATACGGCCGAACCGTCCTGCAGCGCCTGCGCGAGAGTTGCCCGCGCCGAAACCTGTGCCTGCCGCTGCCGGGCGAGGGCGCGGTTGGCGAGTTGCAGGCGTGTCCCTTCGTCGAGGACCCGAAAGGCGGGATCGACGGGGCCGTCGGCCTTCAGCGGCGTCAAGGAAGCACGGTCGGCTCCGCCCGAGGAGGACACGCCGACCGCCGCGAGAGCCTCGCGCAGCCGCGTGTCGGAGGGATCGTCGCCGCCATAGCGCCCCTCCCAATCGGCGAGCGCGATCTGGCGGCGGCTGTCGTCCCACAGCGCCTGGCGCTGCGGCGTCAGCAGGCTGGAGAGATTGCCGGTCTGTTCGTGCAGCACCCGCAGGGCTTCTCCCGCCCGGGACGGATCCCGCCGGACTTCGTCGGCGAGCAGCGCGGCGGATCGGCCATATTGATCGGCTTCATAGGCGCCGCGGCCGCGATATTCGGCCTCGGCGGCGGCGATCGAAGCCTTATCGCGATCGAGGCTCAGCAGGCCTGCATAGCGCGCGCGGTTGCCGGGGTTGACGGTCTGCAGGAAAGCCTTGTCGGCCTGGTCGCGGGCGGCCATGAAGCTGTCGTGGAAGCTGCTCATCGATTGGGGTGCTGCCGCCAGGGCTTCCGCCATCGCCTGTCGCTGGGCGAGGCCGTAGCGCTGATAGCTGATCTCATCGTCGAAATCGGCCTGTTCCTTCTGGCGCGCCAGCCAGCGGTCGGCGACATCGCCGACGTCCTGGCCGAGCTTGCGCAGGGCTTGCGCGGCCTCGTCATGGGCCTGGATCTGCGGCGCCCGGCCGATGTCGAGACCGTTCTGCGCCACGTAGTCGGGAAAACGGGGCAAGGTTTCGCTCCAAACAAAAGCCCGCCGGAAGGGCGGGCCGGGGTGGAAGACAGAGGGGGGCGTCTGCAGGAAATCAGGACGGTGCGGCCGAGGCTCTCATCGCCGCGGTCCGGCTGTCATTGCAGTTTCCATGCCTTCTGGAAGGCATCCTGCCCGTTGAGGCCGAAGGCGCTGCCGAGGAGGGTGAAGCCGCCATTGTCGCCAAACTTGCCGAGGCCGCCGAGGAGGCCGCCGGCCGCTCCGATCGCGCCGGCCTGCTCGGCGACCTGTCCTCCCTGCCGCGCGAGCTTGCCCTGATAGATGAGATTGTCGGCCTGGACCCTGGCGCCGTAGCGCATGGCGCTGGTGTCGAGGGCACCCTCGCTCGCGGTTGAGGCGATCACGTCGGAAGGCGAGCCGCTGAGGTCGAGGCCGGAAGCCGCGGTCGAGGCGATTTGGCTGCCGATCGTCCGGTTGATCTCGTCCTGCTTGCGGTCGGCTTGGTATTCGCCTTGCTGCAGGGCCATGCTTGCCTGCCGGTTGTCGGCGGCGGCCTGCGCGTCAGCTGCAGCCTTCTGTGCGTTGCCGGCAGCGATCGAGCCATAGGCGGACAAGGCTGTGCCCGCCAGGGATGTGGCGGCGATCAGGATGGGAGGACACATGAGAAACTCCAAATGAAAAAAAGCCCTCCGCAAGGGAGGGCTGGAGAAACAGCCAGGACATGACATGCGCTGACTTAGACAGCGGGCATCGAACGATGTTTAAATATAGGTGCCATAATTTAAAGTAAAAATCACCGATTTTTGTTTCCTACTCCGTTGCCACTTGGAAGAGATTGGGTTCCGATATCGACGGGAGCCACGAGCAAGGAATGAAAGTTTAGACCGTTGACATAGTTTATGTCCGGAAAATTTCCCTGAATATCGTCATCGGTTCTAAAGCCGTCCAATTTGAGTTCTGAAAATCCCGAGATGCTTTGCGGAAAATAACTAGGATTCGGAGAGTGGTTCATGCCGCCGGGCGAGGGCAAACGGCCTGAGCCGTTTGTTGGATCGCCGGAAGCGGAGAAGTATCGATCTGCACCGTCTCCAGATGCCGGCGATTGTCTCGTGACAAACTCCGAAGGGAGCGCGACGATATCTGATGGCGATCCGGTAGAGCGACTGTTTTGGCGGCCCCACCAACCCGTGAACGTCACGGGAGATTCTGTCCCTGCTTGTTCTTCATTGCGGCGCGACTTCGCTCTGTCTATCTCCAAGTTCGGACGGGGAGGTGGGTGCGGTATCGCACCTGAGAGGACAGGTTCCGCGGAGGAGTTGCCATGGCTCTCCTGTTGCCCTGCTGCAACCGTCCCGCCGATGCCGGCATGGAAACCGGCGATCTCTTCGGGACTGAGCAACAGCATACCGCGCCCCACCTGTCCAGCGGCCGTATCGTAGAGGGGCGTGGGCGCACGAAGTCCCAACACCGAAAACATGGTTGCAATATAGGAGTTGCTGTTGGTCGGTGCATTGAAGCCGGAATCGATCAAAGGCAGCTGATAGGGAATATTCTTTAGGTTGATTGCAACGGTAGCATCCTCCATTGCAATCATCGCACTCACGATAGCTGGTTTTGAACCCACATAGACTATCTTTGGTTGTGATTCTGCATTTGCGGATCGGCCAGGATAAAAATGACCTTGAATGGTGTCGCCGAGTTTTTGTGATCCAATCGGTTTGACATGGCCGTTCGCATCGGTAGCCAATCCTTCAAATGATTCGACTACTTGGTCATATTCGTCCAAGATCGAAATCACGCCGTGTACAGCCACGCCCAGCGGACGCTCTGAATATACGATTTTCCAATCGCTCATTCTGCTCTCCAGGAAAGTAAGGCCTCGATAAATTTTATATTTTAGTGAATAGTTCTATTTACAAAGACGATTCCTATTTTGATTGGAGCTGATTCTTTGCAATTTACCACCAGATCGTGCGGGTCTCCGCTCGGAGTTGAGCGTATTTCTATACTTCCGAAAGATGGTAATTCTTCGATATTTATAATTTTGGAGACAATTATATTGTCTGAGAGTTTGAAGTGACATTCGAGCTGTATATTGCGGTACGACATGCTGGATCGATTTGTTATTAATGTATAAGCGCCCCTATTTCCGTTTGGAGGGATGGGAATGCCCTCAAGGTCGAATAATTTAACAGTGAGGATCCCGCATGAACTAAAATTCAAAGCTATAAATAGAAGGAAAAGACCAATAAGCGCAGCGCTTTTCATGGTAAAGACAATCCTATTATAGAGGTAGAGTAAAATAGAGACAAGCGCGGCGCTATGCAAATAGAATCGATCCCCCCGTGACGATCGACAAAGGGAAGTCTCCATATATTGACGCTCCCGGAAGACGAGCCACGACAACGGCAATCGAAGGAAACGGCGAGAAGGAAATACGCAGCAAAGGAGACAACGTATGCACTGCCGTGCTTCGAAGAGCAGGGATCATGTCGGCGATTTGGAATTCAGATGCAGACATCCTCATGCCGTCTGCGGCGTCGTTCTCGTGTCGCCGCATAGGTCATGAAATCCAGCCCGTCGGCGCCATAGTCGCGGGCGATGCCCTCCTGCCGGAAGCCGAGGCATTCGAGCCAGCGGTGGGAGAGGTCGTGGCCGATGGCGCTGCGCACCTCGATGCGGCGAAAGCCGTCGCGCCGCAGGCGGGGGGCGACGTCGCGCAGGCAGAAGCGCGTCACCGGCTTCATCGCGGCGGCCATCGCCCGCGTACCATAGGCCCAGCCGCTGCCGAGGCCGGGGAAAAGCCGCGATATGCCGAAGGCGCACACCGGCGAGCCGCCGGTCCAGGCCGTCCAGGCGAGGCCGGGCGAGGCCTCGAACAAAGCGATGCCGATCGCCGTGTCGGTGCCGGGAAAGACGGCGCGGATCTCCCGGCGGTCGGCCTCGCGCATGTTGACGGCAACATAGGTCATGTCCCGCAGCGTGGCGGGAAGGATGGTGACGGGCATGGGAATTTCCTGGGAGCGTGGATGTGTCGTCCGCAAGCGCAGGCATGAGCGGGTCAGCTGCCTTCTTCCCACGGGGAGAAGCGACATCGCTCCCGTGCTCAATAATCCAGCGGGTCGTAATCCTGGGCCGGGCCCTCGGAGGCGATGCGGCGCAGTTCCGGCGAGGCGACGGGTTCGGCGAAGGTGAGGGCGAGGGCGTCGCCGAGATCGGGGGAGGGCAGGCCGCGCGCCTTCATGTCGTCCTTAGCTTCGAGCAGCAGGCGTCCCCCGGCATCATATTTGTATTGCGGGGCGACGAGGTCGTCGGCGAGCTCGTCGCGATGGTCGATCCCGGTGGGCAGGGCGCCGCGATCGCGCAGCCAGTCGCGCATCACCCCCCACATTTCGGCGCGCTTGTTGGCGTAGCGCTCGCCGGCATTGGCCTTGCCGCCCGCCTGCACGTCGAAGACGACATGGCCCATCATCCGCAGCCGGTCGACCACGCCACCGCCGACGCCGGCACCGTCGACGAAGATCGCCTGCGGCCGCCAGATCTCGGCTTCTTCCGCCACCAGCGCCGCCGTCTGCATGGTGTCGATGCCGCGCAGCACGCGCATATGCTCGAGCGTGTCGTTGCGGACGAGGATGACGCTGCGGTCGTCGCCGAAACGGGCGACGTCGACGCCCATCACCCGGGCGCCGCCGCGGGAGGCGGGGCGCTCGCCGGCTGCCGTCACCAGCGCCGGGGGAATGAACTGCATGCGGTCCGGCGCCTCGAAGGAGCATTCCATTTCCTGCGCGACCAGGGCCGGCGCCATGTCCTGCGTCAGCGCCGCGATTTCGGCCGGCCTGAGGATGCCGGAGCGCGAGGCCGGCAGCGTCAGCGTGTACCAGGCCTCGTCCTTTTCGGCGCGGCGGTAGAGGTCGTAGAGCCAGTTGCGGCCCTTGGGCGTGCCGATGAAGACGGCGAAGCCTCCGCGGTCGGCAAGGGCCGGCCGCAGCACCTCCTGCCACAGCGCCGGCTTCATCTGCGCCGGCTCGTCGACGACGACGCCGTCGAGATAGAGCCCGCGCAGGGTGTCGGGATTGTCGGCGCCGTAGAGGCGGATTCGTCGCTCGCCCGGCAGGTCGACGCGCAACTCGCTTTCGTTGACGACGCGGCCGGGAATCGGCGCCGTGTAGCGCTTCAGATAGTCCCAGGCGATGTCCTTGGCCTGGCGGAACAGCGGCGCGATATAGGCGTAACGCGGCGCCGGGCGGCTGCATTCGACGGCACGGCGGATGAGGTCGTTCACCGTCGCCACCGTCTTGCCGGCGCGCCGGTGGCAGACGAGCACCGCGAAACGCTGCCCGCGGGCGTGGAAGGGCTGGAAGGCCGGGCGCGGTGCATAGGGCAGGGTGACGAGGCCTTCCGATGCCGTGGCCTTGATGGGCGGGGATAGGGCGGCAAGGAGCGAGGGAGCGGACGCGTCGGGACCGGGCATGCTCATTCGCCGCCGGCCTCGCCGGCATCCGCGATGGCCCAGCGCAGGACGATGCCGCCGCCCTCCGCCTTGCCGTCGATGCGTCCCGGCAGGATCCGTGTCAGCAAGGCGCAGAAGGTCTTGGGATCGTCGCGCGCGATGGTGAGGAGATAGTCCGCGCCGCCGGCCGCCGTCAGCGCAGCGAGGACGTTGTCGGCGAGGACCGAAAGCCCAGCCGCCTTGCTCGCCCCGCTTGCCTTGCGCGGTCGGGGTTTGGCGGCGGGGCGGGACGATGCCGTCCCGGTGTCGGCGGCGTCGGGCGGCGGCTCTTCCGCGGCGGCGGGCTTCCGCTTGCTCATGGTGTCCCCTTGAAAACAAAAACGCCCGGAAGCTTGGAGCTCCGGGCGCAAGGTAATGACGATCATCCTCTTATCGCATGGTTCCGGTTCGAAGTCAAGAATGTTGCCATTTTGTTCTCGGCATGGATTGCCGCAGGTCGAACCTGAAGCAATCCGGCAGTCCCGCTACATGACCAGGAGGACGGGAACACCCTTCTGCTTGGCCTTCTCCTCCGGCTCGACATGGATGGTGACCATGGCGCCGGCGATGCGCGCCTTCAGCGCTTGCTCGATGCGGTCGCAGATCGCATGCGACTCCTTTACCGACATGCTGCCGGGCACGACGAGATGGAAATCGATGAACACGACGCTGCCCACCTGCCGGGTCCGCACGTCATGGGCTTCATGCGCGCCCTCGCTCTGCGTGGCGATGATCTGCTTGATTTCGGCGAGCGTTTCGGGCCGCGCCGAGGCGTCCATCAGGCTGCTGACCGAATCGCGGATCATCGCCCAGCCCGACCACAGCACGTTGAGCGCGACCAGCGCGGCGATCAGCGGATCCAGCACCAGCCATCCCGTGGCGATGACCAGAGCGACGCCGACGAGGATCCCGGCCGAGGTCCACACGTCGGCGAGGACATGCTGGCCATCGGCCTTCAGGGCCGGCGAGCGCCACTGGCGGCCCCAGCGCAGCAGCGCCCAGGCCCAGCCGGCGTTGACGACGGTCGCGAGGGCGTTGACGACGAGGCCGAGCAACGGGGCTTCCAGCGGCGCTTGGTTGAAGAAGCCGAAATAGGCCTCGCGCAGGATCAGGATCGCCGCTCCGACGACCAGGACGCCCTCGATCACCGCCGAAAAATATTCCGCCTTGTGATGGCCATAGGGATGGTCGCCGTCAGCAGGCTTCGCAGCGACGCGCAGCGCGATGAAGGCCGCGGCCGCCGCGGCGACGTTGATGATGCTCTCCAGCGCATCGGAATAGAGCGCAAGGCTTCCCGTCAGCCAATAGGCGCCGAATTTGAGCGCCAGCACGACGAGGCCAATGCCGGCGCTCGCAAGAGCGGCTTTCTGGGTGCGGTCCATTTCGATCCTTCATCGAGGCGTCGCCATGCCCGGAAGTGGCCTGCGCGATGGGCGGACCACTAGCGCGGAGGGAATGTGGAAGGCCAGAGCATATTTTATAGCTCCGGCTATGCAGCGGACGCCGCCGGGAAGGCCTGCCGTGATCCCGGAAGCCGGCCTATAGCGCCGCAAGCTTCAGGACGGTGCTCCAGTTGCGTCCGGTGACGGGGGTGCCGAGATGGCGTTCGATCAGCTTCACGGTCAATTTCGATGTGCCGATGCCGTCCGGATACCAGGCGTAGACGCAGCGTTCGCCAGCCCGCACCTGCTCGGGGCCCTTGATCGCCGTTCGCAGCGCGGCGACCGCTTCGGGGCCGACCGTTTCCTTGGCGACCAGAAGGACGAGATGGGAGGGGTCGGCATCGGCCTCCGCCGCGAACGGGTTGGCCGCGATGAGGGCCTGCCATTCTCCGGCGCTGCGGATCATGAAGACGGTCTTCACGCCGAGGCGCTCGTCGAGGGCCGCTTCCCATCGGCGTTCGAGCGCGGCGTGGCTTTTGGCCGCTCCGTCGAACGCGATATTGCCGCTCTGCAGCAATGTCCGCACATGCGTGAAGCCGAGTTCCTCGCCGAGCGCACGCAACGCGGCCATTTTCACGGTGCCGGTGCCGCCGACATTGACCCCGCGCAGGAGAGCGATCGAATGGGACAAGGGGAACTCCTGAAAACGGTCGCGAAGCACGCATATTTCCGGTTTCACCCCCGGCTGTAAACGGAACACGTGCCGCCGGACGGTCCAATCGCCTTCACCGGATCATGCCCCAATGGTCCGCGAGCGTCGTCAGGCCTGCGCGCAGCACCTCCATCACGATGGCGGTGGCGGTCGCCGCGTCCGCATGGCGCGTCGTGTCGCCGCCGACATCGAGCGGCGCCCGCTCGTCGATGACGACCGCATCGACCCAGCGCGCGAGATAGGGACCGAGCCGTTCGCGGGCGCGCCGATACTCGCCGCGATGACGCGCCGCCGCCTCTGAGGGCGGCACCGCCCAGGCGTGTTCGCCCGAGCCGCCGCCGCGGACGCGGCCGAGGTCGCGGCCGCTGAAGCCGGCAAGTGCGGCGCCGTGCCAATGGCGCTGGTAGCGGCGCCCGGCGTCGAAAAGGACGGCGTTGCGGCGCGGATCGGGATCGAGTGCTCCCCCGGCATGCAGCACCTCCAGGGGGCCGGCGATCACGCGCTGCACGCCGTCGTCCTGCCCGATCATGTGGAACGCCGCCTTGGCGAGCCGTTCGGGCGTGGCGCGCTCGGGCAGCGGCGCCTCGACGGCCCGCATCTTTTCCGTATCGACCGTGACGCATTCCTTCTCGGCATCCCAGCGATGGAAACGCGGCGGGGAGGGCGGGTTCCGGCGGATGGATCTCGGCATGAAAGTCCTGGAAAACGGGTTGCGGGAAGAAGCGTCAGGCCGGCCCGCGCGGGGCCGGCCGTTGCGGCGCCGGAGGCCGGCCGCGCGTTCAGTGGCTGCCGGCCAGCGCCGGCGGCCGCTCGACCCAGCCCGCAATGGTGAAGTGCGGGCGGTTGTCCGCATCCCTTCCCATCAGCACGACCACCGGCAGCTTACCGGGATTGGCGGAACGCCCGGCGAGGAACTCGTCATGGAGGGCGTCGAAGGCCTCCAGAAAGCTGCCGGCGGTCGAGGAGAGTTCGCGGACCTCACCACCATGGGCATCGGAGAGCTGCAGCACGACGCGCAGGCCGCGCTTGTGCTGCACGCTCGGCGCCTCGGGCCAGACGCCGCCGAGCGGAAAGAGCCGCATGTCGGGCCGGACGCCGTGGCCGAACCGCATCCAGCCGACCTCGATGGCGTCCATGTCGACGACGGCGGCGAAATCATCGGTGATGTCGTGGATGGTCGTTCCCACCGGCGTGCGGTCGATGCGCAGGAAGCGGCCGTCGGGGATGTGATATTTCAGAATGGGAAGAAAGGCGGTGGGCGCGGTGGCGGAAAAGCCGAGAGCCATGACGATACCTCGTTGAAAAGAGTTGCGTGGCGGATTAGTTCTTGTTTTGTTCTAGTCGGAAGCGGCGATCCGGCGGACGGCATCGCCATTGGCGGCGCACATCGCTCCAGGGCTGCCGGCGCAGGAATGGAGCGGCTGGATGGTGAGGACATGCGGCGTACCGGCGGGAAGGACGAGACTGGCCCAATGCCTGCCGATCCCATGCTCGCGACGGATGTCGCGGAGATGGTCCTTGGTTTCCTGCCGCATGCGCTGACGCATGATTTCGGCCGCATGATCGCCGTCCTCATCCTTGTGGGTCAAGGGAGGTTTCCTTTCTCTGATGAAGGATTTGCTTGATATTTATAAAGTTTAATTTCGTGGTCGTTGCCGGCGCCTCACCGCGCATTAAGGATTTATGCATTCACGCATATCCAGAGTCAAGAAAATGCGTGCAAATTTATGCGTTGGCGCATATCATTTGAATATGGTCACGGAACAGGACATCAGGGCGCTCCTGCAGGCTCGCGGATGGCGACAGGCCGAACTCGCGGCCGCCATCGGGGTGTCGCAGCCGACGGTCTCGCGCTGGCTCGGCGGGCAGTTGCCCGACCCGCTCGCCCAGGAGCGCCTGCGCGAATTGATCGGCGGCGCCTATGCCAACATGCCGGCCCTGCGTCCCGGTCTGCAGGATTCCGGGCCGGGGCGTCCCTCGCCGGCCCGCGATCTGCTGGGCGAGAGGGATCTTGCCGTCTTCGCCGCCGTCGAGGGCGGTCCAGGCGATCTCGTCGTGTCGACCGATCCCATCGATATCGTGCCCCGCCCCTGGTTCATGGGGGCGGTGAGGGATGGTTTCGCGGTGCTGGTGGTCGGTGAAT
This sequence comes from Labrys monachus, assembly GCF_030814655.1. Taxonomy (NCBI): domain Bacteria; kingdom Pseudomonadati; phylum Pseudomonadota; class Alphaproteobacteria; order Hyphomicrobiales; family Xanthobacteraceae; genus Labrys; species Labrys monachus. The sequence continues at coordinate 2,183,363 of NZ_JAUSVK010000001.1, forward strand.
CGATGGTGCCGGCCTTCCGGCCCGGCGACATGGCCATCGTCAATCCGCGCCTGGCGCCCATGCGCGGCAAGGAGCACATCTTCATGCAAGAGAGCGTCGACGGCGGTTTCATTGCCACCATCAAGCATCTGCGCGGCTGGACGGAACAGGAGTGGCTGCTGCGGCAGTTCAATCCGCCGCCGGGGGGGCAGGAGGAATTCTCGCTGCCGCGCGCGCTGTGGCGCCGGGCGCTGAGGGTGGTGGGAAAATTCGACGGCTGAGGCCGGCAGCCGACGCCCGGCGGCCTTATACTCCCATCCGCGGACCCGGCGTGGAAGCCGCGATGTCCCTAAGCTGCGGGCGGACAAGTAGTGGCCGGCGGTTATAAGTCAAATCCCCGTTTGACGCTGGCTATCTTCTGTGAAAGCAATAACGAACCGGCAACGCCGGAAAGAGGCCGGTCCGCGGCCCCGGGAGGAAGCATCTGATCCGGCACTTCGTGCGGAGCCTGCGCGACATGGCCGGCTGGAGGGAAGTTCATGTCAATTAGCACGCCAACGAGCGCCGCCACTCGACCTTCGTCGTCCGGGCGGATGTCTTCGGCCGACCGGCGGATCATTTTCGCCTCCTCGCTCGGGACGGCTTTCGAATGGTACGATTTCTATCTTTACGGGTCGCTTTCGGCGATCATCGCCGCCCAATTCTTTGCCGGCCTCAACGAGACGGCGTCGTTCCTCGCGGCACTCCTCGCCTTTGCCGCCGGTTTCATCGTGCGCCCGCTGGGGGCGCTGGTGTTCGGGCGCATCGGTGACCTCGTCGGACGGAAATACACCTTCCTCGTGACCATCACGCTGATGGGCGCTTCGACCTTCCTGGTCGGCGTGCTGCCGAGCTACGGCTCGATCGGCCTGGCGGCGCCGATCGGCCTCGTCCTCCTGCGCATCATCCAGGGCCTGGCGCTCGGCGGCGAATATGGCGGCGCGGCCACCTATGTCGCCGAGCACGCGCCACCCAACCGGCGGGGCTTCTATACCGGCTGGATCCAGACCACCGCGACCGGCGGGCTGCTGCTCTCGCTGCTGGTGATCCTCGTGGTGCGCCTCGGCGTCGGCGAGGCCGCGTTCGCGGCGTGGGGCTGGCGCATCCCCTTTCTCATCTCGGTGGTGCTGCTGGGGATTTCGATCTGGATCCGCCTCCAGCTCTCGGAAAGCCCCGCCTTCGTGCGCATGAAGGATGAAGGGCGGCGCTCGAAGGCGCCGATTTCCGAAGCCTTCGGCAAATGGAGCAATCTCAAGCTCGCTTTGATCGCCCTGTTCGGCCTCGTCGCCGGCGAGGCCGTGGTGTGGTATTCCGGCCAGTTCTACGCCTTGCTCTACCTCACCAAGACGCTGCGAATCGACGGCACCACGGCCAATGTGCTCATGGCGATCGCCCTTCTCATCGGGACGCCGTTCTATGTGATCTTCGGCGGGCTGTCGGACAGGATAGGGCGCAAGCCGATCATGCTCGTCGGCTTCCTCCTCGCCGCCGTGCTCTATATGCCGATTTTCAAGGCGATCACCCATTACGGCAATCCGGCCCTGGAAGCGGCGCTCGCCGCGTCCCAGGTCACCGTCACCGCCGATCCCGCGGACTGCTCGGTCCAGTTCGATCCGGTGGGCAAGGCCAAGTTCACGTCGTCCTGCGACGTCGCCAAGAACTTCCTCGCCAGCGGCTCGGTGGCGTATGTCAACGTCGCCGCGCCTCCCGGCACGCTGGCCACGGTGAAGGTCGGCGATACGCTGGTCACCTCCTTCTCGTCGAGCGGCCTCGACGCCGCCGCCGCGAAGGCCAAGGCGGCCGAGTTCTCGGGGACCCTCTACAAGGCGCTCAAGGAGCACAATTATCCGGTCGCGGAAAAGGCCGTGCCGGTGAAGAACCCGGACGGCAGCATCGCCAAGAACGATGACGGCACCGACAAGACCGCCACGGTCTATGCCATGGCGCCCGCCGACACCGCGGCGATGAACAAGCCGATGCTGGTGGTGGTCCTCACCGTCCTCGTCCTGCTGGTGACGCTGGTCTATGGCCCGATGGCGGCGGCGCTGGTGGAACTCTTTCCGACCCGGATCCGCTACACGGGCATGTCCCTGCCGTACCATATCGGCAATGGCTGGTTCGGCGGTCTCGTTCCCTTCGTCGTCTTTGCCATGGTCGCGGCAAGCGGCGACTTCTATTACGGCCTGTGGTATCCGATCGTCGTCGCGGCCGCCACCTTCGTCATAGGGCTGATCTTCGTGCCCGAGACGAGGCATCGCGACCTGGACGACATCCCGTCCTGAGGCGGGTCCGGCACGGGTTTGACTGGGGTAGCAAATTACCCTATCCCGCATGTGGCCGAAGGATGTTGATCGGGGCGACGGCGCAAATCCGGACGGCGGGCGGTCCGCCGGATCTGCGCTGCCGAAGAGGAGCCCCTTTTCGTCGCTTTCCAAGCCTCATTGTGCTGGAAAATCCGTCTTTCGCCAGTATACGGTTTCGTGGCGAGGGAATCCGAATCAATGGCGGAAAATTTGGTGCGCAGTCGTTTGTCGGATCAGCGCCGGGCATTGCTCGATCTCGGCCTCCGCAACCGGTTGATCAACGTCCCTTTGCGCATCGATGGTTTGCGTACACTTGAAATCGTCGATGAAAAATCGCCCGAGATCTACCGATCCCTGACGGCGGGCAAAGGATTGACGTTCCTGCCCGGCCGCGTTCCCAGCAGCACGGAACAGGGGCCCGACGAGCACGATCGCGGCGGCTGGGCCATCCCTCAGCCCCCGGAACGGGAAATGGAAGAAGGCGGCGGCGTCTTCCGCCGCCATGCCGATACCCGCCTCCAGACCCGCCTCACATCCGAGGGGTTGCAGAAGCGGCTTTTCGACATCTGGTACGACGCGGCAGCGCTGGAGGAAGAGCAGGGCGTCAACGGGCTCTTCCTGGCCATCGGCCTCCTGCGCTGGTTCGAGGACGACCGCTCCGACGTGGCGCGCCACGCGCCTTTGATCCTCCTGCCGGTACGCCTCCAGCGTTCCGGCGCCAGCGACCGTTTCACCTTGCGCAGGCGGGATGAGCCTGCTTCGCTCAATCTGTCGATCCAGGCCAAGCTCAGGGACGAGTTCGGCTTGGCGGTCGAGGGGTTCACGGACGAGGACGACATCGACGTCGCGGCCTATCTCGGGAAGGTCGCCGCGGTCGTCGCCGGCAAGGCGCGCTGGAAGGTGCTGCCGGACGCCATGATGCTCGGCCTGTTCTCCTTTTCCCGATATCTCATGTATCGCGATCTCGATCCGGCGGCCTGGCCGGCCGGCAACCCGCTGCACGAGCATCCCCTCCTGGCGGCGCTGCTGGGCGAGGGCTTCGATCGCCAGGCTCCGATCATCGGCGACCGCGGGCCGATCGACGCCATCATCCCGCCCGCCGCGCTCAATCACGTCGTGGATGCCGACGCCTCGCAAGCCGTTGCGATCGAGGAGGTGTTGCGGGGACGCCACCTGGTGATCAAGGGGCCACCCGGCACCGGCAAGAGCCAGACGATAACCAACATCATCGCCGGGGCCGTCCTCCAGGGCAAGAAAGTCCTCTTCGTCGCCGAGAAGGCAGCGGCCCTCGAAGCCGTGCAGCGCCGCCTGCGCCATGCCGGGCTCGGGCGCCTGACGCTCGAGCTCCATTCCGCGAAGGCCGGCAAGCGGGCTGTCCTCGAGGACCTGCGCCGCACGCGCGATATCGCCGGCCGCCCGACCCCGCAGGACCTCAGCCTCATCGAGGCGCTGGGCGACGCCCAGGCGGGCCTCAACAGCCATGCCGCGATGCTGCACGAGGCCTTGCAGCCCACCGGGCTGACGGCCTACCAGCTGCTCGGCCATCTCCTGCGCGTGCAGGATGGTGGCGGCCTTCCCGGTTACGATCTCCCGGGAGCGGAGCGATGGACCGGCCGTGAAAGCCGCGTCCGCTTCGATCTCGCCGCCGATCTCGCTCGCCTGGTGGAGAAGATCGGAGATCCCGACTCCCATATGTGGCGCGGCGTCGGCCGGGAGGCGCTCGACCCGGGCGAGCGCGACCGGCTCGTGAGCCTGCTGCAGAATGTCGAGGCCGACCTCGAGACCGTCGGCAGGTCGGCAGCCGCGGTCAGCCGGGATTATAGCGTCGACGTCGTCAGGATCGGGGATTTCGAGACGCTCGCCCGCTCCGTGAAGGCGACGTTCGCGCTCCCGCCGCAGGCGGACCGCACCGCCCTTGCCGGTGCGGTCTGGCGCACCAACGCGCCGGCCATCGCCGAACTGATCGTGCTCGGCCGAAGCTATCGCAAATTCTCGGATGCGATGGCGCTGGTCTACCGGCCCCAGGCCTGGCGCTTCAACATGCGGATGCTGCGCAACGAGATCGCTGCGCACAATGCGTCCTGGACGCGTTTTCTCAAGGGTCCCTACCGCGAAGCCATGGAGCAGTTTCGCTCGCTGCTGGCCATCGACATGCCGGCCGATCGCGCGAAGCAGATTTCGTTGCTCGACGGCATGATCTCGGCGCAGGAGGCTCGCCGGCGCTTCGAGGCGCAGCGCCATCTCGGGGCCGAGGCCTTCGGCACGCTCTGGCAGGAAGAGCGGTCGGACTGGGACAGCCTTCAGGCGATCGTCGATTGGTGGCGGGAGAATCGCCAGGTAGCCTCGTCCGACAATTTGGCGGTCCGCCTCGCCGTGCGTCCCGCCGTCAAGGAGCGAGGCACTCCGGCCGGATCCCTTGCCCAAAGCGTGCCCCGGCTCCACGCGGATCTCGGCCAGCTGCAGCAATTTCTGGGCCTCGATATCAAGCGGGCGTTCGGCGTCGAGCAATGGGCCGATCTGGAGGTGGCACAGCTGACGTCGCGCTTGCGGCTGTGGCTGGCCGGCGTTGAAGCGCTGGCGCAGTGGGTCGCCTTCGGTGCACGCTGCAAGGCGGCGCAGGAGGCGGGACTCGCCGGGCTCGTCGAAGCCCTTCGCGACGGCAGGATCGCCGGACATCTGTTCGTGCCGACGTTCGAGCGTACCTATTACGAGGTCTTGCGCGGCGACTTCTTCGAGCGCCTGCCGGAGCTCAAGCGCTTCGACGGCGAACTGCAGGACCTCATGGTCGAGAGCTTCCGCGTTCTCGATCACGGCCGCATTGCCCTGGCAGGCGAGATGGTTGCCACACGCCATCTTCAGGCGCGGCCCCCGAGTGGCGGCGGCGCCGGCGCGCTCGGCGTCCTCGACGGTGAACTCGCCAAGAAGAGCGGTCACCTGCCGATCCGGCAGCTGCTGGACAAGGCCGGCTCCACCATCCAGCAACTGAAGCCGGTGCTGATGATGAGCCCGCTCTCGGTGAGCCATTTCCTGAAGCCGGGCGCGCTTGCCTTCGACCTCCTCGTGATCGACGAAGCATCGCAGATCGAGGCGGTCTCCGTCCTCGGTGCCATCGCCCGTGCCGGACAGCTGGTCGTGGTCGGCGATGAGCGGCAATTGCCGCCGACGCGCTTCTTCGCCAGGCTTACCGGGGATTGGGAGGAGCACGACGAGGAGGAGGGATCGGCGTTCCAGGGTCGGGATGCGGAGAGCATACTCGATCTGTGTCTCGCCAAGGGCATGGCGTTCCATACGCTCGACTGGCACTACCGCAGCCGGCACGAGTCGCTCGTCGTGGTGCCGAACCGGGAATTCTACGGCGGCCGGCTGATGGCGATGCCCAACCCGACGCGGGAGAGCCCGGATCTGGGGTTCGTCTTCCATCATCTACCGCAGGCGCGCTATGACCGCGGCAACACCCGCACCAATCCGCAGGAAGCCAGGGCCGTGGCCGAAGCGGTCATCGCCCATGCCAGGAACCATAGCGAACGTCGCGCTGCGCAATCGCTCGGCGTCGTCACCTTCTCGGTCGCGCAGCGGCAGGCGATTCTCAGGGAACTGGAACTGCTGCGCCGGGCCCACCCCGACACCGAAGCTTTCTTCAACAGCGAAAGCATCGATCCGTTCTTCGTCAAGAATCTCGAAAATGCGCAGGGTGACGAACGTGATGTGATTTTCATCTCCATCGGCTATGGCCGCACGGCGGAAGGCTATCTTGCGATGAGCTTCGGCGCCCTCAATCTCGAAGGGGGGGAGAGGCGGCTCAACGTCTTGATCTCGCGTGCGAGATATCGGTGCGAGGTCTTTTCGTCGATCACTGCCGAAGACGTCGACGCGGATCGCACCAGTGCACGCGGCGTCGCGGCGCTGAAGACCTTTCTCGACTTCGCACAGAACGGCCGTCTCGCTCCTGCAGGCGGCGCAGGTCGGGAGCCGCCCCTCCTGTTCGAGGAGCAGGTCGCGGCGCAGCTTCGCGCACGCGGCCACGCCGTCGCCACGCGGGTCGGTGGCGCCGGCTTCCATGTCGACCTTGCCGTGGTCGATCCGGACCAGCCCGGACGCTATATCCTCGGGATCGAGTGCGACGGCGCGCAATACAATGCCGCACGTTCGACGAGGGATCGAGACCGTCTGCATCAGCAGGTTCTGGAGGAACTGGGCTGGATCGTGCATCGCATCTGGTCGGTCGACTGGTATCAGCGCCCGCAGGAGGAACTCGCCAAAGTCGAAGCCTCGATCATCAAGGCCAGGCTTGCCTGGCAGCAGCGGGACGACGATCGGGCTTCACCCTCGGTGACGCTGGAGCCGATTTCCGCCGTCGCCCCCCGGCCGTCGGACGACGTGGTCCGGCAGGAAGCATTCGTTCCTGCCGTTCCGGATCCCTTCGCCCCGAATCTGCCGGCCCCGGATCCGTTCGGCCCGGATCCTTTGGCCCCTGCAGTCGCGGGGCCCGCGACGGATGAGCCGTCGCCCGCCGAACCGGAAAGAGCCGAAACCGGCCCTGCCTCGCCGGCCGCCGGTATCGGTCCCGGGGAGGACGTTGGGCCGACCGGCAAGGGACCCGCCGAGAAGGTTGCGGATCCGACTCCCCCCTGGTTCAAGCTTCACACGTTTGGACCCCTGGCGTCCGCGGCGAACAGGACCGATGGGGCAGCGGTAGCACCGTTTCCGGTGTTCCAGCCGATCGAACCCAAGCGCATCGAACCGGTACCGCCTGTGGTCAGGCCGTCCGTATCGAGGCCGCCCCAGGCCCCTCCGTCTCAGACTCTTCCGCCCCAGCCCCCTTCAGTCCAGCCCCCTTCAGTCCAGGCGCCCCCGGTCCAGCCCCCTTCAGTCCAGGCTCCCCCGGTCCAAGCCCCTCCAGTCCAAGCCCCTCCGGTCCAGGCCTTTCCGGCCTCCCCCCTTCCGCGCCAACCGTTACCTGCCGGACCGGTGCCGGCCGAAGCGGCCCCGGCGGAACGCGGGCCGGCCGAAGTCGAGGATTGGGAATTCACCGCCGGTGTGGTGCCGGCCCGGTCTTCGGCGGACGATGCCGAAGACATCGACGCGGGAGCGGCCGATGCCGGCAGCCTCGACATCGAGGAGACGGACGAGCTTCAACCTGTCAACGGCGATTTCTCCGTGCCCGAACAAAGGCACGGCGCCGCCCGACCGGCCGAGATGCGGTCGTCGCTGTCGCACCCCTATGTCGAGGCGGTGCTGAGAGTGTCGGGGCGCCACGAACTCCAGGAATTGTCCGCGGCCCGCATGGCGGTCTATGTCGCCGAGGTCGTCCAGGTGGAAGGGCCCGTGCACGAGCAGGAAATCATAGCCCGCATCCGCGGCGCCTTCGGACTTGGCCGGGCGGGCGTTCGCGTTCGCGAGGCGGTGCTCGACGGCATCGATGCCGCCCGCATCATGGGCCGGATATCGGGCGGTCCTTTCTACACGCTGCCCGGCCAGGCGATCACGGCGCGGGACCGCTCCCAGACCACGTCGCCCGGGCTGCGCAAGCTCGACATGCTTCCTCCTCAGGAGATCGAAGCGGCCTTCGTGACGGTGATCAAGTCCAATCGCGGTGCGCCGCGGGACGCCCTGCTCGTGGCGGTGTCCCGGCTGCTCGGCTTCGCCGCCACCAGCGCACCGCTGCGCGAACGTCTCGAAGAGGTGCTGGATGCCATGCTGGCGCGCAAGGAACTCGCGCAGCGCAACAATCTCGTCGTGGCGGTTCAATGACGGCGACAAGCGGGCTTCGCGGCGGAGGGGTCCAAAAAGGGCACCAGGGGCCTGCGAGCCGGGAGGATCGTCGCGAGGCGGTCCCTGGTGCCGAGTTGGGCTTCGTGAGGGGTAACGTATCTTTATTAGCGCCGATGCCGTGAACCGGGCGTGATCGCCCGCACATCGCCGCGCGGCCTGTCGCGAGGGCCTTCCTGCAATAGACCGCAACCCCGCCGGCTTTGCCGAATCAGGCGCACTGCGCTTGTGTCGTGGCTCATAATATGTGCAGGAAGCCGGCTGTCCGGCATCTTGTACACGGAGGAAGCAGCGTGTTTCTGGGCATCGATATCGGGACGTCGGCGGTGAAGGCGCTCCTTGCCGACGGTCATCAGCGCATTGTCGCGAGCAGCGACGTGCCCTTGACGGTACAGCGTCCGCAACCCGGCTTTTCCGAACAGGAGCCGGACGCCTGGGTCGAAGCGGTCATCGCCGCCGTCGATGCGCTCAAGGCGGCCCATCCGGCCGCCGTTTCCGCCGTACAGGGCATCGGCCTGTCCGGGCACATGCATGGAGCGGTGCTGCTGGGTGCCGACCACCGCCCGCTGCGGCCGGCGATCCTCTGGAACGACGGCCGATCGAGTGCCGAATGCGCGGAGCTGGAGGCGCGCTGGCCGGCCTTGCGCGCCGTCACCGGCAACAAGGCGATGCCGGGTTTCACCGCGCCCAAGCTGCTGTGGGTTGCTCGTCACGAGCCGGCGATCTTTGCGCGGACCAGGCTGGTCCTGCTGCCGAAGGCCTATGTGCGCCTCGCCCTGACCGGCGACGCCATCGAGGAGATGTCGGATGCGGCGGGCTCGCTCTGGCTGGATGTCGGCAGAAGGGATTGGTCGGACGAGGCGCTCGCCGCCACGGGGCTGGACCGCAGCCACATGCCGCGCCTGGTCGAGGGATCGGAGCCCGCCGGCCAGTTGAGAGCGGATCTCGCGGCGCGCTGGGGCATGGAGAAGGCCCCGATCTTCGCCGGCGGCGCGGGCGACAATGCCGCCGGAGCGGTCGGTCTCGGCGCCATCGAGCCGGGCTCGGCCTTCATTTCGCTGGGGACCTCGGGCGTGCTGTGGGCGACGACCGATCGCTTCGCGCCCAACCCCGACCATGCGGTGCACGCCTTCTGCCATGCGATCCCCGCCACCTGGCACCAGATGGGCGTCATCCTCTCGGCGGCGTCCTGCCTGGCCTGGCTCGCCGGTGTGATGGAAACCCGCGAGGCGGACCTGCTCGCCCCGCTCGGCGAGCGGCCGGCCGGGCCGTCTCCGGTGCAGTTCCTTCCCTATCTCTCGGGCGAGCGCACCCCGCACGACGATGCGCGGATAAGGGGGGCCTTTGCCGGGCTCGCCCATGAGAACGGCCGCAACGCCATGGTGCAGGCCGTGCTGGAAGGCGTGGCCTTCGCCTTCGCCGATTGCCGCGACGCTCTCGCCGAAGCCGGCACGGTGATCTCGGGGGCCGACGTCATCGGCGGCGGCTCGCGTTCGCGGTTCTGGGTGGAAATCCTCGCAAACGTCCTTGGCTTTCCGGTCCACAGGCTGAGCGACGGCGAGACCGGAGGTGCCTTCGGGGCGGCGCGGCTCGCCCGGCTCGCCTGCACCCGCGAGGCACCGGAGGCCGTGTGCACGCCGCCCCGGCGCATCGAGACGATCGAGCCGGACGCCGGACTGACCGGGGCCTATGGCGAAGCGCTGGCGCGCTGGCGCGGGCTCTATCCGGCCCTGCGCGGTGCCGCTGCATGAACGAAATGACGCCGGCGCTGTCGGCGAGCGCAATTTCGCCGCCTTGTAATCGCAACAAAGAGCCTCCCGAAGAAGACCAGTCGAGCGGCAAGGCCTTTTGATGCGTGTATTGTTTTGGACGATCTGCTTCGCCGGGTTGGGTTTGAGTCTGGCACCGGCGCAGGCGTTCATGCCGTCCGGCTCCGAGCGGCCTGGTCTGGCCTCTCGCGTCGTTCAGGTCGAGGCTTCCATAGCCCCCTCCGGCGGTGCGGCGACGGCGCCGCGCGCCATCCCCATCGATCCCCAACTCGCCCAGGCCATCATCTATTATTACGTGCGCAAGGATGTTTCCGCCATTCCGCTGCTGATGGAGGCGCTGCGAACCGGCGAGGTGATGCGCAGCGGCGTCTCGCGTGCAGCCCTTGCCGGCTTTTTTTCCATGGTGTTCATTCAGAACCGGTCGCGGGTTGAGGGCTGGATCCGCAACGGCGCCTATCCCGGCGACAGCAAGGCCATTCTCGAATTCTCTCTCTGGCAGTCGGGCAATGCCGATCTGATCGACGCGCTCTTTCACGAGCGGCCCGACTTCCTTGCGACCCGGCCGGGGAATCTCTTCACCCTGACGCCGCGCTCCCCGGTGGAGATGGACCTGAAATGGGGGGCCTTCTATGCGACGGGCAATCCCGGCTTCATCGCCGCAATGGTCGATTCGATCGATCGCAGCCGCATCCTGACCGGGAGCCGCGAACTCGACAATGCCATCCGCAACATGTCGGCGGCGGGCCTCGCCGTCAACATGCGCCAGCACGAGCTCATCGAGCGGTTCCTGCGCCAGCGCGAGGCCGACGCCACCGGGGAGTACAAGCAGGCGCTCGACGCCATGCTCGCCGCCCGGGCCGCGGAACTCAAGCCGGCCCCCGATCATGACGGCGAGTTCTCCGCGGAAATGGAGATGATGAGACTGCCCGAGGGCAATTCAGCCCCCGAGATGCCCAAGCCGGTCTCCGCCGACGGCGGCCCGCAGACCGCGCGGCGCGGCGATACGATCGGCATATCCGTGCTCTTTTCCGGCATGGCGCTGGCACCGGACTTGTCCGCCGACGTCAGCTACGACATGAAGGTGACGGGGCCCGACGGCGTGATCGACAGCCGTTCCACGCAGACGGACGTCCAGGCCCTGAAGCAGAAGGTCCCGACCCGCTTCAACGTCCTCGACAGCCGCTCCACCGTAAGCCTGCATTTCGAGCCGGACGACAAGAGCGGGGTCTACCGGGTGGATATCCTGTTGAAGGACAATATCGGCGGACGAAAAGTCGCGCTGAGCCGCTCGGTCGAACTCCTGGACAAATAGGCAAGGGCGTCGCGCTTATCGCCGCGCCGCCCGGAAGACGCTTTCCAGGAGGATGGCCACGCAGCCGGCCGCGAGCATGGCTCCGATGAAGACGGGTGGCAGGAGCGCCAGTCTCGCCAGCAGCGCCACGATGCCGATGAGGATAGCTGCCGCCAGCGCCAGGCTGCCGTCGTCGACGAAGAGGCCGATCAGTTCGGCGAGGATGGTTCGGATCCCGAGCATGGCCTATCCTCTCGCGCTCGCGGCGGCCGGCCGAAGCATGTGAACCGCGGCGAGCGCCGCGCCGAGAAAGAGCAGGGCGAGATAGAGGATGGCGAAGTCGGCCCCCGGCCAGTTCGCGCCGAGCCCTTCGCCGCACCAGAATACGCCGAAGGCGCTCAGCAGGACGCCGACCGCGAATTTCAGCGTGTTCTCCGGCACCTTGGACAGCGGCCTGTGCAAGGCGAGGCCGGCCAGCGCGACGAGGAGGCAGGCCGCGAGCGCCCCGGCGCCCGCATACAGGGTCAGGCCGCGGGCCGTGCCCGTGGCGATGACGATGAAGACGACTTCCACCCCTTCGAGCATCACGGCCTTGAAAGCCGTCAACCCGCCGAGGAAGTCGGCGCGGCGGTCGGCAGCCTGGCGCGCCAGCAGGTCCGTCTCCCGGGCAAAGGCCGCGTCTTCGTCGTGGAGCGCGATGAAGCCCGTCGCCCGCAGGATCGCTTTGCGCAGCCAGCGCAGGCCGAACAGAATCAGCAGGGAGCCGATGGCCAATTGCAGCGCGGCGATCGGTATCAGCGTGAGCAGGGGCCCGAGGACGACGACGAGCAGGGCGAGGCAGCCGAGCGCAACGATGGAACCGGCCAGCGCAGGGCGCCATCCGCGCGTCAGGCCGACGGCCAGGACGATGGTGTAGGCTTCGACGACCTCGACCAGCGAGGCGAGGAAGGAGGCGGTGAGGGTGGAGGCGAGGCTGATCGAACCGGTCATGCCGCAGCCCATGCCGCCAAAGCGCGGCAGATTTGAGGTCGCCGCGGAAACTCGCCGCATGAGGGCGATGGCCCCTCCCCGGCGCTCTGCCGGGGAGGGGCGAAGGAAAGGCGGGCTTTCGGCCCGCCTTCACGTCTCAGTTCAGGCCGAGCGTGCCGCGCAGCTTCGACAGGTCTTCGGCCAGCGTCGTGACCGGGCCCTGCAGGGCGGTGCGATCCTGCGGCGTCAGCTTGTCGTAATTTTCGTAGCCGCCATTGGCCGTCTTGTATTTGGCCAGGATGGCCTCGACGGTGGCGAAGTTGTCGTCCACCTTCTTCGACAGGTCCTTGTCCGCCTTGACGGTGAGCGGACGCAGCAGATCGACGATCTTCCGGGCTCCGTCCACATTGGCCTTGAAGTCCCACAGGTCCGTATGGCTGTAGCGGTCCTCCTCGCCGGTGATCTTGGTCGCGCCGACTTCCTCGATCAGGGCGGCGGCGCCGCCGACCATCTTGTCGGGCGGGACGGTCAGGCCGGCGATGCGCTTCTTGAGGTCGGCGACGTCGGCATTGAGCTTGTCGGCGAATTCGCCCAGCCCTTCGGTGCTCTTCTTCTCGAAGAGGCCGTATTCGATGCGGTGGAAGCCGGTGAAGCCGGGATCCTCTTCCTTCTTCTCATGGTCGTCGGCACGCGAATCGATGCTGCCGTCGAGGTCGGAGAAGAGTTCGGCGATGGGTTCGATCATCTCGTAGTGGAAGCGCGTCGGGGCGTAGAGCTCCTGGGCCTTCTTGAGATTGCCGGCCTTCACCGCCGCGGTGAACTTGGCGGTATCCTCGACCAGGCGGTTGACGCCCTTGCTCACATAGATCTTGTAGTCCGACACCGGTTGCACCAGGTCCAGCGGCGACACCGCCGTGGTTTCGGCGCCGGCGGCGGTTGCCGCGCACAGCGCCGCGGCACCGAGAAGGACGCGCCATCTCAGATTTCTCATCCTCGTCTCACTCCAGTTCAAGGTTGGAAGGGCGGTTCAGTTGCTCGATGCGGATATCGTCAGGCAACTTCGAGCAGGGATTGCCCGATAAAGGCGTTCTTGTCGGCAATGCCCGGAAGAACGAAGAAATACCCGCCCCCCACGGGCTTGATGTATTCCTCCAGCGGCTCGCCGTTCAGCCGGTCCTGCACGGTTGCAAAGCCCGCATCGAGATCGGCCTGGAAGCAGATGAAGAGCAGGCCCATGTCGAGCTGGCCGGACTTGGTGACCCCGTTCGAATAGTTGAAGGGGCGGCGCAGGATCAGGTTCTTCTCCGAGCCGGGCGTGCGCGGATTGGCCAGGCGGATATGGGAATCGAGCGGCGTCCGCTTGCCGTCGGGATCATTGCTGTAGACCGGCAGGTCGAATTCCGCCTTCATCCCCAGCGGGGCTCCGGTCGGCTTGTCGCGGCCGATGATCGATTCCTGTTCCTGAAGCGGCGTCCGGTCCCACCGTTCGACGAAATTGCGGATGATCCTGACCACCGCATAGGTGCCGTTGACCGCCCATTCGGGCTCGCCCGAGTCGGGTTGGACCCAGACGACCCGCTTCATTTCCTCGAGATCGTCATGCGCGGGATTGGCCGTGCCGTCCTTGAAACCGAGCAGGTTGCGGGGGGAGGCCTGGCGTTCGCCGAGGGCGCGCGGCGGCGGCACGAAGCCTTCCTGCTTCCAGCGCACCATCAGGAGGTCCGGCGTGTTCTTCACGATGTCGCGCAGCGCATGGATGTTGCTGTCGGCGGTGTTCGAGCAGATCTGCAGCAGGAGATCGCCGTGGCACTGGTCGCCATTGAGCGCGTCGTTCTTGAACTGCGGCATTTCCTTGAGCCGCAGCGGCTTCTTCGACTGGAGCCCGAAGCGTCCGTCGAACAGGGAAGGGCCGACGGCGACCGTGATGGTGAGATTGTCCGGCGCCACGACGGGTCCCATCAGGCCGGAATCGGGCGGCGGAAACTTGGCGTCGATCACCGGCGGCGTGCCCCCTTGGGTGAGGAAGGCGATGCGCGCGGTGAGAACGCGGAAGAGCCGCTGGAGATCGGCGGGACCGGTGGCGAGGACGTTGAAGGCGACCGCCAGACCCACCGGCTGGCGCGGGGTGGTGACGCCGGCCTGGTAGGTTCCAAGATAGGGCACCCTGTCGTCGAGACTGGAGACGGCGCCGGGCTCGCCGGTGTTGGTCTCAGCGGCGGCGGGGGACAGCGCGCCGAGAAGCGCGCCGCCGCCGGCGACGCCGAGGCCCAGCAGCATGGAGCGCCGGCCGGGCGAGGCGGGGGTGCCGGGCGAAGGGGAGGAGAGGATCTTGTCTGTCATCGTCGTGCTCGTGTCAGTCCAGCCCAAGGGTTCCGCGCAGGGTCGCCAGGCTCTCCGCAAGTGCCGTCACCGGCTTCTGCAGGGCGAGCCGGTCGGTCTCGCTCAGCGCGTCATAGGGTTTGAAGGTGCCGTCGGGCGTCCTGTACTTGGCCAGGATGGTATCGACGGCCGCAAAATCGGCTTCGATGGACGCCTGGCGCGTCGCGTCGGCTTTGGCCGTCAGAGGGTTGAGCAGGTCGACGATCCTTTTCGCCCCGTCGATATTGGCCTGGAAGTCCGAAAGGTCGGTCCGGCTGTAGCGGTCCTCCTCGCCGGAGATCTTGCTGGAAGCGACTTCCTCGATGAGGGCGGCCGCGCCGCCGACCATCTTCGAGGGCGGAATGTTCAAGCTCGCCACCCGCTCCTGCAATTGCGCGACATCGGCAACCAGCCGGTCCGCCAGCGCGCCGAGGCCCTCGGTCGTCTTGCCCGAGAAGAGCGTGTATTCGAGCCGATGGAAGCCGGTGAACGCCGGATCGGCTTCCTTCTTCTCGAAATCGTCGGCGCGGGCATCGATCGCCTTGTCGAGGTCCGAGAAGAGTTCCGCGACGGGCTCGATGCGCTCGTAGTGCGTCCGGGCCGGTGCATACAGGGCCTGCGCCTTGGCGAGGTCGCCGGTCTTGACCGCGTCGGCAAAGGCCTTCGTCTGCGTCGCCAGTTCGTCGACCTCGCCGCTGATATAGACCTTGTATTCGGCGAGCGGACCGATGAGGTCGACCAGCTTCGGCTTGGCCTGTTTCGGTGCATTGGCGAGCGCCGTGACGTGGAGCTTGCCCCTTGCATTGGTGAGCAGCCCGCAGGTGATTTCGTAATCGCCGGGATCGAGCCTGGCGGTGATCTTCTGGGTGAAGCCGGGAGCAATGTTCTCACGCTCCTCCACCACCATCACGCCCTGGAGGATCTCCCATTCCATAGCGCGGTTGCTCTTGTTGGTGATGGCGAAGACGTTGCGGCCTTCGGGCACGGTGAGCTCGTTGGGCTCGCAGGTGGAGGCCGTCACCGCGACGTCCACCACTTTCCCGGCGGCAGCCGGACCGGCGGCCGGGGCATCGGCCGCATGCTTGCGGGCGGCGAAATAATAGGTGCCGGCCCCGGCTGCCACGATGATCGCCAGCATGCCGGCGCCGACGGCGATATAGTTGCTACGCGAAGCAGTCACGATTCCGCACCATAGGAGATGCCCGTCTTGGTTCCCGCCTTGTCGTCCGCAGCGGCGCCAGCCGGCACCTTGGCGTGGGCCGGCTTGGGACGGGCCGGCTTGGCCTGGCTTTCGGGCACGGCAAGAAACAGGAAGAGGGCTGGTATGAGATAGAGGAGATAGGCGGCGAACTCGCCGTTGGTGGGCGTGTCCTGGTAGCCGAAGATGCCGGCGAGAACCGAGCCGACGGCGCTGTCGGAAGGCAGGATGCCGCTGAGATCGAAGGCGATGCCCTGCAGGTGGTTCCACAGGCCCGCTTCGTGCAGCGCCCGCACCGAGCCGGCGAAGAGGCCTGCGGCGACGAAGAGGATGAAGACGCCGGTCCAGCGGAAGAAGCGCTTCAGATTGAGCCTGACCCCGCCATAATAGATCGCCACGCCGACCGCGGTGGCGACGGAAAGGCCGAGAATCGCGCCGATCGGCGCTCCGTAGCCGACATTCTGTTCGAATGTCGCGAGCAGGAAGAACACGGATTCGAGGCCCTCGCGGGCGACGGCGAAGAACACCATGCTCACCAGGGCGAAGCCCTGGCGATCGCCTTCCGCCAGGGCAGCATCGATCGAATGATGAAGCTCCGCCTTGATCGAGCGCGCCGCCTTGCGCATCCAGAACACCATCGCCGTCAGCAGCCCCGTGGCAACGAGGCCGATGACGGCTTCGAACAGCTCCTGTGCCTTCTGCGGAAACTCCGCGCTGGCGAGATACAACGCCACGCCGACGGCGAAGGAGAGGCCGACGGCCAGGAAAATCCCCAGCCACACCGCAGGCATCCAGGAACCCCGTCCCGTCTGGCGCAGATAGCTTGCGACGATGCCGACGATCAGCGCCGCCTCGATGCCTTCGCGCAGCATGATGAGAAACGGTACGAGCATTGCGCCGGTTCCTAACGCCCCCACAGCGGTTGAATGAAATCCTGTCGAGGCGCTGCTATTACACGGGATCGAATCCGATGAACAAGAGGAAACGGTGCGGAAAAGCCTTGGATATCAAAGATAATAGTCATTCTAAATTATAGTTGTGAGCGATTCTAAACTGCGCACTTCCTTTCATTTCTTAGAACATTTCAAAAGTGAGGCGGAGAACCGGTCTGCAACCCTCCGGGCGTCTTCGCCGCTTGGCGCAAGGCCATCGATGCGCCAGGGGATGCCGGATTATTCCGAAAACCCCAACACCGCCCTTCAATCGGCGGCCGTTTGCGTCTAGTGAAGCACCGAGCAAGAAGAGGGCAGGCCGGCTCGATGACGAGTTCCGACGATAGTGCCGAGATGTTTCGGCAGAGGGGGCATTTCCTCGAGATCCTCGGCGCCTTTGCCTGGCTCGGTATCGTCGCCTTCGGCGGACCGGTGGCGCATCTGGGCTATTTCCGCGAGGAATTCGTCAAGCGCCGGCGGTGGATATCCGATGCCGGCTATGCCGATCTCGTCGCTCTCGCCCAGATGCTGCCCGGCCCGGCCTCGAGCCAAGTCGGCTTCTCGCTCGGCGTGCTGCGCGGCGGCGGGCTGGTCGGCGGGCTTGCGGCGTGGCTCGGCTTCACCCTGCCTTCCGCGCTGGTGCTGATCGCCTTTGCCGCGGGTACGGCTTCCTTCGTGGAGCCGTGGCAGATCGGCCTGCTGCATGGTTTCAGGCTGGTCGCCGTCGCCATCGTCGCCCATGCGATCTGGGGCATGATACGCAGCCTCGCCTGGGACCGGCGCCTGATCGCGATCGCGCTGGCCGCCCTGGTCCTGACCCTCGCGCTCGAGGGCGGCTGGAGCCAGATCCTCGTGATCGCCATGGGGGCGCTGGCCGGCTTCCTCCTGATGCCCCGGGACGAGGCCCTTTCGGCGTTCCAGGCGCCCGTGCCGGTGTCGCGGCGGGCCGGCGCCGTCTCGCTGGCGCTCTTTGCGGTGCTGCTTGCCGGACTGCCGGTGCTGTCGGCGTCGACGGGCTGGCATGGGCTGCAGCTCTTCGACGGCTTCTATCGCTCCGGAGCTCTGGTATTCGGCGGCGGACATGTCGTGCTGCCGCTTCTCCACGATGTGGCGGTCACGCCGGGCTGGGTGGGAGATCGTGATTTCGTCACCGGTTACGGCGTGACGCAGGCGATGCCGGGGCCCGTCTTCACCTTCGCGGCCTATCTCGGCGCCACGGCCCAGCCATCGCCGAACGGCCTTGCGGGCGGGCTCATCGCGCTGGTGGCGATCTTCCTGCCGGGCCTGCTCGTGATGCACGGCGTCCTGCCGTTCTGGAGCGGGCTGCGCCGCCTCGCCGGCATGCGAGCGGCGATGCGCGGCGTCAACGCCGCGGTGATCGGGTTGCTCGCCGCCGCCTTCTACCAGCCCTTGTGGACATCGACCATCGCGGGAGCCGACGACGTTCTGGTCGCGGTGGCCGGCTTCGCGTTGCTGACGATGTGGCGCAAACCGGCCTGGCTGGTGGTGATCGCACTGGGTGCGGCCGGCATCCTCCGGGCTCTCTTATGAAAATGCCGCGGGGGCCCAAGGTCGGGATCAGCGCGCTCTCAGGGCGGCGATGAGGCCGGCGACCCATTGGCGGGTCGCCGCTACGAGCCGCCAGGCCGGCGTGCACTTGACCCAGTCCAGCAACCAGGCGCGGATCCTGGCGACGAAGCCCAGCAGCAGCGCCAGCCATCCGATCGTCATCAGCTTCGGCTTGCCCGCTTCATAGATGCGCTCGATCAGCAGGAAGCTGGCGAGATGGGCGAGCGCCAGGAGCAGGATGCCGCGAATCGGTCGCCCCTCGCCGATCAGCAGGAGGCTGTAGATCTTGAGCGGTTCGGCGATGGCGATCGGGACGGCCAGCAGCGCCAGGATGACGAAGCGCGGCAGCCGGGCGACGAAGCGCTCGCCGATCTCGACGATCCGTAGCGACTGGAACCAGCCGACCAGCGGGCGGTAGAGGGGACGGGCCAGTTCGTCGATCACGACGAGAAGCGCCACGAGGATCTGCAGCGGCAGTATAGCGAGCCGTTTCAGCATCGTCGGACGTGGTTTTTCTTCAGCCATGCCGACAGCGATAGGACGTAAGGCGGTCGCATTGCAACCGTCCTGCGCGCGCCGTCCCGCCGATGGGGCAGTGATCCGCCCCCTCCCTCCATTTGCCGTATTCGGCGGCTCTATCTGCGCGCGGGCTCGGGCGCTATATGCTCTTCCGATGGCCCAGGATGACATGATGGATTTCAGTTCGCGTAAAATTCAGGCGATCGCGGCCGGCATCGCGCTGCTCGTGATCATCGCCGGGATTGTGATCTACCACGCCAGGGGCAGCCGGCCCGAAGCGACGAGGCAGGGCATGGCCGGCGGCGAGGTTGCGTCTTCTTCGGCGCTCCGGCCCGATTCCCCGCCCGCGGGCCGGGCTGCGCCGGACGGCTGCCTGGGCAAGGCGATCGCGGTCAAGCTCGGTGCGGCGGATTTCCGCATTCCCGGTTCGCCCGCGCTGACGCTCGTCGTCGGCGCCGGCGTCGACGACGACATCGATTTCTCCACCCGCGAGGGTATCGGCAAGGGCTGTTCGCAGCCTGTCGTCACCGCCAAGGCGATCGCGCTGAATTTCGACGCCATGGACAAGAATTGGGGCGTGCCGGCGGACTGGCGCGCCGGCTTCTGCGGTGATCTTTCCAACGAGGCAATGCGTTTCCTCTGCCTCGGAGAGGATCGGCAGGCCGGAACGCCGCGCCGCCTCGCCGTCGCCACGGTCTATGATCCCAAGGATTTCGACGGCGAAACCATGTTCCACCGTCCGGCGCCGCAACTCGCCAACTTCACCGCCTGGAAGCAGGAAATGGCCAAGGCCGGCACGTCGCCGCCCGTCCAGCCGGACGGCGCCTTCGACGTCTATCCCGGCGGTATCTGGTTCGAACGCGATGCCGGCAAGCCGCTGCTGTTTTCCTGCGATACGGACAGCTTCCCGGTCACGGGGCAGCATTATTGCATCGGCTCGCTCGACCTCGACGGCGGCTTGAGGGCGCGCGTCGAATTTCGCACCGTCACCGGCAAGGTCGGTGCGGAGGCGGCGGCGGCCGCGGAGCATCTGCGCACGCTGCTCGCCGCCTGGCGGTGAATGTCCGCGGGCTCAGCGGATATAGTGCTCGACATGGTCCTCGCCGAGGCCGACGGCGGCGTAGTGCTTGCGGCAGAGGTCGATCTTGGTGAAGACGTCCTCATAGCCGAGCACCGCTCCGTCCGGATCGACATAGATCATCGCACCGTTGACCTGGAAGAGGGTGATCATCTCGGGCACGTCCGGCTCGACGACCAGCGTATGCGTCTCGCCGGGCGCCTCGTAGACATAGGCACCTTCCGTCGCCGTCCAGTCGTGTTCGAGATAATGCCAGCTGCCCTTGAGCACGAAGCCATGCACCGGCTGCGGATGGCGATGCCGCGACAGGACGCCGGACTTGCGGACGCGCAGCAGATTCATCCAATAGCCCCGGCTCGCCGACAGGCAGAGGGGGCGGAACCAGACATTGGCCTGCTGCGGCACCCAGAGGCGCTCGTCCTCGGGAATGGCGTGGGGGACGACGAGTTCCGGAAAGGCTTCCTTCGGCTGGGGATGGCGATAGGGCACCCGGCTCTGGTCGAGCTGCGGACGGATCGGCGATTCATCGGCCATTCTTCTCTCCTTCAGGCTGCGGCATAGCCGCCATCGATGGGCAGCACCGTGCCGGTGATGAAGCGGGCTCCCTCCGAGCACAGGAAGACGACGGTCTCGCCGATATCGGCAGGCTCGCCCCATCGCTTCAGCGGGGTGCGGGCGAGAATGCCCGCCGAACGCGCCTCGTCCTCGACCAGGCCCTTGGTAAGCTCGGTGGCGATCCAGCCCGGCGCGATGGCGTTGACGCGGATCCCGTCATCGGCCCAGGCGACGGCCAGCGACTTGGTGAGCTGTACCACGCCGCCCTTGGAAGCCGAATAGGCGGGCACCAGCGGGCCGCCGAAAAAGGAGAGCATCGAGGCCGTGTTGACGATCGCGCCGCCGCCGGCCGCAGCGAGTTTCGGCCGGGCGGCAAGGCACATCCGCATCGTGCCGGTGAGGTTGACGTCGACGACCTTGCGGAAAGTCTCGATCTCGTATTCCGCGTCGCGCATGATCATGCCCGCGCAGTTGACGAGGGCGTCGAGCCGGTCGAGCGAACCGACGAGATCGGCGACGGCGCCGTCATCGGTGACGTCGAGCTGCCGGGCGGAAAGGTGGGGATGGGCGGGGACCGCGGCGGCCTCCGCAGCGGTGAGGCCGGTGACCGTCACGTCATAGCCCGCCTGGAGCATGGCCGAGGCCACGCCGTAGCCGATGCCTCGCGCCCCGCCGGTGATGAGTGCTCTGCGCATGGCGATTCGTCCTCCCCTTGTCGATTGCGGGCGTCATAGCACGGCAAGCGGCTTGGGGTTATGCGTGCCGGCGTCAGCATCGCCGCCGCTTCATCGGTCGATCCCCGCCCAGCCCGGCAGGTATCGCGCCTCCTTCGAGGCGGCCAGCTGCAGGGCCTGGTCGAGGGCCTCCTCGAAATCGCCGTTCACCGTCTTCCTGGCGATGCGCCGGCGCAGGAAATCGGCCCAGAGGAATTCCGTATAGGGGGTCTCGTCCTTGGCGTAGCCACCGGCCCGCCGCAGCGAGCCGGCCAGCGAGCGGAAGGGGTCGTCGACGAGGTCGCTCACCCGTTCGGGAATGGCATCGTAGTCCCGGCGCCTGCCATCCTCGTCGAAGGGATGCATCCAATTGCGGTTGTCCAGCATGTACCAGAACGCCCCGCGATCCAGCATCGACAGGTCGGAGACGACGTAGACGAAGATGTGCTTCACCTTCTCCTCGTGCAGCGCCCGGGCGAGATGGTGATGGTCCAGGATGTAGTGGGTTTTCTCCGGGCCGAGGATGACGGGAATCATGTGTTCCCGGACATAGTTCGCCTTTTTGTCGGCGGCCTGCGCCTTCCAGCGCCGACGCTTTTCGGCGACCTCCCCCATGCCGACGGTGATCTGCGTCGGCTTGAGATCGCCGATGGGCACCGGCTTGAGGACGGGATCGATATAATCGCTGGCTCTCGACGGATTGTTCTTCATCACGGCCTGCCTGTTGCGGAAAGATCCGAGGTCGCGGCGCGATAGGCGTCCCACACGCTCCAGAAGCAGCGGTCGGGACCGGTCAGGGCGGCCGCCCCCGCCTTGACGAGGCCGGCGCGCGCGTCGTCCTTCAGGCGCGCCAGATAGAGGGTGCGCCCGCCGGCATGGAAGGCATGTTCGAATTCGATCAGGGCGTCGAGGGCGGTACTGTCCATGTCGGCACTTTCCTCCAGGCTGAGGATGGCGGCCTTGAGCTGCGGATTGGCGGCACACAGCGCCTGCACCCGGGCGAGATTGCTCTCCGCGTTGAAGAAGAACAAGGGCTCGCTCGGCCGGAAGATGCCGATCGCGTCATGGCGGCGGGCCTCGGGATGCCGGGCGATGTCGACGAAGTCGCGGGAATCGCCGAGTTCGCCGAGCTCCGCCACCAGGGGCGCGCCGAGACGGCGGAGGGCCGCCGCGATCGACAGGGCGATGGCGACCAGCATGCCGTCGAGGACGCCGAGCGCCATCACCGCCGCCGCCGCCCCGCAGGCGACGTATTGATCGCGGTCGATCCGCCACAGGCGCAGCAGCGGCCGCGGATCCAGCCCGTGCAGCAGGGCGGCGATCACCACGGCGGCCAGCACCGGCTCCGGAAGACGGGCGACCTGCTCGCCGCCGACGCCGATCAGCACCGCCACGCCGACCGCGGCGACGAAACCGGACAGCCGCGAGGTCGCGCCTGCCGCCTCGTTGGCCGAGGAGGCCGAGAAGCCGGCGCCGACCGGCATGCCGCGCACGAGGCCGGAGACCAGGTTCGCGGCGCCGATCGCCAGCAATTCCCTGTTGGCGTCGGCCTGCTCCCCATGGCGCAGGGCGAGGGACCGTATGGTGCCCCAGGATTCGGCGAAGAGGATGAGGGAGAGCGGCACCGCCATCTCAACCAGCAGAGACCACTCCTCGCTGTCGAGCTGGGGAATGCGGGGCAGGGCGAAATCCATGGCGATCGTCCCGACCGTCGCGACGCCATGTCCGGGAAAATCGACGACATAGGTGGCGGCGATGGCGCCGGCGAGCACGATGAAGGCACCCGGCAGGGTCGGCAAGCGGCGGAGCGCCAGCAGGAATGCGAGGGCGATGGCGGCGCTGGCGAGGCCGACGAGGTTCCAGGCATCCGCCTGGCGGAGCGTGCCCGCGAGGACGCCGAGCGGGTCGCTCGCGGATACTTGGATGCCGAGGATGGTCGGGATCTGCCGGAGCACGATGACCGCGGCGAGCCCGAAGGCGAAACCGCGCAGGACCGGCCGCGACACGAAGCTGGAGAGCGACCCGAGCCGCGCGAGGGCCGCGACGAGGAAGACGCCGCCGGCCAGCATCACCGCCACGAAGGCGACGGCTTCCCTCCTGGCCGGGTCGGCAAGCGGGAACGCCGCGACCGTGGCGGCAAGGATGGCGGCCGAGGAGGAGGTCGGCGTCGTGATCGCGTAATTGCTGCGGCCGAGCAGGGCGTAGACGATCAGGCCCGCCAGGGCCGCAAAGATCGCATGGGGCGGCGCGAGACCGGCGATCGTCGAATAGGCGACAGCCTCCGGGAGAAGGAGGCCGGCAACGGAAAGGCCCGCCAGGACGTCTCTATGCGGGATCGCCAAGGCGCCCTTCCTTTTGCCGGCAAATTGAATCGCGCATCAAGGGGAGGAGATTGCGGCGGGATTGTGAAGGGCCGGTACCGGGCGCGCTTCTGCAGGCGCGGCCTGCAAAAGCGCGAGGGCAGGGCCGTTCTCTGGGTCCGGCGCCCGCGAGGTCGGAACTCGCTCAGACGCTCGCCGTCAGCCCGCCGTCGACATAGAGAATATGCCCGTTGACGAAATCGGAGGCGGGGCTCGACAGGAACACCGCGGCGCCGACGAGTTCCTCGACCTTGCCCCATCGGCCGGCCGGCGTGCGGGCCTCCACCCAGGCCGAGAATTTCTCGTCGGTCATCAGGGCGACGTTGAGTTCGGTCTCGATGTAACCGGGGCCGATGCCGTTGATCTGGATGTTGTGGCGGGCGAGTTCCGCGCACAGGGCCTTCGTCATCATCTTCACGGCGCCCTTGGCAGCGGTGTAGGGCACGATGTTCGCCCGCCCCAGTTCGCTCATCACCGAGCAGATATTGATGATCTTGCCAGCCTTGCGCTCGATCATGCCGCGCGCCACCGCCTGCGCGACGAAGAACACCCCGTCGACATTGGTCGCCTGCACTTTGTGGAAGGCTTCGGCGGTGAAGTCGACGAAGGGGGTGCGATGCTGGATACCGGCATTGTTGATGAGGATGCCGATGCCGCCGTGCCGGGCTTCCACCGCGGCGATACCGGCCTTGACCGCCTCCGGGGCCGCGACGTCGAAGGCCGCCGTATCGACAGCATGGCCCTGCGCGCGCAGGGCCTCCGCGGCCTGTTCGAGCTTGGCCTCGTCGCGGCCGTTGAGGATGACATTGGCGCCGGCTTCGGCGAGGCCGCGGGCGAGCGCGAGGCCGATGCCCCGGCTCGAACCCGTCACCAGAGCGTTGCGGCCTGTAAGATCGAATGAAGTGGTCGGCATCGGCAATTTCCCTGTTCGGCGAGCGAACCTAGCGGGCAGGTCCTGCGAGAACCAGTGCAATCTTGGACCGGCGCCATCCTGCGGACCGATGGCGGTGTGCCTTCGCCGCGACGCTTCCGGCCGCCACCCTGTCAGCGCGGCACGAGGAGCGGCGGGAACTTCGCCTGCCTTGTCGGGCGCCCGACGCCCAGCGCAGTCGGCCGACTGCGCCCCGGCATAACTGTCCGGCTGCCTGTCTTGGACTGGCCAAGAGGTGATTTCCTCGATTGGCGGTCCTGCGACAGGATTCGTCGCGTGGCTGCGCTTGCGGGTCATGAAAAAAGAAAGATATTATTGCAGATGGTACTGCCGGGATGGGTGGGATCGACGATTTGGAGGCCATCGGCGGCCGTGCTCCTGAACTCTCCGTACAGTACCCGCCTTGCAAACATGTGCCGCTGCCGGCTTTTGTTGGGAAGCGAAGGAACCGCAGTGTCTCCGCAAGCTTTTTCCTCTGAAGCAACAGCATCCACGGCCACCCGGATTATTGGGTGAACGCTCAACCCCGAAGGAGTGTTTCGATACGGAATGCCCAAGTCTGCCAAGAGCTCGATGAGCAAGGCCGCTGTGAAGCCGCCCTTGACGGCCGCCGAATTGCGGCAGGTCGCCGCCCTTCCCCTGCGACGGAAGAATGGGAGGCTGGAGGTCTGCCTCGTCACCACCCGGGAGACCCGGCGATGGACCATCCCGAAGGGCTGGCCGATGAAGGATACCAAGGATTTCCGCAGCGCCGAAATCGAGGCGGAGCAGGAAGCCGGCCTCATCGGCAAGGCCGGACGTGAACCGGTCGGCAATTTTCTCTATTGGAAGCGGCGCGAAACCCAGTTCGATCTGGTGCGCGTCCAGGTGTACCGCTTCGACGTGACCGGTCACCTGGCGGCCTGGCGCGAAAAGGGCGAACGCGAGGTGCGGTGGTTTGCGCCCGCCGATGCGGCGCTGCTGGTGGACGAGGTGGGCCTTTCCGCATTGCTGGCGGCACTCGATGAGCCCTCGGAACAGCCGTCCGACCCGCTGGAGGGGATGTCACGGTAATGTGTGCGCCCCGACGGTGTACATCACCAGTGGAGGAAGATTCCACCCGGACAGTTGTCGATTGATCCGGTAGCAGACGAGCGGCTTGTCCGGGTAATTGGGCGGGCCGGAGCCTCGTGACAAAGGCCGCCCTGGGCGGTTGAGCGAGCCGGTGGGCCGTAATGTGAGTAAAGCCTGAGCAGGCCTCGAAAGTCGAGATGTGAGCGCCGACCCGCCGGATTACCGGGGAAGGCCGCGCGGAGGGGGAAGCAATCGACATCTGCACCCGTCCGGTTCACCGGGGTAGTGGGCACGGCACGCCGGCAAGGTGGTGGGCGTAATCGGGGGAGACCCGTTTGGTGCGGGGGTCGCGTCCTCAACGCTGTCATTCAGGACAGCGGCATCGGGCGGGAGTCGGACAGGGGCGTAGTACTGTCGAGACCGGGTAATGCCGGTGGAGGGAAGGCCCCTGACTTGTGGTGTGCTTTCGGCAAAGATGAGGTGGAGGCGATTGACGATGCGTCTAGCAACGCCCGAACGGATCCGGATTCTTCAAAGAAAGCTGTATTGCAAGGCGAAGGCGGAGCCTGCCTTCCGCTTCTATGCACTGTACGACAAGATCTACCGTGAAGACATCCTGCACCATGCCTGGTTGCGTGCCCGTGAGAATGGGGGTGCATCGGGTGTTGACGGGATGAGCTTTGCGCAGATCGAGGCGGGCGGTGTCGAGAACTGGCTGGCGGCATTGGGTAAGGACCTCGCTTCGAAGACGTATCGGCCGCAGGCTGTACGGCGGGTGATCATCCCCAAGCCGGGAGGCGGTGAACGCCCGCTCGGCATCCCGACGATACGGGACCGGGTTGTTCAGACCGCCGCCAAGCTTGTGCTCGAGCCGATCTTCGAAGCGGACCTGGAAAGGACTGCTTACGGCTATCGTCCCCAGCAGGGCGCCGCCGAGGCGATCCGGCAGGTGCACCAGCACTTGCTTGGAGGGTATACGGATGTGGTGGATGCGGATTTGTCGAAGTACTTCGATACGATCCCGCACCCTGAACTGATGAAGTCGGTATCTCGTCGTACCTGTGACCGGCATGTGCTGCATCTGATCCGGATGTGGCTCAAAGTGCCGGTCGAGGAACAAGGCGAGGATGGAACCCGGCGCAGGATGGGTGGCAAGCGCAACCGGCTCGGCACGCCGCAGGGTGGTGTCGTCAGCCCGTTGCTGGCCAACCTCTACATGAACCGGTTCCTGAAGCACTGGCGTCTTGCTGCTTGCGGCGAGGCGTTCAGGGCGCATGTCGTCAACTACGCCGACGACTTCGTCATCCTCAGCCGCGGCCACGCGGCAGAGGCGCTGGCGTGGACGAAGGCGGTGATGACAAGGCTCGGGCTGACGATCAACGAGGCGAAAACCTCGGTGAAGGAAGCTCGAACCGAGCGCTTCGACTTCCTCGGCTACACGTTCGGTCCGCATCGTCATAGCAAGGATGGCCGCCTTTATCTCGGCGCCAGTCCGTCCGCCAGGAGCCTGCAACGGTTGAAAGGCAAGGTGAGCGATCTGCTGGTGCCCGGCAACAAGGGATCATGGCCCGACGTGCGGGATCGACTGAACAGCCTTCTGGCTGGCTGGTCGGCCTACTTCGGCTATGGCTCGCTGTCGCTGACGTATCAGGCGGCCGATCATCATGTCGTTGACCGCGTGAGGCACTTCCTCGCCAAACGACACAAGGAGCAAAACAGCGGCACATCAGCGTTCTCGCGAAGCACCATCTTCGCCGAACTCGGTGTGCGCCAGCTCAGACGCGTGCATCCTGTGTCCCGTCGTGGGCCTTACAATGAAGCCACCCGGAAAGCCGGATGCGGGAAATCCGCACGTCCGGTTTGATGAGCGGGGAAGGGAAACGGGGCGTTGCCGAATGGCTCAAGCTACCGCGCCCTTCCTCGACTCTACCGCTTGATCGTCGCAATCTTGAACGCCATCGGAACGTTCTGAGCTTCAATCGTCTGTCATAGGTCATCCTTCGGGACAACTTGGCACAGAAATTAGCGTGCCTCGCCTACGGGGTGCACTCTACGCCCATCACCATAATTCCCGATTTCGATAAATTCCAATATTTTATCTGGCAAATAGAAGTAAAACCTCGAAGATCCAACATTTATCACCGCGGTTGTCCCGGAGAAAACCTCCTCTTTAGTTCCAGCACCAGAATTTATGCCAGCATCTCTCATCATCTTCGATATAAAATCAAAAGTCAAATACTTCCGTTCTGCCGGCAATTCAAAAAAAATTGTATTTCCTTTTCGATCTGCCGAAAACTTAGCAATATTATTACGAAATTTCGAAATACGGAGATTTCCATGTTCGACATATACAATATTGTTATTCGATCTAAAATATAGCTCAACGCCGCCAAATCCCATATACGCAGTGAAAAAATCTTCAGATCCAAACCCCCAATATCGAGGAGGACCGAGCTTCTCACCGATATCATCAAGCTTATCTCCTACGTGTACAAACGCGAATGCGCCAGTTTTAGCAATGTCCAAAATTGGGATCTTAATATTTGACATCTTCAATTATATCCACCTTTGCTGGAGCTCGAGCCACCGCCGCCCTCTCTTGAGCCACCTCCATCAGATTTACTTCCGTCAGAATTAGATTTTTGGTCCTTTCCTTGATTCTTATTGCCGTCTTCCTCATTGTCGTTCTTATTTTTTCGGCCAATAAACCCTCCACGTAGCTTTTCAGGTTGTTCAATTTTCGAACACCATCTTTTATATTCACATTTTTGGAATTACGATGACAGTGCGTCTTATTCGGCTACAGTCCGTGGCCAATTGGACAAATAGAGCACACGGTCACCGTTAGTCCATTGCGGCCCCCGCGCTCACGACGGTTGGCGAGGGGGCGGCACGGCGCCCATCTGAATGAAGACATCGAGGGTGTTGAGTTCGTCCCAATGCTCGACGAAGCGTCCGTTTTCGACGCGCCAGATGTCGATCGAGCGCATGGCGAAGGCGTTGTCCGTGGCGGCGTAGCCGAGGAGCCTACCGGTGTGCGTGCCCTCGTAACGGTAGCGGCCGACCACGCGGGAGCCATCGGCCGAGACGAAGACGTCTTCCGCCGTCACCTTGATGTCGGGCACGCCCGAGAGGATTTCCTCGAAGATCTTCTTGACGCCTTCCGGGCCGGGTTCGGCGAATGGGTTATGGTTGACGTAGTTCGGCGCGATGATGTCATCGAGGCGCGACATGTCGTGGCCGGAGATGATCTCGGCGAAGAGATAGCCGAGCTTGCTCGGATCGGTTGGCAGTGGGGTCGTCATTTCTCGTTCCTTCCTGGAATGAAGTATTCGGAGTGGTTGTTACGGGGCGCCGAGGATCAGGCAGGCGCCGGTTGCGACGATGACCAGCCCCGTCAGGCCATGCATGCCGAAGGCGAGGGCCCTGCTTCCGCCCGAACGGAGGACCGTCGCCATGTCGCCGAAGGCGATCAGGCTCGCCACCAGCATGAATTCGCCGAGCAGGCGCGGCGGACCATTGGTCATCAGCAGGATGACGAAGAGGCCCGAGGCGATATCGCGCGTGCCCTTCACGGACAGCCATGCGGTGAGCCCGGTCGATGGCGGGGGTGAACCGGCGATGCCGAAGGCGGCCGATGCGGCCGCAGGCGCGGACCAGAAGCGCGCGCCGAGGAAGAGGATTGCGGCCGCGATCAGGCCGGAAAGGACGTATCCGATTTGGATCATGAGAGTCTCCTGTCAGTTGCAGGGAGACTAGCGACGCTAGAATTTCTCGTCAATGGAAATCTATCGTTGACATAAAAACGTTCCGCGCTAGGATCTGCCGATGTCGATTGCCGAACGCAAAGAGCGCCAACGCGCAGAGCGCTACGAGCTCATCCTGTCCGCCGCGCGCGAACTGGCCGAAGCGGAGGGTTGGGACGCCGTCACCACGCGCCGGCTCGCGGACCTGATCAATTACAGCCAGCCGGTTCTCTACAGCCACTTCAAGGGCAAGGCGGACATCATGGCCGCCGTCGCCATGAGAGGCTTCGAGGAACTCGCGGCGCGATTGGCAATGGAAATGGCGAACGTCGCGGGCGCTCCGGACGTTCTGCGCAACGTCTGCGCCGCCTATCTCGATTTCGCCCGTTCGCGGCCGGTCGTCTATGAGGCGATGTTCGTCCTGCCGACGGGGATCAAATTCGCCAGCGAGGAAACGCCGCCGGCCCTCCGCGCCGCCTTCGCCGCGATGGTCGCCGCGCTCGGGCCGGACCGGCAGGAACCGGTCTTCCTGGCGGAAGTGCTGTGGAGCGCCTTGCATGGACTGGTGGTGCTCATGCAATCCGAACGCATCCCGGCGGCGGGCGCCGAGGCTCGCTTGAACATTCTCGTCCGGAAATTCAGCCGCGATTGACGTCTTGCCCGACGGATCGTCGGCACCGCCGGCGGCAGGAGGGGCGCGGCAGAAGGCGGCGACCGGAAGTTACGGTGGCGATGTACGACAGGAACAAAACACGCACAAACCTTGACATCCGCGCTCCACCATGGCCTACTTTCCCTTGGGAATGAAGCGCGGCGGGGCCAAGGTTCGCGATACCGCCCCGTGCCTTCCACCCACTCCGGGCGATCCCGGTTCGCCTGCGGCGTGCCAGCCGCATCGAGGCGCCTGTCCAACTTCGTCCTGGCTTGGAAACCGGGACGGGGCCGGCGCTAAGAGGGATCGCTGCAGACCGCCCCATTGCGTCTTCTTCAGGCGCGATGCCGGGACCGCCGACATCCGGTAGCGCCGGGTGTGCGATCACCCGGCCGTCAGGTCTGCACACGGGGCTCGATGAGGAACCTTGCCGGGATCGGGCCGCCCTCGGGCCTGCCCTCGATCCCGCGCGAGACAGGAGAGGCGCCGGCCGCCTGCCGTATCGTCCGCAAGGATGGGAGGGTGGGCATTCCAGGCCGGATCGCCTTGTCGGACGCCGGCGGCCGGCAAACCCGGCCCGCAGCGTCCGCGGCCGCAGCAGCACGGGGACCCGGCTGCCCGGCCGGCGGGGTGCGGCGAAGACATAAGCCGTCCGCCAAGGCCCCTGTCCCGCCCGTTCCGTGGGTGAGGCTTTGCGCGTCCCGACCGGCTTCCCTGGCCCGGAAGCGGTGAAGGGCGCGGGGCCTGTCCGGCGTGGCTGGCAAGGGAGGGAACCGTGCCCTCCGGAGCCGGCGATGCCTCCCGTCCGGCAATCCGGGTTCAGGCCGAAGGCTTGATCCGGATCGATGGGAGAGAGCCGGGCCTCGGCGCGTTGCCTGTTGGCGCGCCTGGCCCGGCGGGAAAGGGGCGACGGCGGCCTTGCACAACATGCCAGGCTACGATTCCTCACGACCACTGAGACACTGCACCACGGCTGACACCAGACCAGCCGTCGTCGCCCCGATCTTCCCGTGCATAATCCGGCCCGCTCAGGGCGCGGCGACGAAGACGCATGTCCGCAGAGCCGCCGTCATCCCGTGCGCACGGCACCCCGCAGGGGTGCGGTGCAGACACGGGACCGCGTGCAGGATGAGGTTCCTTCTGCGCGCGATCCCGATCTGCGATGCGTCACTACGTGCCGCACCGCGTCCGGGATGACACATCCGCGCTGTCGCCGGTTTGGTGTTCTTCCCTGGGAGCGCGGACGTCTCGTCCGCTCTTGCCACCCCCAAGCGCAACGTTTCAACCTTCGAGCGTCGCGTTTCCAGAGCGGGCGAGACGCCCGCGGTCCCAGGATAGATGCCGACCCCCAAGTGCAACGTCTCAATCGGCTAGCGCGGCGTTTTCAGAGCGGGCGGGACGCCCATATGCGCTAACATAACAGAAATACCCGCCTTCTCCCGGTTCGGGAGAAGGTCCCGGTAGGGGGATGAGGGTCTAAACGTCAACGCAGATAGCTCAATAGTCGCGCTGGAATTGCACAAGTCCAGACCCTCATCCGGTGCTTCGCGCCACCCCCAGCATTTCCGCGGGAAATGCGAAGTCCCGCATGGGAGAAGGAAAATCGCGCTATTGTCGGCAAAGTTAGCGCATATGGGCGGGACGCCCGCGCTCCCGGGAGAGATGCCGACCCCCAAGCGCCACGTCTCAACCTTCGAGCGCAGCGTTTCCAGAGCGGACGGGACGTCCGCGCACCCGGGAGACGCGAGGTGCCGGCCCCCAAGGGGCGCGTGTCACGCGCCAGCCGGAACTGCCCCCATTGCGTCACGAAGAACGGCCCCCGCTATCGGCGGGAAGGTCCCCCAAAAGCAAAAGGCCCGACGGGCCATCAGCCGCGTCGAGCCTTTTTGAAACTGGTGCCCAGAAGAGGATTGCGCCGCAGAAGCTGCTTTGCGTTGATATTAAAGGGAAATTTAAGGTTCGTTCGTGTGGATGTATGCCATACCTGTTACACAGTTGGCAAGCCTCGACTCAGTGCGGGGCGCTCGCGTAAGATGTCTACACGCGGCGTCAGCGCCTTGTGGAGATGACGACCTCCTTGCCGCTCCGGCTGCGATGTTCGTAACGGTGTGCCTCACCGAGCAGCGGGAGAACCGGACAACGTGATCGAAACTCAGTTGGTTGACTTCTGCACCGGCGATTTTACCCCGGTCTCGGCTTTCAGCCCGGTGCAGATGGCTGTCATGCCTCTCTTCCACATGGACGGAGAGCGGAAGAGAGGCGTGGGAACGTGTTTTGCAATTACAAATCAGGGCCTTTGCCTGACAGTTCGGCATGTCGTAGAAGAGGCCTTTCCGCGAGCATTCGGCGAACGTCGAGACTTAACGGCAGAAGACGGAAACCTCTTCGCGCTTTATATCAAACCTCCTAAAGACCCGGGCCAATCGGACCTCGTGGGGGGGGGCTTCTCCCAGTTAAGCGCTCCATGTTCGCTGGCGATTTAGACATCGCGGCGGTGCAGCTTTGCCTCCCTATCGATCAGCGAAATGGGAAGCCGATACGGATGCCAGCAAACAAGCTCGGCCTCGGTCTACCTCGGGTCGGCGAGACATGCTTCGCTTTGGGCTACCATGCAATGACCTGGGGTGGAGATGAGCAACTCCATCAGGTCCATCAGAACTTCGCAGCATCGAGAGGTATTATTGAGGAATTACACGTACCGACGCGAGATCGCCACAGCTTGAACTTCCCGTGCTTTCGCACGTCGGCGCGGTATGATGGCGGCATGAGCGGCGGTCCGGTGCTTGGCGAGGACGGATTAGTCAGGGGCGTCGTTTGCTCCTCGATGAAGCTGGACGGCGAGGAGACAGGCCACATTTCTTATGCTTCTTTGATCGCCCCCGCGATGCTGTTGGTTGTCGAAGCGCGAGATGGGCACGGTGTTGTGGCCCAGCGCTTCCTTTGGGAATTCGTCGAGAGCGGGGCGATTGCGGCGGATACCGCTGGCATCGCCGGTGGAGTGTCTCGCGATACGTGCCGACTTGAGTGGGGTGGCGGTGAACTAGTTAATCGCTTGGGCACGTAGCGACAGCATCTTGTCGGCGATGCAAAGCTAAGAAGCTGCTGGGACCATGTACGCGGCCCGGTGTTTGCCCCACCTCGATAATTCGGGGTGACACCCGAACTACCCAGGGGTCACCCATGTGAGACCCCATCACGTGCCAACGGCGCAGGCACTTCCCCCCTCTGGGGTGGCCCGGTTTTCAGCACGGAAAAAACGATGTCGGACAGCACCGAACATGACCCGCCGAGCCCGACCGAAGGCGCCGCGGACGTAGCCGCCCTGGCCGCGGGCATTGGCGCTGCGGTTGCCGCAACGTGGTTTCCCGTGACAGCCGCCGTTGCGGCGGCAGCGTTCACATTCGCCATCGGCAAGTTCGTGAAGCGCGGGGAGCGGATTCTAGCGGACCGGCTCCGGAAGGGCGAGGTGGCGCTTCTCTCCGCTGAGAAACACGCGGAACTCGTCCCGATGGCTTACAGGTTCTTCGAGGCCGTCATGCAGGGCGAGTACGAGCATACGCTTGAAGTGCTGGCGGCGTTCATCGTGGGGGAGGTGGGCGAGGAAAGCCCGGAGGCGGCGAATTTCAGTCGAATGGCAGGACGACTTGAAGGCATCTCGAAGAACGAACTTAGGCTGATTGCTCATATCGCCAGTTACGTGGTGCCCTCTGCGAACCCAAGGTGGGTATCCGTCGCCGCCGTCAAAGGGCCGGAGCTAGTCGCAGACCTTCGCGATGACGGCATCTTGGCTGAGGGGCTGAACGAACTGAGTCGCCGGGGTTTTCTAACGCCGAAAAAGGACGTGGACTTCTTTGCCAAAGAAGACGGCTTCGAGTTGTCGGCAGCCTTCTACGAATTGGTGGCTAAGGCCGGAGAAGCTGTTAGCGAGCAGTCGGGGGACAGCGGCCGCGCCCATTAGACCCTGCCCGTGTGGACGTGTCCGCTTCCATCCTCAATCGCGTCCATTAGGATGGGGCTTGACATTCTGGACGGCCCGACTCATCATCCCTCGATCCTATTGGACACTTGGGAGGTTGAGAACATGCTTATCGGCTACGCCAGGACATCGACCACGGAACAGGCGGCGGGGCTTGAGGCCCAGCAGCGGGACCTCAAAGCCATCGGATGCGAGAGGGTCTTTTCCGAACACGTCTCATCCGTCGCCAGCCGGGAGCAACTCGCGCAGGCCATTGCGTTCGCCCGGGAAGGGGACACGCTGGTTGTCACCAAGGTGGACCGTCTGGCCCGCTCTACGGTCGGCCTCTGGGACATCGTGAAGGAACTGGACGGCAAGGGCGTGGGCCTGCGGGTCCTCAACCTCGGCGGCGAGACGGTGGACACCAAGAGCGCTACCGGCCGGCTCATCCTCAGCATCTTCGCAGGGTTCGCTCAGTTCGAGCGCGAGATGATGCTTGAGCGGCAGCGCGAGGGGATCGCCAAGGCCAAGGCGGAAGGGGTCTACAAGGGCCGCAAGCCCACCGCGCGGGCGAAGGCTGAGGATGTCCGGAAGATGCATGCCGAGGGGAAGACCCCTACGGAGATCGCGAAGGCCTTGGGGATCGGCCGGGGGAGCGTCTACCGGGCTATCGAGGATGTGGCCGCATCATCGCAGGCCTGAAGAGCTATGCGGGGGCCTGCGGTGCGGGGAGGGGCCCGGCGCTGACTTCGAGTGCGGCGAAGTGGGTCCCGCGGGTCCTGCGGCAAGGACGCGTCTCCCGTCTCCGCCGGAATGCCCCTAGCGTGGCCTCAGAGAGTCACTGGCAGGCTTTCCTGCCGTCGAGGTCCAACGGTGCCGGCGCAGCGGGAGGCGCATAGGCGCTCTCTGCGGCGAGGCCTTCGCGGGCGGCCCTGCCGCGGATTGCGTCTCGTCCAGGCGGCCATAAGGACCACGAGGGCGACAAGGAAGATCGCTCCCCCAACGCCGAGCCAGCCCGAGGCAGAGACCTCAAACCCGTTCAGGCCGATCTGCACGTGCAGGGTTGGGTCCATCTTCGCCCGCAGTTCGTAGCAACAGAAAACGTTGAGCGGGACAGAGAGCATGGTGGATGATTCGAGAGAGCCCCCCAGGGCTGGGGGCTTCCCGACTCGCGCCCGGGCAGCTAGGGACGCGAGCGGCCTCCTCACTCCGAAGCGGCGCCTATTGCGTTGTCTTTGACACGGCATCGATACAGCCACCTTTCTACGGGGCGGGCCGCTAATCCCCCGACACATGCGCCGCAGTGGGAAAGCGCTCGGCAATCACCTTGATAAGCCGGGCAGTCGCCGCGGCCAGTTCGCCCCGCGGCCACTCGATAGCCGTGGGCTCTAGGATCCGCGTCGTATGTTCGGCGAGGGACAAGACCTCATTGGCTATCTCACCAATGCTCTCGTACTCGGGCGGGTCAAGCGGGTCGGTAACGTGTAGCTGGTGGGCGAGATACCGGTGGCGGATTTCCTGAAGGCGCCTGATGCGGCTGGGGCTTTCAGAAGCCAACCGATCTACGTTGCTGCGCAAGCGGGCTGCGGCTTCCAAAACGGCTTGTCCCTTCGCCCTTGCGGGCGCCGGTCCTGCGTTGTGCTTGGCGCGATCTACGAGCAGATCAAGAACGCCCGGCTCATCCAGCAGCTTGCGGACAACCTGAAACGAAACCTTGTGAGTAGCGTGGACTGACCCGCGGAACCCTTCGAGCGATCGGACCAGCGTTAGGATAAGAGTGTCCATCGTCGCTCGCCACATCACATCTATTGCCTTATGGACCGGCGAAGCCTTTACTGCGCGGCGGCGGGTAGTGTCCTCATTCAGCCCGTCCCAGACTTCGAATAACGCAAGGGCGCTAACAGCTTCTCGGACGAGTCGTACTTTGTAGATGTCCAGTCTTTCGATGATTTCGGCCGGTTTTGGCTGCGGCGCTGGGGTCTTCGGCGTGGTCATTGCCGCAAATCCTTACAGAGGGCTTCTTGGTAATTCATGAGCAAATCGCGAACCCCGCCGAAAGACTGGCAGAAAGTAACCACCGCCGACGGGAGGCATACCGGAGAGTGGGAAGCCAGCGGCGGAATGCTTACAGTTCGTTATCAGGGGCGAACAAGGACGACGCATGAGATGTCGCGTGGCAGCAGCGAGGGGTTAGCGAGACTAATCCTATCCGAGTTAGCCGCCGAGGGTGATGGGGCCTCGCGCCAAGCCAGCGGAGGCCACCTATTTAATGGCTGGCATTATCCGGACAGATACTCATCCAGGTTCGCCGGCAGGCTTCCCAGGGCTTCAAGAATCTCCCCGTCCTTGAAGTCCCCAAGCTCCGGGTCGCCCATCCGCGAGAACGCAACGCCACCCCTGCCGGCCCCCGCAAGCAGCCGAACCCGAGAGCGGGCAGAGTCGGCGCTGCGGGCCTCCACGGGGTCCAGCATGACGATGTCGCCCTCCTCATTCTGCTCAAAGGGCACGACGACATAGTACGTGATGTTTGCCATTGGGCCATCCTCCGGTCCCGAGGCGCCACCCCCGGCGGATCTTGCCGCAAACTACAGGCGAGAACAAGAAGAGAACAAAAGACTCGCCTTCACGGGCGACCCTAGGTAGCCTTCCGTATCC
The DNA here is from genome assembly GCF_030814655.1 of Labrys monachus. Taxonomy (NCBI): domain Bacteria; kingdom Pseudomonadati; phylum Pseudomonadota; class Alphaproteobacteria; order Hyphomicrobiales; family Xanthobacteraceae; genus Labrys; species Labrys monachus. The sequence goes on from NZ_JAUSVK010000001.1 coordinate 2,219,756, forward strand.
CGAGATGCGGAGGCCCTGATGTCGAGACCCCTTTCCGAAAGCCTGCGCGGCGTTGACCTCTCGCAAGATGAGCTTGTGGCTGCCACAGAGCAGGCCATCGCGGACTGCGGCGGGGATGCTCGGGCCGCTGTTATGGCGCTCATCGTCCTCAATGGCAGCCTTGAGGCCGACCTCGCGGCGCTCACGGAGGAGGTCGCGGCTATCACGGTTAAGGTCTCGAAGGCCTACGCTCGGGACCTGTTCTATGAGCGGTTGAGCCGGGCGGACAGGCGGAGCGAGGACTGAGGGGCAATCGCTCCCGCTCGGGGGAGGGACCCGGGGCCGCGTCCGATACCGTGGAGTTGCCGCGGGCGGGTCCGGACGTTTGGACATGCAGCCGGCTTGGCTGTCATTCCTTGCGCGGCCGGCTGCCCCGCGTGGCCAGGATGATGAGAAGTGCGGCTATGAAAGTCACAGCCACCACGCCAAGCAAGCCTGAGGCGGTAGCCTCGAAGATGCCTACAATGAGAATGTGAATTGTGGGGTCCATCTCGCCTCCGATCCTCTCACCCGGTGAAGCGGGGCGAGGGGGAATCGTATGGCATGGCGATGGTTATTTCCTAAACTCACTCGCGAAGCCGGCCATGTGTAAAGCGAGCCGTCGGCGCCGGGGGGACGGCGCTGCGCCTCACTAGAATAGTCCCCGAAAGCCCGCAGAGACTCACTGACGGCTACTCTCGCTGTCGAGGCCTGGATGTGCCTGCGGGCGAGAAGGGGCTTGTGGGCTCTGTGCGGTTGTGAGGAGGGTGGCGGTAGATGGCTTTGCCCGCGTTGCGCCCGACAGGTGCCCAACACGCCGTAGGAGTTATCCACAGGCGGCCTCCATTTGTCCTCTAAGTCATTGCAGCGCAGAAGGATTTGGCGCCGGACGGCCTGTGGATAAGTGAGGCAGGTAGATTATGGCCCACCATTAGTATGTTTTAATTCCATCTATGGCCCACTTATGAAGCTTAAAAATCGCTATTGATCCCCACTGTTCATACCCATTCGAACAAATGTCCTCACTAGGGATATTCGGGTGTGATAATAAAATCGGAAGTATTTTTGCGTTTACTGTACTTGATGGGCTTGATTGTTCCCAAATAGGTGCCCATACCTACACCCCAACAGGGGGAGGTACCCCTTGCTGTCGCCAAGGGGGCACCGTTGGACAACACCATAGTAGTGGGGATGGCAGGCAGTGCAGAACAGCCGAATGCCAAGTTCTCGCCTAAGGTCTTTATCGCGTGGCAGGTACAGCCGGCAGACGCTACGGCCCTCCCCACGATCAATGAGTACACCCAGGACGGTGGCTATACGCTATACCTCGCCTGTCTCCACTTCCTCACTGCCCTCATTGGGGACAGCCCAGCCGGCGCCGTGGTGCACATCGTGGTTCCTATGGCGCCCATAGCCGAAATGTTCTCGTTAGGACGCCTTGAAGATGCCGCCAAGGAGGGCTTCCGGTCCAAGCCGGACACCCATCGCGATGAGTGCCGGGTGCTGTGGGAACTGATGCAGTCGAAGGGCATCAGGGTGACGGCGGAGGTCCCGGAGCCGGGAAGCGAAGGCGCTGCACTACTGAAGCGGCTCCGCTCGGCTGCCAGCCGTAGGCGCCGCGGTGTCCGTGAGCCCACCCTTGAAGACCTGAAGCTGCGGGAAAACCCGTGGGCCAAGGTGGACACTGACAAACTACGCCGTGATGCCGTGGATAAGGAGCCGTGATGGCCAAGAGTCATCAGAAGTGGCTTGGGGACCGGGCGAGGGTCAAGGCTCTCGTCGCGAAGCGGGCCGAAGGCGCAGCGGCCTGCTGCACTGTCTGGGGATGCAAGCGGCTCCCGCAGGCGGCGGCGAGGAAGGGGCTATCGACCTTCATCTGCCGCTACCATGCCCAGTACCACAATCGTCACGGCAGCTACTACAAGGGCACCTACAGGGCCGCCGAGTTGCTTCCCTACAAGCGGGCCGCCCTGCGGTACATCCGGGACCACAAGGCCGACAAGGGGCTCCTTGCGGCCAAGAGCGCACTGGACGGCATCATGCAGCGGGCCGGGCCTGTGCAGCGTATGAGCGACATCATGGTCATGCCGGCGGCGGACAAGGCGCGGGCTGCACTGGCGCGTATGCGGGATGCCGGGGTCCCAGCCGATAGGCTCCTCTTGGTCTACCTCACCGTTTGCGCCACCATCACGGATGACTCTGTAGGCCCAGGCGGTGACCGCGAGGTATTCCGGCAGACCCAGATAGGCAAGGCGGCCCATCGGCTCGCCTCGGGGTACCACACGGACTACGGCTATGAGCGGTACCCCAGGTCTGCGGGGCTGGCCATTCGGCACCTCGGACAAATGATCGAGAAGGCGTGCGAGTGGGTCGGGGCGGGCTGCGTAGCGGCCGTAGTGGTCATGGCGGAGACCTCGCGGGAAGGGCCTAGGGCGGCCTCTAAGCCCCGCCAGGCAGCACAAGGGGCAACCCGTGGACGATAGCGAGAGCAAACCCGTGAGCGGCCTAGGGGGCCGAGGCGAGGACGCAAAGGTAGAGCGGCAGCGCCTGATGTTTGACCCGTGGTTGGTAACAAGCTCCGACAGTGTTGACGGGGTCATATCGAACCTCCGTGCCACTTACGGAATGCGTTACCCGTCGCAACGGAAGCGGAAACAAAAGGCCCGCGATGCCGCGAGCTTCGAACGTATCTTTCGGGCAATTTACGTTAATCTTGCCTATGCCGCCGCTCTCGGGGCCAGTCCGCCCGCAGTGGCTATCAGCCTGCGGTCTTACAGGCAAAAGCACACACGATATGACGCGCAAGGGCTGAGTAGTCTTCCGCAAGTCGTAGAGCAGTTGGCAAGCACCGGCCTATATCTCGTAGTGCGGCGATCAACCCAACGGCAGATAGCGAGTACGATCGAAACCCGGGTTACCGCTTTCAAGTGGGAGACGAAAAAGGGGTCATTCACCGCCCTGCCCGAGCACTTCGGAAGGGTGGAGGGTCGCGAACTCATCCGTCTTAGCAGAAGCATTCGGCACCGGTATGAGGAGGCGGAAGAGGACCAAAGCGACCACGATAGGGAAGGGAAACTGGTCGATTACACCGAAGATACCGAGAGTAGCCGTCGATATCGAGCAGAGCTATTGCGGATCAATCGCCATCTCGCCGGAGCCCAACTTGGTCTAGAAGCGGACCTCCCAGCCCGCATGGGGGTCTTTGCCCAGCGAGAGCTTTGCAGGTACTTCAAGCTTCCGGAAGGCGAAGACAAGCCGCGCTTTGACCTTTGCGGCCGGCTGTTCGGTGGGTGGTGGCAAGAACTGCCATCGTCGCAGCGGCACCATATCCGCATTGACGGTGAGCCCATCGCGGACCTTGATTTCCGCAGTATGTTTCTTCGCCTGGCCTACCTCCGAGCTGGGCTTCCATCCCCAGCGGCTGGAGATCTCTATGCAGGCGTGTGGCGCGGCACCAAATTCCGGGACGGTCTCAAGAAGGTCGTTAACGCGATGCTCTTCCGGACCACGCCACTCACCAAGTTCCCGAGAGGCGCCAAGCAGCTTTTCCCACGTGGGGCATCGGCCAGCGAGGTCCGCGAGGCCATTCTCGCCGCACATCATTCGGTCGCCCACATGTTTGAGGCCGGCGTCGGGTTGAGCCTCATGTTCACAGAAAGCGAGATTATGGTGGCGACGCTACTTCGCCTTGTCGATCAGGGCGTTACGGCGCTGCCGATGCATGACGGCTTAATGGTCGCAGCATCGAAGGCCGCCACGGCGCGAAAGGCAATGGAGGAAGCGGCGCGGGACTTTACCGGCTTCCGCCTGCCGACCACCACAAAACTATATCGGCGCTAGTTACGGCCCACATAAAGGCTACTAGCTCCTCCTCTCCTCCCAGTGTCACCAAACAGGAAACCCGGATGAAGAGATAAACCCGCACTCCTCAATCACACATCGCCGGACCACAGTGAGCGCCTAGCTTCCCCAAGCTTAGAGTGCGCCATCGGGCCTCTTTGCGCTGCACCTCAAAGTGCACCCCGGCATCTCCACGTCTCCCGGTCAGTTCTCCGGACAATTCCTCACGTCTTCAAGGACCCTCTCATGACCTAGCTTACTAGACCACTCATCCATCAACTACCAGAAGACCCCCCAAGGTATGCCCCAAGACGCCACGGCATGTCAACGGCGCCCTGTGTCTTCTTCTTCGATACTTCCCCGAGGTCCGCAAGGTCACCTCAGGCCATCCCTACCACCCCATCCCCTCAACCGCAAGGCTCACCCCATGGCCGACCCCAAAGCATCCACTTCCTCACCCACCCCAGGCACCCCGATGTCCCCCGAAGACCAGGCCCTACAGGATGCCATCTTTCAGCAGGCCATAGCGGACCAGATGGCCGCAGAGACCCAGAGGCAGACCACTACGCAAGCGGGTCCCCAGGTCGCCCCCGCGGGTCCCCAAGCTCAAGATGCAGCCCTCCAAGCCGCTATGGCCCAGGCAGCAGCCGACCAGCAGCCCCAGGCCACCCCCGGAGCCATGGACCCAGCGTCCGGCTTCGATCCCTCCCAGACAGACCCCATGATCTCCGAGCAGTTCCACCCGGAGTACACCCAGCAGGCCGGGGAGAGGGGACAGCATCTCGCGGATATCGGGGTGGCCTCCCTCGAAGGTGTCAACAAGGCTGCCATTGAGGCCCATGATTTCCTCTTCGGGCCGACCCCGGAGGACCAGAAGTCCTCATGGCGCAAGGCCCGTGAGGCCAACTTCAACAGGGCCGCGGAGAATACCCCCGTGGCTGGTCTCGCGGGGGCCACCTCGCAGTTCGCTACCGGCATGGTGGGCCTTGGCGAACTTACGGCCGGCCTCAAGCTCCTCCCGTGGGTGGCCAGGGGGGTGGAAGTGGCGGAGGGATATATCAATGGGTCCAGCCTCACCCGGGCGGGCGCAGAGGCCGCCAAGACCTCCATTGTCAGCGCCACGGCCTTCGACCCACATCAAGAAGGCCTCAGCAATCTCATTCAGCAATACCCCTCCCTCCGTAACCCCATCACGGCCCTTCTCGCCCACCAGCCGGGAGAGAGCGACGCGGTGGGCCGCCTGCGGAACGTCATGGAGAACCTCGGGATAGAGGCCGGGACGGGTGCCCTCCTCATCGGCGGCGTGAAGCTCTACAAGGCACTGGCCTCGGGGGACCGTCCGGCTATCGCGGCGGCAACCGATGAGGTCCTGAAGGCACACCAGCAGGCCGACACCGGAGGGCAGGGGGAACAGCCGGCAGCAGGGGCAAGCGCCCCCGGGGCGCAGCAATCGGGGTCCATCTCCCCGGTAGCCCCTGCGGCAACCGTCGAGACCGCGGCGCAACTCAAGGCTCGCCTCTCGGACGCCAAGGGCTACTTCGACATGGGCGCGGCGGGGGCCAAGGTCGCCTCCGAGGTCGGCACCGCGCTGTCCCAGGGCAAGCGGGTCACGATCTACCCCGATGGCAAGCCCGTCGAGATTACCGCTGTCACCAATGGGATGATGACGGATGCCCAGGGCCAGCGCTGGGGAAGTACCCCGCTGGTCGCACAGAAGGACATGAACGGCCCCGCGATAAGGATCGAGGAGGGTGGGTCCAGCACTCTGGCCCAGGCGCCGCCTGACCTCCCACTGCCTCCCGTCCCGAAATACCTTCAGCCCCTCAACGACACCCGAGGGCAGGGCACGCAGTATCACGGGACCTCTGACCCCACCCTGCAACCCAGCAGCATCCACGCCTCCTCAAGGAACTACTACGGGCAGGGCTTCTACACGACCGATGCCGTGGACGTGGCCCATAGGTACTCAAGGCGGGGCTCACAGGACACCGGCTCAAGAAATCTCTATGAGGTCACGGAGACACGACCCCTCAACATCCTGGACGCCGAGCAGCCCCTCAGCGAATACCTCAAGTCCATCCTTCTGGGCCATCCCGAGCACCCCGGCGAGGCCGATGCCATCCTCTCCTACGCCCTCAGGGACAACCCCAGGAACCTCCGGGAACTCTATGACGGCATCCGGGAGCACGGGACGGCTAACGGCCTCTCCACCAACGATGTGCAGGACCTCTTCGACAGCCTGAAGTACAACCTTCAGCAGCACGGCTACGACGGCATCTCGCATCTCGGGGGACTTCAGACCGGCACGGCGGCCCACAAAGTCACCATCTATTTCGACCCCGAGAAGGACCTCACCGTCACCCCGAGGAACTTCGACGACTTCCGGTCCGAGGAGGTCCTCAACACGCCCGAGGCCCGCGTAGAGGCCGCTAAGGAATACTTCGCGGCGGCCCGTGAGGCGGAGGCGAAGCCGGCGGCGGACACCATGGGGACGGAAGGGCAACCCAAGGCCCCCGAGGTGGCGCCCCCCGAGTTCGACCCCGAAATGACCCTCGATATCGTCGCGGCTGTCCGCAAGGACTGGGACGCCACCTTGGGCAAGGGGATCGATTGGAATGCTGCCCTTGAAGGGGGCCAGCGGTTCGCCTCGCCGCCCAACGCCCTGCCGTACAACAAGATGGCCAGCCCGGAGGCGGTGGAAGGCTTCATCAACAATGCCGTGGTCGCCCTCAACCGTACGGGGTGGCTGGATGAGGGGAAGGGCTGGGCGATCCTCTCGGACGCCAAGGTACAGCAGACGGTCTCACGGCTGGCGGAAGCTGCCGGCGCCGACCCCGTCCAGATGATGGGGGACCTTGCCCGGGCCGGGGCGGCGACCAAAGACATGGTGGCCCATATGGAGGTCGGCTATCTGCTCGCCAACAAATACTTCCAAGATGCCTATGTGTCCGGCCTCGCCATCAAGGAGGGCCGCTTGGACCAGTGGGGCGGGGATGCTTTGGCGGCAGCCACCCAGGCCAAGGCGCAGCTTGCCTATGCGGCCCAGGCCTTGAAGCACGCCAACGCGATCCGCGCCGCTGGTGGCCGCATCGTCCGCAGGAACCGCGCGGAGTTCATGCCGGATCCCGAGATGATCGCAAGCATCCAAGACGCCAACCCCGATATGCTGGCCCAGATCCTCGCCACCACCAAGGGAGACGTGAGGAGCCTCCGCGGGGTCATCCAACCGAGTTTCCTGCGGCGCCTCAGGAACTTCGCAGACCTCTACTACGCAAGCAATCTGCTCTACGGCTGGAAAACCCAGGTCAACAACATCGTGTCCAACGCCGTCACGGCCGTGGTCCGCCCTGCCGAGAGGATCGTGGGGGCCTCCCTCATGGGCAGCGAGGGCGCATCCGTTCGGGAACAGGCTGTCCGGCAATACGCCTACATGGCGTCTGCCATCCCGGACGCCTGGCATGCCGCCGTGGAAGCCTTCAAGCTGGGTGACAGCAAGCTGGCCATGTACAACACGGACCTCTACGGGACGCCGCTGTACGGCAACCGGGCGCTCGCCAAGTGGAAGCCCGTGAACAACGTGGCGGACCTCGCCTATAACGGCGCGGCTTCCTTCAGCAACTTCGGGCAGATGGCCGTGGGCGGGTCCCTGCGGTTCCTCACGGCAGCCGATGAGGCAGCCAAGATGATCACCTATCGCGGCGTGGTCGGGTCCAAGGCCCATATCGAGGCGGCTCAGATGGGCCTCACCGGGCGGGACCTCGATAGCTTCGTCAATGATCGCCTCGCCAAGGCTTTCGATGATCAAGGGCGGGCCACGGATGTAGCGGCGAAGCGGGAAGCCCAGACCGCGACATTCTCCAACGACCTCGATAGCGGCATCCTCGCGGCGGGCGGGAGGGCGCTCCAATCCGTTTCCAACCAGTTCCCGCCCATCAAATGGCTGGTCCCCTTCGTGAAGGCCAGCACGAACATTGCGCGGCTGGGGGTCAACGTGACACCCGGTCTCAATCTCCTCAGCAATGATTTCCGGGCGGCATGGGCCGGCAAGAAGGGGGACACCCAGGCTATCCGTATGATGAACATGGCACAGGCCCGGGGCCAGATGACCCTTGGGTCCCTCTTCATGGGCACCGCCTATCTCATGGCAAGCGGGGGCATGATCACCGGGGGAGGCCCAACGGACCCCAAGGCGCGGCGGGACCTCATGGCCACGGGATGGCGGCCCTATTCGATCCGCCGGGGCAATGCGGACGGAGCGACAACCTACGTCCCGTTTCGCGACTATCTTGGACCTTACGCCGTGCCTTTCACCATCGCGGCGGACCTTGCGGAGGCGATCCACCATCCGGAGGCGGCGGACGGCTCGCAGACGGCTATCTCTTCCTTCGCGCTGGCCCTCTCGAAGCAGATGGCGGACAGCACGTACCTTCAGGGCCTCTCGCAGGCCTTGGACCTCATCGCCAGCCCGACCCCGAACGCATGGGAGCGGACGGCGGGGGACATCGCGTCCGGCTTCGTGCCCATGTCGGCGGCCCTCCGGGACGTCAATAGGAACTTCGGGGACGACACCATGAGGGACGCCCGGTCCATCGTGGACAGGCTCTTGGCCAACATCCCCGGCCTGTCTACCGGGGTGCCCCCGAGGCGGGACACGTGGGGCGATCCCATCCACGCGAGGCTCGCTTGGTCCACAACGGTTCACGGCGAGGTGGACCACGAAATGGAGCGCCTCGCCATGGACACCGCGGACGGGAGGTCCATCGCAGGGCTCACCCCCACGGGACCCGGCTATGACCTCCGCAGCGTATACATGGCCGATGGCCGCAATGCATGGGACCGGTACCAGGAACTCGGGGGCCACCTTCCGGGTGCCCCATCGCTCAAGTCTCTGGTCGCCAAGGTGATGCAGACCCCCGCCTATCGCAGGGCTCCCGATGGGGCCGCCACGATCAAGGGCACACGGCTTTACCTTCTGGGCTCCGTCATCAACCCCTACCACGACAAGGCCAAGAAGGCGCTCATGGCGGACCCCAATGTCCGGCAGGCGCTCTATGCGGCCAATGAGGCCGTGCGGTCTGCCTACGCGGCGAAGCAGAGGGACCCGCAGGGCGCGATCCCGCAGGCGCAGACGCTCGACAAGATCCTAACCGGGGTCGGACTGCCGGGCATCAAGCAACCCTAAGCCGTTCTTGGCTGCTCCCGGGGCTCTGCCGACAGCGGGGCCTCGGGGCCACTCATCACCAGCATGAATCAATGGGGCCGGATCGATGCAACCTTTGCGTTGGACCCCGCCCGCCGCCTCGCCGAACACAATAGACGCTTCCACCTCAACCGTAAGGACATCCAATCATGCCCGCCGCCGCTGCAAAGCCCCGCTATGACTTTCCAGTCCAGGTATTCGAAGCCCTCCCACCGGAGCCCCCGAGGTTCGGGCACGATCCGCTCCCTTTCCGTGACCGCTGGACCGCTCTTGCTGCGGAGATCGAGCGGGACGGTAAGCCCCGCGGTTTCTACGTGCCCGCCTGCTACTTCGTGGAGGTCCGCGGCGCCCCCGCCGAGAAGGTAAACCACGGCTACATCAAGCAAAAGCTCGGGGAGGCTTGGGGCAAGTGGGTCAAGGAGTCGCCCGCAGCCAAGCGAGCGGAGCGCTTCGAATTGGTGAAGAACAACCGGACCGGCAAAGGGGACGGCTTCGAAGAACAGGGCTTCGGCGTCCTCGCCATCGTCCGGGTCAAGGCCTAGCGGCGAGGGGAGGGATACAGCGATGTCTTACCGCCGAACAGATGCAGCAGCCTATCTACGCCCCTTGACGGATGAGGCTGTGGCCAACGCTCTCGACCCACCCGAAGCCGGCGCGGCAGGCCCAACGGCTCGCACTAGCGCGGCCTTAGCGCAGCCCGGCAAGACCCTCCTCACGGACGCCTTGGAACACGTCATTCGCAAGCACTGGTCCGGCGCCCGGTCCGAGGAGACCATGGCGTCCCAAGGCTTGGGGGCCATCAAGGGCTTGCACAGCCTCGGGGTCTACCATGTGGACGACGTGACCCCGGACAAGATACGTGAGGCCGTGCGGGCCTGGCTTGCAGAGGGGTATTCCGCGAGTACCGTCCGCAAGCGCCTCACGGCGATCAGCTTCATGGGGGCGCCCGTTGAGGGCTGCCTGCCGAAGCTCCCCAAGCCTCTGCAATGGTGGCTCAATCCATCGTACCGCGCCAAGGCTGTCGCCCACTTGCGGGACACCGCGACGATGGCGCCCCATGGCGACGCTCGGCTTGTCCTCGCGGACTATATCGAGTGGGTCTGCGTGACTGGTCTCCGCGTGGAGGAGTCCCTGCGGCTCCGCTGGCGAGACATCACATTCTGCCCCAGGGACCCCCGCCTGCCCGAGGATATGTATGTGCTCATCCCAGGCACGAAGACCGTAGCCTCACAGGCCACCCTTCCACTCTCGCGGGAGGCTGGGGAGATCCTTCTGAGGCGCCGCAATGCCGATCCGGCAGCCGGCCCGGCCGGCCTCGTGTTCCCCGCGAAATACCGCGTGCTGTCCACCCTGTGGAACGAGTGCAGGGGTGTCCTCGGCGTCTCTGATGTCCCCACGGCGACCCTGAAGTCCTTCCGCAGAACGGCGGCGAGGTACCTGCACGTGGAGCGCAACATGCCGCTGGACGTCACCCGGCAGTACCTCAGGCATAGCTCTGTGCATACCACCACGGGGTACTTGCGGCTGGTCGGCGGGTACAGCGCGGAGGAGATGAAGCGGTGGCTTTGACAGGACAAGCCCATCTTCGGGGGATGCCTCCCGGCGCGATCTTCCGGTTTCCCGGGGAGGCGGCCTTGTTCCTCCTCAGTGAGGGCGGAGGCTTCGCGCCGCTTTGTGAGGCCGAAGACGCTCCCGCCCGGCAGGGACCCCTAGCAGGCTGCGGAAAAACGTGTTGCGTGGCCGCATATTTTGGCTGAGGGCCTGATTTTTTGGGCTCGGTTTGATTTTGGCGGCCGATTTTCATGCAATGACCGCTGCCAAAACAGCATTTTGGATGCGTTTTCCGACATTTTGGCGCAGTTATCCTTTGATTTCGATCAATTTGGGCAATCGGATCAGATTGCAGGCCGCCGCCGTCAGCGTGAAGGACCAACCGACGCGTTCAGTGCCTCGATGGCGGGTCTTGCTCAGTCCGCCACAGGTCTTGATCCAGCCGAACCCTTCCTCGATCCGCTTGCGGATGCGCTGGCTGAGAGCGTAGCCGGCATGCCGGGTGGTGCGCCCGTCAATGGCGGAACGCCGGTTGGTGGTGTTCTGCGCCACATGCGGGGTGACCTTGATACTGCGCAGATCCGCCACAAAGCCAGCCACGTCATAGGCCTTGTCGGCAGCGACCGTGATGCGATGACGGGCGTTGCGGCGCCTGAGCATGCTCAGGGCCGCTTCCCGCTCGGCAGTGCCGGTCGCAAGCGTCAGTTCGGTGTCGACGATCAGGCCGTGGCGGTTCTCCATGAGGAAGTGCCCCATATGGCACAGCCTGGCCGCGGCGCCGCGGCCCTTCTTGTAGAGCCGGGCATCCGGATCGCTGGTCGAGGCATGGGTCCGGTTGCTGCGCTTCTCGCCATGGAAATCGCGCTCGGCGTTCCGTCCGCCGGCGGGCTTGCCTTCCGGAGCCGCACCGGAAGCCGGCGGGACGCTGCCCGAACCGCCATCATCGCCCTTATCCGGGCTGTCGGCCCTATCGGCCTTGGGTTTGAAGCCCTTGATGCTCGCCCAGGCCTCGATCAGGGTGCCGTCCACCGAAAAATGATCCTCCGACAGCAAAGCCGTCACCCGCGGCTGGGACAGCAGCGCAGCCAGGAACTTGGCGGCGATATCGCCTTCCTGCAGGCGCTCGCGGTTCTTGGTGAACACCGTCACATCCCAGATCGGCGCATCCATCGACAGCCCGGCAAACCAGCGGAACATCAGATTGTAATCCATCTGTTCCATCAGTTGCCGCTCCGAGCGGATCGTGAAGAAGGCCTGCAGCAACAGCGCACGCAGCAGCTTCTCCGGCGGGATCGAAGGACGCCCATGCCGCGAATACAGCTTGTCGAACTCCGGCGACAGCGCCTCCAGCGCCTCGTCGACAATCGCACGGATCGCACGCAGCGGATGATCCGCAGGAACCCGAGCTTCGCAGCTCACATACGAGAACAGACTCTCCGTCCGAACATCCGCTCCGCGCATCGATCCCCTCCCGTTCATGCACCAGCAGTGAATCACCATGGAACGCTTCGAGGAAGACTTTTTCCGCAGCCTGCTAGACCCGGAACGCGCCCACTTCCTCACGAGAGACGAGTTGAAGGACCTCAAGCGAAAGGTCGACAGGGCGTACCTGTTGGCCAGCGTCTAGCCTCTCCCGACTTCCCCCTACCACCAGCCAGACCGAACCCGGGCGCCCTCCGCGCTCCGGGAGGCGAGGCCGTGTGTCCGCGCCGAACCCCACGATGATCACCAAAACGAAAGGACCGAACCCCATGAGCAGAACCCACGGACCCATGACTACCCTCGCCTTCCATGATCTCTACGGCTGGCTTGAAGGGCGCAAGACGGGCGGCAATCCGCATCCGGCACTCCTCCTGAATCACTGGCCACAGGGCGCCATCGTACGCGCACACGTCGAGCCGGACCCCGTAGGTGGGTCGCCGGTCATCGCCGCCACCACCCAGTCCATCCGTTCTGAGACCCTGCGCCTCAAAGACCGCGAGGGCGACAACAGTGCAGCCCGGCCACGCCTCCGCTATTGGGACCCCGAAGCCTTCCTCGTGATCCGCCTTGCCCTCGCCAACGGCGGCACCCTGTTCGTGGATGATGACGGGCACGGCAGCGAGGACGGCAGCCGCAGGGCATGGCACTACCCGAAGATGTTCGGCAACAGCGCATTCCTACAGCGGGTCCTCATGCAGGCCGGCCAAGGGCAAAGGGTGCGGAGCATGGTTGACCGGTCCCACCCCTATACCAACCGCGATTGCCGCATGCGCCGGCTCTTCATAGAGGAGGGGCCGGGCTCTATCTACAGAGGCGTTAAGGAATTCCTGGACACCGCAGTGAGGATCTACGCCAAGCCCAACGGGCACGATCCGCAGGACCCAAGGACGGGCGAACAGCGCTTCGGCGCGGACCCGGAGACCTACCGGGGCATTCTCGAAAGCGCCCTCAAGGTCCACTGGTCCCACAACCCTCCCGCTACCCCCGAGGCAGTCGCCCGGTGGCGTGCGGTGAGGCACCCAAGCAACTGACACCGAGTTCCTCCGCCCCGTGCTAGCCGGCCAGCGGAGGCCAGCGGGCGGGGGAGAGGCATTTAGTATCGAAGGGGTTCGGCCTATGTCTCTCCCTCGTTCCTTCCGCCGTGGAGACCTCGCGGCTATCGCTCTGGCCTGTGCGGTCGCCTTTGGGCCGGCCGCATGGGACCTTGCCGCCGACTGGCTCAATGGCCACGGCGTGTTTGCGCAGCGGGTTGGCGTGGAACCCCGCCCGGACCTGTTGATGGCCTACTGCGCGGACCATGGGGTGGCTGAGTGGGGGCGCTGCGTGGGGCTTTATGAGGCGGGCAGGGTGACGGAGGCGGACTTGGCCGACTCCCGCCGGTAAGCCGGAAGTCACTTCGGCCCTGTGACGGCGCCGATACGGTGGCTCACCATCCTCCCGTCCTCGCCCACTAAATGAACGTCCGTTTCGTCGGGGTCTGGCGGATAGTGTGAGGGGGTCCACCCTGCGCCTGCCATCGTGGCCGCAATGTGCTCGCTCACCTGTGCGTAGGGACCGCTGCAATACCAATCCATGTGGGTTCCTCGCCCCCTGATCGAGGCAATCAGGCTGCCAGCGTCGCGGAAAGTGTATGCTGCCTCCGTCCCGTCGCTATGGGTCCAAATGATATTGGCGAGAGCGGACCACATCGCCTGCGCATTGTCGTCGGACTCGCATATCCATGCCCCGAGGGCCGCCGCAAGGGCGACTTCAAAGGCGCTTTCGGGAACGAAGTTAGGCTGATCACTCATCAATGTTGAACCTCGGGAACCTCTCAAAGGCCCTCACCTGCGCCGCGATGCTCACCTCACCATAGGACCCGCCCACGGTTCCCGCAGCGTGCCCGCAGATGCCATCCAACACGCTATCCTCAATGCCGGCCTCGCGGCCCACGGTCTTGAAGAGGTGGCGCCATCCGTGGTTCGGGGCGACCTCGGGGTCCTTCACGATCTGCCGGGCGAACTCCGCGAGGCGGTTCTTGGTGGCCTGCCAGACCCCGCGAATGTCGCCCTCCGCCTTTGGCGCCACGAACAGATAGCCGGGCTTGGAGCCGCCAACAAAGGCGGGGAACCCGAGGTCCACGAGGTGCGGGTGTAGGACGACTTGGCGGACCTCTTTGTCCTTCACCGTCCCGGCCTCGGGGGTAATGGTGATGACCCAATTCCCTCCGACCTGGCGGACGTCCTCTTTGCGAAGTTGCACCAGTTCGCCCACGCGGGCACCTGTGTAGGCGCAGAGCCACGGGACCCACCGCTTAGCCGCGAAGAGCTTGGGGCTTTCCCTTCCCCTCACGTGCTCCGCAGCCTGCTTCAGGATCGCCTTGGCTTCGGCATCGGTGAACCCCTTGGACCGTGTGCGGGTGGCCTTTGCGCGGGTCACCTTGACGCCTTCGGTTGGATCCGAGGTAAGCTTTCGGTTCGCCACGGCCCACTTGAAGATGGACCGAAGGCCGGCGATGTCGCTGTCACCCACCGTCTTGGGGCTGACCCCTTGGGCAAGGCGATGGTCCTTGAAAGCGATGATGTCATGGACGGTGAGGGCCGCAGCGTCGTCGTGCTTCAGGAAGTCCGCGAGGCGGCCCACGGTGTTGCGATAGCTCTCATAGGTGCTGATGGTCCGGCCCGCCGCCTTGGCCTCTGTCCACCACGACTCAACAAGCCCTTTGAGGGAGACCTTGGGGGCCGGGCTCGCGGTGGCCCGCCCGGGCTCCTCCCACTTGGGATACCGCGCGGCCTTGGGGTCCGGCGAATAGTCGCCATCGGCGTTACGCTTGCGGCTCGCGAAGCCATCGCGGAGCGCCTCCCAGAAGACGCGAAGCAGAATGGCCCTCGTCTCTGGCGTGACAGAGGGGATGCCCCTGGCGAGCAGCCGGCGGCTAACGAGCGGGCCAACATGTGGCTCAAGGTCCGCGGGCTCTGTGCTGGCGCCAAGGGCTTCCCAGCGCTCTACAACAGCAACCCAGGCGGCGCGTGTCTCTTCGAGCGTGGGCGGCGTGTCCAGGGTCCACTTGCCGTCAAACCCAATGGTCCCCGAGACAGTCCGCTCGTTGTCCTCGCCGGCAGCCCAAGAGAGATAGAGGTCGTGAGATAGAGCGGTTGCCTGCTTGAGCGTAAGGGAGACCGGGGCGTTCTCGCGGAGGCTCCGCCAGATGGCTTCGAGGTACGCCGCGATTTCCGCTTGGCGGACCTTGGCCTCGCTTGGATTGGTGGTCCGCAGAGACAGCCGGATGAAGGGGGTCTTTTCCGTGATGGTGAGCGGCACGATGGTGCCAGCCAGCGGGATGGCCAGCTTGAGGCCGACCACACGGGCCTTCAGGTCGGCCGGAATTCGCTGGATGAAGTAGGGGACACGGGAGCCGCTACGACGCACGGGCCGAACCACGCGATAGAGCATTGTCTGCCACCATTGTTACACAGTTCCGTGGCGTGTAACTCTCTGACAATGCTTAACTTATTGTCCCCGTTCAAGAAACGGGTGGGAATGGTGCCCAGAAGAGGACTCGAACCTCCACCTCTTGCAAGACTGGTACCTGAAACCAGCGCGTCTACCAATTCCGCCATCTGGGCGTGGCGCTGCTTCTAGGGGGAGGGCGGGCGGATGTCAACGCCGATTCACATGCCTCCGCCAGCATTTTGACGGTTCGGTGAAGCGGCTTCCGGTCGTCGCTTCGCCTTGCCTTTGACACCATGCTGGGCTTGGGTGTGGCGGATTCCAAGGAGGTGTCGGGTGGCCGCAGCGATTCTCGATGAAGCCCTGCTCTATGACGGCTGGAACCGCCTGCTGATGGTGAAGGCGCGCACGCCGAGCGGCGCCGTGATCCATCGCAGCGTCGAGGACCATGGCGATGCGGTGACCGTGCTGCCCTTCGATCCGGTGCGCCGCATGGCGCTGCTGGTGCGGCAGCTGCGGGTGGCGCTCCTGCGCGGGCATGGCCTCGCCGATTCGCTCGAAGCGCCGGCCGGCATCCTCGACGAGGACGATCCGGCCGCCTGCGCCCGCCGCGAGGCGATGGAGGAGGCGGGCCTGCTGCTGACCGACCTCGTGCCCCTCGGCTGCGCCTTCCCGATGGCAGGCGTCTCCACCGAGAAGATGCATCTCTTCCTCGCCGAATACGGCCCGGCGAGCCGCGTCGGCGCCGGGGGCGGCCTGTCCGAGGAGAACGAGGAGATCGAGGTGGTCGAGATCGGGCTGGCCGAGCTCGCCGCCATGGCCGACGGCGGCAGCCTGACGGATCTCAAGACCTATGCGCTGGTGCAGACCCTGCGCCTGAAGCGGCCGGAGCTCTTCGGCGGCTAGAGCGTTTTGTGTTTTGACGGAATCGGCAAAACGCAAAGACGCGTCGAAAAACAAAGAGCTAGAGCAAAGCGCCGCTTCTGCCTAAACGCGCTTTGCTCTAGCGGCGGCGCCCTTCCGGCGCTATTTGCGGACGGCGTGCGCGCCTTCGGCGATGCGCGCCACCAGGTCGAGCACGGCCGGCACCGTCGCCGGCGTCGCGCGGCCTTCGGCGTCGAGCGAGGCGCGCACCGCCTCCACCAGGGCCGAGCCGACGACGACGCCGTCGGCGCCCTCGGCGATGGCGCGCGCATGCTCGGCCGTCCGCACGCCGAAGCCGACGCAGACCGGCAGGTCGGTGTGCTGCTTGATGCGGGACACGGCGGCGGCCACCGCGCCGAAATCGGGTGTGGCCGAGCCGGTGATGCCGGTGATCGAGACGTAATAGACGAAGCCCGAGGTGTTGCGCAGCACCGTCGGCAGGCGCTTGTCGTCGGTCGTCGGCGTCGCCAGGCGGATGAAGGCGAGGCCGGCGGCGAGGGCCGGCAGGCAGAGCTCGTCGTCCTCCTCCGGCGGCAGGTCGACGACGATGAGCCCGTCGACGCCGGCGGCCTTGGCGTCCACCAGGAAGCGCTCGACGCCGTAGATGTAGATCGGGTTGTAATAGCCCATCAGGATGATCGGCGTGGCGTCGTCGCCCTTGCGGAAGTCGCCGACGAGCGCGAGCGTCTTGGCCAGCGTCATGCCGCCCTTGAGCGCCCGCAGGCCGCCGGCCTGGATCGCCGGCCCGTCGGCCATCGGGTCGGTGAAGGGCATGCCGATCTCGATGACGTCGGCGCCCGCGGCCGGCAGGCCGGCGAGGATCTTCGCCGTCGTGCCCGCATCGGGATCCCCCGAGGTGATGAAGGTCACGAGGGCGGCGCGCCTGTCGGCGGCCAGGGCTTGGAAGCGGGCGGTGAGGCGGCTGGTCATGGCAAAACCCTGGGAAGCGCGGACGTCCTCGCCCGCATCTTGGAAACGATGGGTGTCTCGCGGCGCACGGGCCGGCCGCCCGCGCGGGAGCGGCTAGCGGCCCCGGCTTTCGAAGATCTCGGAGACCTGCGGCACGTCCTTGTCGCCGCGCCCCGACAGGTTCACCACCATCAGGTGGTCCCTGGGCAGCTTGGGCGCGAGCTCGATCACCCGGGCGATGGCGTGGGCCGGCTCGAGCGCGGGGATGATGCCCTCGAGGCGAGAGAGCAGCTGGAAGGCCTCCAGGGCCTCCTCATCCGTCGCCGACAGATAGGTCACCCGGCCGACATCGTGCAGCCAGGAATGCTCCGGCCCGATGCCGGGATAATCGAGGCCGGCCGAGATGGAATGGGCTTCCTCGATCTGGCCGTCGGCGTCCATCAGGAGATAGGTGCGGTTGCCGTGCAGCACGCCGGGGCGCCCGCCGGCGATCGAGGCGGCGTGCAGCCCGCTCAGCCCATGGCCGGCGGCCTCGACGCCGAAGATCTCCACCCCGGCATCGTCGAGGAAGGGATGGAACAGGCCCATCGCGTTGGAGCCGCCGCCGATGCAGGCGATGAGGCTGTCCGGCAGGCGGCCCTCGGCCGCCATCATCTGCTCGCGGGTCTCGCGGCCGATGATCGACTGGAAGTCGCGCACCATGGCGGGATAGGGATGGGGGCCGGCCACCGTGCCGATGCAGTAGAAGGTGTCGTGCACATTGGTGACCCAGTCGCGCAGCGCCTCGTTCATGGCGTCCTTCAGCGTCTTCGAGCCGGACTGCACGGGGATGACCTCGGCGCCCAGCATCTTCATGCGGAAGACGTTGGCCTGCTGGCGCTCGACGTCGACGGCGCCCATATAGACGACGCATTTGAGGCCGAAGCGGGCGCAGAGCGTCGCCGTGGCGACGCCGTGCTGCCCGGCGCCGGTCTCGGCGATGATGCGCGGCTTGCCCATGCGGCGCGCCAGCATGATCTGGCCGAGCACGTTGTTGACCTTGTGGGAGCCGGTATGGTTGAGCTCCTCGCGCTTGAGGTAGATCTTCGCCCCGCCGAGATGCTCGGTCAGCCTTTCGGCGAAATAGAGCGGGCTCGGCCGGCCGACATAATGCACCAGATGCCCGCCCATCTCCTTGTGGAAGGCCGGGTCGACGCGGGCCTCCTTATAGGCCTGCTCGAGCGACAGGATCAGCGGCATCAGGGTTTCCGCCACGAAACGTCCGCCGAACTGGCCGAAATGACCGCGCTCATCGGGTCCGTTGCGGAAGGAATTGAGCTTGGGCGCTTCGGTCATCGAAGGGGGGTCTCCGGAGGCGGGATGGGGGGCTGGAGGCGGGCGAAGGCGGCGCGGGCGGCCGCCACGAAAGCCCTGATCCTGTCGGGGTTCTTCACGCCGGGCCGGTCTTCGACGCCGGACGAGACGTCGACGCCGTCGGGGCGGCCGATGCGGACGGCGTCGGCGACGTTGGCGGCGTCAAGGCCGCCCGATAGCATGAAGGGCAGGCTGCGGTCGAGATCGCCGAGCACCGTCCAGTCGAAGGCGAGGCCGTTGCCGCCGGGCAGGGCCGAGCCCTTGGGCGGCTTGGCGTCGAGCAGCAGCCAGTCCGCGCCGGTGCGGTGCGCCTGCGTCCCCTGCAGGTCGGCGCGGGTGGACACGCCCACCGCCTTGAACACCGGCAGGCGGTAGCGGGCCTTGACGGCCGCCACCCGCTCCGGGCTTTCCCGGCCGTGGAGCTGCAGCGCGTCCGGCGCCAGCGCCTCGACGATCGCGTCGAGCGCGCCGTCGTCGGCGTCGACGCTGAGCGCGATCTTGCGCGCCCGGCCCGCGACCCGCGGGGCGAGCGCCGCCGCCCGTTCGGGCGTCAGATGGCGCGGCGACTTGGCGAAGAACACGAAGCCGACCATGTCCGCGCCGGCGGCGAGGGCCGCTTCGAGCGTTTCCGGTGTCGACAATCCGCAGATCTTGATCAGGGCCATGATGTCTGCAGATAGTGGCATCCTGCCGTGGATGCCAGCGAAATACGCACGGCTTCGGCCATTTGGGGCCGTCGCCGCGCGGGAAATGCCGCCTGTGCGAGCGTATGCCGGGATCGCGGGCGGCAGGCCCGCCGCGATCCCGCGCCCGGCGGGGTCAGCCCGCCTTCGGCCGGCGGGCGCCCTGGGTGTTCAGATAGGCGGCATAGAGCGTCGTGGTTCCGCAGATGAAGAGCCGGTTGCGCTTCGGCCCGCCGAATTCCACGTTGGCGACGACTTCCGGCACCACGATCTTGCCGAGCAGCGTGCCATCGGGCGCGTAGCAGAGCACGCCCTCGCCGGTCGAGGTCCAGACATTGCCGTGGATGTCGACGCGGAAGCCGTCGAAGAGGCCGACGGGGCAGGTCGCGAACACCGCGCCGCCCGACAGCGTGAGGCCGTCGGCGCCGACGTCGAAGACGCGGATGTGGCGGGGGCCGTCCTGCACATGGGTCGCGCCGGTGTCGGCGACATAGAGCCTGGATTCGTCCGGCGAGAAGGCGATGCCGTTCGGCTTGACGAAGTCGCGCGCCACGGCATCGATGCGGCTGCCGTCCGGCGACACCCGGTAGACATAGGAACCGCCGACTTCCGACGGCGCGGCGTCGCCCTCGTAATAGGAATCGATGCCATAGGTCGGATCGGTGAACCAGATCGAGCCGTCCGACTTCACCACCGCGTCGTTGGGCGAATTGAGGCGCTTGCCTTCGAATTCCGAGGCGATGGTGGTGCGGGTGCCGTCATGCTCGACGCGGGTGACGGTGCGCGAGAGGTGCTCGCAGCAGATGAGACGGCCCTCGCGGTCGACGGTGTGGCCGTTCTGGTTGCGGCTCGGCTGCTCGAACACCGAGACGGAGCCGTCGGTGTCGTCGTAGCGCATCAGGCGGTTGTTGGGGATGTCCGACCAGACCAGATATTTGCCGGCGGGGAAATAGGCCGGCCCCTCGGCCCAGCGCGTTCCGGTATACAGGCGCTCGAGATGGACATTGCCGAAGACGAGTTTCTCAAAGCGCGGATCGATGACTTCGAAGTCCTTGGTCAGCATGGCGTTTCCCCGATGATTCCGCGGCGGATCTTGCCGATCCGCCACCTTTCCGAAGAGGCCGGCCTTCGTCGATCCCGCTTTCGAACGCGGCGCCGACGAAGGCCAGAACCCTCATCCGAACGGCAGAGAGCATGGAATTGCGGTCAGGTCGAGGGGGCAAAACGCACGGCAAATAAAAAACGGCGCGGGATGATCGCCCGCGCCGATTCGATGCCGGAAAGCGTTTGGGCTTACTGCCCGGTCTTGATCTTGGTCCAGTTGCGCGTCCACAATTTCTGGATCTTGGCGTCCGGCGGCGTGGTGATGAACAGCTTGGCCAGGGTCGCGGCGTCCGGATAGATCGAGGTGTTGCTGAGGATGTCCGGGTTGACCGACTTCTGCGATTCGAGATTGCCGTTGGGATAGGAGACGTAGTTGGTGTTCTTGGCTGCGATGTCCGGGCGCATCATGTAGTTGATGAAGGCATGCGCCTCGTCGACATGGGCGGCGTCCTTCGGGATGGCCATCGAGTCGAACCACATCAGCGCGCCTTCCTTGGGAATGGCATAGCCGATGTCGACCAGCGGCTTGTCCGGCGACTTGGTATGGGCGTCGATCGCGCGGTTCTTGGCCTGGATCACGTCGCCCGACCAGCCGACGGCGAGGCAGATGTCGCCGTTGGCGAGCGCGTTGATATATTCGGAGGAGTGGAACTTCTTCACATATTTGCTGATGGCCACCAGCGCTGCGGTGGCCTTGGCGATGTCCTTGGGGTCCTTGGAATTGGGATCGAGCCCGAGATATTTCTGGGCGGCCGGGATGAGCTCGTCCGGCGTGTCGAGGAAGTAGATGCCGCAATCGGCGAATTTGGAGAGGATCTCGGGCTTGAAGATCACGTCCCAGCTGTTCATCGGCTGGTCGCCCATCCGCTGCTTGGCCTTGTCGACATTGTAGCCGATGCCGGTGGTGCCCCACATGTAGTTCACGGCGTATTTGTTGCCGGGATCATAGGTCTGCAGGCGCTTGACGATTTCGTCCCAGGCATATTTGAGGTTCGGGATCTTCGACTTGTCGAGCGGCTGGAACACGCCCGCCTTGATCTCGCGCTGCAGATTGGCGCCGGTCGGCACCACGACGTCATAGCCCGAATGGCCCGCATAGAGCTTGGTCTCGAGGACCTCGTTCGAATCCATGGTGTCGTAGACGACCTTGATGCCCGTGTCCTTGGTGAAGCTCTCCAGCACGGAAGGATCGATATAGTCGGACCAGTTGTAGACGTTGACGACCTTGTCCTGGGCCAGGGCCGGTCCGGCAAGCAGCAGGGCTGCCGTGGCGGCGAGGGCCAGTTTCAACGGATGCGGTTTCGACGCGGGCATCGGGAATACCTCCTCTGGATGAACGCGCGCGCTTTCCCGGACGCGGCGTCTGTGGTCGGCAAGCCGGAGCATCGCGGTGAGGTGCCCGGTCTTGCGGATTGACGGTGGCAGGCGGGGATCGATGCCTGGCTTACAGATAGGTCTGGTATTCGAGGTCCGAGATGCGCCGCTCGAATTCGGCGCATTCCAATTCCTTCATAATGGCGTAGATGCGCGAAAAGCGCGCGCCGAAATTGCGGGCATTGAACGCCGATCCGCGAAACCGTTCAACCGCCTCGCGCATGGTGGCGGGAAGCGTCGGCGCATCGGCGCCGCGGGCGAGGTCGTAGGCGTTGCCGCTCACGGGTTCGGGGGCGGGAAGGCACTGGCGGATGCCGTCCTCCATCGCGGCGAGGATGGCCGCGAGCACGAGATAGGGGTTGGCGTCGGCGCCGGCGATGCGATGCTCCACCCGCCGGGCCGCCGGCCCGCCATTGGGGATGCGCACCGCCACCGAACGGTTGTCCCAGCCCCAGCTCGGCGACACCGGCGCATAGGACCCGGGCATCAGCCGGCGAAAGCCGTTATAGCTGGAGACGAACATCAGCGCGGTGTCCGGCATATGCGCGAGCAGGCCTCCCACCGCCCGGCGCAGCAGGACCTCGCCCGTCTCGCCGTCCGCGAACGCGTTGGCGCCGGCCGCGTCGAGGAGGCTGGCATGGACATGCATGCCCGAGCCGGCGCAGTCGAGATAGGGCTTGGGCATGAAGCTCGCGCGCAAGCCGTGCTTGCGGGCGACGCCGCGGATCAGCCGCCGCAGCAGGACGGCGTCGTCCGCCGCCGCCATCGCGTCGCCGCGATGGTGGAGATTGATCTCGAACTGCCCGGGCGCGGCCTCCGATATCACCGAATCGGCCGGCAGCCCCTGGATCTGGGCGGCGGTCCGCATGTCCTGGATCACGGCGGCGAGGTCGTCGAGGTCCGAGATGGAATACATGTTCTGCGGCGCCGGACCCTCGGCGCGATGGAAGACGGTGCGCGGCGCGCCGCCCGGCGCGGCGTCGGGCCGCAGCAGGTAAAATTCGAGCTCGAAGGCGACGACCGGCCGCAGGCCCAGCTCGGCGAAGCGGTCGACCGCCGACTGCAGGATATGGCGCGGATTGAGCATCCAGGGCCGTCCGTCCGCCAGGTCCATCGACAGCAGGGCCTGCATCGTCGGCCGCGCCGCCCAGGGCACCGGCTTCAGCGTGCCGGGGACCGGCCGGCACAGGCCGTCCTTGTCGCCCGTCTCGATATGGATGCCGGTTTCCTCCACCTCGCGGCCCCAGACGTCGAGCCCGAACATCGACAGCGGCATGGCGACGCCGTCCTTGCCGATCTTGTCGAGGGCCGAGCCGGGAAGCCATTTGCCGCGCAGGATGGCGTTGGTGTCGGGCAGGAGGACCTCGATCGTGTCGAGGGGCGGCGGGCGGGAGGCTGCCGCCTCGTCCCCGGCGACGTCGCTGACGCCGAGCGTCTGAAAACCCATGATGACCGGACCTGAGGGCCTGTTGAGACGATGCCGACCGCACGCTGCGCTGCCGCCACGCGATTTCGGGCGGGGCGGCGCATCGGCGCCTTTTTCATGCCAATAATTGTGATCACAAATCGGGGGGATGTCAAACCGGGGAAGGCGATGGCGAGAGTCCTGGCGGGCACGGGGGCCGAGAAGACGGCGCAATTGCCGGACGCCCTGTATGCGCCGATGCACGATCGGGTCTATGAGGCGCTGCGCGAGGGCCTGATCGGCGGCGATTTCGTGCCCGGACGGCCGGTGACCCTGCGCGGCCTCGCCGACATGCTCGACGTCAGCCCCATGCCGGTCCGGGCGGCGGTGGCGCGGCTGGTGGCGGAAGGGGCGCTGGCGCTCACCCCGACGCGGCGCATCAGCGTGCCGGTGATGACCGCCGACCGCTTCGAAGAGCTCGTGCGGGTCCGCATCCTCCTCGAAGGCGAGGCGGCGGTGCGGGCCCTGCCGGCCGTCGACGCCGCGCGGCTGGCCGAGATACGGGCTCATGATTCGGCGCTCGAGCGCTGCCTCGCTGAGGGCGATGCGCAGGGCTATATGCGCGCCAACCACGCCTTCCACTTCGCCATCTACCGCGCCGCGCCGTCGACGGTGCTGCTGCCCCTCGTCGAGAATCTCTGGCTGCAGTTCGGGCCCTTCATGCGCCTCGTCTATGAAGGGCTGGACATGACCGGCCTCGTCGACCAGCACGGCCGGGCGATCGGCGCCATCGAGCGGCGGGATGCGGCCGAATTGCGGGCGGCGATCGAGGCCGACATCGCCGACGGCATGTCCATCATCGGCGGCATGGCGCTGCCCTAGGCTCGGCGATCGGCCGGCAAGGGATCTCCCGCCCGCTGCCGGGCCGCCGCCCGCGGTGCTGCAGCCGGGGCGCGCCAGGCGCGAGAGTCCCGCTTGGGACGCGGCAGACCTGCATAAAATACGCTGCGGGTCGCACGATATGATGATAAATTTATCTTTATCTTGATAAGGATAAGGGTATGTGCTGCCGCAGGCGGGGATTCGCCGTCGAGGCGACGCGTTCCGTCCGTCCCTGTCGGATCCGGATGGCGTTTGAATGGGGTGCGATCGCTGCTGCGCTGCGACGTCAAAGCAGGGCTCGGCTCTGGTGCGGATGTCATTATCGATTTCACCATCGCGCTGACTCGTGGCAAATTGGCGATGTTGACGAGTCCTCGACGCCACGCGTAGGCAGAGTAGGACGAATGTGCGGGGCGGACGGCCGGCAAGGCCGTGAAGGCATCTTCGATGTCCTCAAACTGACGCAATCTGTATGAATAGAGTAGAGCTACTCAATCTTTAATCGGGCGAAGCGCATGAATCTGAACAGGTTTCTTTATTTCGGCGATTTCATTGCCTGCCCGCTTGCCATTGCCGGCCTGTTGCTTGCCGTTCTGGCACAGGGCGACTTGACGGCGCTCGGCATGTGGTGCCTGGCTTTCGTGGCAGGCTGCATGGCCTGGACGCTGGTCGAATATGCCGTGCATCGCTGGGTCTACCATGCCGTGCCCTATTTCGACAAAATGCACGACGCCCACCATCAGGAGCCCAAGGGCATGATCGGCGCGCCCTCGTTCTTCAGCGTCGCCCTGATCTTCGCGATCTTCTACCTGCCCCTGTATTTTGCCAGCCACGTTTTCGCCGGCGGCTTCACCAGCGGCATCCTGCTCGGCTACACCGCCTACATGCTGGTGCATCATGCCTCGCACCACTGGGCCCTGAAGCCGGGCGGCCTGCTCTACCGGCTGCGCCTCAAGCACATGGTGCATCACTTCCGCGGCGAGGAAGGCAATTACGGCGTCATCACCTCCTTCTGGGATCACGTCTTCGCAACCTATATCGAACCGCAGCGCCGCCGCGCATCGTAGGCTGCCGCCGCGCCCTGCGGGGAGGCGGACGGGACGTCGGCGGTCTTCGCGGCGAGGCGGCTACGTCATGAACGCGAAGCGGTTGGGATCGTCCGGCTCCTCGGCCAGCGCCTTGCAATAGTCGGTGACCACGGCATGCGTCTCGCCGTCGGCGCGCATGCGCCCGCGGTCGATCCAGATCACGCGGTCGCACAGGTCGACGACCTGGTCGAGGTCGTGCGAGACGAACAGCAGCGTGCCGCGGGCTCGGAAATCGCGGATGATGCGCTGGCAGCGCTGGCGGAAGGCATCGTCGCCGACGGCGAGCGCCTCGTCGACGATGAGCACGTCGCCGTCCGCATGGGCGCAGATCGCGAAGGCGAGGCGGGCGCCCATGCCGCTCGAATAGAGTTTCACCGGCTGCTCGAAGAAGTCGCCGAGGCCGCAGAGGTCGCGGATCGCATCGAGCCGTTCGCTCACCTGCGCCCGCCTGAGGCCGAGGATGGCGCCGGAGAGATAGGCGTTCTCCCGTCCGGTGAGGTCGTAGTCGAAGGCGGCGCCGAGGGCGAGCACCGGGGCGATGCGGCCCTTGACCGTGAGCGAGCCGACCGTCGGCGCGGTGATGCCGCACAGGATCTGCAGCAGCGTCGACTTGCCGGAGCCGTTGCGCCCGACGATGCCGACCGCATCGCCCTTGCGGATGGAGAAGCCGATATCCCGCAGCGCCCAATATTCGTCGTAATAGCGCTTGCGGCCGCCGAACAGCACCTGCTTCACCTGATCGATCGGCCGGCGGTAGAACTGGTAGGCCTTGCCGAGGCCGCGGCATTCGATCGCGATCCCGGCCTCGGGCGCGCCCTCTGCCGGGGCCCCGGCCGGCGCAAGGTCAGATGATGTCGACAAGGATGGCCTTCTTTCGCATGAACAGGGTGCGGCCCCCATAGAAGAGCACTAGCGAAACGGCGAGGCTGGCGGCGTAGAGCAGGCCGTCCGGCCATTCCCCGCGCAGGATGATGGCGCGCATCATCTCGATGATGCCGGTCAGCGGGTTGCAATAGAGCGCGAAGCGCCAGCCCGCCGGCACGTTCGCCGCTTCGTAGAAGACCGGCGTGGCGAACATCGCCACCGGAATGATCGAGATGATCAGATGGTTGAGGTCGCCGGTCAAGGCGCCGATGGTCGAGAGCAGCCAGACGATGCCGAGCAAGGTGAGGCAGAGCGGGAGCAGGACGAAGGGCAGGGCGAGCCATGACCAGTGGATCGACTGGTTGATCAGCACGTGCCCGACCAGCAGCACCGCCAGCGCGATCAGCATGTAGACGCCGCCGCGGGCCACCGCGATCCAGGCCAGCACCTGCGGCGGAAAGATCGAGCGGCGGATGATGTGCTTGTGCTCGGCCAGCAGCAGCGGGGAGCGATAGGCGATCTCGGAGAAATAATTGAACACCACCAGCCCGACGAAGATCGAGAAGGCGTAGCCGAAGCGGCCGGTGTCCTGGCGCGCGGCATCGATCTTCAAGGCGCCGGAGAACACCAGCGTATAGACCGAGAGCATCGCCAGGGGCGCGAGGATGGCCCATGCCCATCCGAAGACGGAGCCGCGGAAGCGCACCTGCAACTCCCGCGTGAGAATGGCGCGGAACAATTCTCGTTGGCGCCAGATGTCGAGGAAGGGCTGCAGCAAGGGCTTTTTCCGGACGGGGAGCAGGAGGCATAGCCAAAGGCACCCGCTCCAACAAGGGGCATGGCGCGCCGGAGGTCGCGGTCTCGGTCACAGGAGCCGGGCCGGCCGACTATCGGGCCGGCGTTTCGGATTCCCCGCCGCGGCCGGACGCGCCGGCTTGCCGCGAAGCGATATTCGCGCCGGATTGTCCTTGCGCTCGCCCCATTCGGCGCTAGACGTCATGCGCTTCACCCCTGGAAGGCCCATGCCGGTCACCATCCGTCCCGTCACGACCAAGCGCGACCTGGCGCGTTTCCTTGCCCTGCCGCGCCGGCTCTATGCCGGCGAACCGCATTTCGTCCCGCCGCTGGACCATGACCGGGCGCAATTGATCGCGCCGGCCAAGAGCGCCTTCTGGACCCATGGCGAGGCGGCCTACTGGATCGCCTCGGACGCGGCGGGTCGGGACGTGGGGCGGATCTCGGCGCAGATCGACCATCTTGCCACCGGGCCGCAGCATGAGGGCATGGGCTTCTTCGGCTGCCTCGATGCGATCGACGACGCGGACGTGGTGGCGCGTCTCCTCGACAGCGCGCGCGCCTGGCTGGCCGAGCGCGGCCGGACGGCGATGCGCGGGCCGTTCACCCTGTCGATCAACGCCGAATCCGGCCTGCTGATCGAGGGCTTCGCCGCACCGCCCATGGTGCTGATGCCCTGGCATCCTCCCTATCTGCGGGCGCATCTGGAAGCGGCCGGCGCCCGGCTCGCCAAGGTGTTGAAGTCCTACGCCTTCGACCGGCGCCGCAGCGACTTGGCCGAACGGCTGCAGCAGCTCGGCATGGAGCGCCGCCGCCGGGGCCTCGACATCCGGACGATGCGCATGGACCGCCTGGCCGAGGACGCCGAACGGGGACGGCTGCTGTTCAACGGATCCTGGGCGGCGAATTGGGGCTTCGTGCCGGTATCGCAGGCCGAGATGGCGGCGATGATCAAGGCCTTCCGCCCGCTGCTCAAGCCGGAATACGGCGTGTTCGTCGAGAAGCGGGGGGAACTCGTCGGCTTCGCGCTGTTCCTGCCCAACGTCTTCGAGATCGCCGGCGATCTCGGCGGCGCGCCGTCGCCTCTGGGCTGGCTGAAACTCGGCTGGCGGGGGCTGACGCGGCGCTTCACCGGCGGGCGGGCGGTGCTGTTCGGCGTCGCCTCGCACATGGTCGGTTCGGTCTCCGGCGCGGGCGTCGCACTGGTCCTCGTCGACGAATTGATGCGCCGTGCGGCCGTGACCGGTGTGCAAGACCTGGAATGCGGTTGGATTCTTGATGACAACTATGCCATGACGAATGTCGTTGAATGGCTCGGGGCCCAGTCGACGCGCCGCTTCGGCGTGTTCGAAGCATCGACACGGTCCCCTCGCGCAGAGTGAGCCGCTGTGCCCTGGGAAAAAGATGTCGACTGAAACCAAAGAAAATATCCTGTCCGATCCGCAGCGCGTCTACGACCAGGTCGTCGACCTGATCGTGACCGAAGGCATGGTCGATCGCGACAAGGTCACGCCGGAGGCGACCTTCGACACCCTTGGTCTCAAATCGATCGATATCGTGATGATCCTCACGGCCGTCGAGGAGAAGTTCGACGTCTATATTCCGATGGACGGATCGATCGCCGAAGCCCGGGATCTGAAATCCTTCATCGACGGCGTGCTTCAGCGTATCGCCAGCGAAAAGAATTGATGTGACGAGGCCTCGCGTCTTCATCACGGGGGCTGGCGCCGCCACGGCGGCCGGCATCGGCGTCGCCCCCTTGTGGGAGGCCGCGCGCGAAGGGCGCAGCGCGGTCGGCCCGCTCGAGCTCGCGCGGCCGCTGCGCAGCAATATCCGCATCGGGGCACAGATACGGGGCTTCGATCCCGCCGCTCATATCGAGAGCGGCGTGCTGGCATTCTGCGATCGCTTCACCCAGTTCGCCGTCGTCGCGGGCGACGAGGCGCTGGCCCAGGCGGGGCTGGCGCGCGGCGAGCGGCTCGGCCCGCGCACCGCCACCATCGTCGGCACCGGCATCGGCGGGGCGGACACCATCGAGCTCGGCATGCACAATGCCTATGTCACCGGCCAGCGGGTCGACCCCTGGAGCGTGCCGCGCCTGATGCCGAACGGCGCCGCCTCGCAGCTGAGCGCGCGCTACGGCGCGCAGGGCCCGTCCTTCGCGGTGGCGAGCGCCTGCGCTTCGGGAACGCAGGCCATCGGCCTCGGCGCCCATTTCATCCGCGCCGGCCTCGTCGACCGCGCCATCGTCGGCGGAGCGGAAGCCTGCATCACCGCGTCGGGCATGAAGGGCTGGGAGGCGCTGCGCGTGCTGTCGCCGGATTTCTGCCGGCCCTTTTCCAAGGACCGCAACGGCATGGTGCTCGGTGAGGGCGCCGGCATCTTCGTGCTGGAGAGCGAGGAAGCGGCGCGCCGGCGGGGGGCCGAGCCGCTCGCCGAACTCTGCGGTTACGGGACGTCGAGCGATGCCGCCGACATCGTGCGGCCGGACGCCTCGGGCGCCGCCTCGGCCATGAGCCAGGCGCTGGACGATGCCGGCCTGCCCCCCGGCGCGATCGGCTACGTCAACGCCCATGGCACGGGTACGCTCGCCAATGACGCGGCCGAGGCCGCCGCGCTGCATCGCGTCTTCGGGGAAGGGCTGCGGCGTCTGCCGGTTTCCTCCACCAAGCCCATCCACGGCCACGGGCTGGGCGCCGGCGGGGCGATCGAGCTGGCGGTCACCCTGATGGCGCTGAGGGCGGGCATTGCGCCGCCGACCGCCAACTGGACCACGCCGGATCCGAAATGCGACCTCGACTGCGTGCCCGGCCAGGCGCGAGAGGTGGCGATGCGCTACGCCATGTCCAACTCCTTCGCCTTCGGCGGCATCAACGCCGTCCTGGTGCTCGGGCAGCCATGAGCGCGGCCTCCGGACAGGCGGCGCCGGGGCCGGCATGGCCGCCGCTGCGGATCGGCCCGATCGCCGCGCGCATCGAGGCCGAGGAGGTGCGCCGCTACCGGGAGGCGACGGCCTGCGACGGCCTGCCGCCCGAAGAGGCCACTCCCGAGGCGGTGCCGGCGACCTTCCCCGCCATCTGGCTGTGGCATCCGGCGGCCCGCGCCGCCATGGCCGACCTCGCCGGCGACGCCCATCGCGTGCCCGTCCTGATCGCGCAGCGCTTCGAATATCGTCGTCTTCTGCGCATCGGGGAGGACATCCGCTTCGTCATCCTGCGCCGCGCCGCGCCGGCAAGGCCGGAGGACGTGCAGATCGAGGCCCATATCGAAACGCCGGACGGCGATGTCGTCGCGACATTCGGCGCGACCTATCGCCTGTTCGACCTCCGGCCCGAGGCGTCATGACCGTGTCCCTGCCGCCCCTGACCGTCGGGCCGATCACCCGGGCGCAGGTGGAAGCCTTCGCCGCGGTTTCGGGCGACGGCAATCCCCTGCATGTCAATCCGGCGCTGGCCGGCAAGGTGGGGCTCGACGCGGTTCCCGTGCACGGCATGCTGCTCGTCGCCTTCCTGCACGACGCGGCACGGCACTACCGGCCGAAAGGCACGATCACCGGCCTGGCGACGCGGTTCATGGCGCCGGTTCCGGTCGGGGAGAGGCTCGAGATCAGCGGCCGCGTGGTGAAGGCCGCCGGCCGGCGCGATCCCCTCGTCATGCGCCTGTTCGTCAGCATCGCCGGCGGGGCGCTCGCCTGCATCGCGGAGGCCACCCTGTCGCCGCCCGCCGAGGGCTGGCCGGCATGACCGCGCGAACGATCCTCCTCACCGGCGCGACCAGCGGCATCGGCCGGGCGCTCGCCCTCGAATTCGCCGGCCCCGGCGTGCATCTGCTGCTCGTCGGCCGTGATCGGGCCCGCCTCGACGCCATTGCCGGCGAATGCCGGATGCGCGGGGCCGCCACCGAAGCCGGGCGCATCGACGTGCGCGACCGTGACGGCCTTGCCGCCTGGATCGCCGAGCGGGACGCGGCGACGCCGATCGATCTCGCCGTCGCCTGCGCCGGCATCGTCTCCGGCACCGGCCCGGACCGGGCGCTCGACAGCGGCGAAGCGATGCGGGCGGTGCTCGCGGTCGATCTCGTCGGCGTGCTCAACACCGTCGAGCCCGTGCTGGCGGCGATGCGCCCGAGAGGCCGCGGGCATGTCGCCCTGATCGGCTCGCTGGCCGGACTGCGCGGCTTTCCGTCCTCGCCTGCCTATTCGATGGCCAAGGCGGCGGTGCACGCCTATGCCGAGGGCATCCGTCCGGCGCTGCGGCGCGAGGGCATCGCCGTCAGCCTCGTCGCGCCGGGCTTCGTGCGCACGCCGCTGAACGAGCGCCTCCGGGCACCGCGCCCGCTCGAGATGTCCGCCACGGCGGCGGCGAGGATCATCCGCCGGGGTCTCGACCGTCGCAAGGCGGTGATCGCCTTCCCCTTCATCCTCTATGCCGGCCTGCGCCTGCTCACCCTGATGCCGGCAGGGATTGCCGACCGCTTCCTCGACCGGCCGGGCGTCGACGTGCCCGAGACGGCCGAGCGCGAGCGGATCGAGCCGTGACGGCGCTTCTCGGGCTCGTCGACGCGATCGGGCTCCTCGCGGGCTCTTTCCTGCTTGCTTTGCTGCTCCAGCATCTGCGCCTGTCCTGGATGGCCCGGCGCTTCCGGCCGCCGGCCGGCACGGCGGTGCCGGATGCCGGCCTGCCGGCGGTGCTGGTGCAGGTCCCCTTCTACAACGAGGCGGCCTCGGTCGAGGGAGCCCTGGCTTCCGCCGCGGCGCTGGACTGGCCGCGCGAAAAATTGACGATCCAGCTCCTCGACGATTCCACCGACGACACCGGTTGCATCCTGCAGGCGGCGATCGGCCGCCTGCCGCCGGGCGGTCCGGCGATCGATCACGTGCGCCGCGCGCACCGCTCCGGCTTCAAGGCCGGCGCCCTGGCGGCCGGGCTCGCCCGCAGCGTCGCCCCGATGGTCGCCATTCTCGACGTCGATTTCCGCGCGCCGCCGGACTGGCTTCGGGTCGCGGTCGCTGCCCTCCTGGCGGATGAGCGGGCCGCCTTCGTGCAGTTCCGCTTCGAATTCGCCAATCGGGACCGCAACTGGATGACGCGCGGCCAGCAGCTGTCCGTCGATACCCATTTCTGCGCCGAGCAGGCGGGCCGCGCGGCGGGCCGGGAGCCGTTCCAGTTCAACGGCACGGGGGCGGTGTGGCGGCGGGCAGCGATCGAGGATGCCGGCGGCTGGTCGGCCGACACGCTGGCCGAGGATCTCGACCTCACCTTCCGCGCCTATGCGGCCGGCTGGCACGGCCTTCTCGCGCTGGAGCCGGCGCTGCAGGGCGAGGCGCCCGCCGATATCGGCGCGTGGCGCGTGCAGCAGGCCCGCTGGTCTACCGGCTTCGTGCAGGTCGCCCGCAAGGCGCTGCCGCTGATATGGCGGGCCGCATGGCCGCTGCCGGCGAAGCTGGGCGCCAGCCTGCTGCTCGGGCTGCAGGCGGGCTTGCCCTGTTTCCTGCTCGCCGCCGGCGCCTTGCTGCTGGACGGAGGGGTGCGGGGCTTCGGTCCGGTTCACGGCGCCATCGCCACGGCAGCGGCGATCGTCGCGGGGGTGTCGGCGGTCGCGATCACGCTGCCGCCGTTTAAGCGCTTGCGCCGAGGTGGTATAGTTCGCTACGTGGCGACCCTGACGACGATGCCCGCTCTCCTGGTCTTCCTGGCGATCGCGAATTCGGGTGCCGTCATGGCGGCGCCTTTCGCCGCCCGCCGCGATTTCGTGCGGACGCCGAAGACGGGGCGGAAATGAGCGGGTTTTCTCGAAGCCGCGTTTCCGGGCCGGGACTTGGTGAGTGGAACAGGCAGGCGCTTCGGCAGGCGCGGGCGAACGGGGCATTGCTTGGATAGGTTCTGGATAGCGATCGATTGGCTTGCGCTGGTGCTGTCGTGGGTTTCGCTGGCCGGCTGGGCCGTCACCTTCGCCTCGACCCTGGCGACGCTCTATTTGGTGGCCGAGCATTGGCGCCTGCGCGCTGCGGGCACGGCGCGGGAGAGCGCGCTGCTGGCGCACGGCCTGCCGCCCGACGAGGATCTTCCGCACGTCGTGGTGCAGATCCCGACCTATAACGAAGGCGCGATGGTGGCGCGGGCGCTCGATGCCGCCATCGCGCTCGACTGGCCGCGCGACCGGCTGCACATCCAGGTGCTCGACGATTCCACGGACGGGTCGACGCTCTTCGCCCGCCAGGAGGCGGCCGACCGCCGCGCCCTGGGCTTCGACGTCCTCGTCATCCACCGCACCAACCGCACCGAATACAAGGCCGGGGCGCTCGCCCACGCGATGACGCTGACGCGCCACGATTTCTTCGCCATTCTCGACGTCGACTACGTCCCGCAGCCCGATTTCCTGCGCAAGACCATGACCTGCCTGCTCGCGGCGCCGAATCTCGCCTTCATCCAGGCGCGCTTCGACTACATCAACCGCGACGCCAACGACCTGACCCGCACGCAGGCCGTGCTGCTCGATGCGCATCTGGCCATCGAGCAGGGCACGCGCTGCTGGGGCGGCCACCCGCTGCCCTTCAACGGGACATGCGGCGTGTGGCGGCGCGAGGCGATCGAGGCCGCCGGCGGCTGGCGCGGCGGCACGCTGGCGGAGGACCTCGATTTGTCCTACCGGGCCTGGCGCATCGGGCGCCGCGGCTCCTTCCTGATGAGCGTGCCGGTGCCGGGCGAACTGCCGGAGACGATGAAGGCCTGGATGACGCAGCAGCAGCGCTGGACCAAGGGATTCGGCGAGGTGATGCTGCGCCTGCTGTGGCCGATCCTCGGCGACGCCTCCCTGTCGCTGGCGGACCGCTGCAGGGCGGCGATCCATCTGGGCGTCTGGTGGTCCGGCATCGCCTGGGGCGTCGCCCTGCCGGCCGGGGTCGCGGCCGTCCTGCTCGCTTCGCCCCTGCGCTGGACGCTCGCCGCCCTGCTGCTCGGGCAATTGGCGGTCGGCTATGTCGCGCTGTTCCTGTTCCTCCGCGCGGGCAATCTTTCCCTGCGGCCGGGCGCCACGACGTTCGGCCGGTTCCTGCGCGATTTCCTCTTCGTCTCGCGCGATCTCTTCCGCATCGGTGCCGCCATCGGCCCGGCGCAGCGCGAGGTGATCTTCCGCAAACGCAGCGAATTCGTGCGGACGCCGAAATCGGCGGCGCAGACGGCTTATGCCGAACCGGTACCGGTGCCGGTGCCGGCCGCCGCCGATCTCAGGCTGCCGGGCGGATCACCCCGGTCCTGAGCCCGACGGCCGACACGATGGCCAGCGCTGCGTCGATATCCTCCGGCCGATGGGCGGCCGAGACGCTGTAACGCAGCACGACCTCGCCGTTCGGGGTCGCCGGCGGGATCAGCATGTTGACGTAGACCCCGGCCGCGAGCAGGCTGCGCCACATGTCGAGGCCGGCCTTGATCCCCGGCATGCGCACGGCGCCGACCGGCCCCGGCGGCGCGAGCGGCGGCAGGCCGAGCGCCGTCAGTCCGCGATGCAGCGCCTCGGCATTGGCCGCCACCGTCCGGCGCGGGCCGTCATCGGTGCGGATCAGGTGCAGCGCCCGGCTGGCCGCCGCCACCACGGGCGGCGGCAGCGAGGCCGTGTAGAGATAGGCCCGGGCGGCGAAGCGCAGGGCGCGATAGGCCGGATCCGCCGTGACGCAATAGCCGCCGACCACCCCCACGCTCTTGGAGAAAGTGCCGACGATGACGTCGACCTTGTCCTCGACGCCCTGCGCCTCGGCGACCCCGCGCCCGCTGCGGCCGAACAGGCCGAGGGCATGCGCCTCGTCCACCAGCAGCAGCGCGCCGGAGGCCTGCGTCACGGCGCTGACGGAGACGAGATCGGCGATGTCGCCGAGCACGCTGTAGAGGCCTTCGACGATCACCAGGATACGGCTCGGAGCAATGCCGCTGGCCTCGATCACCCGGGCGAGGTCGACGGCGTCATTGTGCCGGAAGGTGAGGGTCCTGGCGCCGCTGAGCTTGCAGGCATCGAAGATCGAAGCGTGGCAATGGGCGTCGAGGATGGCGGCGTCCCCTTCACGGACGAGGCCGCCGATGGTGCCGACATTGGCCATGAAGCCGGTGGAGAACACGATCGCGTCGCGCCGGCCATAGAGGTCGGCGACCGCCCGTTCCAGTTCGACGTGAAGGCGCTGGTTGCCGCTGGCGACGCGGGAGGCGGTCGAGCCGGTGCCGAAATCTGCGAGGGCGATGGTGGCCGCTTCGATGCAGGACGGCTCGAAATTCAGGCCGAGATAGGAGTTCGTGCCGAACATCAGCGTCTCCCGGCCTTCGATCACCGCGCGGACAGGGCTCAGCACCTTCTCGATCACCACGTCGAGCGGGGTGAGCCCGCCGGCCGTCGAGCGGTCGAACATGTCGGCAAAGCCGGACGAACGTGCCTTGATGCCAGCCGGTCCCGCCATGTTTCCTCCGTCGATCCGATGCAAGGCCGTCGTCATAGCCTATTTTGGCCGGCATTCCAGGGAATGCGGAGCTTCCCGCCCGTTCTTTCCCGCAGGAGCGGTGCCTGGGGGCGGACCGCGGGTCCGCGTGCCGGCGGCGTTCAGGATGCCGCGATCGGCAGCTCGACCACGAATACCGACCCGCCGCCGTCCCGCGTCTCGCACCGCACGGTGCCGTGGTGGCGCCCCGCGATCTGCCTGACCAGCGCGAGGCCGAGGCCCCAGCCGCCCGACATCTCGCTGCGTCCCGCCGGCCGGTAGAACGGCTCGAACAGGCGCTTGCGCTCGGTCTCCGAAATGCCGGGGCCCCTGTCGGCGACGGCGATCCGCACCCGGTCGCCGGCGCGGCTCACCGTGATCTCGACCGGCGGCCTGCCGTGCTTGCCGGCATTCTCCAGCAGATTGCGCATGAGCCGGCGCAGCAGCGTGGCATCGCCGTAGATTTCGACCGGCGTGCCGTCGACGCCGGCCCCGGTGCGCGCCGCTTCTTCGGCAGCGAGGCCGAGGAGGTCGACCTGGCTGCCGCTGAGCGGGCTGGCGCCGGCATAGTCCAGCCGGCTCGCCAGCAGGATTTCCTCGACGAGCTGGTCGATCTCGGCGAGATTGCGCGTGATCTCCTCGCGCGCCGCGCCCGGCGAGGCGGACCAGATCTCGATCGCCATGCGCAGGCGTGCCAGCGGCGAGCGCAATTCATGGCTGGCATTGGCGAGCAGCGCTTTCTGCGAGTTGACGAGCGCCTCGATGCGGTCGGCGGCGCCGTTGAAGCTGTGCGCCACCATGGCGACTTCGTCGCGTCCCTGCTCGGGCACCCGCCGTGCCAGGGCGCCGCTGCCCCAGCTTTCGACGCCGGTCCGCAATTGCTCGAGGCGACGGGTCAGCCGCGCCGTCGCAGGATAGGCCGCGATGCCGACGCCGCCGGCGACCAGGAGCACGAGCGTCAGGATGCGCAGGCCGGGCTCCGGCGGCGGCAGCCGTGCCAGCACGATGCGACCTTCCGGCAGGTCCACCCGCACGACATGGTCCCGCCAGCGCTGCGGCACCTCGTCCTCTCCCGCCGAAAGCGGAATCGGACGTCCCTGCGCGGCGATCAGGACCCGATCGGGGCCGTAGACCGAAATCGCGGCGCCGAGATCCTGGCTGAGCTCGCGGACGGCGGCGCGCACGCCCTCGTGCGGAAGGCCCTGCGTCTTGGCCAGTTCGTCGGTCAGGCGGACGCGGAAGGCGTCCCAGCGGGCCTCCGGGCTCTCCCCCGTGAAGTGGAGGAGCGCGCCGACGAGCAAAGCGAGCAGCAGCAGGCAGGCCAGCAGCGTCAGGTAGACCTGCCAGAACAGCCGCTTACGAAAGAATGTGAGCATCGAACCGCTCGATCCTGCTTTCCGGCCTGGTTCAGTCCGCGTCCTGGCGGCGGGCGAAGACATAGCCGGCGCCGCGCACCGTCAGGATGCGGCGCGGATGCTTGGCGTCTTCCTCGATTGCCGCGCGGATGCGGGAAATATGCACGTCGATCGAACGGTCGAAGGCATCGAGCTCCTCGCCCTTGACGAGGTCCATCAGCCTTTCTCGATTGAGCACGCGGCCCGCATTGTCCGCGAGGGCGAGCAGCAGGTCGAATTGGTGGCTCGTCAGCGAACGCTCGTCCCCGTCGATGCGCACGCTGCGCGATCCGCGATCGATCTCCAGCCTTCCGAAGCGCATCGTCGTGTCCTGCGGCTCGGTCGTGGCGACGCGCCGCCGCAGCACCGCGCGGAGGCGGGCGAGCAGTTCACGGGGATTGAAGGGCTTGGGCAGGTAGTCGTCGGCGCCGATCTCGAGCCCGACGATGCGGTCGGTATCGTCACCCCGCGCCGTCAGCATCACCACCGGGATGTTGGAGCGCACCCGCAGCCGGCGGCACACTTCGAAGCCGTCGAAATCGGGGAGCATGATATCGAGCACGACGGCATCGTAGACGTCGCGCTCCAGGGCCGTCAGCCCCTCCTGGCCGGATTGCCGGCGGTCGACCGAAAAGCCGGCCGCCGACAGATATTCGCTGAGCATGGCGGCAAGGCGCGCATCGTCGTCGATGATCAGAATGCGTTCCACCTCAGCCGCCTCGCTCGTTCGCCGTCAGTCGTTGTCGGGACCCTGATTATCATCAGGTGCGCCGGGAATGCCATGACGATCGCCATCGGGGCCGCCATCAGGCCCTTCGCCGTGGCGCCAGCCGGGGGCGCCCATCATCGGAGGATGCTGCGGCGGGTGTTCCGCCCAGAAGGCGGCGCGGTCCGCCAGCTTGGCGCGCTGGTCCGGCGTCAGCACGTCGGCGGCCTGCAGCAGGGCGTCGACGAAGCGCTTCGACTTCGCATCCATCTGGCCGACGAAATCGGTGCGCAGCTTCTCGACCCCGGCCTTGTCGATGGTGGGGGCGCGCAGGAGTTCGATCGCCTGCTTGGCCAAAGCGGCGCGGTCTTCCGGCTTGGGCGCGAGGTCGGTGAAGGCGGAGGCGACGATATCGTGGATCTTCGCTTCCTGGTCCGACGTCGCCGCGACCGAGTCGAGCGCCATGCGCACGAAGTTCTGCATATGCGCCAGATGGGACCCGCGCGGGTGCCAGCCCATATGGTCGCCCATCACCGCGGCGCCGGCGAGGCCGGCGGCGCCCAGTGCCATGCCGCCCGCCACGGCTCCGCCGAAGAGGAGCGCACGCGGCCACATCCGCCTGCGGGCAGGCTCGCCCTCGCCGGAGGCGGGTTTCGGCGCGAGATAGTCGAGTTCACCGTCGGTCATCTCAGTCTCCATTGAAGCGCAGCCGAAGCGGCTGCTTCAGG
This sequence comes from Labrys monachus, assembly GCF_030814655.1. Taxonomy (NCBI): domain Bacteria; kingdom Pseudomonadati; phylum Pseudomonadota; class Alphaproteobacteria; order Hyphomicrobiales; family Xanthobacteraceae; genus Labrys; species Labrys monachus. Next base: position 2,257,943 of record NZ_JAUSVK010000001.1, read on the forward strand.
GAGAACCCTAGACAATGGAGGTTTCGCGCCGAGCGGCCCTATGTAAAGTTAGGTGAACGAAGCGCGAAGAAAATACGGCAACTCTGGGTTGCCGCCGCGGTTCGCGCAGCCTTGCGGACGCTCAATAGGTGACCACCGAGCGGATCGACTTGCCCTCATGCATGAGGTCGAAGGCGGTGTTGATCTCGTCGAGCGGCATGACATGGGTGATCAGGCTGTCGATGTCGATCTTGCCGTCCATGTACCAGTCGACGATCTTGGGGACGTCGGTCCGCCCGCGCGCCCCGCCGAAGGCGGTGCCCTTCCAGACGCGGCCGGTGACGAGCTGGAACGGGCGGGTGGAGATTTCCTGGCCCGAGGCGGCGACGCCGATGATGATCGATTCGCCCCAGCCGCGGTGGCAGCATTCGAGCGCCTGGCGCATCGTCACCGGCAGGCCGATGCATTCGAAGGAAAAGTCGGCGCCGCCGCCGGTGAGATCGACGATCGCCTGCACCATCTTGTCCTGGCCGACCTCGGCCGGATTGACGAAATCGGTCATGCCGAACTTCTTCGCCATCGCCACCTTGGCGGGGTTGAGGTCGACGCCGATGATCTTGTCGGCACCGACCATGCGGGCGCCCTGGATCACGTTGAGGCCGATGCCGCCGAGGCCGAACACCACGACATTGGCACCCGGCCAGACCTTGGCCGTGTTGATCACCGCGCCGATGCCGGTGGTGACGCCGCAGCCGATATAGCAGATCTTGTCGAAGGGGGCGTCCTCACGCACCTTGGCGAGCGCGATTTCGGGCAGCACGGTGAAGTTCGAGAAGGTCGAGCAGCCCATATAATGGAAGACTTCGCCGCCGTCGCAGGAGAAGCGGCTGGTGCCGTCCGGCATGACGCCCTTGCCCTGGGTGGCGCGGATCGCCGTGCACAGGTTCGAGCGCTGCGACAGGCACGTCTTGCACTGCCGGCATTCCGGCGTGTAGAGGGGGATCACATGGTCGCCCGCTTTCAGCGAGGTCACGCCCGCCCCGACCTCGCGCACGATGCCGGCGCCCTCATGGCCGAGGATGGCCGGAAACAGGCCTTCCGGATCGGCGCCCGAAAGCGTGTAGGCGTCGGTGTGGCACACGCCCGTCGCCATGATCTCGACCAGCACTTCGCCCGGCTTCGGGCCGCCGATCTCGATGGTTTCGATCGTCAGCGGTGCTCCCGCCTTCCAAGCTACTGCGGCACGCGTCTTCATGTGACCTCCCCGGACTGTAGCGAGGGCGTAGCGCGAAAGGGAGCCGGGAGGCAAGATCCCTACGGGCAGTTCGAAAAGACGAGCCGCACGAAAAACCCGCAACCTCGGATATCGGCGCCCGAGGCTAGCGCGGCGCCCGCTTGGCCAGGATGCGCTGCAGCGTGCGCCGGTGCATGGCGAGGCGGCGCGCCGTCTCCGAGACGTTGCGCCCGCACAGCTCGTAGACGCGCTGGATGTGTTCCCAGCGCACCCGGTCGGCCGACATCGGGTTTTCCGGCAGTTCGGGCTTGTGGCTGGGGTCGGCCATCAGGGCGGCATGGATGTCGTCGGCGTCGGCCGGCTTGGCGATGTAGTCGAAGGCGCCGAGCTTCACGGCCGTGACCGCGGTGGCGATGTTGCCGTAGCCGGTGAGGATGATGCCGCGCGCTTCGGGCCGCTTGACCTTCAGCCGCGATATGACGTCGAGGCCCGACCCGTCGGACAGCTTCATGTCGATGACAGCGAAGGCCGGCGGCGATCCCTCGACCTGGGCGAGCCCGTCGGCGACCGTGTCCACGGTGGTCACGACATAGCCGCGCGCCTCCATCGCTCGTCCGAGCCGTTGGAGGAAGGCCTTGTCGTCATCGACGAGCAGGAGCGAACGGTCGGCGAAATCGGGTGCAACCATGAAACAAACTCACACTGCGCGGCAGATCGCCACATCTCAAAGTATAACGGCGAAACAAAGGATTTTCATCGCGAACTGCGCATATCGTTTATTCCCTCGGCCGGCGATTGCAAACCCCGGTCTTTGCGGGGCGGCGAAGGGCACCCGCATCGCCCCGGCGCGCCGCTAACGCTCGAAGATGTCCCGCGCCCATTCGAGCCGGATGATGGCGCCGCTTTCCGGCGCCGCACGGTTGGCGAGCGAGATCGAGGCGCCGGAGCGTTCCAGCAGCGTCTTGGCGATGAAGAAGCCGAGGCCGAGGCCGCCGCCCGGCTGGCCCGGCGGACGGGGGCGGCGGCGCGTCACATAGGGATCGCCCAGCCTCGCCATGATCTCGGACGGAAAGCCCGGCCCGTCGTCGCTGACGGTGAGGGTGACGATCTTGGGATCCCAGGCGGCGACGATCGTCACCTGGGACTTGGCGAAGTCGACGGCATTCTCGACGATGTTGCCGAGGCCGTAGAGCATGCCGGCATTGCGTGCGGCCGTCGGCGCGATGCGTTCCACGCCTTCGAACCGGGTGGCGATGGCGATGCCGAAATCGCGGTGCGGCGCCGCGACCTCCTCGATCAGCAGGGGCAGGGACAGGCGGTCGAAGGGGGCGGCGCTGTCCTCGCTGAGCGAGGCGAGCTTGCCGAGGATCTCGCGGCACCGCTCGACCTGGCTGCGCAAAAGGCGGATGTCGTCGATGAAGTCGCCCTGCTGCGGCGCCGCGACTTCCAGTTCCTTGGCGACGAGGGCGATGGTGGCGAGAGGCGTGCCGAGTTCATGGGCCGCCGCCGCGGCGAGGCCGTCGAGCTGGGAGAGGTGCTGCTCGCGCGCCAGCACCAGTTCCGTCGCGGCCAGCGCGTTGGACAGGAGCCGCGCTTCGTCCGCCACCCGCCAGGCATAGATGCCGATGAAGCCGAGCCCGAGCAGGACGGAGAACCACATGCCGGCGACATAGAGGATCGGCATGTTGAGCCTCTGGCCGTCGAACCAGGGCAGCGGCAGGTGCCATTCGGTCAGCACGGTGGCGCAGGCGATCGCCAGCAGGCCGAGCGCCAAAGTGAGCATCGGCGGCAGCGAGGTGGCCGAGATCATCACCGGCGCGAGGAAAAGGAAGGCGAACGGATTTTCGAGGCCGCCGGTGAGGAAGAGCAGGGCCGCCAGCTGGATGATGTCGAAGCTGAGGAAGCTGGCGGCTCGGGCCGTATCGACGCGCTCGGTCGCCGGATAGCGCAGGCGCAGCACCAGGTTGACGAGGGCGCTGGCGCCGATCAGGGCGAGGCAGGCGCCGAGCGGCACCGAGAACCGCAGGCCGAAATGAACGCCGAGCACGGCGCTGAGCTGGCCGGCGAGCGCCATCCAGCGCAGGCGTATCAGCGTGTCGAGCCGGAGCGTGCCGATGCCGAAGCTGTCATGGGGCAGGAAGGACGAGGACATTCTTCTCCCGGGGGCTGAAGGTCGCCGGCGGCGTGCCTCTCCGCTATACGCCGTTGCGACGGCAAAACCATCCCGGTTTTGCGCTGCACCCTGTACAGGCCCACCCTGCCGCGCTAAGGAAACCTCGCATCGAGCTTATCTCGGGGATCGAAGAGAATGGCGCCTGTCAGCGATCGTCTGGTCACGGTATTTGGGGGATCGGGTTTTGTCGGCCGCAATCTGGTGCGGTCGCTGGCCAAGCGCGGTTTTCGCGTGCGCGTCGCCGTCCGCCGTCCGGACCTGGCGCGATTCCTGATGACGGCCGGGGCCGTCGGCCAGATCCACGGCATGCAGGCCAATATCCGCTATCCCGCCTCGATCGCCGCCGCGGTGGAAGGCGCCGAGGCGGTCGTCAACCTCGTCGGCGTCATGCATGACGGCCGCAACGGCTTCGATGCCGTGCAGGCATTCGGCGCCGGCGCCATCGCCCGGGCCGCCGAGGCCGCGGGCGTGCAGCGCCTCGTCCATGTCTCCTCCCTGAGCTGCGAGGCCGGCGCCGAGGCGCATTATGCGCGCTCCAAGGCACAGGGCGAGGCGGCCGTAAGGTCGGCCTTCGCCGATGCGATCATCGTGCGTCCCTCCGCGATCTTCGGCTCGGACGACAATTTCTTCAACCGCTTCGCCGCCCTGGCCCGCCTGTCGCCGGTCCTGCCGCTGATCGGCGGCGGCGACACGAAGTTCCAGCCCGTCTTCGTGGGCGATGTCGCCGAGGTCCTGGCGCGCGGCGTCGAAGGCGGCCTGCGGCCGGGCACGACCTATGAACTCGGCGGGCAGGAGATCATGACCCTGCGCGACATCTTCAAATTCGTGCTCAAGGTCACCAACCGCAAGCGCCTGCTGGTGCCGATGCCCTTCGCGCTCGCCAATCTCCAGGCGGCGGTGCTCGGCCTCCTGCCCAACGCGCCGCTGACGCGCGACCAGGTCGCGCTGCTGCGCCGGGACAACATCGTCTCGGCGGCGGCACAGGCCGAAGGCCGCACGCTGGAAGGGCTCGGCATCCAGGCCGCCACCGTGGAAGCCATCGTGCCCGGTTATCTCTGGCGCTTCCGCAAATCCGGCCAGTTCGAGCATATGCCGGCCTGAACGGTGCATCGGCGGGAGCGGTGAGGCCGCTCCGCGCCGGCGAGCGGTCCCGTCAGCCGATCGTGTAGAGGGCGACGAGGCCGGCGACGCCGACGATGATGCGCCACCAGCCGAAGATGGCAAAGCCGCGCCGCGACACGAAGTCGAGCAGCGAGCGCACCACGAACAGGCCCGAGACGAAGGCGGCGACGAAGCCGATGGCGGTCTGTCCCAGGCCGTCGAGCGTCATGGTGTGGTAGCTCTTGGCGAATTCATACACGAAGGCGCCGAGCATCGTCGGCATCGCCAGGAAGAACGAGAATTCCGCCGCCGAGCGCCTGTCCAGGCCCACCAGCATGCCGCCGACGATGGTCGAGCCCGAGCGCGACACGCCGGGGATCAGCGAGAGGCACTGGAACAGGCCGATCTTCAGATAGGCGGGGAGCGGCAGGACGTAGCAATTGCTGAAGCGGCGGGTGAAGTTGATCTCGTCGATGGCGATGAGCACGAAGCCGCCCGCGATCAGCGCGTAGCACACGATGTGCACGTCGAAGAGATATTCCTTGATCTTGTGCTCGAACAGCGCGCCGAGGATGGCCGCCGGCAGGAACGCCACGAGGACGCCCACCACGAAATGCTGCGCTTCCCGGTCGCGCGGCGCGGCGACGGCGATCCGCCACAGCTTCTCCGCATAGACGAGCAGCAGGGCCAGGATGGCGCCGAGCTGGATCAGGATCTCGAAGGTGCCGTCCGAGGCGAAGCCGAGGAAATGCGAGGCGAGCAGCAGGTGCCCGGTCGAGGACACGGGAATGAACTCGGTCAGGCCTTCGACCACACCGAGGACGATCGCTTCCAGAATGCCGGGCAGTGTCATGGGGGGCCTTTGCAGGGGTATGATCCGGCGGAGGAGGGCGCCGGAACCGATGCAGGATGGAAACCGGAAGACCGGGCTTTCCGCGCGGGGGGCGCGGAAAGCCGGCCGATGGATGATTCTAGAGGAGGAGGGGTAACCAAGAAGTAACCATGCATCGAAAAGCGAGCCCTGCGACACCCCGGCAACCTTGCCGGGAAGGCGGACGGCCGCTCGGCTCCCGGGCGCCGGCGGGCGTGCCCGGTCTCAGCCGCGAAGGCTGGCGCCGGTCTTCCGGCCCACCTCGGCGACGATCTTCGCCGCCACCGCTTCGATCTCCGCATCCGTCAGCGTCCTGTCCTGCGGCTGCAGCACGACTTCCACGGCGATCGATTTCTGCCCTTCGCCGACGCCCTTGCCCTCATAGACGTCGAAGATCGACACGCCCGCGATCAGCTTCCTGTCGGCGCCCTGCGTCGCCTTCACGATGTCGGCCGCGCGCACCTTGCGGTCGACGAGGAAGGCGAAGTCGCGCCGGACCGGCTGGAACGGCGACACGGCGAGCGGGCCGCGTGTCTTGGTCGCCTTCGCCTTCGGCTGGGGGATGGCGTCGAGGATGATCTCGAAGGCGGCCACCGGGCCCGCCGCGTCGAGCGTCTCCAGCGCGGCGGGATGGAGCTCGCCGAACCAGCCGATGACGTTCTGCGGGCCGAGCTGGATCGTGCCCGAGCGGCCGGGATGGTACCAGGACGGCGCGCCCGGCACGATCTGGAAGCTGGCGACCGGCGCGCCGAGGGCGGCGAGCAGGCTGAAGGCGTCCTCCTTCGCATCGAACACGCCGACGGGGGCGGCCGGCGCCGACCAGTGCCGGCCGAAGCCGGTCGGCCGGGCCTGGCTGCGCCGGATGCCCGAGGCCGCGATCTTCTGGTCCTCCGGACGGTCTCCGCGGAAGATCTGGCCGACCTCGAACAGCGCGACGTCGCCCGCGCCACGGTCAGCGTTGCGCTGGCCGGCCGCAATCAGGCCGGGCAGCAGGCTCGGCCGCATGTCGGAAAGATCGGCGGCGATCGGGTTGGCGAGCGCGAGCGCCGGCTGGCCGCCGCCGAAGCGTTCGGCCTGCGCCTTGGCGATGAAGGACCAGGTCACGGCCTCCATCATGCCGCGGGCGGCGAGGCTGCGCTTGGCGAGGCGGGTGCGCTTCTGCAGCACGGTGAGCACCGGCAGCGGCACATGGGGGGCGCGCGGCAGCGGCGTGACGGCGATGTTGTCGACGCCGACGATGCGCATGACCTCCTCGACGAGGTCGGCCTTGCCTTCGATGTCGGGCCGCCAACTGGGGACGGTGACGTCGAGCGCGTCGGTCCCGCGCCCGACCCCGAAGCCCAGCCGTCCGAGGATCGCGGCGCTCTCCTCGGCGTCGGTGTCCAGGCCGGTCAGGCGGCGCACTTCGCCGGCCGGCAACGCGATGCGCTTCGGCACGATCGGCTCGGCGCCGACGACGCTGAGCTGAGTCGGCGTGCCGCCGCACAGCTCCAGCACCCATTGCGTGGCGAGATCGGCGCCCGGCGCCATGAAGGCGGGGTCGACGCCGCGTTCGAAGCGATAGCGCGCGTCGGTATTGATGCCGAGGCTGCGTCCGGTGCGGGCGATGTTGAGCGGCTCCCACAGCGCCGATTCGATCAGCACGTCGGTGGTGTCCGCATCGCAGCCCGACTGCTCGCCGCCCATGATGCCGGCGATCGATTCGATGCCCTTGTCGTCGGCGATGACGCATATCGTTTCGTCGAGCGCATAGGTCTTGCCGTCCAGCGCGAGGACGGTTTCGCCTTCCCGGGCGCGGCGGACGACGAGGTTGCCGGCGATCTTGCCGGCATCGAAGACATGCAGCGGCCGGCCGCGGTCGAAGGTGACGTAATTGGTGATGTCGACGAGCGCGCTGATCGGGCGCAAGCCGATGGCGGTGAGGCGGCGCTGCATCCATGCCGGCGACGGGCCGTTGCGCACGCCGCGCACCAGGCGCAGGGCGAAGCCGCGGCAGAGCGGGGCGGTGTCGCCGAAATCCAGCGTCACGCCGACGGGGCAGGGGCCTTCGCCGGCGATGGCGGCAACCGGCGGCGTCTTCAGCGTGCCGAGCCCGGCGGCGGCGAGGTCGCGGGCGATGCCGGCGATGCCGGTGCAGTCGGGCCGGTTCGGCGTCAGGTTGATGTCGATGACCGGGTCGCCCAGGCCCGCCCACTCGGCATAGGGCACGCCGACCGGCGCGTCGGCCGGCAGGTCGATGATGCCGTCATGCTCGTTGGAGAGCTCGAGCTCGAATTCCGAGCACAGCATGCCCCGGCTCTCGATGCCGCGCACCGGGGCGATGCCGAGCGTGATGCCCTTGCCGGGGATGTAGGTGCCGGGCGGCGAGAACACCGACTTCATGCCCGTGCGGGCATTCGGCGCGCCGCAGACGACCTGCACCGGCTCGCCCGAGCCGGTATCGACCATGCACAGCCTGAGCTTGTCGGCATTGGGATGCTGCACGGCCGAGATGACATAGGCGATGGAAAAGCCGGCCAGCTTCTTGGCGCGATCTTCCACCCCCTCGACCTCGAGGCCGATGCGGGTGAGCGTGGTGACGATCTCGTCAAGCGACGCCTCGGTGTCGAGGTGGTCCTTGAGCCAGGAAAGCGTGAATTTCATCGAGGAGGCCTAGTCATTCTGCGCAGGCCCTGCCGATAGCGCGTTGAGCGCCAAGATGCAAAGGGGGGCGTCGGTATGGCGGTCTTCGACCGCATTCTTCATGCCGGAGGCCGATCCGAAGGCCGGCGCACCCCATCCTCGGCCTGCCGCGCGGCGAAGCGCTTCGCCTCGGCGATCAGGGCGGCGACCAGCGGGGTCTGCGTCTCCCGGCGCGGCGTGATCAGGCCCACCAGATGGCGGGCGTCCGGATTCACGATGGGAATGGAACGCACCCTGTCGCCGACGCCGAGCGTCTCGACCAGGATCGACGGCATCACGCTCGACCATTGCCCGGTGCGCACATGCGAGAGCAGCACCTGCATCGAGTTGGACACCAGCGTCGGCACCGCCTGGGCCTGCGCCCCGCGCAGCAATTGGTCGACGATGCGCCGGTTCTGCATGTCGGGCGTCAGCAGGCAGAGCGGCACATGCCCGAGCTCGGACCAGCTCACCTCGTCGCGCCCGCCGAATTCGCCGTCGGCGGCGGAAAGCAGGCAATAGGTCTCGCGGTAGAGCTCCACCGCCGACACCTTGCCGAGGGGCTCGTTGTCGAGATAGGTGATGCCGGCATCGATGGCGAGGTCGTCGAGTTCCTGCTGCACGCCGATCGAGGGGCGCGACAGGATGGTGAAGGTGACGTTGGGATGGCGCGCCCGGTAGGGCGTGGTCAGCGAGGCGACCATCGACAGCGCCGTGGGGATCACCGAGATGGTGAGATGGCCGTGCAGGCCGCGCTTGAGGGCATCGACCTCCTGGCGCATGGCCCGCGCATCGCCGACGATGCGCCGGGCCCATTCCAGCACCTTCTCTCCCTCCGGCGTGAAAGCCTGGAAGCGTGAGCCGCGCGCCACCAGCAGCACGCCGAGCTCGCCCTCGAGCTGCTTGAGCCCGGCCGACAGAGTGGGCTGCGTGACGCCGCAGATCTCCGCCGCCCGGCCGAAATGCCGTTCGCGGGACAGGGCGATCAGGAATTCGAGCTTGTCGATCATGCCATCCCGGAGCGCGGACATCCTGTCCGCTCTTGGAAACGTCGCGCCTGCAGAAAGGAAGAAGCGGACGGCACGTCCGTGCTCCGGACGAGCCCGTGCCGTTTCGCACGGCAGGTTCTTCCGGCTTCGACCATGATCTTCCCATCGATCGAGCGCAAGCCCGCGCAGATCCAGCGAGAGGAAGACGACGATGTTCAAGAAGATCCTCACCGGTGCCCTGGTTGCCGCCTCCCTGGCCGGCGCGGCTGTCGCCACCACCGGTTCCGCCGAAGCCCGCTACGGCAATCACGGTGCCTTCGCGGCCGGCGCCGGCCTCGGCCTGCTCGGCGGCGTGCTCGCCGGCGCCGCCTACAACAACGCCTATTACGACTCCGAGCCGGTCTATTACCGCAGCTGCCATATCGAGCGCCGCCGCGTCGCCGACTATTACGGCTGGCACTGGGAACGCGTCCGCGTCTGCTACTGACGAGGCAGGGCGGACTTCGGTCCACGCTGCCGACCGAAGCTCCGCATGCCGGCGGACGCTGCAGCCGGACCGATCCGCCGGGCCGTGCCCCAAGCCGGCCCGGCGGATCGTAGGAGGCCTCGTTCGCGCGGGGCCTCCGCCTCTTGCATTGCCGAGGAAATGGGCGTGGCGCGCTGTTCGGCAGATGCCCGTTGCAACGGTCTTCGCGTTGCAACATAAAGTCGGGTGCTGCCCCTCTGGATGAGAGTGCCCATGCGCCCGCCCTTTCGCCGCCTGCTCGTCGCCAACCGTTCCGAGATCGCCATCCGCGTCTTCCGTGCCGCTACGGAACTCGGCATCTCGACCATCGCCATCTATGCGGAGGAGGACAAGCTCTCCCTGCATCGCTTCAAGGCGGACGAGGCCTATCAGGTCGGCAAGGGCAAGGACCCTTCGAAAAATCTCGGGCCGGTCGAGGCCTATCTTTCGATCGACGAGGTGATCCGCGTCGCCAAGGAAGCCCGGGCCGATGCGATCCATCCGGGCTACGGCCTCCTTTCGGAAAGCCCGGAATTCGCCGAGGCCTGCGCGGCGGCCGGCATCACCTTCATCGGGCCGAGCCCGAAGACCCTGCGCACCCTCGGCAACAAGGTCGACGCCCGCAACCTCGCCATCTCCGTCGGCGTGTCGGTGATGCCGGCGACCGAGCCCTTGCCGGACGACGCCGAGGCGATCAAGGCGGCGGCGCGCGCCGTCGGCTATCCCGTCATGCTCAAGGCCTCCTGGGGCGGCGGCGGGCGCGGCATGCGGCCGATCGAGAGCGAGGACAAGCTGCTCGACGCCGTGTTCACCGCCAAGCGCGAGGCGAAGGCCGCCTTCGGCAAGGACGAGGTCTATCTCGAAAAGCTGGTGCGCCGGGCGCGGCATGTCGAGGTGCAGATCCTCGGCGACAGCCATGGCAACCTCGTCCACCTGTTCGAGCGCGACTGCTCGATCCAGCGCCGCAACCAGAAGGTGATCGAGCGCGCTCCCGCCCCCTATCTCGACGAGGCCACGCGGCAGGCGCTGTGCGAATCGGCGCTCAGCATCGGCCGCGGCACGGATTATGCCGGCGCCGGCACGGTCGAGTTCCTGATGGATGCCGACAGCGGCAAGTTCTACTTCATCGAGGTCAACCCGCGCATCCAGGTCGAGCATACGGTCACCGAGGTCGTCACCGGCCTCGATATCGTCAAGGCGCAGATCCGCATCGCCGAGGGCGGCCATATCGGCCCGTTCGGCCCGAACGGCGTGCTGGAGACCGGCATCCCCGCGCAGGCGGACATCCATATGCGCGGCCACGCCCTGCAATGCCGCCTGACCACGGAAAACCCGGAGAACAACTTCATCCCGGACTATGGCCGCATCACCGCCTATCGCGGCGCCATGGGCTTCGGCATCCGCATCGACGGCGGCACCGCCTATTCGGGCGCGGTGGTCACCCGCTGGTACGATCCGCTGCTGGAAAAGGTCACGGCCTGGGCCTCGACCCCGCAGGAGGCGATCGCCCGCATGACGCGCGCCTTGCGCGAATACCGCATCCGCGGCGTCGCCACCAACCTGCCCTTCCTCGAGGCGGTGCTGGCGCATCCCAAGTTCCGCAACAACGACTACACGACGCGCTTCATCGACGAGACGCCGGAACTGTTCCAGTTCGCCAAGCGCCGCGACCGTGCCACCAAGCTGCTCACCTATATCGCCGACGTCACCGTCAACGGCCATCCGGAGGCGCGCGGCCGCGTGCGTCCGCCGGCCGAGGCGCGCACGCCGCAGGCGCCGGTGTTCGACGGCGCGCCCGCGCCGGGGACCAAGCAGCGCCTGGAGGCCCTCGGGCCGGCGAAATTCGCGGCGTGGATGAAGGAGCAGAGCCAGGTCCTCGTCACCGACACCACGATGCGCGACGCGCATCAGTCGCTGCTCGCCACGCGCATGCGCACCTATGACATCGCGGGCGCGGCCTCGGCCTATGCCGCGGGCCTGCCGCAGCTCTTCTCGCTCGAATGCTGGGGCGGCGCGACCTTCGACGTCGCCATGCGCTTCCTGACCGAGGACCCGTGGGAGCGGCTGGCGCTGATACGCGAGCGCGCCCCGAACATCCTGACCCAGATGCTGCTGCGCGGCGCCAATGCCGTCGGCTACACCAATTATCCCGACAATGTCGTGCGCCATTTCGTCAGGCAGGCGGCCGATGCCGGCATGGACCTCTTCCGCATCTTCGACTGCCTCAACTGGGTCGAGAACATGCGGGTCTCGATCGACGCGGTGCTGGAGGCCGGCAAGCTGGCGGAAGGCGCGATCTGCTACACCGCCGACATCTTCGACCCCACCCGCTCGAAATATGATCTGGCCTATTACGTGGCGATGGCGCGGGAGCTCGAAAAGGCGGGCTGCCACATTCTCGCGATCAAGGACATGGCCGGGCTCCTGAAGCCGGCCCAGGCCCGCAAGCTCGTCAAGGCCCTGCGCGAGGAGGTGGGCCTGCCGATCCACCTCCACACCCACGACACCTCGGGCATCGGCGGGGCGACCGTGCTCGCCGCCATCGAGGCGGGGGTGGACGTCGTCGACGCCGCGATGGATGCGATGTCGGGCACGACGTCGCAGGCCTGCCTCGGCTCGATCGTCGAGGCGCTGCGCTATTCGGAGCGCGATCCCGGCCTCGATCCGGAGGCGATCCGCCAGATCTCGTTCTATTGGGAGGCGGTGCGCACCCAATATGCCGCGTTCGAGAGCGACCTCAAGGCCGGCGCCTCCGAGGTCTACCTGCATGAGATGCCGGGCGGCCAGTTCACCAATCTGAAGGAGCAGGCCCGCTCCCTCGGCCTCGAAACCCGCTGGCACGAGGTCGCCAAGGCCTATCGGGCCGCCAACGACATGTTCGGCGACATCGTCAAGGTGACGCCGTCCTCCAAGGTCGTCGGCGACATGGCGCTGATGATGGTGGCGCAGGGCCTGACGGTCGCCGACGTGCTCGATCCCGCCCGCGAGGTGGCGTTCCCCGCCTCGGTGGTCGAGATGATGCATGGCGATCTCGGCCAGCCCCAGGGCGGCTGGCCGAAGGCGATCCAGGACCGCGCCTTGAAGGGCGAGAAGCCGATCGCGGTGCGGCCGGGGTCGCTCCTGCCCGACGCCGACATCCCCGCCCTCAAGGCGGAAGCCGAAAAGAAGGCCGACCGTGCCCTCGACGGCCAGGAAGTCGCCTCCTACCTGATGTATCCCAAGGTCTTCGTCGACTACGCCAATGCCCTGCGCAAATACGGTCCCGTCTCGGTGCTGCCGACGCACAGCTATTTCTACGGCATGAAGGCGGGCGAGGACCTCACCATCGAGATCGAGCGCGGCAAGGTGCTGGCGATTCGCCTGCAGACGCTGGGCGATACCGACGAGGAGGGCCAGGTCCGCGTCTTCTTCGAGCTCAACGGCCAGCCGCGCATCATCAAGGTGCCGGACCGCCTCGCCGCCGGCGGCGTCAAGCTCCGCCGCAAGGCCGAGGACGGCAACGAGGCCCATGTCGCCGCGCCGATGCCCGGCGCCATCTCGACCGTGGCGGTGAAGGCGGGACAGGCCGTCAAGGCCGGCGACGTGCTCCTGACCATCGAGGCGATGAAGATGGAGACCGCGCTGCATGCCCCGCATGACGGCAAGGTCGCCGAGGTGCTCGTCACCCCCGGCGCGCAGATCGACGCCAAGGACCTCCTGATGGTGATGGGCTGATCCCGCCTCCCGCCCCTTCCATTCCCTCCGCCGCGTGCGGGCAGGGAATGGAAGGGTGGGGGCGGGACGGCCATCTCACCAGTCCAGACCATGCCTCGGGGCCTATGCGGCGGGAGGCGAGGAAGAGGCGCTGTCGTGTCATATCCGGGCTTGTCCCCCATATGCGCTAACTTTGCCGACAATAGCGCGATTTTCCTTCTCCCGAGTGGGAGAAGGTGGCGCGAAGCGCCGGATGAGGGCCTGGACTTCTGCAAGTCCAGCGCGACTATTAAGCTATCTGCGTTGAAGTTTAGACCCTCATCCCCCTGCCGGGACCTTCTCCCGGACCGGGAGAAGGCGGGTATGGCCTTGTCCCCGGATATCCGGAGGTCATCCGGAAGGAGTTTGGCGGCCCGGCTGGATTGCCGGGACGAGCCCGGCAATGACAAATCCCGATCGTCGCGGGCCAGAAGCCGCCCTCCCGCGGCTTCGGCGCGATGCCGCCGGCGTGACGAATCCTTCCCCGGCGCAGCTTGGAACAGCCGCGCCGGCAGGCTAGGAAGGGCGGACGAGGACGTCCGCGCTCCCAGGAAAGCCTTCATGCCCGTCTCCGCCTTCACGCTCCATCCGCAGATCGTCAGGGACACGATCGAGGTCGGCGATCTGCCGCTCTCGCATCTGCGCCTGATGAACGACACGACCTATCCCTGGCTGCTGCTGATGCCGCGGCGGGCCGGCGCCGTCGAGATCATCGACCTCGACGAAGAGGATCGCGCCGCGCTGATGCGCGAAATAGCGCTGGTCTCCGCTGTCCTGAAGGCGCATACCGGCTGTGACAAGCTCAACGTCGCCTCGCTCGGCAACGCCGTGCCGCAGCTTCATGTCCACGTCATCGCCCGCTTCCGGAGCGATGCGGCCTGGCCCCGGCCCGTCTGGGGGCAGGCGGAGGCCGTGGCCTATGACGAGAGAAGCGCCGCCGATCTCGTCAGCCAGCTCCGATCCAAGCTTTTCATCGCCTGAAGAATTCCCATGACAGTTCATTCCCTGTTCGACCGCTCCGCCGCGATCGGTTTTTGCGTCAACCCGCTCGACCGGGTCTCCGACCGGCGGGAAGACGCCGATTTCATTGCCCGCAGTCTCGAAGATCCCGCCAGCCGCTTCTTCGCCTTCGCCGGGGACGTGCCCGTGCTGCGCAAGCATGGCGGCGGCTACGAGGCCGCCTTCACCCGCGCCGACATCGAGACGTTCCGGGACGGCCGGCAGACGGTTCTGCTCGGGCTGCAGCCGGACGGCGGGGCGGTCTTCGCGCGTTCCTTCGACAAGGCGCTGGCGGAGGAGATCGCCGGGCGGGAGGACATCGAGGCGATCGACCTGCGGTCCACCGCCCAGCGCGGGCTGGTGCCCGACGAGGTCCTGGGCGAACTGAGCTGCGCCAAGGAAACCCTCGACTGGCACAACCGCCATCGCTTCTGCGCCAATTGCGGCCATGCGACCGAGGCGGTGTCCGGCGGCTGGCGTCGCGACTGCGGGCAGTGCGGCGCGCAGCATTTCCCGCGCGTCGACCCCGTGGTGATCATGCTGGCGGTCGACGGCGACCGCTGCCTCATGGGCCGGCAGGCGCGCTTTCCCGAGAAGATGTATTCGGCCCTGGCCGGCTTCCTCGAGCCCGGCGAGACGGTGGAGGACGCGGTGCGCCGCGAGATCCGCGAGGAGGCCGGCATCGCCTGCTCGCATGTGCGCTATTTTGCTTCCCAGCCCTGGCCCTTCCCGTCGTCGCTGATGGTCGGCTGCTTTGCGCGCGCCATCGGCGACGGCATCACCATCGACATGAAGGAACTGGAGGATGCCCGCTGGTTCACGCGGGCCGAGGTGGTGCAGATGCTGGCGGAGACCCATCCCGCCGGCCTGCTGGCGCCCAAGCCGGTGGCGATCGCCCACCACCTCCTGAAGGAATTCGCGGAGAAGGGCGGCGAGGTGGTGCCGTAGGGGGAGACATCTGCCGCGCGGCCCCGCCGCGTCATGATGCAACGCGACGCCGCCGCCCCTTCTCCCCGTTCTGACGGGGAGAAGGTAAGGATGAGGGGCTGCACCACGGAACGGCAGATAGCTCCGCGCCGCCCCTTGTATCTGGACATCACGATTGATGTTGGATTGAAGCGACAGAGCCCGAGGACCGGTGGCCACCGGTCCTCGGGTGCGGTGAAGTCGCCCGTTGCCCCTCAGGTTACAACCGCAGGTGAGCCTGGGATCTTCGCCGTTGTCACGTACGACCGAATAGTCGCTGGATCGCAATCGCACGAACAAGGCAGGTTACCGTGGCGCATCAGTTTTGTGGAGCAGATGTTTCGAAGGCGCGTCTCGACGTGGAGATGCTGGACCCGCGTGGCGAGGTGGTGAGAGCTTCTTTCATCAACGACGCGGCGCAGATCGCCGACTTTGCGGCCTTGTGCCGGGAGCATGGCGTTGAATTGGTGGTGATGGAGGCGACCGGCGGCTATGAGCGGCTGGCCTTCCTGCTTCTGTGGGAGGCTGGCATCCCCTGTGCCCTGGCCAATGCCCGGTCGGTGCGCCGCTTCGCCGAAGCCATGGGGGTGCTGGAGAAGACCGACCGGATCGATGCGGGCATGATCCGGCGCTTCGCCGAAGTGAAGCAGATGCGGCCCGATCCGCCGCCGAGCTTGGCCCAGCAAAGCCTGACGGCGCTTGTACGCCGGCTCGGCCAGGTCACGAGCGACCTTGTGGTCCAGAAGCAGCGGCGCCAGATAACGACCGACGCCAAGGCTCTCGCCAGCCTGGACGAATTGATCGCCTTCCTCAAACGCCAGTCGCGTTCGCTGGAGGGCGAGATCGCCGGTCTGATCGACGAGGATCCCCTCTGGAGCCATCTGGGGGAGACTTTTCGGTCGGTCAAGGGCGTGGCCAATCGCTCGATCGCCCGCCTGATGGCGGACCTGCCGGAAATCGGCACCTATTCCAACCGAGCCATCGCCAAACTGGTCGGCCTTGCCCCGATCGCCAGGGAAAGCGGCGCACTCGAAGGCAAGCGCCATATCCGCGCCGGCCGGGCTCCGGTGCGTTCGATCCTCTTCCTGGTCGCCGACATCGCCCGTCGCTACGACCCCGGCCTGAAACAATTCCACCAGAGGTTGCTGGATGCCAAGAAGCCCAAAATGGTCATCCGTATTGCCCTGGCCCGCAAACTTCTCGTCAAGCTCAACGCAAAAGCACGCGATGCGCGCATCGCTTTCGCCAACGCAACTTGACAAGCCAGATAGTCGCTCACCTCTATCCTCTCCCCGCTCCGCGGGGCGAGGAGACATCGGCGTCGCGACAGGATGGAGAGGCCGCCGTCTCGCAGCCCGGTGATCGAAACGCGACGCCAGCCAGCCCTTCTCCCCGCTGGCGGGGAGAAGGTGAGGATGAGGGGCAGCGCAACCGGGACGAGGCAGACGGCGGCGCCGCCCGATCGTCACGGCCTGGCTTCGGTGTTGTGACCTGTTGGGTGAGGCCGGGATCTCGCGCCAGCACACGCGATCGCGCGGCGATGCGCCGCCCTCGCGGTCACTCCGCCGGCGGGGCGCGGACGCCGCGGACGGGATTGGCCGGATAGACGCCGACGATCCGCACCTCGGTGGAGAAGAAGCGCAGTTCGTCGATGGCGCGCCGCAGGCCCGGCTCGTCGGGATGGCCCTCGACATCGGCATAGAACTGGGTGGCGAAGAAGAAGCCGCCGACCATGTAGCTCTCGAGCTTGGTCATGTTGACGCCGTTGGTCGCAAAGCCCCCCATCGCCTTGTAGAGCGCCGCCGGCAGGTTGCGCACCGTGAAGAGCAGCGAGGTGATGCAGGGGCCGTCGCCGACGGGCGGCCATCGCGGCTCGTTCGACAGCACGATGAAGCGCGTCATGTTGTGCGTCTCGTCCTCGACGTCGGCGGCGAGGATCTCCAGCCCGTAGATCTCGGCGGCGAGCGCCGGCGCGAGGGCGGCCCTGCCCGGATCCTGCCAGTCGCGCACCAGGCGCGCCGAGCCGGCGGTGTCGCTCTCGGTGACCGGCGTCAGATGCAGCCGGCGCATGGTGTTGCGGCATTGGCCGAGCGCCTGCGGATGGCTGTGCACGGTCCGGATCGTCTGCAGACTCGCGCCGGGGATCGCCATCAACTGGTGATGGATCGGCAGGAAATATTCGCCGACGATGTGGAGGTCGGCCGTCGGCATCAGATGATGGATATCGGCGACGCGCCCGGCAACCGAATTCTCGATCGGGATCATGGCGAGCGCGGCCTGGCCCGAGGAGACCGCGTTGAAGGCGTCCTCGAAGGTCGGGCAGGGCAGCGGCTCGGCCTCGGGAAAGACATTGAGGCTGGCGATATGGGAATTGGCGCCGGGCTCGCCCTGGAAGGCGATCTTGAGGGGGGGCGGACTCATGCGTTGCGGCTTTCCAAGAGGATCCTGGCGCGTTCCAGGTCATGGGGGGTATCGACGCCGAGCGGCACGGCCGGCACGATGGCGACGTCGATGCGCATGCCCGCTTCCAGGGCACGCAATTGCTCCAGGCGCTCGCGCTGTTCCAGCGTCGACGGCGCGAGGCCGACGAAACGGACGAGGGCCGTCCTGCGATAGGCGTAGAGGCCGATGTGATGCAGGAGCGGGCCTTCGCCCCATGGGGCGGTGGCGCGGGTGAAATAGAGGGCGCGCAGCAGGCCGGGCCCGATCGGCGTGCCCACCGCCTTGACGACGTTGGGGTCGGTCCGCTCCTCCTCCCGCGTGATCACCGCGGCGAGGGTGGCGATATCGACCGCCTCGTCGGCGAGCGGGGCGAAGACGGTCCGGATGGTTTCGGGCTCGATCGTCGGCAGGTCGCCCTGCACATTGACGACGACGTCGTGCCGCGCCTGCGGATCGAGCGCGAGCAGCGCCTCATAGATGCGGTCGGAGCCGGACGGATGGTCGGCGCGCGTCATCACCGCCTCGCCGCCGGCGGCGCGCACCGCCGCGGCGACTTCAGGCGCGTCGGTGGCGACGGCGACGCGGCCGAGGCGCGATTCGCAGGCGCGGCGCCAGACATGGACGATCATCGCCTCCCCGGCGATGGGAGCGAGCGGCTTGCCCGGCAGGCGCGTGGAGGCCATGCGCGCGGGAATGAGGATGAGCGGATTGGACAAGGCGGACCATGGTGAGAAGCCGCGCGAAACGCGGCGAGAGTGGGGCGGCGAAAAGTAGCAAGCGCGCGCGATTTATACGAGTTGCAAACAACGGGTCAAACCGGATAGACGAGCCGATGAGGTTTGTCGCTTGACACAAGCGGTGGCCCGCGTCTGTCTGGCGCAGGGATCGGCGGGCTCCCAGGGGCTGCCGTGCCAAGGTTTGTCATATTTGGAGCCGGGGATGAGCTCGTCGTCATCGTTTGAACTGAACAAGATTGCCGGCGCGGTCCTCGGCACGCTGACCCTCACCGTCGCGCTGGGCATCTTCTCCGAGATCATCTTCGAACAGCCCAAGCCGGCCAAGCAGGGCTATGAGCTGGCCGAGGCGACGCCGACCAACACGAGCACTGCGGCTGCCGCTCCCCAGGATCCGCCGCTGGCCGAAGTCCTCGCCAAGGCGTCGGCCGAGCGCGGCGCCGCGATCTTCAAGCGGTGCGGCGCCTGCCATACCGACGACAAGGGCGGCAAGAACGGCGTCGGCCCCAACCTCTACGGCGTGATCGGCGGCCCGAAGGGGCACAAGAGCGACTTCGCCTATTCGGACGCCGTGAAGGCCCTGCACGACAAGGGCGAGACCTGGACCCCGGATGATTTCTACCACTTCATCAAGTCCCCGCAGGCCTTCATCAAGGGCACCAAGATGACCTTCGTCGGCCTGCCGAAGCCGCAGGATCGCGCCGACGTGCTGACCTATCTGAACTCGCAGAGCGACAAGCCCGTCGACCTGCCGAAGTCCTGATCCCTCGTTTTTTGTAGCGCCGCCGTCGGAGCCGGGCCTTGCGCCCGGCTTTTCTCTGTTAGGTTCCCCACTCGACGGAAATTCGGGGGCCGACGGAACCGGCGGCTCCCTCGCTCGTTTCCTTTGCCGGGTGCCTTCGCGCCGAGGCGGCCTCGCCCGGCGCCGCGGCGGTGGGATGACCGGGCGGATGACCCGCGCCCGCATTCCTCTCCGGCAGAAGGGAACGGGCCATGCGCGCGGTCGCTTCCGACGTCATCGATCATCTGGCTGGCATCGATCCCGGCTCCCGTCTCGACGGGATTCGCGGCCGGGCTCCGCAGATACGCGGTGACGCGCAGCAACGCCATCGCGCGCTGTTCCAGTGCGATGACGAGGCGGGCGTGACAAGACAGGAGCGCCATGTCGTCGCCGCCTTCGTCGCCGGCCTGCACCGCGAGCCCTCGATCGTGCAGTTCTACGGCCGCGGCATGGCGGATCCGGACGGGCGGCTGGCCCGCCTCCTGTCCGAGGAGGTCTTTTGCGGCGCCGCGCGGGGGCCCTATGGCCGCTCCGCCGTCCCGCCCGGTGCCAAGGGTGGGGAAGGCATGCGCTATCGTGTCCTGGATGCGCACCGGCCGGTCCTCGGCCGGCGGCTGGCGGCGGCGTTGGAGCATGCCCATCTGCTGGTGTTCCACCCCGGCGACGCCGGGCGCGCCGATCTCCGTGCGCTGGAGGATGCCGGCTGGCCGCCGGAAGGCATCGTGACCCTGTCGCAGCTCGTCGCCTTCCTCGTCTTTCAGATCCGCGCCGTGGCCGGCCTGCGCGTTCTCGATGTGGCCTGACCCGGCAGCCGCCCGCCCAATGCGGGCAGGAAGATCGCCATGACCGCCGCTCCGCCCCTCCCTCATTGCCTCGACGGTCCCGCCGCCTTCGCCCTGGAAGCACCGGCGTGGCTGGGCTGGCTCGAATGCGCTCCGCCGAGCCGCGAGCTTCTCGGCGAGGGCGTCCCGTCCGGCTCGGATGCGGCCTGCTCGCGGGAGGATGGCGTGCGTCGGGTCGAGCAGGCGCTTTGCGCCGCCGTCGCGTCCCGCTTCAACGGCTGCTTCTTCTGCGCCTCCGTCCACGCACGCACCGTTTCGCAGGCCTGCGGCCGGACGGGCGACATGCAGCGCCTCCTCGACCAGGGCACCGCTGCCGATCTCGGCCCGCGCTGGAACGCCATCGCCGCCGCATCGGCGGCTCTGTCCGCCACGCCGAGCCAGTTCGGGGCCGGGCATGTCCGCGAACTGCGCCGCGTCGGGCTGGACGATGACGCCATCGCGGCGATGATCAACGCCGTCGCGCTGTGCAACGGCGTCAATCGCCTGACGTTGTCGCTGGGCGAGCCGGCAGGGTCCGGCACCGGCCGCGACGGCGGACGTCCGGCCGCGAACCGGAATGCGGAATGCCAGACCTCCTCGTAGAGCGGGGAGGCGTGCGCGGTGCCTCAGGCCAGCGCCGCGTGGGTGACGAATTTCGTCGTCAGATAGGCTTCCATCGCTTCCAGGCCGCCTTCGGAGCCGTAGCCGCTGTCCTTGACGCCGCCGAACGGCACTTCGGGCAAGGCGAGGCCGAGATGGTTGATCGTCAGCATGCCCGTCTCGATGCCGGCGGACAGCGTCGCCACGTTCCGGGACGCGCGCGAGAAGGCATAGGCCGCGAGGCCGAAGGGCAGGCGGTTGGCTTCCGCCACCGCCTCGTCGAGATCGTGGAAGGACGTCATCAGCGCGACCGGCCCGAACGGCTCCTCGTTCATGATGCGCATGTCGCGGGTCACGCCGGTCAGGACGGTCGGTTCCAGGAAATTGCCGGTATTGCCGACGCGGCTGCCGCCGGTGGCGACGCTCGCCCCCTTCTGCTGCGCATCGGCGATGAGGCTGCCCAGCGCATCCAGGCGGCGGGAATTGACGACCGGGCCCATGCGGGTGGCCGGATCGAGGCCGTCGCCGACCTGGATGGCGCGCGCGTGCTGGACGAAGCGGTCCACGAACGCATCCATCACCTTTTCCTGTACGAGGAAGCGGGTCGGCGAGACGCAGACCTGCCCGGCATTGCGGAACTTCGAGGCGGACAGGAGCGTGCTCGCGGCTTCGATGTCGGCATCGTCGCAGATGATCGCGGGCGCATGGCCGCCGAGTTCCATCGTCACCCGCTTCATGTGGCGGCCGGCGAGCGCGGCGAGATGCTTGCCCACCGGCACCGATCCGGTGAACGATACCTTACGGATCGTCGGATGCGGGACGAGATGCTCCGAAATCTCGGCAGGCGTTCCGAAGACGAGGTTGAGGACGCCCGCCGGCACGCCCGCTTCGACCAGCGCCGCGGCCAGCGCCGCCGCCGAGGCCGGGGTTTCCTCCGACGCCTTGACGATGATCGAGCAGCCGGCGGCGAGCGCCGCGGCGACCTTGCGCACCACCTGGCTCATGGGGAAGTTCCACGGCGTGAAGGCGGCGACCGGCCCGACCGGCTCGCGGAGCGAGAGCTGGCTGACGCCTTCGGCCCGGGCCGGAATCACCCGCCCATAGGTCCGGCGCGCTTCCTCCGCGAACCAGTCGAGGATGTCGGCGGTGCTGAGGACCTCCATCCGGGCTTCGGCGAGGGGCTTGCCCTGCTCCATCGTCATCGCCGTCGCGATGGCCTCGAAGCGCGTCCGCACCAACTCGGCGGCGCGGCGCATGATCTTGCTGCGCTCGAAGGCCGAGATGGCGCGCCAGACCCGGAAGCCCTTCTCGGCGGCCGTCAGCGCGTCGTCGAGATCGGCGATGCCGGCATGGGCGACCGACCCGATGCGCTCATTGGTCGCGGGATTGAGGACGTCGATGGTCCGGCCGTCATGGCTCGGGCGCCAGACGCCGTCGATGAGCAGCTGCGTGTCGGAATACATGGGGCAATTCCTTGAAGGCGATGAATCGTCGGGCGCGCCGGCCGCAAGCCGGGGCTTGCAGCCGGCCGGGGGCGCATCGGTGCCCGTCGCCCGGCTCGTCACCTTGTAGACCAGACGCGCGTCTTTTGGCAGCCACACGGCGTCGGCGGGGCGCAGCACGATGTCGCCGCCGACGCGGCACGGGGCCTTATCGCGGGTCGGTGCCCGCGATGGCGGGCGGCCGGGCCTTCCGCAAGCCCGTCGGCACCCCAACCGTCGCCGGCACGGGCAGGACGGCATGCGCGCCGGCGATGGCGGCGATGCGCTCGGCGAGGTCCGGCGGGAACGGGGTGGAGCGCCCCTCCTTCATGTCCACATGCACCAGGATCTGCTCGGCGGTCGCCAGCGTCTGGCCGGTCGCCTCGTCGGTCATGCCGTGGAAGACGTGCAGGCGCTTGGCGTCGTGGTCGAGCAGCTGCAGCGTCAGGGCCAGGCGGTCGCCGATATGGGCCTCGCGCCGGTTGTGGATGCGCGTCTCCACCGTATAGATCGACCGGCCGGCGGCCCGATAGGCTTCGTCGATGCCGATATAGCGGAAGAAGCAGTCGGAGGAATCGCCGAAGACCAGCAGGAAGGCGCTTTCGGTCATGTGGTCGTTATAGTCGGTCCAGGCCTCGATCACCGGCGTACGGTGCAGGGCCAGCGGCGCCGGGACCGGCTTCGACCAGTCCCAACCCGCGAAGGGCTTGCCCTCGTTCGGTGCGACGACGCGTGTCGGCCGGTCCTGCATCGGATGTCGAGCCCTATTTCTGCTTGCGGAGGCCGAGCTTTTCGCGCGCTTCGGCGGGGGTCAGGGCGCGCCCGCCCATGCGCTCGACGATTTCCTTGGCGCGGGCGGTCAGCGACCCGTTGGAGGCGGGCACGCCGCGGTCGAGCCAGATATTGTCTTCGAGGCCGACGCGCACATTGCCGCCGAGCAGCATGGCCTGCGCCACGAAGGGCATTTGCATGCGTCCGATGGCGAAGCCCGCCCAATTGGCACCCGCCGGAAGGTGGTTGCGCATGGCCAGCATGGTCTCGGTGGTGGCCTCCGCGCCCCAGGGGATGCCGAGGCAGAGCTGGAACAGCGGCGGCGCATCGATCAGGCCGCGCTTGATCAGGTCCTTGGCGAGCCAGATATGGCCGAGCTCGAAGCATTCGATCTCGGGCTTGACGCCGACCGCCTGGATGCGCTGCGCCATGTCGCGCAGCAGGTCCGCCGTGCCCACGAACAGGCCGTCGCCGAAATTGAGCGAGCCGCAGTCGAGGGTGCAGATCTCGGGCCTGAGTTCCTCGACATGGGCGACGCGCTCGGCGGCGTTGGCGATGTCGGTGCCCGGTCCGCCGGTGCGTGGGTTCTGCGGATCGAAGAAGAAATCGCCGCCCATGCCGGCGGTGAGGTTGATCACCACGTCGACGCCGGAATCGCGGATGCGCTCGACCGCCTCGCGGTAATGTTCGAGCTTGCGCCCGGCCTTGCCGGTCTCGGGATCGCGCACGTGGAGATGGGCGATCGCCGCCCCCGCCTTGGCCGCCTCGATCGCCGAATCGGCGATCTGCTTGGGCGTGACGGGGATGGCGGGATGCCTGCCGACCGTATCGCCGGCCCCGGTGATCGCGCAGGAAATGATGATGTCGGTGTTCACGAGCGTTCTCCTTTGCCGCGATGTTAGGGGACGGCGATGCGGCCTCGTGACCTGCCGCGACAATCAGATGGCCGAATGCGACAGGCCGGCGGCGAAGGCGCGGGCGGCGTCGATCGCGGCGTGCCGGTCGCGCCAGAAGCGCATGTTGAGCTCGTGGATGGCGATCGCCTCCGGCGGGAAGGCGCATTGCGCGGCGATCGCCGCCCATGGCACCGAGCCCCAGCCCTGGGGCAGATGGAGGTCGCCGAAGCCGAAGGCATTGGCCTCGGCGCTGGCATAGACCCAGGGCAGGTCCGGTATGCCGAAGGAATCGTGCAGGTGCAGATGCTTGGAGAAGGGAGCCAGCGCCCTGGCTTCCGCAAGGAAGTCGTAGCGATGCTGGGTGGCATGGATCAGGCCGTGGCTGAAATCGAAGGTGGCGCGCACATGGTCGTGGCCGATCGCCTCCAGTTCGCGCGCGAGGCGGGCGATGCTCGGCGTCGCGGCATAGGGGCCGAAGTCGAAGAGGTTCTCGACGCAGAGCGTCACCGCGTGCTCGGCCGCAAACTCGCCGGCGCGATGCAGGCAATCCCGCTGGCGCCCGGCCGCGTTCTCGAAATCATGCCGCTCGTCCGGCTGCATCATGCCGGCATGGATGACGAGATGCGGGGCGCCGATGCGCGCGCAGATCTCGATGAAGGCCTTGGTCGCCTCGAGGAAGCGCGGCAGTTGGGCTTCCGGTCCCATGAAGTTGATCGACAGCGGGCCGTGGATGGTGAAGCCGTGTCCGCGTCCCTCGCAGATCGCCGCGAACTCGGCGACCCGTGCCGGCAACAGCCTGCCGGCGATCACGAGGTCATAGGCATAAGCGGGGATCTCGACATAGCCGAGGCCGAGACCGGCCATGTCGTCGAGGGTGGCGGCGAAGTCGGAGAGGTCGGGCTGGCCTTCGCGCGCGGCGAGACCGACTGGAATGGAAAGCGACATGGCGGGCCTGGGAAATGAACGATGGCGGGAGGACGGCGACGCCAAGCCTTACATGATTTCCAAGCCTTGCATGATCTCAATGACGGTCACACGGGGCCGTTGGCGCCGCCTTTGCCCGTTGCGGCCGGTCCATCACTCGCGCAGGAACGCCAGCAGGTCCTGGTTGAACGCGTCGGGTGCCTCCAGATGCGGCACATGGCCGAGGCCCGGAAAGACGACAAGGCGGCAATGCCGGGCCTCCGCGCAGGCGTCCCGGGCCAGCACCGGGAAATCGCCCATCCTGGCGGCGACCTCGGGCGGCGCATAGGCCCGCAGCGGCGTCGTGCGGTCGGCCCCGCCCACCATCATCAGCATCGGCATCTCCAGGAAGCGGTATTCATAGCGCACCGGCTGGCGGTAGATCATCTGGTAGGTCAGGGCCACCGCCATTGCATAGCGGTCGAACTCGCCGCTGAGGCCGATGCGGGCGCGCCATTCGACGAAGGGTTCGTACTGGCTTGCGGGCAGCACGGGGAAATAACGCTTGATGAAGGCCCGGTACTGCTCGACCGTCTGGTTGCGCTCGGCCTCGAACAGCGTCCGGGTGGTCTGCGGCGGAATCGAGAGGCGGTAATCTTCGAGGCCGATCGGGTCCTCCAGCACGAGCCGCCGAATCCGGGAGGGAAAGGTGCGGGCGAAGCGGACGGCCAGCATGCCGCCGGTCGAATGGCCGATCAGGTCGACATCGCTGACGTGCAGGCTGTCGAGCAGCCGGGCGGTGTTGGCGGCCAGGACATCGAAGGAGTAGTCGATTTCCGGCTTGGACGATTTGTTGAAGCCGATCTGGTCGGGTACGACGACACGATAGCCGGCGCCGGCCAGGGCCTCGATCGTCAGGCGCCAGTAGGAACTGTCGAAATTCTTGCCGTGGAAGAGAAGGGCCGTGCGCCCGTTCGGCGTGGCTGACGGCGCCACGTCCATATAGGCCATGCGCAGGGCCTGACCCTGCTCCTCGACGGGCATGAAATGGACGGGATAGGGATAGGGCCAGGATTCAAGGCCGATCCCCAGCGCCTGCGTGTAAACGGGGCCTTGGATTCCGGCGGGGGCTGCCGTCTGGGCCGCGGCCGGAAGGCAGGCGAAAGCGAGACAGAAAGCGACGAGCGTCGCGGCCCCATGAAGGGCGCGCCATGCCGGCGGGAAACGAAATTTGGATGACACCCGGGATCTCCTGCTGCAAGGTGCACTGCACAATTTAGAAGACGAATGACGCCGCCGGCCCTTGCGCCCCCGCATAAAGCGCGCCAGTTTGTTGATAATTCGACGGCTAACCTGCACGGGATGGGCAGACCATCCCCTTGGGTATTGTGATGTTTGACAATTTTTCAGGTGACGGGCTCGGCGTGCTCTCCGCGCCGGTCTATTCGCTTTACGAAGCCACGCATGCGGCCCTGGGCCCCTCCCGCGCTTTTTCCGACGCGACCAGGGCATTCTTCGAGAATCCCGGCAACCCCTTTTCGAAGACGCCGTGGGCCAAGTCGGTGGTGGCCGCCTGTGAGGTGTTCGAGCGCGTGACGCGCCGCTACGGCAAGCCGGCCTTCGGCATCAAGGACGTGCTGGTCGGCGGCGAGCGCGTGGCGGTGCATGAGGAAATCGTCTGGCAGCGGCCCTTCTGCAACCTCCTGCATTTTTCCCGCGCCGTCCGCGGCGCTCGCCGGCCCGACCCGAAGCTGCTGATCGTGGCGCCGATGTCGGGCCATTATGCGACGCTGCTCCGCGGCACCGTGGCGGCGTTCCTGCCCAATCACGAGGTCTACATCACCGATTGGGTCGATGCCCGCATGGTGCCGGCCGCGGAAGGCCGCTTCGATCTCGACGACTACATCGACTATGTCATTTCCATGCTGCACACGCTCGGCCCCGACACCCATGTGGTCGGGGTCTGCCAGCCTTCGGTGCCGGTGATGGCGGCGGTCTCCCGCATGGAAGCCGAGCAGGACCCCTATATCCCGCAGACCATGACGCTGATGGGCGGACCGATCGATACCCGCCTGTCGCCGACCAAGGTCAACGACGTCGCGGTCGACAAGGGCATCGACTGGTTCCGCAGCAACGTCATCACCAAGGTGCCGTTTCCGCATCCCGGCTTCATGCGCGACGTCTATCCCGGCTTCCTGCAGCTGAGCGGCTTCATGACGATGAACATCGATCGCCACGTCAACGCGCACAAGTCTCTCTATTTCGACCTCGTGCGCGGCGACGGCGACAATGCCCAGAAGCATCGCGAATTCTATGACGAATATCTCTCGGTCATGGATCTCACCGCCGAGTTCTACCTGCAGACGGTGGAGACCGTGTTCATCAATTTTGCCCTCGCCAAGGGCGAGATGACCCACCGGGGCAAGCCGGTCGATCCCGCCGCGATCCGCAACGTCGCCCTGCTGACCGTGGAGGGCGAGAACGACGACATCACCGGCCATGGCCAGACCCAGGCCGCGCACGGGCTGTGCGTCAATCTTCCGCCGGAGAAGAAGGCCCATTACACCCAGATGGGCGTCGGCCATTACGGCGTGTTCAACGGTTCCCGCTTCCGTTCGGAGATCGCGCCGCGCATCGCCGATTTCATCCGCTCCAACGCCGCGCCGAGCGTCGTCCCGCGGGGCGGCGGCGCCGCCAAGCGGCCGGTTTCCTCCGATGCCGAGCGCCCCAAGCCTCGCCTGGTCAAGGAATGACCCTGGTGCTTTGCGGCGCCTGCCGATGGAACCGCCGGCCGTCGGCATGAGCCGGACGTGGTGAACCGCCGGGAGGAAGGCGATGGACGTGCTGTCGCCTGAGGAATGGACGGCGCTTCGGCTCAGCCTTCAGATCGCCGGGCTCGCCACGATGCTGTCGCTCGTGCCGGCCATCGCCGCCGCCTGGATCCTCGCGCGCCGCGATTTTCCCGGCAAGGCGCTGTTCGACGGCCTCATCCACCTGCCCCTGGTGCTGCCGCCGGTGGTCACCGGCTATGTCCTGCTGGTCCTGTTCGGGCGCAACGGCGAGATCGGCGCCTTTCTGGCCGTGCATTTCGGCGTGGTGCTCGCCTTCCGCTGGACCGGGGCGGCCCTGGCCTGCGCCGTCATGGGCTTTCCCCTCATGGTGCGCGCCATCCGTCTGGCCATCGAGGCCGTCGACCCGCGGCTCGAGGCGGCGGCCGGCACCCTCGGCGCCAATCCCTTCCTCGCCTTCGGCGTGGTGACGCTGCCCCTCGCTTTGCCCGGCATCATCGCCGGCATGGTGCTCGCCTTTGCCAAGGCGCTCGGCGAATTCGGCGCCACCATCACCTTCGTCTCCAATATTCCCGGCGAGACGCAGACCCTGTCCGCCGCGATCTACACCGCGCTCCAGGATCCCAATGGCGACCGCACCGTCCTGCGGCTGACCCTGGTGTCCGTGGCGCTGGCTCTTGCCGCCCTCATCGTCTCCGAAGCCTTGGCGAGGCGGGCACGGGCCCGCATCGGCCAGGGGCGCGTGGACGGCTAAACCAAAATGCGTCCAGGCAGGGGTGGTCCACCAATTTAACGCATTGGTATCAAAAGAATTTTGCAATCCCTGGTGATCCGATCCGACGGCAGAACACGCCAGAATCCGATTCAATTGCCCCCGATTCTGCCTTAAGGCTTGAGGGAGCACCCGCCCTTCGTCGTGAACCGCGAGATTCAGCCCCGGATGACCACGCCTCTTCTCGACGTCCGCGATCTCTCGGCCGCATTCCATCAGGACGGCGAAACCACGCTTGCGGTCGATCGCGTCTCCTTCGCCCTCGACAAGGGCGAGACCCTGGCGCTCGTCGGCGAATCCGGTTCCGGCAAGTCGGTCACCGCGCTCTCGATCGTCCAGCTCCTCAATTATCCCGCCGCGTCGCACCCCTCCGGCCGCATCCTGTTCAAGGGGCGCGATCTCATGGGCGCGCCCGAGCCGGTGATGCGCAAGGTGCGCGGCGCCGACATCACCATGGTGTTCCAGGAGCCGATGACCTCGCTCAATCCGCTGCATAGCGTCGAGCGGCAGATCGGCGAGATTCTCAGCGTGCATCAGGGCATGTCGCGGCAGGCGGCGCGGGTGCGCACGCTCGACCTGCTGCGCCAGGTCGGCATCCGCGACGCGGACAAGCGGCTCGATGCCTTTCCGCATCAATTGTCCGGCGGCCAGCGCCAGCGCGTGATGATCGCGATGGCGCTGGCGAACGACCCGGACCTTCTCATCGCGGACGAGCCGACCACGGCGCTCGACGTCACGGTCCAGGCGCAGATCCTCGCCTTGCTGAAGGACATCCAGCGGCGCACCGGCATGGCGATGCTGTTCATCACCCATGATCTCGGCATCGTGCGCAAGCTCGCCGACCGGGTCTGCGTCATGCTGAAGGGCCGCATCGTCGACGCCGGGCCGACCCATGAGGTGTTCGCCAACCCCACCAGCGACTATACCAGGCGCCTGCTCGCCGCCGAGCCGAAAGGCCGGCCAACGCCGTTCGATCCCGATGCCCGCACCATCGTCACCACGGAAGGGCTGGAGGTCTGGTTCCCGATCAAGGCCGGCCTGATGCGCAGGACCGTCGGCTATGTGAAGGCGGTCGACGGTATCAGCGTCGCGGTGAAGGAGGGCCAGACGCTCGGCGTCGTCGGGGAGTCCGGATCCGGCAAGACCACGCTGGGCCTCGCCATCCTTCGCCTGATTTCGAGCAAGGGGCCGATCGCCTATCTCGGCCGGCCGATCCAGGGCCTCGGCCGGGCCGCGATGAACCCGCTGCGCAAGGACATGCAGATCGTGTTCCAGGATCCCTATGGCGCGTTGTCGCCGCGGCTTTCGATCGCCCAGATCGTCGAGGAGGGGCTGCTGGTCCAGGGCAAGGCGATGTCGGCCGCCCGGAGGCGCGAGGCCGTCGCGGCGACCCTCGTCGGTGTCGGCATCGATCCGGCGGTGATGGACCGCTATCCGCACGAATTCTCCGGCGGCCAGCGCCAGCGCATCGCCATCGCCCGCGCCATGGTGCTGGAGCCCCGCTTCGTCGTGCTCGACGAGCCCACCTCGGCGCTCGACATGTCGGTGCAGGCCCAGATCGTCGATCTGCTGCGCGAGTTGCAGCAGCGCCACAAGCTGGCCTATCTCTTCATCAGCCACGACCTCAAGGTCGTCCGCGCCCTTGCCAACGAGGTGATGGTGATGCAGGCGGGCAAGGTGGTCGAACACGGGCCGGCGACGGAGATCTTCGACCATCCGCGCGAGGACTACACCAAGGCGCTGCTGGCGGCGGCCTTCTCGATCGAGGCCGTGGACGTCGATGCCGTGAGCCAGTGATCCGCACCACGCCGCCCGCCACCGCGCGTCCCCCCATCCCTTCCATTCAGGTCCGGCTGTCATGGCTCTTCTTCTCTGCATCACCCAGTGGGACGCCGCGCGCTGGCTCGACCGGCTGCGCCGCCTCGCGCCCGATCGCGACATCCGCGCCTGGCCGGATGTCGGCGACCCCGCCGAGATCACCTATGCCGCCGTATGGAAGCAGCCGCCGGGCCTGCTGGCGACCTTCCCCAATCTCCGGGGAATCGTCTCTCTGGGCGCGGGGGTCGACCATGTGCTGGCCGATCCCGCGCTGCCGCCGGTGCCGCTCGGGCGGGTGATCGACGACAGCCTCACCCACCGCATGAGCGAATGGGTGGTGATGCATGCGCTGATGCATCTGCGCAACCAGGCCGGCTACCAGGCGCTGCAGCGCCAGAGGATCTGGCGCGAGCTCGATCCCTCGCCCGAGGCGCGCGAGCTGCGCGTCGGGGTGATGGGTCTCGGCGTGCTCGGCCTCGATGCGGTGCGCAAGCTCGCCCTCATGGGCTTTGACGTCGCGGGATGGAGCCGGACGCCCAAGCAGGTCGACGCCATTCCCTGCTTCGCGGGCGAGGACCTCGACCGCTTTCTCGCACGGACGGATCTGCTCGTATCGCTCCTGCCGCTGACGCCGGCGACGCGCGGCATCCTCGACCGGAGCCTGTTCGGGAAGCTGGCGCGCGACGGCGTCTTCGGCGCGCCGATCCTGATGAATGCCGGGCGCGGCGGCCTGCAGGTCGAGGCCGACATCCTCGCCGCGCTGGACGACGGCACCCTGCGCGCCGCCACCCTCGATGTGTTCGAGAGCGAGCCCCTGCCCCCCGAGAGCCCGCTCTGGCTGCATCCGAACGTCACCATCTCCCCGCACAATTCCTCGATCTCGGACGAGGAGGCGGTCGGCCGCTTCGTGCTCCGCCAGGTCGAGCGGCATGAACGCGGCCTGCCTTTCGAGGCGCCGGTGGATATCGCCAGGCAGTATTGAGGGCGCGCGCCCGGCCGGCCTCGGCATCCGCGCCCAAGCCGTTGACAAACAAGCCGTATTCGAGCCCGTCCGGCAGGAAGCCGCGGCGTGGATTACATCCTTTTAAGGCGGGGCGAAAACGCATCGGCGTTGACGCGGGATCAAGACGGTCCTACC
The DNA here is from genome assembly GCF_030814655.1 of Labrys monachus. Taxonomy (NCBI): domain Bacteria; kingdom Pseudomonadati; phylum Pseudomonadota; class Alphaproteobacteria; order Hyphomicrobiales; family Xanthobacteraceae; genus Labrys; species Labrys monachus. Next base: position 2,289,099 of record NZ_JAUSVK010000001.1, read on the forward strand.
TAGATGGGTGGGCCGGTCCTGACGGCCGGTTCGTGGATGCAGGCCCCTCAGGCCTGCTTATCTCAGAAGCGGAGCGAAGCATGACCTTGCGTGTCTCCGGACAAAATCTCGACATTGGCGAGGCGTTGCGTACCCACGTCCAGGCGCGGGTGGCCGATAGCCTGTCGAAGTATTTTGACCACGACTATACCGGACATGTCACCGTTAAGAGGGAGGGGACGGGGTTTCGGACCGACTGCCTCATCCATCTCTCCACGGGTCTTACGCTGCAGACGGAATCGATGGCGCATGACCCGCATGCCAGTGTCGACCTGGCGACGGAACGGCTCACAAAGCGGCTCAAGCGCTACAAGCACCGCATCAAGGACTATCATGCCGGGCCCGACTCGGGGGCCGACGGCGAATCCATCGACTACGTCATCGCCGCCCCGGACGAGGAGGAAGCGGCGCCCGGCGAATTCACGCCGGTGATCGTCGCCGAGAATTCCAAGCGCATGAAACGCCTCTCGGTCAGCCAGGCGGTGACCGACCTCGATCTGACCGGCGCCGGAGCCCTGGTGTTTCGCCACGCTGGACATGGCCGCGTGAACGTGGTTTACCGCCGCTCCGACGGCCATATCGGCTGGATCGACCTGCCGCATGTTGCGGCGGACGCATCCTGACCGGCCCATCAATCATGCGCCTGCCTCGACGAGAGGCGGGCGCCGGGCCGGTGGCGAACCGGCAGGCAAACACGAACAAGATTGAGCCGACGATCGCCTCGAGTGCGGCCGTGCTCGAACCATCCGCGAGGAATTCGATGCCTCTGAGCGATCTGCTGCCGCAGGATGCGGTGCTTCCGGCGCTGAAGGTAAACTCAAAAAAGCAGGCTTTGCAGGAAATTTCCGCCCAGGCGGCGGCTTTGACCGGTATCGGCGAACGCGAAATCTTCGACACGCTCCTGCAGCGCGAGCGGCTGGGATCCACCGGCGTCGGCAACGGCATCGCCATTCCGCACGGCAAGCTCGGCAAGATCAACCGGATTTTCGGTCTTTTCGCCCGGCTCGAAAGGCCGATCGACTATGAGGCGCTGGATGGCCAGCCCGTCGACCTGATCTTCCTGCTGCTGGCCCCCGAAAGCGCGGGCGCCGACCATCTGCGTGCGCTGTCGCGTATCGCGCGCATGTTGCGGGATCCCGGCATCGTCCAGAAATTGCGCGCGACCCGCGACGGCGCGGGGCTCCACGCCATCCTCTGCGACGAGCCGGCATCCCACGCTGCATAGGACGGACCGGCCCGCGGTGCGATGACCGCCTGCGGCCGCCGCGGGAGGGCTGCTGGCATGTTGACGGTCTGGGGACGCAAGACATCGTCGAATGTGCAGGCGCTGATGTGGTGCATCGGCGAATTGGAGCTTGCGTTCAGGCGGCACGACGTCGGCCACAACTATGGCGGCAACGACACGCCGGCCTTCCTGGCGATGAATCCCAACGGCACGGTTCCGGTGCTGCGGGACGGGGAGGGCGAGCCGTTGTGGGAGACGGGCGCGATCCTGCGCTATCTCGCCAATCGCTATGGCGAGCCGCCCTTCTGGCCTGCGGACATCGAGACGCGCAGCCGGGTCGACATGTGGGCCGAATGGTCGAAGATCAATATCGCCCTGAACTTCACGGTGCCGATCTTCTGGCGCGCCGTGCGCACGGCGCCGAAGGACCGCGACGAGGCGGCGATCCGCCGGGCGGTCGGCGAACTCGGCGCCAGGCTGGACATCGCCGAGACCCGCCTCGCCCGCCATGCCCATCTGGCGGGCGAAGCCTTCACGCTCGCCGATATCCAGTTCGGCCATGTGCTCTACCGCTATTTCGACATGGCGATCGAGCGGCCCGGCCATCCCGCCCTGCGCCGCTACTACGACCGGCTGACGGAGCGGGCGGCGTTCCGGGAGCATGTCATGATTTCCTACGAGGATCTGCGCGTGCGCTGATCCCCGGCCGGCCAGGCCGACCTCCGTCCCGCTACAGGTCGGCGAGGCCGAGCACGTCGGCCATCGTGTAGAGGCCCGGCTTGCGCCCCTGGCCCCACATCGCCGCCTTGAGCGCGCCGTTCGCGAAGATCGTGCGGCTCTCCGCCTTGTGCGAGAATTCGATCCTCTCGCCCTCGCCGGCGAAGATCACGCTGTGCTCGCCGACGACCGTGCCCCCGCGCAGGGTCGCAAAGCCGATATGCCCCTTCTGGCGCGCGCCGGTGTGGCCGTCCCGCACCCGGTCCGCATGGCCGGCGAGATCGACGCCGCGCCCGGCGGCGGCCGCTTCCCCGAGCAGGAGCGCGGTGCCCGAGGGCGCGTCGACCTTGCGGTTGTGATGCATTTCGAGGATCTCGATGTCGAATTCGGCGTCGAGGCTCCTGGCCACCCGCTTGACCACGGCTGCGAGCAGGTTCACGCCGAGGCTCATATTGCCCGACTGCACGATCACGGCATGGCGGCCGGCCGCCCTCAGGCGCGCCATGTCCTCGCTGGACAGGCCGGTGGTGCCGACGACATGCACGATGCGCATCTGCGCGGCGAGGGCCGAGAGCTCCACCGTCGCCGCCGGGGCGGTGAAGTCGACGATGCCCTCGGCGCCGGTGAGGAGGGCGAGCGGATCGTCGGTGACGAGGACGCCATTGGGTTCGAGGCCCGCCAGCCTGCCGGCGTCCTGGCCGATCAGGGGGGAGCCCGCCCGCTCGATGGCGCCGGCGAGGACGACGCCGGGCGTCGCGCCGATCAGCCGGACGAGGGCCTGCCCCATGCGCCCGCCGGCGCCCGCTACCACGAGCCTCATATCCGCCATCGTTCTTCTCCTTGTGCCGATTGTGCCGAACGGTTCGCGGTCCGTCGAACGTCGGGGTGACGCGTGGTTGAAACATCGCACGGCATCAGCGCAGGCTTCGTTCCATGACGAGCGCCGCGGCGGCGGCTCCGCCCTTGCGGGCGTAATAGGCGGCGCGCCGTCCGATCTCGACGAAGCCGTGGCGGTCATAGAGCCGGCGCGCCGCGACATTGTCCTCCGCGACTTCGAGGAACACCTTCTTGATGCCGGCGGCGGCGAGGCGCGCCAGATGATGCTGCATCAGCAGGGTGGCCAGCCCCGTCCGCCGTGCCGCCGGCGCCACGGCGACGGTAAAGATCTCGGCTTCGTCCAGGACGAGGCGGGACATGGCAAAGCCCGTCGGACTGCCGCGCCCTCCCGGCCGCGCCACATGGGCGACCACCATGCGGTCGGCGAGCAGGTGCTCGAATTCATAGATGTCCCAGCCCCGCTCGAAGCTGGCGGCATGGATGGCGGCGAGCCCGGCCGCATCGGCGGTCTGCGCATCGGCGACGACCGGCGGCTGCGGCCTGCCGAACCAGGGCCAGTTCCCGCTCATTGCCGTGCAACCTGGCCGTTCTGCTGCGGCGTGGCGTCGGCGGGCTTGAGATAATAGGGCCGCGGCGGCGATTCCGCGGGATCGGCGAGCAGCCCGAGCTGGGCGACCCACGCGATGTCCGGCGCCGGCCGGCTGTCGACGATGATCCCGGCGGTCCCCGCCGCCTTGGCCTCGGCCAGCAGGAGGGGGGAGGCGGGGCCCGCCATCTTCACCGTGGCCGGGCCGAGGACGCGCGCCGCGTCGCGGATGGGAATGCAGCTCGCCTCCACGATGGTGCGGCCCCGATTGGAAAACAGCTCGAAATAGATGTTGCCGTGGCGGGCGTCGATGGCGGCGGCCACGTGCTGGCCGTCCTTCTCGTCGATGAACGGCGCCGCGATGGCCGCCAGGCTCGATATGCCGACGCAGGGCACGCGCAAGGCGAGGGCGAAGGCGCGCGCCGCCGAAATCGCCACGCGCAGGCCGGTGAAGGAGCCGGGGCCCACCGTCGTCGCGATGCGGTCGATCGGCGAAAAGCCGCCCGAGCGGGCGACGACGCGTTCGACGAGGGGAATCAGCGCCTCCGCATGGCCGCGCTGCATGATCTCGGTCTCGGACGCGATCTCGCCGTCATCCGAATCGAACACGCAGGCCGAACAGGCTCCGAGGGCGGTGTCGATGGCCAGGATACGCATGAAGATCGTCCGTAAGCAGCAAGGGAGGAAACGACGGTCCCATCGGATCCCTCATTCGGCTCCATCTACTTATTTTTCTGATAAATTTGCCTTAAAATTCGACAAATTCACAAATTATGCCCCGGCTTCAGGACGGCGACCCCGTCCGGTCGGGAATGCGGATGCGGAACGTCGCGCCCGGGCTCTGGTCGAGGAGGGTCAGCATGCCGCCATGGGCCCGCACCAGCTCGGCCGCGATCGCCAGGCCGAGCCCCGATCCACCCGGCCGCGTCGAGCCGGCGAAAGCCTCGAACAATCTCTGCCGCGCCCGTTCCGGCACGCCGGGGCCGTCGTCGGCGACTTCGATGATCACCGCCGCGCTGTCGCGCCGGCACATCACGTGGATGCGGCCCCGGCCGTCCTCGGTCCTCGCCTGGGCTTCGAGCGCCTGCAGCGCGTTGCGGCACAGATTGAGCAGGATGCGCGAGAGATGGTCGGGGTCGGCATCGATGTGCAGGTCCGGCTCGATCTTCTCGTACCAGACGATGCCGTCCTCGCCGCCGAGCCCGAGCAGTTCGCGGGTGTCGGTGACGATCGGCGCCACCGGGATCATGCGCCGGGACGGCAGCTGTTCCGCCGCCCGGCCATAGGACAGGGTGGACTGGCAGAAGGCGATGGCGCGATCGAGCGTCTGCAGCAGCTTCGGCGCGAAGCGCTGCACCAACGGATCCTCCGAATCGGTCAGGCGGTCCGAGAAGAGCTGCGCCGCCGCCAGGAGATTGCGAAGATCGTGGTTGATCTTGGAGACGGCGAGGCCCAGCGCGGCGAGGCGGCTCTTCTGCTGGAGCATGCCCAGAAGCTGGCGCTGCATCGCCGCCAACTCGCGTTCGGCGACGCCGATTTCGTCGTTGCGCCGCGACGTCTGCACGATGCGCGAGCCGTCTTCCGGATTGTCGCCGAAATGCATCATCGCGAAGGTCAGGCGGCGCACCGGCCGGACGATGAGCCAGCTCAGCGTGAGATAGACGAGGCAGCCGGTGATGGCGGAGATGGACAGCGAAATCAGGAGGAGACGGCGCGAGGCCGCATACATGGCCTCCTTGAGGGGGGCTTCGTCGATCACGATCTCGACGAACTGCCCGTTCATCGGCGCATTGCCGATGACGCGGATGAAACGCCCGGGAGGGGCGATCAGCGTGGCGACGGCTTCGCGGATCGACGCCATTTCGGAGACGTTGCGCAGGTCCGTCGTGGTCGCGACCTGGGGCGGCATTTCGGAGGAGGCGAGCAGGCGCTTGGTGTCGCGCATCTTCAGCGCCACCATCTTGGCCCCCACCGAATCCAGAATCTGCATGGCGAGGCTGTCCGATACCATGCCGTTCGGCGCCGCCTCCAGCACCAGCGCGGCGGTGATCGCCGACGAAATGCGGTTGGACAGCCAGTTCTGGCGGTAGGTCGCCACCGACGGCAGATAGATCATCACCTCGGCCAGCATGCCGAACAGGATGGTGAGGACGAGCAGGCGTGCGGAAAGTCCGAAAAGGCCGGATTTGTCCTTGATGTCGGCGAAATTGGGCACACAAATTGCCTTAGTCGAAATTGCCGCGCGCCGCCAGTGTCCCAGCGATGCGTCGGCGTGCAAGCATATAGAAAGAGACTTTGCCTTTTCTCTGGCTTTTTGTCCCGGTATCGACTATAGGGCCGCATCCGGACGGAAGCCGTCCGGGTTTAAACCGCCTCCGCCGACCCCGCTGGACGACATCCCGGCCGGGCCGAGGTGGATGGCGATCCTGGCCTCACAGGCCTCCCTCGTCGCAAGACGCTCCGGCATCATAGCGCATTTTGCGCCGTACATGCCCTGTGAAAGGAACACCCGATGTCGATTACTGTGGAGCGCAAGAGCGCGCTCATCAAGGAATATGGAACGAAGGCCGGCGACACCGGCTCGCCGGAAGTGCAGATCGCCATCCTCACCGAGCGGATCGCCAACCTGACCGGCCACTTCAAGTCGCATGTGAAGGACAATCATTCGCGGCGGGGGCTTCTCAAGATGGTGGCGCTGCGCCGCTCGCTGCTCGACTATCTCAAGTCGAGGGACGAGGGCCGCTACAAGACGGTGATCGAGCGCCTCGGCATCCGCCGCTGAGAGCGGTTTTCGACGGGCGCACGGTTTTCCGTGCGCCGCCCGCAGCGGCCTTGCAGCAGAGGGCCGCGGCAACGACATGGAGGGGCATGGCGGCATGGGGCCGCCGTGCAGCCCGAGGAGAGCAGCAGGCAAGCTGCCTCGCTACAAGAGGACGCGGGATCCGTTTTGAAGACGCGCAGGGCGCGGCAGGATCGCGCATCAGACCGGACGGGCAGCAGACCATGGCAGGATCGCAGGATGCATTCCTGGAGCTTTCGGCTCCGAGGATGCATCGCGCCGTCTTGCTCATGGCTGCTTTCGTTTATGCCTGCTTCGTCTGGTCGCCCACACAAGGACAGGATTGAACAGAATGTTCACGATATATCGCGAAGAGCTTGAATGGGCCGGCCGCAAACTGACGCTCGAGACGGGCAAGATCGCCCGCCAGGCTGACGGCGCGGTGCTGGCTTCCTACGGCGACAGCACGGTCCTCGCCACCGTCGTGTCGGCCAAGGAGCCGAAAGCGGGCATCGACTTCTTCCCGCTCACCGTCAACTACCAGGAAAAGGCCTTCGCGGCCGGCCGCATTCCCGGCGGCTATTTCAAGCGCGAAGGGCGTCCGTCCGAGCGCGAGACCCTGATCTCCCGCCTGATCGACCGTCCGATCCGCCCGCTCTTCGTCGAAGGCTATCGCAACGAGACGCAGGTCATCGTCACCGTCCTCTCGCATGACCTCGTCAACGACACCGACGTGCTCGCGATGGTCGCCGCCTCCGCTGCGCTGACCCTGTCGGGCGTGCCCTTCATGGGGCCGGTGGGCGCCGCCAGCGTCGGCCTCGTCGACGGTGCGCTCAAGGTCAATCCCACCGTCGACGAGATGAAGGAATCCTCCCTCTCGCTCGTGGTCGCCGGCACCGCCGACGCCGTGCTGATGGTGGAATCGGAAGCCAAGGAACTCTCCGAGCAGACCATGCTCGAGGCGGTCATGCTCGGCCACAAGGGCTTCCAGCCGGTGATCGAGGCGATCATCCGCCTCGCCGAGAAGGCGGCCAAGGAGCCGCGCGACTTCCAGCCTTCCGACCGCTCGGAATTCGAAAAGGCCATGCTCGAAGTGATCGAAGGCGATCTGCGCGCCGCCTATTCGATCACCGCCAAGCAGCAGCGCTATGCCGCCATCGACGCCGCCAAGGCCAAGGTCATCGCCCATTTCCTTCCCGAGGGCGCCGAGACCCCGGCTTATTCCAAGCAGCAGGTCGCCGAGGTCTTCCACGACCTCCAGGCCAAGGTCGTGCGCTGGAACATCCTGGACAACGGCATCCGCATCGACGGCCGCGACGTGAAGACGGTTCGCCCCATCGTCGCTGAAGCCGGCATCCTGCCCCGCACCCACGGCTCGGCCCTGTTCACCCGCGGCGAGACGCAGGCCCTGGCCGTCGCCACCCTCGGCACCGGCGACGACGAGCAGTTCGTCGACAGCCTGGAGGGCACCTACAAGGAGCGCTTCATGCTCCATTACAACTTCCCGCCCTACTCGGTCGGCGAGACCGGTCGCATGGGTTCGCCCGGCCGCCGCGAAATCGGCCACGGCAAGCTCGCCTGGCGTGCCGTCCATCCGATGCTGCCGCCGCAGCACGAATTTCCCTACACCATCCGCGTCGTGTCCGAGGTCACCGAATCCAACGGCTCGTCCTCGATGGCGACCGTCTGCGGCACCTCGCTGGCGCTGATGGATGCCGGCGTGCCGCTGCGTGCGCCGGTGGCGGGCATCGCCATGGGCCTGATCCTGGAAGGCGAGCGCTTCGCGGTGCTGTCCGACATCCTCGGCGACGAAGATCATCTCGGCGACATGGACTTCAAGGTCGCCGGCACCGAGAACGGCATCACCTCGCTGCAGATGGACATCAAGATCGCCGGCATCACCGAAGAGATCATGCAGGTCGCTCTGGAGCAGGCCAAGGGTGGGCGCCTGCACATCCTCGGCGAGATGTCGAAGGCGCTGACCGGCGCGCGCCCCGAACTCGGCGAGCATGCCCCGCGCATCGAGGTGATCACCATTCCCGTCGACAAGATCCGCGAGGTCATCGGATCGGGCGGCAAGGTCATCCGCGAGATCGTCGAGAAGACCGGTGCCAAGATCGACATCCAGGACGACGGCACCGTCAAGGTCGCCTCCGCCTCGGGCACGGCGATCAAGGCCGCGATCAACTGGATCAAGTCGATCGCCTCCGAGCCCGAACTCAACGCCGTCTATGACGGCACCGTGGTCAAGACCACCGATTTCGGCGCCTTCGTCAACTTCTTCGGCGCCAAGGACGGCCTCGTTCATATTTCGCAACTGGCTGCGAACCGCGTGAACAAGGTCACCGACGTGGTCAAGGAAGGCGACAAGGTCAAGGTCAAGCTGCTCGGCTTCGACGAGCGGGGCAAGGTCCGCCTGTCGATGAAGGCGGTCGACCAGGCCACCGGCGAAGACCTGGAGAAGAAGGCCAAGGCCGAGGGCCAGGCGGCCGAGTAAGATCTCCTCCCGAGCCCGGGAATCTCCGGCGCGTAACGATCATGGGCGGCCCTCGCGGGCCGCCCTTTTTCTTGGGACGGTGTAGACTGCGGGCGTCCCCACGACAGGAAGCCCGGCATGGCGCTGCCCTCTCTCCACCCGATCGACCTTCGTGCCGAGGCCGGAACGGCGTTGCTGCAGGCGGTGTCGGACCAGGCCTCGCCTGCTCTGGCCGCCGTCGCCGCCCGTCTTGCGCGCGCCTTTGCGGTCCGCTCTCCCTTCGCGCCGGGACTTGTCTGTATCGGCGGGGAGGTCGTGCTCGACGCTGCGGCTTCTCTCGCCAATAGGGCTCCGCGCCTGAGCGTCACCGGCAATGGCGAGACGGCGGAGGCCGCCTTCATTTCCTGCCTCGGCGAGACGGCCGACCTGCTCTCGCAATTCGAAAGGGACGGCGATATCGCCGCCCAGGGCGGCCCGGCCGGCCTGCCGGGGAGCATGGCCGATGGCTGGATCGGGGCTGGGGCGATCGGCGCGGGCCGGGCCCTGGACTGGATGGCCGGTGTCGAGGCGGCCTCCGGCGACCCCGTTCTCCTGCCCGCCGATCTCTGCCTGCGGCGTGACCCGGCAAGGCGCGTCCTGGCGCCGGCCGGCGCCTTGTCGGCCGGGGTCGCCGCCGGGCCCGACCGGGAACGGGCCGCGCTGCGCGCCATCCTCGAGCTCTGCGAACGCGATGCGGCGGCGCTCTGGTGGTTCGGCGGCCGCGCGCCGCGGCATTTCGCTGCGGACCATCCGGCTGGCCTCGCCGGCCGCGCGCTGGTGGGGCGCCTGAGGCGGGGCGTGGAGGGCCGCCGCACGCTGCTCCTCGACATCACCGCCGATCCCGGCGTGCCGGCCGTCGCCGCCCTGTCGATGGATGGGGACGGCCGGGGCCTCGCCTGCGGCGTCGCCGCGCGGCTCGCCCCGGAAGAAGCCGTCGCGGCGGCCGTGCTCGAAATGGCCCAGATGGAATTGTCGGCGCCGATTGCCGCGGCCAAGCTGGCCGAACGCGGCGAGGCCGGGCTCAACGAGGCGGACCGGCGCCATTTGCGCCGGGCCGCCTTTCCGGCTGCCGGGTGTCCCCTTCTCGAAAGCGCCGGCCTCTCCAACGCAGCGGCGCTCTTCGACGGCAGCAGCCGGACCGGCGCTCTCGATCGGCTCGTCGGCCATCTCCGCGAGCGCGGCATCCGCATTTTCCTGGTGGATCTGTCGCGGGGCGATATCGGCATCGCCGTCCTGCGCGCGGTCTCTCCCGACCTTCAGCCCTATTCTCGGGACGTGACGGCGAAGCGCCTGGAAACGTTGCGGAACATGCCGGGTCACGGAGAGTTCGCCGACGGCTTGCCGCTCTTCTAGATGTGCATTGCCATCGGGCGGCATGCCGTGCCATTCTCATTCATAATCTTCCAAAGGAACTCGTCTTCCGTTGGAAGACGGATCTTCCAAGAGGGGCGAGGGCCTTGGGGATTGCCTTGCAGGATATGTCGAACGCGGCAGCCGACGGGGCCGGGAGCGCTGGGGAGCGCCCGGTGCTGATTCTGCGCGTGCTCGGTGATTTCTCGGCCAGTTTCAACGGGCGCAGGCTCGACCTGCCCAAGCGCAAGACGCGGGCGCTGATCGCCTATCTGGCGTTGTCGGACAACGCCCATGACACGCGCGAGCGCCTGGTCGGGCTGCTGTGGAGCGAGAGCGACGAGGAGCGGGCGCGCGCCTCCCTGCGGCAGGCCGTGCACGACATCAAATCCGCCTGCGACGCCGTCGGCTTCGACGGCTTCCGCCCCGGCAAGCTGACGCTCTCTCTGGAGCGCGGCCGCTATCAATGCGACGTCGACGAGATCATCGCGGCGATCGTGCGTCAGGACGTGCCGGAGCGCCTGCTGTCGACCCAGCGGCTGCCCGATGCGCTGCTGGAGGGCCTCGACGATCTCGATCCGGCCTTCCAGATCTGGGTGCAGACCCGGCGCCAGCTCCTGCACGACCGGCTGACCCTGGGCCTGGAGGCCCTGCTGCCGCCCGAGGGCAGCGGCATCGATTCCAGCGCCGTGGCGACCGCCCTGCTCAATCTCGACCCGACCCATGAGCCCGCCTGCCGGCATCTCATCCGCGCACGCGCCGCCCGGGGCGACATCGGCGCCGCGATGAAGGCCTACAAGACGCTGTGGGACGTGCTGGAGGCCGATTTCGATATCGAGCCTTCCAAGGAGACGCAGGACCTCATCGTCGAGATCAAGCAGCAGGCGGACTGGAGCGCGACGCGCCCGAGCCGGCCCGCGGCGCTGCAGAGCCAACCGGTCTGGGCCAAGGGCGTCCTGATTTCGGTCTGCCCCTTCGATGCCGGCGGCGTGCCGACCGACAAGCGCTACGTCGTCGACGGCTTCCAGCACGAGCTGATCGCCTGCCTGATGCGCTTTCGCGAATGGTCCGTGCGCCCCCTGGCGCCCGACCAGAAGCCCGTGCCGGCGAGCTGGTTCGCGCCGCCCGAATATGTGGTCGAGGGCACGACCTATGAATCGGGCGGCGAGATCCGGCTCATCATCACCTTCCGTGACGCGGCGACCTCGATCTGCGTGTGGAGCGAGCGTTTCAAGCTGTCGCTGGCGACCTGGCTCGAAATGCAGCAGCAGATCGTCCGCAAGATCGCCACCGCCCTGAATGTGCATCTGTCGGCGGAAAGGCTCAGGCGCATCGGCGTCGAAGGCAGCATCGCCTCCGACATCCATGATCGCTGGCTGCGCGGCCAGGCGATGGTGCATCGCCTGGCGTCGGAGGACTGGCGCGCGGCGCTCGCCGTCTTCGAGGAGCTGGTGCGCGACGCGCCCGACTACGGGCCGGCGCTCACCAGCCTGGTGCAGATGAACAACACCGAGCACATCGCGCGGCCGGGCGTCTTCCTTGACCGCGCGCGCCTCGCCGATGTGCTCGTCCTGGCGCGCCGCGCCGCCCATCTCGACCCGCTCGATTCCCGGGCCCAGCTCAACCTCGCCTGGACCCACCAGCTCGCCCGCCGCGCCGACGAATCCACTTTGCACGCTTCCCTGGCCATCGATCTGAACGGCAGCGACCCCTGGACGCTGATGTCGGCGGGATTGATTTTTGCCTATTGCGGCAAATACGCCGAAGCCAGGGATTTCGCGGCAGCCTCGGTCGATATCACGCCGCTGGCGACGCCGCAGCAGATGACCTATCTTTCGGTCATCAAGTTTCTCGTCGGCGATTATGAAGCCTGCATCGAACTCGCCGCGAATGGATTAGACGCATCCCCGGGTTTTCGGATGTGGGTCACCGCCGCCCTCGCCAGGCTCGGCCGCTCGCGAGAGGCCGCGGCCGAACTCGACAAGACCTATGTCAGGATCAGGAGCGACTGGCACGGCAAGCACAATCCGACTCCCGAAAACATGGCGCGTTGGATGCTGCATCTCTATCCCATCGCCGTCGCCGAGGATTGGGAGCACCTGCGGGCCGGTCTCGGCGGCGCTGGAGCGCCGGTCGAGAAGGCTGCCTTCGGGGTCTGGTAAGTACGAATCGGGCCGCAGCTTCCGCTCGCCCGATCGTCTCGTCAGTGGCAAGTATTGATCGTGTACTCGCCCACGCGTTCGGCGTGCAGCTGGGCCCGCTGCGTGGCGGTCTGGACTTCCGCCGGCTTCACGTCGGTTTCGAAGATGCGGCTGTAGAACGTCGGCAGCCAATAGTCCTGCCCCGCGAGCAATTGCTGCTCGGATCGCTCCAGCGCATCCTTGGCCGGCAGACGCAGCACATAGGTTTCGAGGGTCGCCTGCGCGAGCAGGAAGCCGAGATCTTCGTCTCCGGTGACAGGTGTATTGTTGCCATCCTCGAAATGCATTCCGACCTTGGCGGCGATGGCCTGGGTTGCGAGGTCTTTGAAGCAGGTCGGCTTGGGATATTTCGGCGGGTTTTCGACTTCCGTCGGCAGGGGTTCGGCTTCCGTCGGCTCATGGTCGACATAGTTGCGGCCCGTGGCCCACGTCTTCACGAGTTTTCCCCAGGCGAAGTTGTCGTCCACATTGATGCGATAGCGTTCCATAGTTTCCCCTTCCAGCGAAAAACCGCTCAAGCATGATATTCAATTCAGTCGCAGTTCACTACTTTGTCCCTTGGGTAGTCTCACCCAAAGATCTCGTCATTTCCAGCGGAACTGATCGTCAGCCATTCAGCCCGGACGGAAATGCGACGGCATCGCCGAGATAGTCGATCAGCGAATTGAAATCCCGGATGCCGGACAGGGCCTGCAGCTTGTCGTCGGCGTCGAGCGCGATGCGCGAGACCGCCTTGAGCTGCACGTCGAGATCGGCGAGGGGATCGATGCCCAGCACCCTGTCCTGGTTCAGCACGCCGAACAGGGTGTCGGCCATGACGATCGACCCGAAGATGCCGAGATGCTTGCCGCTGGCGCCCGGCGCATGGGCGGCCTCGAAGCGTACGAAGAAGGGCATCGGCGGATCCTGGATGATCGCGGCGATGTCCTCGTCGGTCGGTGCATGGCCGACGCGGTTTCTCTGCTGCGCCAGCCAGTCGCTCATCGGCTTGGCCCAGGGCCGGGCCGTCGGAAGCTGCGCGGTGGTGTCGTCATAGAGGAGGGACGAGCCGGCGATCAGGTCCCCATGTGTCCTGGCGATCTCCGCGATGAGGGCGTTGACCGACCAGGGGCAGGTCATCACCGATCCCAGGAGGTCGCGGTAGATCAGGCTGCCGCCGCCGGGCGGCTTCTGGCTTTCGATGGAAAATTCCAGCTGCCGATGCGTCCACGGACCGAGCCGGACGCTGAAATTGCCAGTCTTCGGATCGTCCCCGAAGAAGCGGTGCCAGTCGACGGTCCATTTCGTCAGCAGCGGCATCTGGTCGGGACGCAGGTCCGAATTGAAGCGCATGATGTCGGTGAAGTTGAAGGACTTGTCGGGCGCCGCCGGGCTGTCGGGGAAGGTCGTCAGTTCGTTGAAGGAATATTTCGCACGGATCATGGCGTGGCCGAAGCGCATGACGCCATGCGTGAATTCGAGCGGCGCGGTCCAGATATCCTCTTCGAGCCCGGTCCAGTCCTCGAGGAACGGTCCCGAGCCGGCGCGATAGACCGCATAGACGTCGGGATGGAGGATGCGCGGCAGCAGGTCTTCCCGGATGAGATGGCGGTAGATCAGGATGCACGCGCATTGGGCGGCGAAGAAATTGCGCTGCGCCGCCGCGAAGCTGTTGGCGGTCGGCGGCAGGCTCTTGTCCCGGGCCAGCGTCTCGACCGCCGCGTTATGGAGGTGATGGAACAGCACCGTCATCTGCGAGATGAGGGCGTGCATGTCGTTGCGCGGATCGGCGATCAGCGCTTCCGGATAGAGGGGCGAGCCGTCGGGAACCGTGGTGTCGCGGCCCCTGGCGATGTCGCGCAGCCGGCCGCTGGTATCGTCGCGCGTCCGGCCCAGCCGAAGGCGGGTGCGCAGCTCCACCGCCGGGTCCGGCTGGTAGGCATGCGGGCAGACGGCCGGGCCGCCGCCATAGATCGCATCGAGCCTGAGCGGCACGCGACGCTGGTTGGCGAAGCCGACGGTCTGCGCCTCGCTGCGCGAAAGCGTCAGCGAGCTGCTCACCATGTCATGGGCGATGAACTGCATGAAATAGGTGAAGCCGCTGGGAAGGCCGCGATTGAACCAGGCGCTGATGCCGTCTTCCTGGCCGGCGGGGATGGGCGCCGCCTCGATCATGTCGGCGAGCTTGTGCATCAGGTCCTGCACCTGAGTGAATTGCTGCGCGTCCGCGGGATCGAACGGGCGCCGGGCGACGGCGAAGCGTTCCTTCGGCTCGGGCGGCCGGATGAAATGCCGGAAGCCCGCCATGCCCCGCTGGCGCGGATCGCCCGCGCCGGGGGCGCGTGCCGCCAGGGGATCGACGTCGGCTTCCAGAAGAGACCGTAGATTCAACGTCTTGGGTATGTTCGACAGAAACCGTGCCCTGCTGCTACCGTGACCACTCATGCTCGCGTCCTCCCCATACCGCCGGTTACGACATCCGCGTGATCGCAGCGTGAAATGTCGGCGCTATAGTACCGCCAACGCAGTTCACGCTGCGATCACGCTGCCTTCTTAACGCTGCGCCATCCATCGGGCGCGTCGGAACAAAAGCCTGAGAATGGCTCCCTGCGCAGCACGGTGTCCCGTCACACCGAGACGAATTGCAGGCATTTGATGAGTGATTTTCTCACGCGAATGAACAATCAATTCCGATTTTCGCGCTGTGAGAGTCCCCATCTTCCCATTACGGAAATTCGCGAGGAAGTGGTCACCGTCGAGTCACGGCAGAACGTCCTCACCATCACCGCGCCGGAAACGAGCCTCGGCAGCCCGCGGATCTACGGGCGTCTCACCCTCGAACTGGCGGGGTCGTCGATCTTCATGATCCTGCCACGCCTTCCTTCGAATGTCGTCGACAATTCCTTCTTTCCGGCCATGGGCTCGATCCTCATCTTCGAACCCGACGCGAGCGGCCTGCGGCGCATGCGGGCGACCGGGATGGACAGCAACAGCGGCCAGTGCCGCGGCTGGATCTTCGATGCCGTCGAGACCCTGCCGGGCCCGTCGAACTTCGATCGGGGATAGGCTTCATCCCGCATTGCTCCGCCCGCCCCAGTCAGCTGCCGGCATCCTGCCCGCCATCCCGCCTCCGCGCCGTGCCTCTTCGCACGGCCCGGCGCGCCCGCCGGGACTATTTCTCCTGCGATTGCCTTCGCCCGAGCGGTGCGCGATGGTGGGGCATCGCCGAAACCGTGAGCGCCCCATGACCAGCTACATCATCCTCGGCATCGTCGCCGTCGTCGCGCTCTATGCGATCACGGCCTATAACGGCCTCATCCGCAACAAGAACCTGACGGCGGAAGGCTGGAGCGGCATCGACGTGCAGCTGCGCCGCCGCGCGGACCTCATTCCCAACCTCGTCGAGACGGTGAAGGGCTATGCGACCCATGAAAAGGGCGTCTTCGAAGCGGTGACGCAGGCCCGCGCCGCCAGTCTCGGCGCCAAGGGCGTCGGCGCCAAGTCCGCTGCCGAAGGCGGGCTGCAGGCGGCGCTCGCCAACCTCTTCGCGGTGGCCGAAGCCTATCCCACCCTCAAGGCGGACGCCAATTTCCGCGACCTGCAGAGCCAGCTCTCCGGCATCGAGGACGACATCCAGGCCTCCCGGCGCTACTACAACGGCGCGGCGCGCAATTTCAACACGCAGATCGAATCCTTTCCCTCCAACCTCATCGCCAACGCCTTCCATTTCCAGAAGGCCGAATATTTCGAGATCGGCGACGAAGCGGCCCGCACCGCACCGAAAGTCAGCTTCGGAACGCCCTGATGGCACGGGCTGCGACGGCCTTCTCCCTGCTGCGCGGGCTCCTTCTCCTCGCCGCGCTGCTGTTCGGCCTCCCCGCCTGGGCGGACGAGCATATCCTCGCCTTCGACAGCGCCGCCACGGTCGATCCGGATGCGGCCCTCGACGTCGTCGAGACGATCCGGGTCGACGTGCAGGGCATCCGCATCCGGCACGGCATCAACCGCGATTTCCCCACGCGCTACAAGGATCGCAACGGCAACCTCCTGTTCGTCGGCTTCCATGTGGAAGCGGTGAAGCGCGACGGCCGGAGCGAGCCTTATGTGCTGGAGGGCCTCAGCAACGGCGTGCGTATCCGCATCGGCGACAAGGATGTCGTGCTGCCGCCGGGGCCGACGACCTATGAGATCCGCTACCGGGCCACCCGCGAGATCGGCTTCTTCGACGGCTATGACCAGCTGTACTGGAACGTGACCGGCAATGGCTGGGAGTTTCCCATCGACGCGGCCAGCATCCGCGTCACGCTGCCGCCCGGCGCCGCGGCCCTGCGATCGAGCCTCTACACCGGCTATCAGGGCGCGCGGGAGCGCGATGCCGCCGTCGACGAAAGCGGCGCGGCCTTCGCCGCCCATACCACCGCCCCGCTGCAGCCGAACCAGGGCTTCACCATCGCGGTCGACTGGCCGAAAGGCTTCGTGACGCCGCCCGGCCGCCTGCAGAGGATCCTCTGGTTCGTCGAGGACAATGCCTCGACCGTGGTCGCCCTGCTCGGCGTCGTCGTCGTCGCAGGCTTCTTCCTCGGCGCGTGGTGGCGGGTGGGGCGCGATCCGCCGGCGGGCGTCATCGTCCCCGCCTTCCGCCCGCCGGCCGGCGTCACGCCGGCCGCCGCCCGCTATGTCCGCCAGCGCGGCTTCGACGACAAGGCCTTTTCCAGCGCGGTGATCGATCTTGCCGTCAAGGGCTATCTCAAGATCGTCGACACGGCGTCGTCCTACCAGCTCCAGCCGCTCGGCAAGGCGCCGACAGGCCTGATGCCGGACGAATTGCGCCTCGTGCAGACGCTCGGAACAAGCCCCCTCGTCCTCTCGAATACCAGCTACCGGCGGGTCGAGGCGGCCCGTTCGGCCCTGCGCAGCGCCCTCGACCTCGCTTATGGCGGCAAGGCCTTCAGCCTCAATCGGGGGTGGTTCGCGGCCGGCCTCGCCCTCTCCGTCGCCTTCCTCGCCGTCGCCTTCGTGCTCGGGTCCGGCGAAGCCGGTCCGCTGATCGTCGGCGCCTTCTTCGTCGTCTGGTGGGCGATCATTTTCGCGATGGGACGCCGGCTGGTCGCCAGCCTCGCCGGCGTGCGCGGCGTCGCCGCCATCGGGCGCCTGTTCGGCCTCCTCGTGCTCGCACCGTTCGTGCTGTTCGGCCTCGCCCTGCCGGCGGTGTTCGCCTCCGTCGACGGCATTTCGCCCGGGGACTGGCTGCCCATGCTCGCCGCCGCCGCGATCGGCGGGCTCAATCTCGTCTTCTTCTTCCTGCTGCCGGCACCGAGCCGGGCCGGGCGCGACCTGCTCGACAAGATCGAGGGCTTCCGCATGTATCTGGCGGCGGCGGAGGAAGAACGCCTGAACATCCTCAATCCGCCGCAGCGCACGCCCGACCTCTTCGAGCGCTATTTGCCCTATGCGCTGGCGCTCGGCTGCTCGCACGAATGGAGCAGCAAGTTCACCGCCGTGCTGGCGGCGGCCGGCATCACCGCGCCCGCCTGGTATGTCGGCACCAACTGGAACCCCTCGAACCCCACCTCCTTCGGGACGCGGCTTGGCGACGGGCTCGCCACGAGCGCGGCCGCCGCCTCGTCCCCGCCCGGCTCGAGCCCCGGCACGGGTTTCGGCGGCGGCGGAGGGGGCGGAGGTGGCTCGTCCGGCGGCGGCGGCGGTGGAGGAGGGGGAAGCGGCTGGTAGGGCCGCGCCCGCTCTTCGCCGGGGTCAGACCGCGGCGGCGATCTCGGCCTGGATCGCCAGGGCCGCGGCTTTCGGATCCGCCGCCGCGACGATCGGGCGGCCGACGACGAGATGGTCGGCGCCGGCACGCAGGGCGTCCCCCGGCGTCATGATGCGCTTCTGGTCGCCGCTGTCGCTGCCGGCGGGGCGCACGCCCGGCGTCACCAGCAGCATGCGGTCTCCGACGCGGCGCCGGGTCGCCGCGGCCTCTTCCGGCGAGAGGACGAGGCCGGGCAGGCCGATCTCCAGAGCCTGCCCGACGCGCAGGGACACGAGGTCGCTCACGCTCTGGCGATAGCCGGATTCGGCGAGGTCGGCGGCGTCGTAGGAGGTCAGCACCGTCACGCCGAGGACCTTGAGGTCCGACCCCCGTGCGCCTTCCACCGCCGCCCGCATCGTCTGCGGAAAGGCGTGCACGGTGAGGAAGGTGACGCCCATGCGGGCGATCGCCTCGACGCCCTTGGCGACGGTGTTGCCGATGTCGTGCAGCTTCATGTCGAGAAAGACCTTCTTTCCCGACGCGACCAGCGCCTGCGCAAAGGGCAGGCCGCCATTGAAGACGAGCTGGTAGCCGACCTTGTAGAAGGTGACGCTGTCGCCCAGCTGCGCGACCAGGGCCTCGGCCCGTGCGACGCTGTCGATGTCGAGGGCGACGATGAGACGGTCCCGCTGGTCCAAGATCAGTTCCTCGAAAGCTGGCGATAGGTCCAGACCCGTGCCGGCGGCACGTTGAGCCAGATGCGCGGCGACGCCTTCCAGGTGAAGAAGGCATTGCGAAGCGGCATCGGCGAGGTCAGGGAGTAGGTGAACTGGACGAACGGGCCGCCGGCCTGCATCAGGCTGAAGGCCTGGGCGAGCAGCGCGAGCCGGGCCGGCTCCGGCTTGGTAAGGAGGGGGAGCCCGCAGACGACGGCCGCCGCCTTGGCGGACAGCATGCCGTCCAGCGTCTTCGCCAGGGCATAGGCATCCCCCTGCACGATCCGCGCTTTCGGGAAGCGACGCCGCAGCAGGTCACAGAATTCGGGGCTGTATTCCACCAGGACGAGCCGGTCCTCGGCGATGCCGCGCTCGATCAGCGCCTGCGTGACGGGGCCGGTGCCGGGGCCGATCTCGATGACGGGTCCCGGGGATTGCGGGTTGACGGCTCGGGCGATGGCGCGGGAAAGGGTACGGCTCGACGGGGTGACGGAACCCATCTGCAGGGGCTTCTCGGCCCAGCTTCGGAAGAATTGAGCGGCATCGTGCAGTCGCCTCGGTGATTTCCTGCCCAACTGCCGCGATTCATTCCGATGAAGCATCGCCATCCTCCTGTTACTCGAAACCACCGCTATTGACGGACGGCCGCGGCGTCAAGGCAAGCCGTCCGAATGCGACAAATTTGCGGCGTTTCCCTGAAAGTCGATGCCGGCCTCGCACCATTCCGTGCGGACTTCGCCATCGGTTTCGTCGACGGCGAGCGCCGAGGCGGCGGCCAGCCGTTCCGGCGCCAGCCGCGACAGGGCCCATATGGCGGCGCCCCGCACGAGCGGCGAGGGGTCGCGCAGCAGGCGTTCGACGGCCGGCACGGCCGCCCCGTCGCCGCCATTGCCGAGGGCGACGAGGACGTTGCGCATGAAGCGGTCGCGGCCGATGCGCTTGACTGGATTGCGGGCGAACAGCGCCCGGAATCCGGCATCGTCGAGGCGAGCGAGATCGAGGAGGCGCGGCTGGCGCAGTTCGGCGCGCGCGGCCAGCCTCTGCTCGCGCGCCGTCTGCGCGAATTTGTTCCACGGACAGGCCGCCAGGCAGTCGTCGCAGCCATAGATGCGGTTGCCGATCGCCGCCCGGAACCGGCGCGGGATCGGCCCCTTGTTCTCGATGGTCAGATAGGAGATGCAGCGCCTGGCGTCGAGCCGGTAGGGCGCCGGGAAGGCGGCGGTGGGGCAGGCGTCGAGGCAGGCCCGGCAGGAGCCGCAATGGTCGCGTTCCGGCCCGTCCGGCTCGATCGCCGCCGCGCTGAAGATCGCGCCGAGAAAAAGCCAGGACCCGAACTCGCGGCTGACGAGATTGGTGTGCTTGCCCTGCCAGCCGAGGCCCGCCGCGGCCGCGAGCGGCTTTTCCATCACCGGCGCGGTGTCGACGAAGACCTTCAGGGCCTGCCCCGTCGTCTCGCCGAGCCAGCGCCCCAGGCTCTTGAGCTTCTTCTTGACGACGTCGTGGTAGTCGTCGCCCTGCGCATAGGCCGAGATCAGCCCGCCGGCGCGATCCTCGAGCCCCAGCCTCGGATCGGACCCGGGCCCGTAATTGAGGCCGAGCATGACGATGCTGCGCACGTCGGGCCACAGGATCCGCGGATCGCCGCGCTGCTCGGCCCGTTCGGCCATCCAGGCCATGCTGCCCTGAAATCCGCTGTCGAGAAAGCTGCGCAACCGCTCCGGCGCGGCGGGAATGGCGTCGGGCCCGGTCACCCGCACCGCGTCGAAGCCTTCGGCCCGGGCCCGGACGATCAGCGATGCCTTGAGGCCGGAAGCGGCGGGCGCCGGCCGCGTGGGCTCGGGAGATCGGTCGGTGTGTGGGACCATGTCGGGATCTGCCGGATGAGGCGCGGCACAGGCCCGATCTCAGAAATCGAGATCCGCATAGCTTGCCGAAGGCGGCGTGCCGCGCATGGTTTCCGCCAGCAACGGACGGAAGGACGGGCGCGATTTCAGCCTTGCATACCATTCCTTGGCGGCGCTGTCTTCCTCCCACGGCACGTCGCCGAGATAGTCGATCACCGACAGATGGGCGGCAGCGATGAAATCGGCATAGGAGAGGCGGTCACCGGCGAGCCAGTTCCGCCGCCGTGCCAGATAGCCGACATAGCGCAGATGGTAGCGCACATTGCTCTTGGCGGCCCGGATCGCCACCGTATCGGGCGAGCTGCCGCCTTCCCCCACCGGGACGAAGCGCTTCAGGATCTTCTCGGTGATGAGATATTCGCCCACCTCGGCATGGAACTTGATGCCGAACCATTCGATCAGGCGGCGGGTCTCGACCCGCGCCCGCGGGTCGCGCGGCAGCAGGCGCTGCTCGCCGAGGGCATCGCCATAGGTCTCGTCGAGATATTCGCAGATCAGCGCCGCGCCCGGGATGGCCAGGCCCGTCGCGTCGACCAGCACGGGCAGGACGCCGGCCGGATTGAGATGCAGGAACGCCTCGCGGCGTTCCCATGGCCGCTCCTCGATCAGATCCGTCGCCACATCCATTTCATTCAGGACGAGACGAATGAAGCGCGATTGCGGGTCGATAGAATGATGAAAAAGCTGTGCCATGAAACCGCCGGTCGGAGCAGGACTACCCATAGGAGCGTCAGATTGCTCTATCTGTTTGAATCTACGCATAATCTCGTCGAAAAGTCTGCAGCTTTCCGTAATTATGCCCTGGAGATTCCCGCAACGAGGGCTTCTGCGGGAGATTCCTATAGCCCCGTCCGTAATCGCGCGGCAACTCTCCGGAGGGACTAAAGCACAGGTTGTGCATCGCCGATCCGGAAATGGGCTTGGGAGGTTAACGAGTCGTCAACATCCCCCAAACGTCTTTGCAAGGCCGGGACTGCGGGAACTTTTACTGCCGACCACGATTACGGCATGGAATTTCTCCTGCGGATTGAGCGGTGATGCCTCGAATGTGCTGGAATGCCGGGCGTGCGGGCGATGATGCCGACCTTCGATGCGTGGACGGTTTCCGGCGACGAAGCCGCGCGAGGAGGACGTCCGCCCGCTCTCGGGGCCGGCCCTTTCCCGCCGGTGCCGCGTCCCGGACCGCCGGACCCGCTCCGCCCCGCCTTGTCGCCGCGGGGGCCTGTCGGCATGCCCCGTCCCGACCGTCGGACGACCGGCGCCTCCCGGCGCCCCGCATGCCGCGGCGCGAAGGCAGAGCCGAATAGAGCCGAAATGCGGCATGAATCCGGCCGTTGCGTCTTCGAGGCCTTCTTCGGCCGCACGCGCCGCGCCTCCCTCGGTCGTCGGACGTGAAGTCCCGGAAATTCGGCTTTCGCGACCGGTATCCCCAAGAACAGAGTCGGGAAGACGTTCTCAGGAGCAGAACATGCGGGCAGCATCCGCCGATACACGGCCCGTCCACAGCCTCATACCGGCGCGGCTGGACCGGCTGCCCTGGGCGCGGTTCCACTGGATGGTGGTCGTCGGGCTGGGGGTGAGCTGGATTCTCGACGGCATCGAGATCCAGCTGGTCTCGGCCTCCGGCTTCAAGGAGACGCTCGGCATGTCGAGCGCCGAAGTCGGCTTCACCGGCACGATCTATCTCGTCGGTCAGGTCGTGGGCGCCCTGTTGTTCGGCCGCCTGACGGATCGCTGGGGACGAAGGAAGCTGTTCATCATCACTCTGGCGATCTATCTCGTCGGCTCCGGCGTCGCCGGCCTCGCCTGGGCACCGTGGTTCCTCTATGTCTGGCGCTTCGTCGCCGGCCTCGGCATCGGCGGCGAATACACGGCGATCAATTCCGCCATCGACGAGCTCATTCCGGCCCGGTATCGCGGCCGGGTGGACATCGCCATCAACGGCACCTACTGGGCCGGAGCCATGCTGGGTGCGGTCGGCAGCTTCGTGCTGCTCGATCATTCCCTGTTCCCGGCCAATCTCGGCTGGCGCCTCGCCTTCTTCATCGGCCCGCTGCTCGGCCTGGCCATCATCTTCCTGCGCCGTCACATCCCGGAAAGCCCACGCTGGATGCTGACCCACGGCCATGCCGAGGCGGCCGATCGCATCGTCGACGGCATCGAGGCGGGCCTGCGCGAGGGCGGAGCCGACCTGCCGCCCGTCGACGAGCGCAGGGCGGTGACGATAAGGCCGGAGACGTCGGTCCCCTTCGGGCGGCTGATGCATGTCTTCTTCGAGCGCTACCCGTCGCGGACCTTCCTCGGCCTCACCATGATGGTCACGCAGTCCTTCCTCTACAACGCGATCTTCTTCACCTACGCTCTCGTCCTGCAGAATTTCTATCATCTCAACGAGTCGCGGACGGCGCTCTATTTCTTTCCCTTCGCCATCGGCAACCTGCTCGGCCCGCTCGTGCTGGGGCCGCTGTTCGATACGATCGGGCGCCGGCGGATGATCTTCGGGACCTATGTGCTCGCCGGCATGGTGCTGCTCGTCTCGGCCTATCTGTTCAAGCTGGGCCTTCTCGGCGCCGGCACGCATACGCTGCTGTGGTGCGTGTCGTTCTTCTTCGCGTCGGCGGGAGCGTCCTCGGCCTATCTCACCGTCAGCGAGATCTTTCCGCTCGAAGTGCGCGGGCAGGCGATCTCCTATTTCTTCGCCGTCGCCCAGATCGTCGGCTCGCTCGGCCCGCTGATCTTCGGCTATCTGGTCGGCGACGGCACCCAGCGCGACCCGCTGTTCTGGGGCTATGTCGTCGGGTCGGCCGTGATGATGTTCGGCGGCATCGTCGCCCTCGTCTGCGGCGTCGACGCCGAGCGCAAGGGCCTCGAGGACATCGCCGACCCGCTCACCAAGGTGTCCGCCGACGGCAGCGGCTGGCTGCAGGGGCTCGCGGTCGAGGCCGCCAGGAAACCCTGACCTGCGGATAGGGGGAGCGCGGACATCCTGTCCGCCCTCTTCCGCAAGCGCGAGGGTCCACCAGCGGACGGGATGTCCGCGCTCCGAGCGCGCCGGTTCCCCGGCAGGATGGCAACGCCGCCGCCCGGGGGGCGAGGCACCCTATGCCGACAGGCCGCCGGCCAGGCTCGGCAGGTCGAACGGGCGGAAGCCGAAATGCGACAGCCAGCGCACATCGGCGTCGAAGAAGGGGCGAAGATCCGGCATGCCGTATTTCAGCATGGCGATGCGGTCGATGCCCATGCCCCAGGCGAAGCCCTGGTAGCGGTCGGGGTCCAGGCCGCAATTGGTGAGCACGTTCGGGTGCACCATGCCGCAGCCGAGGATCTCCAGCCAGTCGTCGCCCTCGCCGAAGCGGATCTCGCCGCCCTTGCGCGAGCACTGGATGTCGACTTCCATCGACGGCTCGGTGAAGGGAAAGAAGGACGGCCGGAAGCGCATCTTGACCGAGGGCACCTCGAAGAAGGCGCGGCAGAACTCCTCCAGCACCCACTTCATGTGGCCGACATGGCTGGTCTCGTCGATGACCAGGCCCTCGACCTGGTGGAACATCGGCGTGTGCGTCTGGTCGGAATCGCAGCGATAGGTCCGCCCCGGAATGACGACGCGGATCGGCGGCTTCTGCGTGAGCATGGTGCGGATCTGCACCGGGCTCGTATGGGTGCGCAGCACCTTGCGCTCGCCCTTCTCGTCGGGCGCGAAGAAGAAGGTGTCGTGCATCTCCCGCGCCGGATGGCCCGGCGGGAAGTTGAGCATGGTGAAATTATACTCGTCCGTCTCGATGTCGGGCCCTTCGGCGACGGCGAAGCCCATATCGGCGAAGATCGTGGTGATCTCGTCGATGACCTGGCTGATCGGATGCAGGCGGCCGATCTCGGTGCCGGTCTCGCGGACGGGAAGCGTCACGTCGACGGCTTCCGCCTGCAGGCGCTGGTCGAGCGCCGCCGCCTTGAGCACGGCGCGCCGGCTCGCCAGCGCGGCGGTGACGCGGTCCTTGACGGCGTTGATGGCGGCGCCGGCGGCCCGGCGCTCGTCCGGCGCCATGCGGCCGAGAGCCGCCAGCCTTTCGGATAGCGAACCCTTCTTGCCGAGCGCGCCGACGCGCACCGCTTCCAGCGCCGCCTCGTCGGCGGCGGCATCGATATCGGACAGAAGGGCGCTTTCCAGCGCGGCGAGATCGGTCATCGTGCCATTCCTCAAATCGAGGCGCCTTCTAGCGCATATCCGGCCGGGATGGGAACCGGCTTGACCGCAAATTCCGCCGCCGGCCCGCGGAAACCGGAGGGACCCCGGGCGCCGGACCTTGCGGCGCGCCGTTCAAGAGCCCAGATCGGGCCCACCGACCTCCGCAAGGCTCTCAATGTCCACCACCGATACGTCCTCGCCGACCACGATGGTCTCCACCAGGCAAACCCTGGCCCCGCAGACGAAGGAGAAGATCGAGGAACTCCGCCAGACCGAAGCGCCCGCCTATCGGCTTGCCGCGGTCGACCCCGACTTCCTCCTCGGCGATTCCACGCGCGGGGTCCGCTTCCAGCTCGAATATATGAAGGTGCAGGAAGGCCTCAGGGCCGCCCGTATCCGCTCGACCATCGTGGTGTTCGGCTCGGCGCGCATCCGCGAGGATGCGCCGGGCCGGCACGGCCGCTGGTATGCCGAGGCGCGGACCTTCGGCCGCATCGCTTCCGAACGCGGGGGCGCCTGCAACGAGGACGGGGGCGGGCGCTTCAACGTCATCGCCACCGGCGGCGGCCCGGGCATCATGGAAGCGGCCAATCGCGGCGCCAGGGATGCGGGCGCGCCGACGATCGGCTTCAACATCACGCTGCCGCACGAGCAGCGCCCCAATGTCTACACGACGCCGGACCTCACCTTCCGCTTCCATTATTTCGCGATGCGCAAGATGCACCTGGCCATGCATGCGGCGGCGCTGGTGGCGTTTCCCGGCGGCTTCGGCACCTTCGACGAATTGTTCGAGATCATTACCCTGCGCCAGACCGGCAAGATGCCCTTCTGCCCCATCGTGCTGATGGACGAGGCCTTCTGGCGTCGGACGGTCAATTTCGAGGCGCTGGCCGAGGAGGGCTTCATCCGGGCCGAGGATCTCGGCCTGTTCCATTTCGCCGAGGATGCCGAGGCCTGCTGGGCCATCCTCGACCGCGAGGGCCTCAACGAGCCTGCGCCCTGAACCCGCTGGCCGGCCGGGCGCAGTCAAGCAAAAACCCGCCGCGACGAGGCAGCGGGTTCTGCAGGACCTGTCGTCTCGCAGGGAAGGCGGCTCAGGCCGCCTTGGCCTTCTCGACGAGGGCCTTGAACGCTTCCGGCTCGCGGATGGCGAGGTCGGAGAGCACCTTGCGGTCGATCTCGACCCCGGCGCGGGTGAGACCTGCGATGAACTTGGAATAGGTCAGGCCCAGTTCGCGGACAGCCGCGTTGAGGCGCTGGATCCACAAGGCGCGGAACGTGCGCTTCTTGAGCTTGCGGCCGACATATTCATATTGAAGCGAACGCTCCACCGACTGCTTGGCAGTGCGGATGGTGTTCTTGCGGCGGCCGTAATAGCCCTTCGCCTGCTTCAGGACCTTCTTGTGCTTTGCATGGGCGGTGACGCCCCGTTTGACGCGAGCCATGGCTGATCTCCTCGAGGTTGCGCGTTTGCCGTGGCGATCAGCCGTTCGGCAGGAAGTACTTCTTCACGTTTTCGCCGTCCGTCTTGAACAGGACGCGCGTGCCGCGAAGCTTGCGGATCTGCTTGTTGGTGCGCTTGATCATGCCGTGCCGCTTGCCCTGCTGGGCATGCATCACCTTGCCGGACCCGGTGATCTTGAAGCGCTTCTTGGCGCCCGACTTGGTCTTCATCTTGGGCATTTTGCTCGTCTCCGAATATGAAAAGGCACCGGAACCCGTCGGTTCCGCCACCGGTAAGCCGCGATGCTTTTTTGAAAGCGTCCGAGCCAACAGCATCGCCACGGCAGCCCTGATCAGCCGGTCGATGCGGGGAAGCGGCGTCTATAGTCGCAGATGGGCCCGAATGCAACAGCGCAGCGAGGAATTCGCAGTCCTTCCAATCCGGCGCGCCGGATGCGCTGCGTTTGCGGGTTGGAAGAGCGAACGGGACGTCCTCGCACCCGGCTGAATGCGGATTGCGCTCAGCCGGGCGGGGGAAGGCCCCGGCTCGGCCGGGCATCAATCCTTGGAGCGCTCGACGTAGGAACCGTCTTCCGTCATCACCACCACCTTCGTGCCGGCGGCGATGTGGGGGGGCACGGTGGTGCGCACGCCGTTGGAGAGCGTGGCCGGCTTGTAGGAGGAGGAGGCCGTCTGGCCCTTGGTCACCGGCTCGGTCTCGATCACTTCCAGCACGACGCGGGCCGGCAGTTCGATCGCCACCGGCACGCCGTTGTAGAGGCTGATCTGGCAGGGCATGTTTTCGGCCAGATACACCGCCTGGTCGCCGATCACGTCGGCGGGCACCGTCACCTGCTCGTAGTTCTCATTGCTCATGAAGGCGTAGCCATGCGCGTCTTCATAGAGATAGTTGTGCTCCTTCGTCTCGATGAAGGCGCGTTCGACCTGCTCCGTGGTCCGGTACCGCTGCACCGTCTTGACGCCGTCCGAAAGGCGCCGCATGTCGATCTGCGTCGTCGGGGTGCCCTTGCCCGGAAAGAAGCTCTCCGCCTTGAGCACGACATACAGCTGATCGTTGACTTCGACGACGTTGCCCTTGCGAATCTGGCTGGCGATGACCTTCACGATATTGTCCTGAACCTTGAGAATGTGTGGCGCCTCATACACCGCGCCGCGTTCGAGCGAAAGCGCATCCTGCCAAAATAGCGCGGCCTAGGCGCCGTTTCCGGGCACCAGCCAGCCACGATAGCGCACGATCAGTCCGAGGAGCGGGTGGGCGATCTCGACATGGAAGTTGAAGCGCCCGTCCGCTCCGCTCTCATGGCTGTCGCCATAGGGGGCGAGGAAGCGGGGGAGGGGAATTCCGAAGACGCGCCAGTTCCGGACTACCAAGCGAAGTCTCCCGGGTGTCGCGACCAGAGCGAGGCCGAAGACGAACGGGCCGAAACGCTCCTCGACGAGATGGCGGTTGCGGCCCGTGCCGGCCGACTGCACCGAGCGGAAACGCCGGCCGGCAAAATCGCGATGCCAGATTTCGGTTCCATCCGCGATTTCGAAACGGACGGCCACGGGCACATCCTTCGCCTGCGCGGGAAAGCCGAAGCAGGCGGCGACGAGCCTCGCCAACATGCCCGTACCACGGTCGATATCCGCTCTGCCGCGCATCGGCGTGCCGCTTTCGTGCCGGTGAAGGGCTTGGATGGGCGCCGGAAGCGCCTCGTAGGCCGCGCCGAGCACGGCGGGATAGAGCGCCAGCCCCGCCTGTACGCCGTCTTCCCGGATCCCGGTGACGATGTTTCGCGCGGCGAGCAGCGGCCGCAAATCCTCAAGGGCGAGTTCGTGCAGGGCCGGCCGAGCGCCCTGTGCCGGCGCACGCCCGTCGAGCGTGCGCAGGATGATTGCCGCCGCCGGCATCGCCGGTATGAACGGCCCGTCGTCGCCTTCGGCGATCAGATGCCAGGAGCGGTCTCGCCTTTTGCCTGCAGCATCGCGGCCTTCGACGGACACGAACATGCCGCCGCGATTCTCGCCCCACCGCAGGACGCCGTTCGCCCGATGCAGGAGCGGCGCCAGGGCCAGCAGTGACGGCAGGAGCCGCCATCGAACCAGGAAGGCCATGGCGATCAGGGATCGGTACAGGATTTCCGGGGCGGGCGCGGCGCCGAACCAGACGCTCGTCGACGCCGGCCACAGGCGCGGCAGGAGCGTCAGGTCCGGAACGTCCACCAGAGCGAAAAGCCGGTCGCGCAGCGGCAGGGCGCCGGGCGGCGCGATGGTGCGGCGCAGCGTCTCGACGATCGCGTAGCCCGTGGCGGGCCGTCCGTTGCGAAGGAGGGCGATGGGTTTGCCGGCATAGGAGGTGATCGCCGCGAGGACGCTGAGGCCAATGCGAACCCGGGGCGAGGGGGCGATGCCGCCACTGATGCGGTCGATGCGGTCCAGTCCCTCGGCGAGCCGACGGACGGCCGCCGCCGTGATCGCGGGGCAGGTACTGAGACCCGAAAGGGCGAACACACCCGCCCGTCCCGCATCCGCGTCGAAAGCCTCGATGCCGGCGACGAAGCCTGCGCCGTCGGCGAGGTCGAGATAGGACGCGCCTTGCGCGATCGCGGCCTCGACGATGCGGTAGGGCGCCTCGCCATAGGATTGGAACGGGCCGCTGGCGTCGACGACGATGTCGGGAGCCAGCGCCCGCATCTGCGCAGCGGCGGGGCCGGCGCGGTCGAAGGCGGCCGGCTGCAACTGCGCCCGCGCCTCGATGCCGGCACAGAAGGCGGCCGCCTTCTGTGCCGAGCGGCCGGCCACGATCAGCGTCAGTCTCTCCTCGCCGGCGAGAAGGCGGACGAGACGGCCGCCGAAGGTGCCGTACCCCCCGAGGATGAGGATGCGGAGGGAAGACGGAGACAGGCTCACGGGCTGAGTTCCGCGCGGTTCCTCTTCTGGGTAAAGGCTGGCGCCCGGCGGGGCAAGGGGCGTTGCCCCGAGAGCCTTCGGCCCTGGCGTGTCGATCCCCGATCGACATCTTCCCCCTCCGGCGAACGCGGGCTTCCACGTCGATCGGGGATCGACGCTCCAGTCCGTGCCCGAAAAGGCGGCGATTCCCCGGAGGAATTCCCCGCACTTGCGTCTTTGCCTGCTGCCCGCCATAAGCGCAGCAGCAAAAACGGAACCCTCCTGCCATGACGAAGTTCGCGGAGCGCGTCTTTTCGGGCGTCCAGCCGACCGGCAACCTGCATCTGGGCAATTATCTCGGCGCGATCCAGCGCTTCGTCGAGATGCAGAAGAGCCATGACTGCATCTATTGCGTGGTGGACCAGCACGCCATCACCGTGTGGCAGGATCCCAAGGGCCTGCAGAACGCCATCCGCGAGGTGACCGCGGCGTTCCTGGCCGCCGGAATCGATCCCAAGGCCCATATCGTCTTCAACCAGAGCCAGGTCGCCGAGCATGCGGAACTGGCCTGGGTCTTCAATTGCGTCGCCCGCATGGGCTGGCTCAGCCGCATGACCCAGTTCAAGGAGAAGGCGGGCAAGGACCGGGAAGCCGCCTCCGTCGGGCTGTTCGCCTATCCCGCCCTGATGGCCGCCGACATCCTGGTCTACCGCGCCACCCATGTGCCGGTCGGCGAGGACCAGAAGCAGCATCTCGAGCTGGCGCGCGACATCGCCACCAAGTTCAACAACGATTTCGCCGAGTCGATCGCCTCTCATGGCCATAATGGCGGGTTCTTTCCGCTGCCGGAGCCGCTGATCCAGGGCGCGGCGACGCGGGTGATGAGCCTGCGCGACGGCACCAAGAAGATGTCGAAATCGGATCCGTCCGATCTCTCGCGCATCAACATGACCGACGATGCCGACGCCATCGCCTCCAAGATCCGCAAGGCGCGCACCGATCCCGAGCCGCTGCCGGGCGAGGAAGCGGGGCTGAAAGGGCGGCCCGAGGCGGAGAACCTCGTGGCGATCTTCGCGGCGCTGTCGGGCCGCACGGTGGCTGAGGTCCTCGCCGAGTTCGGCGGCGGCCAGTTCTCGACCTTCAAGACCGCGCTGGCGGACCTCACCGTCTCCCAGCTCGCGCCGATCGCCGGCGAAATGAAGCGCCTGATGGCCGAGCCGGCCCATATCGACGCCGTGCTCGCCGACGGATCGGAGCGGGCGAGGACCATCGCGGCGCCGATCATGGCTTCGGTGAAGGATATCGTCGGCTTTATCCGGTCCCGCTAGGCGCAGGCGCTTGCCTTTCCGCGCGCGGGGCGGCATGGTCTTCGCCCTTTTGACCGCACGCGGCCCCGACGGCCGCGTGCGGTTCGCTACGCCAGGACGCATTCCATGAAGGTTACGCTCGAACGGACCGCCCTTCTCAGATCGCTGGGCCATGTTCATCGCGTCGTCGAGCGGCGCAACACCATTCCGATCCTGTCCAACGTCCTGATCGAGGCGCAGGGCGCCAGCCTCCTGCTGAAGGCGACCGACCTCGATCTCGAGGTGGTGGAATCCTCGCCCGCCGACGTCACCATGGGCGGCGCCACCACGGTGCCGGCCCATACGCTCTACGACATCGTGCGCAAACTGCCGGACGGAGCGCAGGTCTCGCTGGAAGGCGGCGGGGAGGCGACGCAGCTGATCGTGCGTTCGGGGCGGTCGCGCTTCACGCTGCAGACGCTGCCGCCGTCCGATTTCCCCGACCTCGCCGCCGGCGAGTTCCCGCATCGTTTCGAGCTCAAGGCCGCCGATCTGCGCCGCCTGATCGAGAAGACCCAGTTCGCGATCTCGACCGAGGAGACGCGCTATTATCTCAACGGCATCTATCTGCACACCCTCGAGGTCGACGGCGACATCCGCATCCGCGCCGTGGCGACGGACGGCCATCGCCTCGCCCGGGTGGAACTGCCCGCGCCCGAGGGTTCCGCCGGCATGCCCGGCGTCATCCTGCCGCGCAAGGCGGTGGGCGAGATCCAGAAGCTGATGGAGGATGCCGAAGCGATCGTGTCGGTGGAATTGTCCGCCGCCAAGGTGCGCTTCACCGTCGGTCCGGTGGTGCTGACCTCCAAGCTGATCGACGGCACCTTCCCCGATTACGCCCGCGTCATCCCGAGCGGCAACGACAAGAGCCTCGTCGTCGAGCGGATCGACTTCACCGCCGCGGTCGACCGCGTCTCGACGATCTCCTCCGAGCGCGGCCGCGCGGTGAAGCTATCGCTGGCGGACGGCCGCCTGGTGCTGACCGTCACCAATCCGGATTCCGGCACGGCGACCGAGGAGATCGAGGTCGACTACGATGCCGCCCCGCTCGATATCGGCTTCAATTCGCGCTATCTGCTCGACATCGCCGCCCAGCTCGACGGCGATACCGCGCTGCTGAAATTCGCCGATCCCGGCTCGCCGACGCTGGTGCAGGACCGCGAGGGGGCCTCGGCCCTCTACGTGCTGATGCCGATGCGGGTTTGAGCGGGAAGTGCGGACAGCCTGTCGGTTGGCGTCAGGTCTGCAGAAACAGCGCGAGTTTCCTTCTCCCGAATGGGAGAAGGTGGCGCAAGGCGCCGGATGAGGGGTTAATCTTCGACTATTCAACCGCGATTGTCGGACCCTTGTTGTCAAAGATCAGTCCCTCATCCCCCTGCCGGGACCTTTTCCCGGCCGGGAGAAGGCGGCTGATCCGCTTATCCAGCGCCTCCGGACAGGATGTCCGCGCTCCCATGTTTGTCCCATGATCGCGCCCCGCATCACCCGCCTGATCCTCACCGCCTTCCGCTCCTATCGAAAGCTCGATCTCGCCATCGACGCGGCCATGGTGGTGCTGACCGGCCAGAACGGCGCCGGCAAGACCAATGTGCTGGAGGCGCTGTCGCTGTTCACCCAGGGCAAGGGCCTGCGCCGCGCCGATCTCGCGGACATGGCGAGCGAGGAGGGCGACGGCAGCTTCGCCGTGGCGGCGGAAGCCGACGGGGCCCTCGGCCCGGTCCATCTCGGCACCGGCATCGAGGGGGAGCCCGGCCCGCGCAAATACCGCATCGACCGCGAGCCGGTCTCCTCGGCGGCGGCCTTCGCCGACCATCTGCGCCTCGTCTGGCTGACGCCCTCGATGGACGGCCTGTTTTCCGGCCCGGCCGGCGAGCGGCGGCGCTTCCTCGACCGCCTGGTGCTGGCGGTCGATGCCGGCCACGGCACGCGGGTCAACGCCCTGGAACGGGCGCTGCGCGCCCGCAACCGCCTCCTCGAGGATCCCCAGGCCGACCAGCGCTGGCTGGAGGCGGCCGAGCATGAGATCGCCGACATCGCCATCGCCGTCGCCGCCTCGCGCGCCGACACGGTGCGCCGCCTCGCCGGCCTGATCGGCGAGGAGATCGATCCGTCCTCGCCCTTTCCGCATGCGCAGATCGCGCTGGACGGGGCGATCGAGAATGCGGTGCTCGACGAGCCCGCCGTCGCGGTGGAGGAACGCTATCGCCGCATCCTGCGCGAGGGCCGCGCCCGCGACCGGGCCGCCGGCCGCACGCTGGAGGGCCCGCATCTGACCGATCTCCTCGTCGTCCACGGTCCCAAGGGCATCGCGGCGGAGCGCGCCTCCACCGGCGAGCAGAAGGCGCTGCTGCTCGGCCTCGTCCTCGCCCATGCCGGGCTCGTCGCCCGCCTGGCCGGCATGGCGCCGATCATGCTGCTCGACGAGGTGGCGGCGCATCTCGATCCGAGCCGGCGAGAGGCGCTCTACGGCAAATTGCTGGCTTCGGGCGCGCAGGTCTGGCTCACCGGCGCCGACCCCTCGGTGTTCGACGCCCTCGCCGGCGAGGCGGCGGTGTTCAAGGTCACGCCGGGCCATGTTGGACGATAGGGGGACGCCCCCTACCGCTTCAGCAGCACGTCGAACCTCGGATTGATCTCGTCGAAGATCGGCAGCGAGGCGGCGCCGAGCGCCACGGTGTGGCGGCCGACGGCGCCGGCGATGAGGCGCGGCCGATCGCGGCCCGTGCGCGAGCCGACCGACATCGGCAGCGGCATCGCCTTTTCGATCAGCCGCGCGAGCAGGGCCGCCGGCGCGACGCCGCCGAGCAGGATCGTCTCGGGATCGAGCGTCGATTCCAGGATGTTGACGGCGGCAGCGAGATGGGGTGCCGCCTCGTCGATCCAGCGCTCCAGGCGCTCCGGCGATGCGGCGGCGAGGTCGATCGCCGTATCGGAGGCGGGGTCGTCGGCGAGGAATTCCTGCGCGGCGCTGAGGGAGACGTAGCGCTCCAGGCAGCCGCGATTGCCGCACGGGCAGGGCCTTCCGCCGGGCACCACGATCATATGGCCGATCTCGCCGGCATTGAGCGAGGCGCCGCGCCAGGGCTGGCCGCCGAGGAACAGGCCGGCGCCGAGGCCCTGGTCGAGGAAGAGGAAGACGAAGCTGTCGATGTCGCGGGCCGCCCCGTGCAGCCGCTCGCCGATGGCGGCGGCCATGGCGTCGTTCTCGATCAGCACGGGCTGGCCGAGGGTCCGGCTGAGATGAAGGCGCATGTCCGGCCCGTCCCAGCCGGGCAGGGTGGTCGGCCCCGCGGTGGTGATGGCGCCGACGTCGAAGCGCACGGGAAGGGCGAGGCCGGCTCCGAGCAGGCGCGAGGGCTCGATCCGGGCCTCGGCGGCGAGTTCGTCGGCGAGGCGCCGGAGGATCGGCGCCGCATCCTGCGGGGAGGGCCGCTGCGCGGCGACTTCCCTGAGGGCGACCGGCCTGCCGGTAAGGTCGACCAGCGCGCCGGTGATCGCCCGGTGGTCGACATGGAAGCCGAGGGACCAGGCCCCCTCCGGATTGATGCCATAGGGAATGGGCGGCTGGCCGCGCCCTTCCCGGGTCGGCACGCCCGGCAGCAGGAAGCCGGCGAGCTCCAGCTCGTCGACGATGTTGGAGATGGTCTGGTTGGTGAGCGCGGTCTCGCGTGCGATCTCGGCCCTCGACAGCGGCCCGAGCCGCCGGACGACGTCGAGCACCACGCGCCGGTTGTGCGAGCGGGCATGTTCGAGATTGGTGCCGGCGACGCTCCGGCCCGCCGCGCTTCGGCCAGCCTGTCTCCCGGTCCTCGCGACATACCCAGACATCCGTTCCATCCCGCTCACCAGACCACCGCGCGGAGTATGACGGGACATTTACATTCAAACAAATTGAGTTAATAATTTTTCCCTGGCTGACGCGACCAGACATATCAAAGCGGGGCGCAGCTCGAAACTTTTCATCAGCGCCGGGCCTGGGGCTTGGCGGAAATTGCAAGCGGGAGATAGTTGCAATGTCTGGTTCCTGGTCGGATGGTTGGTTGGGTTTGCGAAGCGTTTGTACCGGCGCAGCCGCCGGTCTCGCCATGGCGGCGCTGGGCGCGATGTCCTCGGCGTCCGCCGAAACGCTCAACGCTTTGTTCATGGCGCAGGCCGCCTATAGCGACAGCGACGTCAAGGCGATGACGGCTGCCTTCGAGAAGGACAATCCGGGCGTCACCGTCAACCTCGAATTCGTGCCCTATGAGGCGCTCTACGACAAGATCGTCGCCTCCAAGGCCGCCGGCGGCGCGGGCTACGACGTCGTGCTCTACGACGTGATCTGGCCGGCCGCCTTCGCCCAGAACAACGTCCTGGTCGACGTCACCGACAGGCTCAAGGGCCTCGACCGTTCGCAGATCTTCGACGGTGCCTGGGCGACCGTGGACTATGACGGCAAGACCTATGGCATGCCCTGGATCCTCGACACCAAATATCTGTTCTACAACACCGAGATGCTGAAGAAGGCCGGCATCGCCGCGCCGCCCAAGACCTGGGAGGAACTGGCCAAGGACGCCAAGATCATCAAGGACAAGGGCATCGTCCAATATCCGATCGTGTGGAGCTGGTCGCAGGCCGAGGCGGTCATCTGCGACTATGTGACGATCGCCGCGGCCTATGGCGGCAAGTTCTTCGACGACGGCAAGCCGGCCTTCGACAAGGGCGGCTCGCTCGATGCGCTGAAATACATGGTGCAGACGCTGAAGGACGGCGTCTCCAACCCCAATTCCAAGGAATATCTGGAAGAGGACGTCCGCAAGGTGTTCTCGGCGGGCGACGCCGCCTTCGCCCTGAACTGGACCTATATGTACGGCAAGGCCAATGATCCCGCCGAAAGCAAGGTGGTCGGCAAGGTCGGCGTCGAGCCGGCGCCCGGCGTCGAGGGCAAGACCGCCGCGTCGGCGGTGAACGGCTCGATGGCGCTCGGCATCACCGCCGGCTCCTCCAAGGTGGATCTCGCCTGGAAATACATCGCCTATCTCACCTCCAAGCCGGTCCAGGACAAATACGCCCAGCTCAGCCTGCCGATCTGGAAGGCGTCCTACACCGATCCCGCCGTCACCAAGGGCCAGGAGCCGTTGGTGCAGTCCGCCGACGTCGCGATCGGCCTGATGACGCCGCGCCCGATGGTCGCCAGCTACCAGGAACTGTCGACCATCCTGCAGACGCAGATCCAGAACGCGCTCGCCGGCAAGGCGACGCCGGAGGATGCCCTCGCCGCGGCCGCCAAGGATGCGGCGCGCATCCGCTGACCCGCGCTCGCGAACGTCCCCGCCTCTTCCGATACCGGAAAAGGCGGGGACCGTGCCTTCCCATCCTCCGCGACGTGTTTTCCGGCAGGCGACCCATGGATTGTTCCCGATGATGAGCGGCCGCATCGGCATGCCCTCGCCATGGCTCCTGCTCGGCCCGATGCTCGTCGTCGTGCTCGCGGCCGTCGGCTATCCCGTGGTGACCACGATCTGGCTCGCCTTCACCGACACGCGGCTGATGGCGGGGCCGGGCTCGGCCCACTGGATCGGGCTCGAAAACTTCGCCTATGTCTTCACCGACGCCGACTTCCTCGCCGCGGCCGGCCGCACGGTCTATTTCACGCTCGTCTCGGTCAGCGCCGAGGCGCTGCTCGGCATCGCCGTGGCGCTGCTGCTCAACCAGGAATTCCACGGGCGAACCTTCTGCCGGGCCCTGCTGGTGCTGCCCTGGGCGCTGCCGACCATCGTCAACGCCCTGATGTGGCGGCTCGTCTACCAGCCGGACTTCGGGGTGCTCAACGCCGTGCTCAGCCAGACGGGGCTCATCGGCAGCTATCGCAGCTGGCTCGGGGTCGAGAGCAGCGCCATGAATGCGGTGATCCTCGCCGATGTCTGGAAGAACTATCCGCTTGTCGCGCTGATCGTGCTGGCGGCACTGCAATCGGCGCCGGCGGAACTCTACGGCGCTGCCACGCTCGACGGCGCCAATGCCTGGCATCGCTTCCGCGTGGTGACCTGGCCGATCATCGCGCCGCCGCTCCTCGTGGCGCTGGTGCTGCGTTCGATCGAGGCGCTCAAGGTCTTCGACATCTTCTACGTCATGACGCATGGCGGACCGGCGAGCGCCACCAAGACCATGAGCTTCTTCGTCTATGAGGAGTCCTTCCGCTTCATGCGCGTCGGCTCCGGCGCCTCCTACGCCCTGATCGTCGTGCTGATCTGCATGGTGTTCGTCGGCGTCTATGTGCGCCTGCTCAAGCGGCAGGAGGCCTCGTGATGGTGCGCCGCCCATTCGCGACGGTTCTCGTCTATCTCGGCGTCGCGCTGTTCCTGGTGACGACGCTCGCCCCGATCCTGTGGCTCGGCGTCATGAGCGTCTCGCTGCCGGCCGACCTCACCGACAAGCCGCTCTCCCTCATTCCCAAGCATATCGATCTCTCGCACTACGCCCGGCTGTTCACCTTCAACGCCAACAGCCTGGGCGAAGCCTTCCTCATGGCTCTGCGCAACAGCCTCCTGAGTTCGGTGGGCGCGACGGTGATCGCGCTCGCGGTCTCCGTGCCGGCGGGCTGGGCCTTCTCGCGCTATCGCGACGGGCGCGTCGCGACGGTGCTCTACGTCATCCTCGCCACCTATATGACGCCGGCCGTCGCCCTGATCCTGCCGCTCTATTTCCTGCTGTCGGCGCTGGGGCTGCTCAACAATGTGCTGGGCCTGGTGATCGTCTATTGCTCGATGCTGACGCCCTTCACCGCCTGGTTCATCAAGGCCGCCTTCGATGCGGTGCCGCGCGAACTCGAAAGCGCTGCCGCCATCGACGGCGCCTCGGTGTTCCAGACGCTGCGGCGCGTGACGCTGCCCTATGCGCGGGCCGGCGTCGCCACGGCGGCGCTGTTCGCCATCCTGCTGGCGTGGGACGACTTCTTCTACGCCCTGCTCTTCACCTCGAATCAGAACGCCAAGACGCTGACCGTCACCATCGCGGATTTCGCCGCGGGCCGTGCGACGGATTTCGGCCTCGTCTCGGCGGCCGGCCTGCTCACCGCGCTGCCGCCGGTCCTGATCGCCTTCGTCCTGCAGAAATCTCTGGTTGCGGGGCTCACCACCGGCAGCGTCAAGGGTTGACCTCATGAACACCGAAACGACCGCCTTCGTGCCCGGCACGGGGCTGGCCATGATCGAAGCGGAAATGGCGCGCCAGCACGCCGACGCCCTGGCCTCCTTCCACGGCGCCGGGGTCATGGCGGAGCGGATCGCCGACAGCATCGGGCTCACCGGCCGCCTGACCCTGGCCGCCATGGGCGGCTCCCATTGGGTGAACCGCGCCGCGGCGGTGCTCTACCGGCGCCTCGGCATCGAGGTCGAGACCGAGGTGCTCTCCGAGCTGCTGATCACGCCGCAGCCCGACCGGCCGCGCACGGTTCTCGTCACCTCGCAGTCCGGCAATTCGGGCGAGGTCGTCGCCTTCCTCGACCGGTCGGCGGGCCGGCAGGAGCGCTTCGGCCTCACGCTCGACGCCCAAAGCGCGCTCGGCTCGCGGCTGCCCTCGCTCGTCGGCGTCGGCGGTCCGGAACGGGCCTTCGCGGCGACGCGCAGCATCCTGGTGAGCCATGCCCTGCACCTCGCGGTCCTGAAGGCGCTGGGCATGGCGGCCGAGCCCGCCCTCGCCATCCTCCAGGCGCCCGTCCTGCCGCCGCTCGAAGCGGCGCTGGCGGCCCTCGCCGCGAGCGCTGCGCTCGTCCTGTCGGGCCGCGCCGAACTGCAGGGCGTCGCCGAATCCGGCGCGCTCTGCGTGATGGAGCTCGCCCGCCTGCCGGCGCTCGGCCTGGAGGGCGGGCAATTGCGCCACGGCCCGATGGAAATGCTTTCGGCCGACACCGGCGTCGTCCTGCTGCGTGCCGCCGGCTCGTCGGCGGCGCTCGCCCCCGGCCTCGCCGCGGCCTGCCGCGCCGCCGGATCGCCGGTCGTGGTGCTCGACGTCTCCGGCGAGGCGCCGGTTGCCGACGCCGTGACCCTCGCCCTGCCGAAGGCCGAGGGCATGGCGGCGATCCTCTCCGTCCTGCCGGCGCTGCAGACGCTGCTCGTCACCTTCGCCGCCCGCCGGGTGCGCCATGTCGGAGAGCCCGTGCGGTCCACCAAGGTCACGACCGAACTATGACCGAAGCCCTCATCCTGATCGGCAATGTCAATGTCGACCTCGTCATGGGGCCGCTGGCGCCCTGGCCGCAGCCGGGCACCGAGGTGATCCTGCCGAACAGTGAGCTGCGCGTCGGCGGCGCGGCCGGCAACACCGCCCTCGCCCTCGAAGCGCTGGGCGTCGACTACCGGCTGGTCGCCAGCCGGGGCAACGACGTACTGGGGCATTGGCTGGCCGAGCCGTTCGGGCGGCGTGCCGCCGCCTGGGCGAGGGCCGAGGCGCCGACGACGGTCTCGGTCGGCATCGGCCACCCGGACGGCGAGCGCACCTTCCTCACCACGACCGGCCATCTCCACGCCTTCACCCTCGCCGATGTGCTCGCCCAGCTCGACGACGAGGGCGGCGGGCGCATGGTCCTGCTGGTCGGCCCCTTCGTCACGCCGGCGCTGCTGGATGACTATGACCAGCTCATCGGCGTGTTGTGCGGCCGGGGATACCGGATCGCCCTCGACACCGGCTGGCCCGACGGCGGCTGGACCGAGGCGGTGCGGGCGAGGGTCCGGGGCTGGATCGCCCGATGCGACCATCTGCTCATCAACGACATCGAGGCGAAGGGCCTGTCGGGCGCCGACACGCCCGCCTGCGCGGCGTCGGCGATCCTGCCTCTGCTGCCGGCCGGCGCCACGCTGGTGGTGAAATGCGGCCCGAGGGGTGCGATGGCGTGGCGCGGCGCCGATCATGTCGACATCGCCGCGCCGGCGGTCGATGTCGTCGACACCATCGGCGCGGGCGACACTTTCTCGGCCGGCTATTTCGCCGCCCTCGCCGAGGGGGCCGACCTTGCGGCCGCGGTGACGCGCGGCGTCACCGTCGCGTCGCTGGCGGTGTCGACCAGCCCCCGCCGCTACAAATAGCGCCTCCGGCGGTCACACATAGCCGCGGCGCTTCACCTCGGTCCAGGCATCGTCGAGCGTCTTCTTGGCGCAGGCGATGAGCGCATCGACCTCGTCATGGCTGATCACCAAAGGCGGGGCGATGATCATGGTGTCGCGCGTCGCCCGCATCACCAGCCCGTTGCGGAAGGAGAAGTCGCGGGTGATGAGCCCGACCGTGCCGGTCTCGACCGGCCAGGAGGCGCGCGTCGCCTTGTTCGGCGTCAGTTCGAGCGCTCCGACGAGGCCGACCATGCGGGCTTCCCCGACCATCGGATGGTCGGCCAAGGCGAGCCAGCGCTTCTGCATATAGGGCCCGATGTCGTCACGGACGCGTTCGACGATGCCTTCGGCGCGCAGGATGCGGATATTGGCGACAGCGGCCGCACAGGCGGCGGGATGGCCGGAATAGGTGTAGCCGTGGTGGAATTCGCCGGCATTGATGATGGTCTCGGCCACCTTGTCCGACACCATCACGCCGCCGATCGGCAGGTAGCCCGACGAGATGCCCTTGGCGATCGACAGGATGTCCGGCTCATAGCCGAAATACTGGCAGCCGAACCACTCGCCCGTGCGCCCGAAGCCGCAGATCACCTCGTCCGAGACGAGGAGGATGTTGCGGTCCCGGCAGATGCGCTGGATCTCCGGCCAGTAGGTGGCGGGCGGGATGATGACGCCGCCGGCGCCCTGCAGGGGCTCGGCATAGAAGGCGGCGATGCTGTCGGCGCCGATCTCGTCGATCGCCCGCTCCAACTCCCGTGCCGCCCACAGGCCGAATTCGTCGGGCGACAGGTCGCCGCCCTCGCCATACCAGTAGGGCTGGGCGATGTGGACGATGCCCGGGATGGGCAGGCCGCCCTGGGCGTGCATGAGACCCATGCCGCCGAGCGAGGCGCCGCCCATGGTCGAGCCGTGATAGCCGTTGCGCCGCGCGATGATGACGGCCTTGTCAGGGCGATCGCGCGCGGCCCAGTAATGGCGCACCAAGCGGATGATGGTGTCGCTCGATTCGGAGCCCGAGCCGGTGAAGAAGACGTGGTTGAACGGGGCCGGCGTCACTTCCGCCAGCAGGCGCGAGAGCTCGATCGCCGGCAGGTGGGTGGTCTTGAAGAAGGTGTTGTAGAAGGGCAATTCGCGCATCTGCTGCGCCACCGCCTCGACGATCTCCTCGCGGCCATAGCCGACATTGACGTTCCACAGGCCCGACATGCCGTCGATGACCTTGTTGCCGTCCGAATCCCACAGATGCACGCCCTGGGCCTTGACGATGACGCGGACGCCCTCGGCATTGAGGCCCTTCGTGTCGCTGAAGGGGTGGAGGTGGTGCGCGGCATCGAGCGCGCGCAGCTGGGCGGTCGTCATGTTCGTCTGATGCAAGCTTGATGTCCATGCTCGGAGGGACGATGGCGTGATTTTGTGATCACAAAATTCAGGAGTCAAGCCGAAGCTCGCCATCGCCCTGTCGGGCCGTCCGCGCGGGGAGGGGCTTGCGCATCGCGCGCTTGCCTGTTCGGATGGCGGCAATCGCCACGGAGTCGCGTCATGGTCCTCGATCTCGTCGTTCGCAACGCCACGCTGCCGGATGGGCGGACGGGGCAGGACATCGCCGTTACCGGCGGCCGCATCGTCGCGGTCGAGCCGGCGATCGACGGCGAGGCCGGGGAGACGATCGATGCCGGCGGCCATCTCGTCGCGCCGCCTTTCGTCGACTGCCATTTCCACATGGACGCGACGCTCTCGCTCGGCATTCCCCGCCTGAACCAGTCCGGCACGCTGCTCGAGGGCATCGCCCTGTGGGGCGAGCTCAAGCCGGTGCTCACCCATGAGGCGGTGATCGAGCGGGCGCTGCGCTATTGCGACCTCGCCGTCAGCCAGGGCCTGCTCGCCGTGCGCACCCATGTCGATGTCTGCGACGACCGCCTCCTCGCCGTCGAGGCGTTGCTGGAGGTGAAGGCGAAGGTGAAGCCCTATCTCGACCTCCAGCTCGTCGCCTTCCCGCAGGACGGCTATTTCCGCTCCGCCGCGGCGGCGGCCAACCTGGAGCGGGCGCTCGACCTCGGCGTCGACGTCGTCGGCGGCATCCCGCATTTCGAGCGCACGATGGAGGACGGCACCGCCTCGGTGAAGGCGCTCTGCGCCATCGCCGCAAGGCGCGGCCTGAGGATCGACCTGCATTGCGACGAGAGCGACGATCCGCTGTCGCGCCATGTCGAGACGCTGGCCGCCGAGACGCACCGCCTCGGCCTCGGCGGGCGCGCCACCGGCTCGCATCTCACCTCGATGCATTCGATGGATTCCTACTACGTCTCCAAGCTGCTGCCGCTGATCCGGGAATCCGGGCTCTTCGCCGTCTGCAACCCGCTCATCAACATCACGCTGCAGGGCCGCCACGACACCTATCCGAAGCGGCGCGGCCTGATGCGCATTCCCGAGATGCGCGCCCTCGGCATTCCCGTCGCACTCGGCCAGGACTGCGTCATGGATCCCTGGTACGGCCTCGGCGGCGCCGACATGCTCGACGTCGCCCATATGGCCGTCCACGCCGCGCCGATGACCAGCCGCGAGGCGATCCGCTGGTCCTTCGAGGCGGTGACCGAGGTGCCCGCGGCGGTGATGGGCCTCGAAGGCTACGGCCTCGCCAAGGGATGCAACGCCGATTTCGTCCTCCTGCAGGCGAAGGACACCATCGAGGCGGTGCGCCTGCGCGCGACGCGCCTGGCGGTGGTGCGCCGCGGCAGGATCATCGCGCGCACGCCGCCGCGCTTCGCCCGGCTCGACCTGCCGGGACGGCCGGCGACGGTCGATCCGGCGAGCTACGCACCGAAGGGCTGAGCGGGGAGCTTGCTTCTGGACAAGCGGCGAAAGCCGGACCACAGTCGGGCCGGGTGCGGCGAAGAAACAATGCAGAGGGGGCATGCGATGACGAGGAACGGATCGGAAGGCATCGGGACGCAAGCGGCGAAGAGCGGCGTCTCCCGCCGTCGCTTCGTGCAGATCGGGGCGCTCGGGCTCGCGGCGGCGGGCCTCGCCCGGCCGGCCGCGGCTGCCGGCGAGAAGATCAAGGTCGCCGCCATCTTCGCCACGCCGATCGAGGAGCCCTGGGACCATCAGGTCCACGAAGCGCTGCTCAGGGCCGCCAAGGAACTCGACGTCGAGTACAAATTCTCCGAAAAGGTCCAGGCCGCGGATTTCAGCCGCGTCATGCGCGAATATGCCCAGGGCGGCTACCAGCTCGTGCTGGGCGACGCCTTCGCCGCCGAGCGCGAGGCCCGCAGGACGGCCAAGCAGTTTCCCAAGACCGCCTTCCTGTTCGGCTCCGGCGCCGGGCCGGCCGAGCCGAATTTCGGCGTGTTCGACAATTGGATCCACGAGCCGGCCTATCTGTCGGGCCTGATCGCCGGCAAGATGACCAAGACCAACACCGTCGGCGCCGTCGCCGCCATGGGCATCCCCGAGGTCAACCGCCTCGTCAACGCTTTCTTCGCCGGCGCCAAGGAAGCCAATCCCGCCGTGCGGAAGAAGGTGGCGTTCATCGGGTCCTTCTTCGATCCGCCCAAGGCCAAGGAGGCCGCGATCGCGCAGATCGATGCGGGCGTCGACGTCATCTATGCCGAGCGCTTCGGCGTGATCGACGCCGCCCGGGAGCGCAAGATCCTCGCCATCTCCAACATGTCGGACCAGGCCGATCTCGGCCCGGACACCGTCATCACCGGTCCGGTCTGGGACATGTATCCGACGGTGGAGCAGGCGATCAAGCTCGTGCGAGCCGGCGTCTTCACCGCGCAGGACTATGGCGACTTCTCCCGCATGGCCAAGGGCGGCTCCTTCCTCGCGCCCTACCACAAATTCGACGGGACGCTGCCCGCCGAGGTCAAGGACCTCGTGGAGAAGCGCAAGGCGGAGATCATGGACGGCAATTTCCGCGTCGACGTCGACGAGAACACCCCGGTTTCCGACTGATCGGTCACGGGTTCCCCCAGGGCGTGCCGATCTTCGGTCGACGGGCGGGTCTGTGACCGCCCGTCCGCCGGCGCGCCCGTCCTCTTCCGCCCCA
This sequence comes from Labrys monachus, assembly GCF_030814655.1. Lineage (NCBI taxonomy): Bacteria > Pseudomonadati > Pseudomonadota > Alphaproteobacteria > Hyphomicrobiales > Xanthobacteraceae > Labrys > Labrys monachus. The sequence continues at coordinate 2,332,694 of NZ_JAUSVK010000001.1, forward strand.
TTCCCGGATCGATACCGATGGCCGATCCCGTTCCCGTCGTCGAGATGCGCGGCATTTCCAAGCGCTTCGGCGCCGTGCAGGCCAATGAGGCGGTCGACCTCACGGTGCGGCCCGGCGAGATCGTCGGCCTGCTCGGCGAGAACGGGGCCGGCAAGACCACGCTGATGAACATCCTGTTCGGCGGCTATGCGCCCGATTCCGGCGAGATCCTCATCGGCGGCAGGACGGTGCGCATCCGCAATTCCGCCGACGCGCTCGCGGCGGGCATCGGCATGGTGCACCAGCATTTCCACCTCGCGCCGCGCCTCACGGTGCTCGACAACCTCCTGGTCGGCCTGCCCGGCCGGGGCGGACGGCTCGACCGGGCCGGCGGCCTTGCCCGCCTCGACGACATCGCCGCCCGCTTCGGGCTCCGGCTCGAGCCCGACCGCCTGGTCTCCTCGCTCGCGGTCGGCGAGCAGCAGCGGCTCGAAATCGTCAAGGCCCTGTTCCGCGGCGCGCGGCTGCTCATCCTCGACGAGCCGACGGCGGTGCTGGCGCCCGACGAGGCCGAAGGCCTGTTCAAGGCTCTGCGGGCGATGGCGGCGCAGGGGCTCGGCATCATCTTCATCTCCCACAAGCTGACCGAAGTGCGCAGCCTGACCGATCGCTGTGTCGTGCTTCGCCATGGCCGCATGGTCGCCTCGATCGCAGAACCCGCCAAATCCACCTCCGCGGAGATGGCCCGGCTGATGTGCGGCCACGAGATCGTGCCGCCGACCAAGCCGCCTTCGGCGCCCGGCGCCGTCGTGCTGCAGCTCGACAACGTCTCGACCCCGCCGCAGGGCGGCATGGCGCTGACCGACGTCGATCTCGCCGTGCGCGAGGGCGAGATCCTCGGCGTCGCCGGTGTTTCCGGCAACGGGCAGCGGGCCCTCGCCGACGTGGTCGCCGGCATGCTGGCGCCGAGCCGGGGCCGCCTCCTGATCGCCGGCGAGGCGGTCGAGCCCTACGGCCCGCGCCGCGTGCAGGCGATGGGGCTCGGACGCATCCCCGAGGACCGCATGACGCAGGGCCTCGTCACCAGCCTGCCGCTCGCCGACAGCATGGTGCTGCCCCGCATCGGCACGCCCGCCTTCAGCGCCCGCGGCCTCCTGAAGCCCGCGGCGATCACCGCCTTCGTGGAGGCGCAGATCCGCGCCTTCGACATACGCTGCCCCGGCCCGATGGCACGGGCCGGCTCGCTCTCCGGCGGCAATCTCCAGAAGGCGCTGCTCGCCCGCGAGCTCGCCTTCGATCCCCGGGTGCTGATCGCTGCCCAGCCGACGCGCGGGCTCGACATCGGCGCGGCGCGTTTCGTGCACGAGCGTTTCCTCGACCTGCGCGCCCGGCGCTGCGGCCTCCTCGTCATCAGCGAGGACCTCGAGGAATTGCTGATCCTGTCCGACCGCATCGCCGTGCTCTATGAGGGCCGCGTCGCCGGCATCCTCGCCGCGGGGGAAGCGAGCATCGAGCGTCTCGGCCTCCTGATGAGCGGAGCGGCGTGATGAGGCTCGAAGCCCGCCAATCGACGCCCGTCTGGCTCAACCTCGCTCTGCCGCTCCTCGCCGTCGCCGCGGCGATCGTCCTGTGCAGCGGGCTGATCGCGATGGCCGGCGCGAACGTCGCCGACGCCTACGGCATCATGGCCGTCGCCGCCTTCGGCGATTTCTACGCCGTCACCGAGACGCTGGTGAAGGCCGCGCCGATGATCTTCACCGGCCTTGCGGTCGCCGTCGCCTTCCGGGCCCGGTTCTGGAACATCGGCGCGGAGGGGCAGCTGATGGCCGGCGCGGTGGCGAGCTGCTTCGTCGGCGGCTTTCCGATGGCCGGCCCCCTCGGCATCGCCGCCATGGCCCTCGCCGGCGCCGCCGCAGGCGGGCTGACCGCGCTCGTCCCCGCGCTGCTGCGGGTCAGGCTGAAGGTCGACGACGTCGTCTCCTCGCTCCTGCTCAATTCGGTGATCTATTTCGCGGTGATGGCGCTGATCGAAGGGCCGTGGAAGGATCCGCTCAGCGGCTATCCGATCTCGCCGCCGATCGAGGACAGCGCCAATTTCCCGGTGTTCTTCGAAGGCACCCGGCTGCATCTCGGTGTCCTTGCGGCGCTGCTGGCCGCGGTGGCGGTGTGGTTCCTGATCACCCGCACCACGCTCGGCTTCGCCATCCGCGTCACGGGCGAGAATGCCGAGGCCGCCCGCTATGGCGGCATCCGCGTCGACCGCATCCTCGTCGCCACCGCGCTGCTGTCCGGCGGCCTGGCGGGGCTCGCCGGGGTGGGCGAGGTCGGCGGCGTGCATTACCAGGTGATGAGCGACCTATCGCCGGGCTTCGGCTACAGCGGCATCGTCATCGCCATGCTCGCCCGCCTCAACCCCCTGGGCGTCGTGCCGGCCGCCATCTTCTTCGCCGCAGCGATGACCGGGGCCGAGGCGATGTCGCGCGCCACCGGCGTGCCCGTCTTCCTCGCCGACGTCATCCAGGGCACGGCGCTGCTGACCATGCTGGCCGCCCTGCTGTTCACCACCCATCGCATACGCTTCGGCGGGAGGGCGGCATGAGCGTGATCCTGGAGCAGCTCCTGCAGGTCGGCTTCTTCGCCGCCGTCCTGCGCATCGCGACGCCTCTGATCTTCGCCACCCTCGGCGAGCTCGTCTCGGAACGGGCCGGCGTGCTCAATCTCGGCATCGAGGGCATCATGCTGCTCTCGGCGATGACGGGCTTCGCCGCCGCCTACGGCTCCGGCAGCCTGTGGGTCGGCGTCGCCGCGGCCGTCGCCACGGGAGCGGCGATGGCGGCTCTCCATGCCGTCTTCACCGTGGCTCTCGGGCTCAGCCAGCATGTCTCGGGCATCGGCATCACCCTGCTCTCCTCGGGCCTGGCCTATTTCCTCTATCGCCTCCTCTTCGGCCAGCAGGCGACGCCGGCGACCATCACCGCCTTCCGCACCGCGCCGATCCCCGGCCTGTCTTCGATCCCGGTGATCGGCCCGATCCTCTTCGACCAGTTCGCGCTCGTCTATCTCGCCTTGATCGCGGTGCCGCTGTCGGCCTTCGTCCTCTACCGCACGCCATGGGGGCTGGCGCTGCGCATGGTCGGCGAGAACCCGCGCGCCGCCGATTCGGCGGGCGTCGACGTGATCGCGCGGCGTTTCCAGGCCGTCATCCTCGGCGGGGCGCTGATGGGCCTCGGCGGCGCCTTCCTCACCATCGCGCAATTCAACGCCTTCACCTTCGGCGTGGTCTCCGGGCGGGGATGGGTGGCGATCGCGCTCGTCGTCTTCGGCCGCTGGGACCCGTGGCGTGTAGCCGGCGCGGCCCTGCTGTTCGCCTTCGTCGATGCCCTGCAGCTGCGCCTCCAGGCGAGCGGGCTCGGGCATATCCCCTATGAAGCCTTCCTGATGCTGCCCTTCCTCCTCACCATCGTCGCCATGGCCCTGATGTCGCGCAACGCCGTGGCGCCGGCGGCCCTGCTGCGGCCGTTCCGGAAGGAGGAGCGGTGAGCGCGGGAACGGCAAGCCCGGGAGACCCCTTTATGGACCGCCTTCCGCGTCAGACCGGCCGGCCTTTCGGGCCCGCCGGGTCGCCGAGCGCGGCTTGCAGCCGGCGATAGGCTTCCTCGTTCGGCGGCAGGCCGAAGCGCAGCCAATGGGGCTGGGCGCCGAAGCGGCGCACCCAGATGCCGGCGGTGCCGAGGCGCTGGAACACCAGCGGTGCGTTCGGCGTCTCGACGAGCCGGTAGAGATCGGTGCCGCCGGCGACGGTCATGACCGGCGCCAGGCAGGCATCGAGCGCCTGGCGGGCGGTGCGCAGATAGGTGCGGGTGCCGTTCTGCCACAGGATGTCGGCGAGCGCGGCCTGCCCGATGGCGAGGGCCTCGCCGGAGACGGCCCACGGCCCCATCGCCTCGCGCAGCGTGCCGGTGAAGGCCGGCTCGGCCAGCACGAAGCCGAGGCGCAGGCCCGCGAGGCCGAAGAACTTGCCGAAGGAGCGCAGGATGACCAGGCCGGGCGTGCCGGCCATGTCGGCGAGGCTGATCTGCGGCATCACCTCGGCGAAGGACTCGTCGACGATGAGCGCGCCGCCGCGCTTGTGCTTCTCGGCGGCGAGGCGCAGCAGGATATCCCGGTCGGCGAGGCGCCCGTCGGGGTTGTTGGGATTGACGATCACGGCGATGTCGGCGGCGCCGAGCGCCTCGATATCCGCGGTCTCGCCGACCTGGTGGCCGGCCCGGCGCCAGCTGCGCAGGTGCTCGGCATAGGTCGGGCCGAGCACGGCGACCGTGCCGGCCGGAAACAGATGCGGCAGCCACTGGATCGCCGCCTGGGTCCCCGGCGTCGCGACGACGCAGGACGACGACGTCGCGCCGTAGCATCGGGCGGCGGCGTCCTCGAGGTCGCGCACCGCATCGGGCGAGGGCAGGGCCGTCCAGGCGCCGGGCGGGATCGCCGGAACCGGATAGGGCCATGGGTTGATGCCGGTCGACAGGTCGATCCACGGCATGGCCGCCTCGAGGTCGGGCGCCCGCGGAAACAGGCGGCGCGCTTCGCCGAGATTGCCGCCATGTTCCATCACGCTCATCGCCGCCACTCTTGTCTTGACGCTCGAACCCGCCGCGACCAATGTCGCCGCAGTCGAATATATATAGAGGGTATGACCATGGCAGACGCCGCGATCAAGCTTCATGAAGCCGGCGAAGCGCTCAGGAAGGCGGGCGATGCCTTCGATTGGACCGATCCCCTCGACCTGGAATCGCTGCTGACCGAGGAGGAGCGCCTCGTGCGCGACACGGCGCGCGACTATGCGCAGGACCGGCTGATGCCGCGCGTGCTCAAGGCCTATCGCGAAGAGAGCTTCGACCGCGCCATCATGACCGAGATGGGCGAGCTGGGGCTCCTGGGCGCCACCGTGCCGGAGGCCTATGGCGGCGCCGGCCTCGGCCACGTCTCCTATGGCCTCGTCGCCCGCGAGGTGGAACGGGTCGATTCGGGCTACCGCTCGGCGATGTCGGTGCAGTCCTCGCTCGTCATGCATCCGATCCTCGCCTATGGCAGCGAGGACCAGCGCCGCAAATATTTGCCCAAGCTGGCGAAGGGCGAACTCATCGGCTGCTTCGGCCTGACCGAGCCGGACGCAGGCTCCGATCCCGGCTCGATGAAGACGCGCGCGGTGAAGGTCGCCGATGGCTACGAGCTCACCGGCGCCAAGATGTGGATCACCAATTCGCCGATCGCCGATATCGCCGTGGTCTGGGCCAAGCTCGACGACGTGATCCGCGGCTTCGTGGTCGAACGCGGCACCAAGGGCTTCTCCACCCCGAAGATCGAGGGCAAGCTGTCCCTGCGCGCCTCGATCACCGGCGAGATCGTGCTTGAGGGCGCCGTGGTGCCCGAGGCCAATCTCCTTCCCGGCGTCAAGGGCCTCTCGGGGCCGTTCGGCTGCCTCAACAAGGCCCGCTACGGCATCGCCTGGGGCGCCATGGGCGCGGCCGAGTTCTGCTGGCACCGCGCCCGCCAATACACGCTCGACCGCAAGCAGTTCGGCCGTCCGCTCGCCGCCACCCAGCTCGTCCAGAAGAAGCTGGCGGACATGCAGACCGAGATCGCGCTCGGGCTGCTCGGCGCCCTGCAGCTCGGCCGCATGCTCGACGCCCACACCGCGGCGCCGCCGGCGATCAGCCTGATGAAGCGCAACAATTGCGGCAAGGCGCTCGATATCGCCCGCGCCGCCCGCGACATGCATGGCGGCAACGGTATCGCCGACGAGTTCCACGTCATGCGCGTGGCGCAGAACCTGGAGACCGTCAACACCTATGAGGGCACGCATGACGTGCACGCCCTCATCCTCGGCCGGGCGCAGACCGGCATCCAGGCCTTCTTCTAACCTTCCCCGGGCGCGCGGACGTTCCCGTCCGCTCCTCCCACCGCCTCCCAACTGTCTGAACAGCGGGCGGGACGCCCGCGCATCCGGGATGTGCCATGCGCCTCTGGCTGAAGGATCCCCTCGCCATCCTCGCCGAAGGCGCCGGGCGCGGCATTGTCGTGGAAGGCTCGCGCATCGTCGAATGCGTGGCGGCGGGCCGGGAGCCGTCGGCGCCGGTCGACGCCGTCTTCGACGCCTCGCGCCATGTCGTGCTGCCCGGCCTCGTCAACACCCATCACCACTTCTACCAGACGCTGACGCGGGCCCATCCCGATGCCTGCGACATGCCGCTCTTTCCCTGGCTGAAGACGCTCTATCCGGTCTGGGCGCGGCTCGATCCCGAAAGCTTCCGCCTCTCGGTCCGCCTCGCGCTGGTCGAACTGCTGATGTCCGGCTGCACCACCGCGGCGGACCACCATTATGTCTTCCCGAAGGGGCTGGAGGACGCCGTCGACATCGAGGTCGAGGAGGCCCGCGCCCTCGGCCTCCGCATGACGGTCTCGCGCGGTTCGATGAACCTGTCGGAGAAGGATGGCGGCCTGCCGCCCGACGCGGTGGTGCAGGACGCCGACGTCATCCTCGCCGATTGCGAGCGCGTCGCCGCCGCCTATCACGACCGCGCCCCCGGCGCGATGATCCGCATCGCCTTCTCGCCCTGCTCGCCCTTCTCGGTGACCCGGCAGCTGATGCGCGAGACCGCGGACCTCGCCGAGCGCTTCGACTGCCGGCTGCACACCCACCTCGCCGAGACCGAGGACGAGGATCGCTTCTGCGCCCAGGTCTATGGCTGCAGGCCGGTGGAACTGCTCGAGGAGGTGGGCTGGATGTCGCCGCGCACCTGGCTCGCCCACGGCGTGCATTTCAGCGCCGACGACTGCACGACGCTCGGCCGCCATGGCGTCGGCATCTGCCACTGCCCGACCTCCAACGCCGTGCTCGCCTCGGGTTTCTGCCGAACCGGGGCGCTGGAGGCGGCCGGCGCCCCCGTCGGGCTCGGCGTCGACGGCTCGGCCTCCAACGACAGCTCCAACCTGATGGAAGGGGTCCGCCACGCACTGATGATCAACCGCCTGTCGCACGGCGCCGAAGCGGTCTCCTGGCGCGACTGCCTGCGCTGGGCCACCGAAGGCTCGGCCCGCTGTCTCGGGCGCGACGATATCGGCGCCATCCGCGCCGGGCTGGAGGCGGACCTCGCTTTGTTCACGCTCGACGAACTGCGCTTCTCCGGCGCCCACCATCCCATCGCCGCGCTGGTGCATTGCGGCGCCCATCGCGCCGACCGCGTGATGGTGGCCGGACGCTGGCGCGTGGCGGACGGCCTGCCGGTCGGCCTCGACATCGCCGCGCTGCGCGAAGCGCACGGCAAGGCGGCGCGCAAGTTCTTGTAGATTCCCGGGTACGCGGACGTCCTGTCCGCCTCTGGAATCACAACGTTTTAAGGACGAAGAGGCGGACGGGACGTCCGCGCACCCGGGAAAAGGCTATGACCGACGATCTGCGATCTTCACCCTTGAAGCCGGTGAAGGAATGGCATTCGCGGGGCTATCTGCCGCATTGGGAAGCAGGCGAAACGCCGCAGGCTTTGTTCTTTCGTCTGGCCGATTCATTGCCGAGGGGCTGTCCGGGAGCGTTGGGCGGCCGAACTGCGCGACACGCCTGCCGAAGTCATGGCAAAGGAGCGCAGAAAACGCATGGAAGCCGCACTCGATGCGGGCTATGGAGAGGCCTTCCTGGCGACGGAGGCGATCGGTCCAGTCGTCGAGAGCGCCTTGTTGTATTTTGATGGCGAGCGATATCGGTTACATGCTTGGTGCGTCATGCCGAACCACGTTCATGCTCTCCTCACGCCGATGCTCGATCACTCCCTTTCGCGCATCGTCCATACTTGGAAGTCTTTCACAGCCAAACAGATCAATGCTGTTCTCAATCGAACGGGAAAAGTCTGGTTCGAGGAATATTTTGACCGCAAGATCCGCAGCGAGCGCCATTTCGAGGATGCTCGTTTCTATATCGAAGAAAACCCGGTCAAGGCGGGCTTGTCTTGCGATGCCGGAGCTTGGCGATATTCGAGTGCTTCCTGCATGTGATACGCCCTCGTCCCGCCCGCTTCTTTCCTATCCTGTTGACGATGCGTTTCAAGGGCGGGCGGGATGCCCGCGCTTCCGGGGTGTCCATGCCTGATCTCCTCGCTCCCGTTCCCCTTCGCGGCGCGGCTGCCGCCACGGCGTCCGGCTACGGCGCGATTCCGTTCGACCGCGCCGATCCGCGCTGGGGCGAGCCGCTCGTCGACCTCGCGGCCGAGGGGCTGCTCACCGAAAGCTGGTATGCCCGCACCGACGGCGGCAATGCGCCCTATCACCGGCCGATCGCCGGGGCGGTGGCGGTCGTCGCCGCCCGCCGCAGCGTCGCCGGGCTGCTCAGAAGGGCCGACGCGATGGTGGGCGCGCACGGCCTGCGCCTCAAGGTGCTCGACGCGTTTCGCCCGGTGGAGACGCAGGCCGGGTTGTGGGCCTTCTTCGAGGACAAGCTCGCCGCCGAGCGGCCGGAGCTTTCGAACGCCGAGCGCGAGGCGATCGTGCGCACCTTCGTGTCGGACCCACGCCGTTTCAGCCGGGACGACGAGACGAGCTGGCCGATCCACTCGACCGGCGGCTCCGTCGACGTGGTGCTGGTCGATGCCGCGAGCGGCGCCATGCTCGACCACGGCGCCGGCTTCGACGAGGCGCATGAGCGTTCCTTCACCGACCATTATGAGCGGCTGCTGGGCGGCGGTGCGATTGCCGCCGACGACCCGCGCCTCCTCAACCGCCGCATCCTCGTCAATGCGATGGTTAACGCGGGATTCACCAACTACGCGTACGAATTCTGGCATTTCGATTACGGAACGCAGCTCCATGTCCTGACTTTGCAGGATGGAGGCTCGCCCCATGCGCCCCTGGCCGCGTGGTATGGAACCACCGACCTGCCGGAAGGACCATGTTGACGCTTTCGACCTTCACCGCCAAGCACACGGCGCATGCCTTCGCCGCGCTCGGCAAGCCGCTCGCCGCGGACACGCCGCATGTGATCTGGGCCCATGGCTGGGGGCAGGACCACCATGCCTTCCTGGCGCTCGCCCAGTCGCTGGAACGGGCGGCCCATCACACCCTGATCGATTTTCCCGGCTTCGGCCTGAGCCCGCCGCCGGCGGAGGCCTGGGACACCGCCGACTATGCCGACGCCGTCGCCGAATGGCTGGCGACGCTGCCGCGCGGGCGGCGGATCTGGGTCGGCCATTCCTTCGGATGCCGCGTCGGCCTCAGGCTTGCGGCGCGGCATCCGGAGGCGATCGACGCCATGGTGCTGGCCGCCGCCGCCGGGCTCCAGCGTCGGCGCGGCTTCCCCGAGAAGCTCCGATTCTCAATCCGCATCCGCCTGTTCAAGGCGCTCAAGCTGCTCGAGCGCGCCGGCGTCGACGTCGCGGCCTGGAAGTCGCGTTTCGGCTCGGCCGACTATCAGAATGCCGGCGCGATGCGTCCCATCCTGGTCAAGGTGGTCAACGAGGATCAGACGGAGGTCGCCCGCCGGATCCGCTGCAAGGTGGCGCTGTTCTATGGCGAGAAGGACGACACGACGCCGCCGGAGATCGGCGAGCGCCTGTCGCAGCTCATTCCCGGCGCGACGCTGAGCATCCTGCCGGGGCTCGACCACCATACCATCCTCACCGACGGCGGTCCGCAGATCGCCTATGCCGTCTCGAACATGCTGGAGGGCTGACGGATGCTCGAAGCCACCGCCCCCTATGCCTTCCTGCTCGCCTTTGCCGGCTTCGCCCCGTTCGCCTGGAAGCGCTTGCTCACCTATCTGCACATCTTCCAGCAGGAAGAATATGACGGCCCGCGCTTCCTGCGCTGGATGATCAAGAGCGGTTCGCTCGATACCCGCGTCAGCCTGGCCATCGTCGTGCTCGCTTTGCTGTCGAAGCTGGTGCCGGCGCCGTCCATCGTGCTCGCCTTCTTCATCGCCGTGGTCTTCCTCCTTTCCGCCTATCGCGAGGCCGATCCGCGCAAGGTCGGCAAGAAGAAGCTGGCGATGACAGAGCGCGCCACCCGCATCGCCCGGGTCGCCGCCGCCCTCCTGCTCGCCATCGGCATCCTCGGCATCGCGCTCTCGCTGCACCCGGCCTGGATCGTCGTGCTGGTGCAGGCGATCCCCTTCGCCCCGGTGGCGGCGGTCAGGATCCTGCAGCCGCAGGAAAAACGCATCCAGCAGGGCTTCTGGCGCGAGGCGCATGAGAAGCTCAGGCGCCTCGCCCCCGTCGTCGTCGGCGTCACCGGCTCCTATGGCAAGACCTCGACCAAGCATATTCTCGGCCATCTGCTCGAAAGCGCCGGCTCGGCGCTGATCACGCCCGGCTCGGTCAACACGCCGATGGGCATCGCCCGCATCGTGCGCGAGCGGCTCGAACCCTATCACCGGCATTTCGTCGTCGAGATGGGCGCCTACGGCCCCGGCTCGATCGAGCGGCTCTGCCGCCTCGCCCCGCCGGACATCGCCGTCGTCACCGCCGTCGGTCCGGCGCATTACGAACGTTTCAAATCGCTCGACAGCGTCGCCCGCACCAAGTTCGAGCTGCCGGCGGCGGCGATCGCCCGCAACGGCAAGGCGATCATCAACGATGCCGTCCTCGCCTTTGCCGACGCCAAGGCGTTCACCGACGACCATCGTGCCTCGATGGTGCTGGTGGGGCAGGGCGAGGGCAGCGACGCCAGGGTCCGCAGCGTCACCCAGGGCCGCGACGGGCTCACGGTGCAGCTCACTTTTCGCGGCGAGGACTACACGCTGTTCGCCCCGCTCTACGGGCTCCATCACGGCGGCAACATGGCGCTGGCCTTCGTCACCGCCTTGGCGATGGGGATCGACGCCGAGACGGCGCTGATCGCCATGAAGTCGACGCCGCAGATCAGCCATCGCCTCGAGGTCAGGCGGCAGGGCGACGGCACCACCATCATCGACGACGGCTACAATTCCAACCCGGTCGGTTTCGCCTCGGCGCTCGATCTCCTGCCGCTGCTGGCCTCCGGCGAAGGGCGGCGCATCCTGGTGACGCCCGGCATGGTCGAACTCGGCGAGGCCCATGCCGAGGAGCATCGCAAGCTCGGCACCAAGGCCGGCGAGGCGGTAGACATCCTCCTCGCCGTGGCGCCGGATCGCATCCGCGATTTCGTCGATGCCTACAAGGCGGCGAGGCCCGGCGGCGAAGTGATCGAATGCGCCGGCTTCGCGCAGGCCCAGGCCTGGATGGGCGCCAATCTGAAGCCCGGCGACGCCGTCCTGATCGAGAACGACCTGCCGGACCTCTACGAACGCAAGCTCTCGCTGTGATCGCCGATCGCAAGGCGTTCATCCGCGCCAATACGCGCCTGTTGCCGGTGCCCCACGCGCCGGAGATCAGCCTGCACGTCGCCGACGAGGTGACGCCGCTCTGGCAGAAGACCGAGGACGAATTCGGGCGCATCGGCCTGCCGCCGCCCTTCTGGGCCTTCGCCTGGGCCGGCGGCCAGGCGCTGGCGCGCTATCTCCTCGACCGTCCCGGCGCGGTGGCGGGCAAGCGCGTGCTCGATTTCGCCGCGGGTTCCGGGCTGGTCGCCATCGCGGCGGCGATGGCGGGCGCGGCCTCGGTCGATGCGGCCGACATCGACGGCTTCGCGCTCGATGCCATCGCCCTCAACGCCGCGGCCAACGGCGTCGCGGTGACCCCGGTCGCCGACAATGTGCTCGGCCGCTTCGACATCGAGATCGACATCGTCCTCGCCGGCGACATCTTCTATGACCGCGACATCGCGGCCGAGGTGCTCGCCTGGCTCGAAGGCTGGCGCGAGCGCGGCGTGGCGGTCCTCATCGGCGATCCCGGACGGACCTATCTGCCGAAGGACAAGCTGTCTTTGCTCGCCACCTATGAGGTGCCCGTCTCCCGCGACCTGGAGGATCTCGACATCAAGAAATCGAGCGTGTGGACGCTGAAGGGATAGAGGCACTCGGCAGTGGGGGGTTGGATTATCGGACATCCGGCTGGATAGCCGGCCCGGGCGACGCTGCCCCTCAACCTTACCTTCTCCCCCGAAGTCGGGGGAGAAGGAGCGGCTGGCCTCGCGCCTTGAAAGGGACGGGCGAGATGATCGCATCACCGGAAAGGGCGCGACGTCGAGGCCCCCTCGCCCCGCTTTGCGGGGAGAGGATGAAGGTGAGGGGCGGCTGGATCGGCCACCTTTCAAGCCGGATGTGAAGCCTTTCCTCACGGCCCCGGCACGCCGACTCGAGGATCTCGACATCAAGAAATCGAGCGTTTGGACGCTGAGGGGATAGAGGCCTCGGCAGCGGGATGTTGGATTATCGGACATCCGGCTGGATAGCCGGCCCGGGCGACGCTGCCCCTCAACCTTACCTTCTCCCCCGAAGTCGGGGGAGAAGGAGCGGCTGGCCTCGCGCCTTGAAAGGGACGGGCGAGATGATCGCATCACCGGAAAGGGCGCGACGTCGAGGCCCCCTCGCCCCGCTTTGCGGGGAGAGGATGAAGGTGAGGGGCGGCTGAATCGGCCACTTTTCAAGTCGGATGTGAAGCCTTTCCTCACGGCCCCGGCACGCCGACTCGAGGATCTCGACATCAAGAAATCGAGCGTTTGGACGCTGAGGGGATAGAGGCCTCGGCAGCGGGATGTTGGATTATCGGACATCCGGCTGGATAGCCGGCCCGGGCGACGCTGCCCCTCAACCTTACCTTCTCCCCCGAAGTCGGGGGAGAAGGAGCGGCTGGCCTCGCGCCTTGAAAGGGACGGGCGAGATGATCGCATCACCGGAAGGGCGCGACGTCGAGGCCCCCTCGCCCCGCTTTGCGGGGAGAGGATGAAGGTGAGGGGCGGCTGGATCGGCCACCTTTCAAGCCGGATGTAAACCCCGCCTCACGGCCCCGGCACGCCGATGCGGATCAGGCGCGAGAAATCCGGGCTGGCGTCCGCCGCGCGGGCGCGCGCCGTGATCCGCCCGCGCTCGCGCAGCTCGGCGAGGGAGACGTCGCGGTCGAGCAGGCCGTGGTCATAGGCATAGTCCGGCAGATAGCCGGTCAGCACGATGCGCCAGTCGAGCGGCAGCGACGGGGCGAGCCGGCGGGCGAGCCGGAACAGCACCGTCGTGCAGTTGGCCGTCAGCGTGTTGTAGAAGCGCGGCGTCGCGGCGAGGTCGTTGGCTTCGGCGAGCACTTCCAGGAACATCTCGCGCGCCTGCTGCGGCGTGACCTTGACGTGGAAGAGCTGCACATCCTCGCCGCGCACATTGGAGCGGACGCGGACGATGTCACGTTCGTCGGCGCCGATGACGACGAGTTCGTTCACCTTGAAGAAGCCGGACAGCTCCGAATAGACCTCGCCGCGTTTGCGCCGCACCTCGACCGAAAACGCGATATGGCTGCCGTCGGCGAAGCCGAAGCTCACCAGCGTGTGGGCGATGGCGGGGCCCGCCCAGTAGGAATTGATCAGATCGACGGCCTCGATGGTGTCGAGATCATAGGTCCGGTCTTCCCAGCGCTCGGTGGCGTCGCTGTCCGAGCGCCAGTCGAAATTCCGGACATCGGCGAGATGCGCCACATGCCCGTCGATCCGTGCCGTCAGGGTGCGCGCGACATCCGGCGCCCAGTCCCGGTCGTTGCGGGGTTCGAGCGCCGACCACCAGGCGATGAGCGCGATGCCGGCGGCGACATAGGGCAGCAGGAGCAAAGGCCGCCGGCGGACCAGCGCCCACAGCGCGAGGGCAAAGGCCGACAGCCACAGCGCCTGCGCGATGCCGCGCAGCGGCGCGCCCGTGTCGAGCCGGTAGCCGAGGGCCAGCAATCCCCAGGCGGAGGCGGCGACCAGCAGCAGCGCCAGCACGCTCCGGCCGATGATCGAGGCGAACCGGGCCATCCTGTCTCCGTTCGGGGCGCCCGGCATCCGCGGCCGCCGTTCAGTCCAGTGCGAGCCGCGGCCGCGCGATCTCGAACAGCATCACCGCCGTGGCGACGGCGAGGTTGAGCGAATCCGCCTTGCCGCGCATCGGGATCTTGACCAGCCGGCTGCAGGCCGCCGCGAGATCGTCGGGCAGGCCCTGCTGCTCATTGCCCATCAGGAGCAGGCAGGGGCCGGCATAGTCGACCTCGCGGTAGTCATGCGTGCCCGCAAGATGGGTGCCGACGACGAGGCCGCCGAAGCGCCGGCGCCAGGCGAGGAAGTCCTGCGCGCTGCCGGCCGCCAGCCTGACGTTGAAGATCGAGCCCATGGTGGCGCGCACCGCCTCGATGCCGAAGGGATCGGTGGTGTCGCCGATCAGCATGATGCCGGTGGCGCCGACCGCGTCGGCCGTGCGGACGATGGTGCCGAGATTGCCGGGGTCGCGCACTCGGTCGAGTCCGATCCAGATCTCGTCCCGGCCGATCTCGACCTCGGCGAGGCGTTCGAGCCTCTGTCCGAACACACCGATCACCGTCTGCGGATTGTCGCGCCGCGACAGTTTTTCGAGGATCTCGCCGGTGACCTCGAGCACTTCGCCGCCGGCCTGCCGGGTCGCACGGACGGCGCGCGCCAGCATCGGCTTGTCCTCGCCCGTGCGGTGGACGAGGATGCGGATCGGCCAGCCGGCCTCGATGGCGTCGGCGACGAGCTTGAGGCCCTCGGCGACGAACAAGCCCGCCTCCTGGCGGACCTTGCGCATCTCCAGCGCCCGGATGTCCTTGACGAGCGGGTTGGTCAGGCTGGTGACCACCCGCGAGACGGGCTGGGCGGGCACCGGCGGGCGCGGGCGCTCGAAGCGGCGCTTCATGCGGTGCTCCATCGCGAATAGAGCGAGGTCGACAGCAGCCGCCCCGAGCCTTCCTCCGAGACCACGAGCTCGCCGGAGGCGATCTCGCCGCCGAGGCCTCCGAGGATTTCGCGGGTCAGTTCGTGCACCGCCACGAAGGAGGCCCGGATCGCATAGGCGGTGACGATGACGAAGGCGGGCTTGTCCGTCAGCACGCCGCGGCAGAGGTCGAGCATGGCCGGCAGGTCCCGGAAGAGGTCCCACACCTCGCCATTGGGGCCGCGGCCATATTTGGGCGGGTCGAGCAGGATGGCGTCATAGCGCGAATTGCGCCGCTGCTCCCGGGCCGTGAACTTCATGGCGTCGTCGACGATCCAGCGGATCGGCGCATCGGCGAGGCCGGCCAGCGCCTGGTTCTCGCGGGCGTAGCCGATCGATTTCTTGGAGGCGTCGACATGCGTGACCTGCGCGCCGTGACGGGCGGCGAGGAGAGAGGCGACGCCCGTATAGCCGAACAGGTTCAGCACCCGCGCCGGACGGCCGAGCGCCTGCAGCCGCTCGATCATGAAGTCCCAGTGCGGCGCCTGCTCGGGGAAGAAGCCGAGATGCCGGAAGGGCGTGAAGCGGCCATGGAAGGAGACGCCGCGATAGGACACTGGAAACGTCTCGACCGGGCGGCCGGCGAACTTCCAGCGCCCGTCCGAGCCTTCGTCCTCGGCGTTCATGCCGAGGAACACGGCGTCGGCCTTGTCCCAGGCGGCGGGCTGGCGGCGCGAGCCCATCGCCTGCGGCTCGGGTCGGTCGACCAGCAGGCGGCCGAAGCGTTCGAGCTTGCGGCCCTCGCCGCAGTCGACCAGCCGGTAGTCGGCGAAGCCGGGGGTGATCAGCAGCTGCGGCAGGGTCTGCGTGGCGGAAGGGGGCGGATGCGCGGATGACATGCCGCGGACCAAACAGGAGTTTGGCCCATCCGGCAAGTGCCGACGGCGGGAGGAAAGAGCGATGCGATGGAAAGCCGCCTCAATTGGGCGTGGCGGCGATCGCGGCGGATGCCCGCACGGCCGTGACGGGGACGGAGGCGGTGCGGTCGCTCACGTCGGCCGTCGCCATTCCGCTGGTGGCGGGCCCCTGCACCGTCGGCGAATCGATGCTGTAGACGTCCGGGCGGAACTGCACGCTGCCGTCGGGGCTGCCCCATCCGGTCAGATACACCCAGGCCACCGGCACGGGCTTCGGCACCTTGATGGTCTTGGGCTGGCCGGAATCGATCTGGTCCTGGATCGCCTGGCCGGTCCATTCGGTGCCTTCGAGCACCCAGGCCGCGAGATCCTGCGCCCCGGCGACGCGCGTGCAGCCGGAGGACTGGAAGCGGACATCGTAGCGGAACAGGTCGCGATGCGGCGAGTCGTGCATGTAGACGGCGTCGGGATTGGGCATGTCGATGCGCACGAAGCCGAGCGAATTATAGACGCCCGGATCCTGCTTGACGAGGAAGTCGGTGCCCTTCGCCCCCGTCCAGTCGATGGTGGCGGGATCGATCTCCCGGCCGCCGCGATAGACGCGCATATGGTTCTCGGCGAGGTAGTTCGGATCCCTCACCATCTTCGGCATGATGTCCGCCTTCATGATCGATTGCGGCACGTTCCAATAGGGCAGGATGTTGACGGCGGTGACCCTGGTCTGCAGTGTCGGGGAGGCGCGGTCGGGGCTGCCGACCACTGTCGTGTAGGTGCGGCTGACGACGCCGTTCTCCACCGCCTCAAGGCTGGCGGCGGGAATGTTGGAGACGATGTAGCGCTCGCCGAACTTGAACTTCAGCGCGGCGAGCCGCGTCGCCGAGGCGTCGAGCTGGTGCAGCCTTTCCTCGACCGGGACATTGAGCGCCGCCAGCGTGAGCCGGCCGACCGAACCGGTGAGGCTGAGCCCGTGCCGGGCCTGGAAATGTTCGAGCGCCTGCCGGGCGGCATCATCGAACTGGTCGCTGGCGGGCAAGGCGGGGTCGAGGTCGCTGGTGATCGCGAGCCGCTTGCGGAGCGCGAGCACCACCTTGCCTCGGGCGCCCAGCCTGAGGCCCTGGGCGCTGGGCGGAAGCGACACCCAGCCGCCATTGCCGGCGATCTCCTCGTAATCGGAGATCGCCCTCAGCGTCAGATCGTAGGTCCGGGGCGAATAGTTCGGCTGGTCGTCCGCCCATGCTGGCGATCCGATCGCCAAGGCGGCCAGCAGGCCCAGGAAGACGGCGAGGCGCCCGCGCCCTTCTTCCGCACGGACGGATGGCGGCTGCCCGAATGCCGGCCCCCGGAACAAACGCGAAAGCTGGGGAAAATCCATGAAGACACTCGAACGCCGCGAACTATCGTCTGGCGGTCACCCTACGGCACAGACCGTGAACCTTTTCTTACCTCCGCGGCGATACCGTGAAGCTGTCGTGAAAGCCGGGAAGGTCAAGTTCAAAATCGGGGATTTCATTGGAATAATTCAAGGCTACCCACTTGCGATCGGTCCGAAAACACGATGCTATTCGGCGCCGCGTCGTTCTGTAGGGATCACGGAGATATTCTCATGAAACGTTTCGCCATCGCTGCCGCGCTGGTTTCCTTCGGCGTCAGCGTCGCCTTTGCCGGACCGATCGAGGACCGGCAGGCGCTGATGAAGGGCATTGCCGGCGCCACCAAGGAAGCGGCGGGCTACGCCAAGGGGACGACGCCCTTCGATGCGGCCAAGGTCAAGGCTCTCCTGCAGGTCTATGTCGACGGCGCGGCGAAGCTGCCGACGCTCTTCCCCGAGGATTCGAAGACCGGCGGCACCGATCCGACCACGGCCTCGCCGAAGATCTGGGAAGACATGGCCGGTTTCAAGGCCCATGCCGACAAGCTCGGCGCCGACGCGACGGCGGCGATGGCCGCGACCGACCAGGCCAGCTTCGCCAAGGCCTTCGGCGTGATCGCGTCCAATTGCAACGCCTGCCATGGCGTCTATCGCGTCAAGAAGGGCTGAGGTTTTCGGGGACGCGGCATCCCGTCCGCGTCCTCTCATCCTGCGTCGGGATGTTGCCAGGAGCGGGCGGAGACGCCCCGGGATGGTGAGAGAAGATCGTTTTCGAGGCGACGGTTTGAACTTTGTCATCGCCGGGACAAGCCCGGGCAGGACAAGATCGCAGCCTTCCCTCCGTTCCGGCATCGATGGCAGGGGGCTGCCCGCGTTCCCGGGGGAGGCCCTTCGAATAAAAGGGCTGCAACCTGTGTTCAGGATCTGAGGCACCGGGCACGAGCCGGGTGGAAGGGGGCTTTCCGGGATGCGCATCAGAAAAATCATCGGCGGGCTCGTCGTGCTTGCTGCGGTCGGTTTCGGGGTGTTCTGGTTCGTCACCGCGCCCTCCACCCTGCCTGCATCGGCCCTGGCAGCCGACTACAAGCCCGACCTCGCCAATGGCGAGACGATGTTCAATATCGGCGGCTGCGCGGCCTGCCACCAGTCGCCGGGCCAGGACGACAGGCTCAAGCTGGGCGGCGGCCTCGCCCTCGGCTCGCCCTTCGGCACCTTCCACGCGCCCAACATCTCGCCCGACCCCGTCAACGGCATCGGCGGCTGGAGCGAGCTCGACTTCGTCAATGCGCTGCAGCGCGGCGTCGGCCGGCAGGGCGAGCACCTCTACCCGGCGCTACCCTACACATCCTATGCCCGTCTCAAGATCGAGGACGTGCGCGATCTCTTCGCTTACATCAAGACGCTGCCCGCCGTCGATACGCCCTCCAAGCCGCATGAGATCGGGTTTCCCTTCGATATCCGCCGCCTGCTCGGGGGCTGGAAGTTCCTGTTCTTCGATGACAAGCCGTTCGTGCCCGATCCGAGCCGCAGCGCCGAATGGAATCGCGGCGCCTATCTGGTGGAGGGGCCCGGGCACTGTTCCGAATGTCACAGCCCTCGCAACGCCCTCGGCGCTATTGAAGCGGACAGGCGCTTCTCCGGGGCCCCGAATCCCGACGGCAAGGGTTGGGTGCCCAACATCACCCGCCACGCCGACGGCATCGCAAGCTGGTCGCAGGACGCGATTGCCGACTTCCTCAAGAGCGGCCTGACGCCGGACTTCGATTCGGCCGGGGGCAGCATGGCCGAGGTGATCCAGAACACCAGCCGCCTCGGCGATGCCGATCGCAAGGCAATGGCCGCCTATCTGGTGACGCTGCCGCCGGTTCCCGGCAAGGCGCCGCCGAAGAAATCCTGAGCGCACGCCCCGCCAGCCGTGCCGCTCCTGGTCCGAAACCGGCTGGCTGCGGGCAGATGGAGGAGGAGAAGGTGGGATCATCGGCTGTCTCGACCGTGCTGCGGGCCGTCCTGCCGATGGCGGGACTGGCGTCGGCTGCGCTGGCCCCGGCGCCTGCGCTGGCGGCCGAGAGCTACGCCCTCGTGGTCGGCATCGACGCCTATACGGCACCGATCCCGGCGCTGCACGGCGCCGTGAACGATGCCGAGGACATCGCGCAGGCCCTCCGCATGTCGGGCGTCCGGCAACTCGTCCTCCTCACCGACGGCCAAGCGACCAAGCCGGCCGTGGTGGCGGCCTGGGAGAGCCTTCTCGGCCAGGCGAAGGCGGGCGATACCATCTACTTCACCTATGCCGGCCACGGCTCGCAGGAGCCGGCCGCCGCCGACGATCCGGACGAGCCGGACGGGCTCGACGACAACCTGCCGCTGGTGAACTTCGCCCTGAAGGGACCGGGGCTCGCCGACCGCATCGTCGACAAGGAAATGGCGGTCTGGCTGAAGGAGGCCGAAGACAAGAAGGTCTATGCCGTCGTCGTCACCGACGCCTGCCACTCCGGCACCATGTATCGCTCGGTCTCGATGGGGCTGACCTACCGCGTCGCGCCCAAGCCGCAGATCGACAGGGCGGAACTGCTGCAATTCGCTCCTCCCGCCCCGAACGTGTCGGTGAAGGTCGACCCGAACGACCGTTTCACCTTCCTTGCCGGCGTCGCCGACGACAAGCTGGTGCCGGAGGTGACGATCGGCGGCCGGCAGCGCGGCGCGCTCTCCTTCGCCTTCGCCCGGGCGCTCGAAGGCCAGGCCGACGCCAACCATGACGGCGTGACCACCGAGAAGGAGCTCGTCTCCTTCGTCCGGGCCTCCGTCCTGCAGTCGACGCAGAGCCAGCAGGTCTCGCAATCCTTCCCGACCGTGAGCCGGGACATTCCCGTCTTCGGCGCGAAGACGGCGACGGCAGACACGCCTTCCGCCCAGGATCTGCTCGCCGTCGCCGAGCAGGCCGTGGCCGACGCGCCGCTTCGCCTCGCTTTTCGCAACGGCGACGGGCCTTCGGCGGTGGCCGGGGCGGAGATCGTCGCCGACGAGGCCGGGGCCGACCTCGTCTACGACGTGGCGAAGCAGACCGTGGAGAAGCGGGTCGCCGGCATCGTCGCCGAGGATGTGGCGCCGTCGGGCCTGGCGGGCGTGGTCGCCAAATGGCGCGCCATCGCCTTCCTGCAGGCCTATGCCGGAGGCGCGATCCAGCCTTTCGAGGTCGCGGGCGGCTCGCGCACCTTCCTGCGCGGCGAGAGGCTGACCGTCGGCCTCGGCGCGTCGAGCCATCGCTTCATGACGCTGTTCAACCTGCCGCCCGACGGCAAGGTCGAGTTCCTCTACCCGGCATCGCCCGCCGAACATGACGAGGATTGGAAGGGCAGGGCCTTCTCCCTGCCGCTGCAGGTCCGCGATCCCCCGTTCGGCGCCGAGCATCTGGTGGCCCTGCTTTCTGACCAGCCCCTCGACGAGTTGCAGACGGCGCTCCAGGGCCTGAGCAGGCCGGATGCGGCGACCGTCCTGCCGGACACGCTGAAGAACGCGCTGAGCGGCAAGACCGTCACGGTCGGCATCGCCGACATCTTCACGAGCGGTGGGCCATGACAGTCCGTTTGAGAACCTCCATCATCCGAACGCCCGCCATTCCCGGCGAGCCGCGCGGCGGCGACGGAAAGGGATCCAGGGGGAGGGATGCCACCCCGCGTCACGGATCCCCATCGTTCGTCGGTGCCACGGTGCCCAAACCGCGCCTGAGAGCGCTTCTCACCCGCTTCGGATCGGCCTGCCTCGCCGTTGTGGCGGGCTTCATCCCGCTTTCGGCAGCCTGGGCCGATCGCGCCCTCGTCATCGGCGTGGACAGCTACCGGGAAGGCTCGCTTTCACCCGATTTCAAGGGCGCCGCCCGCGCCGATGCCCTCCGCATGCGGGGATTGCTGACCGGGGCGCTGGGCTACGGGCCGGATGACGTCCGGCTGCTGCTCGACGGTCAGGCGAGCCGCGCCGCCATTGTCGACGGGCTACAGGGCTGGCTGTCGCAGGCCGGGCCGGGCGAGCGGGTGTTCTTCTATTTCGCCGGCGAAGGCCATTTCATCGGGGACGGTCCGAACCGCGAGGATACCATCCTGCCCGTCGATGCCACGATCGAGCGCAGGGACGGTGCCGTCACCGTCGGCAACAGCCTCGGCGAGAGCCGGATCGACGCGCTGCTTGGCCGGCTGCAGGGCCGCCACGTCACGGAAGTCATCGATTCCAGCCATTCGGGCGCGGTCACCCGGTCGATCGTGGTCGAGGCGGCCGGCGGCAATCCGGCGGCCCGTTCGCCGCAGCTCGAGGCGCGGACCCGCTCGATCGTGGTCGAGCCCCAGCTCGGGCAGGAAGGCGGGCATGGGCTGCCGCCCGGGCTCGACCTCGTCAAATGGGAGGCGGTCTCGCCGTCCCAGGTCGCCCTGATCGACGAGGATGCCGCGCCCGGCTATCGCGGCGTGTTCACCACGGCCTTCGCCGACGGCATCGAAAAGGGCCTGGCCGACGCCAATCGCAACGGCGTGATCTCCAACCAGGAACTGCTCGATTATGTCCGCGGGCGATCCTCCGCCTATTGCGCCGGCCATGCCGACCGCTGCCCGATGGGGCTGACGCCGATCCTGTCGGGCGCCGGCGCCGCCCTCGACGTCGCCGCTTCCGCCACCGGCGCCGCCGGTCCGCTCAACCAGGGGCGGCCGAGCGCCGAGAAGATCCTCGACATCCTCGGCGCCAGGCTCGCCGACGACATCCGCCTCGAGCAATTGCCCGCCTCGCCGGTCCGGCTCGGCACGCGGGACATGCATTTCCGGGTGACGTCGTCGCAGGACGGCTTCCTCGTGCTGCTCTCGGTCTCCGACGACGGCGAGGTGGTGCAGCTCTTCCCGAACGCCATCGCGGCCGCCCACGGCAAGGACGGGCGCATCCTGGCCGGGCGCCCGATCACGGTGCCCGATTCCAGCTACGGCATCCGCTTCGATGCGACCTCTGTGACGAAAGGTACAGTGCTGGCGCTGGTTGCGATCGATCCTCTGAAACTGCCGCAAGGCTTCGTCACGCGGCGGATCGACGTGATTCCGCAGGACGAAGTGAACTCGACCGTGCTGCCCGAACTCGCCCAGAGCCTTGCCGCGCCCGCCCATGCCGATGGCGTCGAGGCCAACGCCAAGGCGGTCGGGCGGTCGGTCGCCACGCTGCGCTACGAGATCGTCCCCTAGAGCAAAGCGCGTTCAGGCAGAAGCGGCGCTTTGCTCTAGCTCTTTGTTTTTCGACGCGTCTTTGCGTTTTGCCGATCCCGTCAAAACACAAAACGCCCTAGGGCGGCCTGCGCGCCTGCGCAAACGGCCCTTTTGCTCTACCCCCTTGTTTCGACGTGTTTTTCAATTCCCGCCGCTACCGTCCTATCGCCAGACGCTCCAGGGAGACCGTCATGATCCACCGCAATTCGATGCGCATCGCGGGCCTGATGGTCGCGGCGAGCCTGTTGACGGGTTCCGGCCCGCTGGCCGCCGCGGCGGTCGCCGACGGCGCCAAGCCGGCGGCTTCCGTGCCGGCTGCCGCCGATCCCGCACCGGCCGCCCCTGCCGCGCAGGCTCCCGCCGCGCCCGCAGCGGCGACGCCGGAGCCCGTGCAAGCCGCGGCACCGGCCGCCGTCGCCGTCCCGGCCGACGTGAAGGTGCCGGGGGATCCGATCGCCAAGGCCGCCTTCGACGTCCTCGAAAAGCATTGCTCGCGCTGCCACCAGGCCGGCATGCTGACGGCGCGCGAGAAGCCGGCCAAGAATTTCGGCAACATCATGAAGCTGGACGAGATCGCCGCCGATCCTCACCTGATCCAGGCCGGCAATCCCGAGGGCTCGAAGCTGTTCCAGCAGATCATCAACAAGGAGATGCCCTACGACGTGAACTACGAGTTCGACACGACCAAGCCGGAAGTGACCGCCGCCGACATCGACGCGCTCCGGACCTGGATCAAGTCGACGGGCGACCAGGAGGCGGCCGCCTGCTCGGGCCGCAAATTCGTCACCGCCGGGGACATCGTCGGCGACATCGCGGCCGACCTGCAGAAGCAGCCCGACCACCGCGTGCGCGGCATGCGCTATTTCACGTTGACCAACCTCTACAACGCCTGCGCCACCGACGAGGCGATGAAGGTCTATCGCCAGGGGCTCGTCAAGCTGCTCAACGGCTTCGACCGCCGCTCGGACGTGATCAGGCTCACCACCATCGATCCCGAGGAGACGATCGTCGCCGTCAATCTCGACGATCTCGGCTGGAGCGAGGGCGACTGGAACACCGTGCTGGCCGCCTATCCCTACGCGACCAAGCCCGACGTCAAGGCGTTTGATTTCGTCGCGCAGCAGACCGGTACCGTCCTGCCCTATGTCCGTGCCGACTGGTTCGGCTTCACCGCCTCGCAGCCGCCGCTCTACGACACGCTGCTGCAGCTTCCGGCCGACTATCCCGGCCTGGCCGACAAGCTCGGCGTCGACATCGCCTCCGATATCGCGAAATTCGTCGCCCAGCGCGCCGGCTTCCAGAAGTCGGGCGTGTCGCAGAACAATCGGCTGATCGAGCGCCATCCGATCGCCACCGGCTATTTCTGGACGTCCTACGACTTTTCCGAATCCAAGGGCTTCCAGAGCCTGTTCCTGCATCCGCTCGGCCCCGGCGGCGACAACGGTTTCCGGCATGCCGGCGGCGAAACCATCTTCTCGCTGCCGAACGGCTTCCAGGCCTATTACCTCAACAAATCGGACGGCACCCGCCTCGACAAGGGGCCGACGCAGATCGTGCGCGATCCCTCGCGGCGCGATCTCGCGGTGACCAACGGCATTTCCTGCATGGGATGCCACGACCAGGGCCTGCGCAAGGCCAAGGACGAGGTGCGCAAGGCCGTGCTCGCCGACCATTCCTTCTCCAAGGACGATCGCGAGACCGTCGCCGCGCTCTATCCCGAGAACGACAGGATGGACGCCCTCATCGGCGAGGACTTCGATCGCTTCAACGCCGCCATGAAGCGGGCCGGTCTTGATCCCACCCTCAAGCTCGCCGGCGTCGAGATGACCAACGCGCTGTTCAAGCGCTATGAGGACGACCTCTCGCTGCGCCGCGCCGCCGCCGAATACGGCTTCCAGCCCGACGCCTTCAAGGAGCATTTCATCGAGGCCGGCCCGGAAGCCATCGCCCTGATGCGCCGCCTCGACCAGGGCATCGTGCCGCGCGACCAGTTCGAGGCGCTGTTCATCAAATTCGTCGAGGGCGCCACCGAGGATCGGGTGATCGACGTCTCCAGCCTGGAGGGCGCCCAGAAGGTGGCCGAGCCCATCTTCAAGCCGAGCTCGGGCGGATCCTTCGACCTGCAGCTCACGGCCGACAAGAGCGTCTACCGGCAGAACGACGCCGCGGTGCTCCAGGTCGTCTCGACGCGCGACTGCAACCTCTTCGTCGTCAATGTCGACAAGAGCGGCACGGGCACGGTGATCTTCCCCAACAAGTTCCAGGCCGATAATGCCGTGAAGGCGGGGCAGGCGGTGGTGCTCGGCGGGCCTGGCTCGAAGTTCAAGTTCCGTCTGGCCGACATCGGGCAGGAGAAGGTGGTGGCGGTCTGCCGCGTCAACAATGCGACGCGCGAGATCGCCGGCACCGAGATCGATCCGCAGCACCGCAGCTTCGCCGAGATCCCGAATTTCGACCGGGGCCTGACGCGGCAGATCATCGTCGAATCGAACGAGGCGCGTGACGAGGCCTCGTCCCTCGATGCGGACGGACGCAAGGATGCGCAGTTCGCCAAGATCGCGGGCGCCGCCGGCGGCAAGGTCGCCTCCGGCGCCCCGGATGCGGCCCGCCGCTCGGTCGCCTCCACCGCGATCGTCATCCCGGTTCAGTGAGGGCAGGACGATGATGCGCGCCTTTCTCATGCCGCTGGCGGCTGCCGGCTTCTGCCTCGCGGCGGCGCTGCCGGCCCTCGCCGACTGCGCGAGCCTCGATGCGTCGGTGAAGGCCGCCATCGCCTCCGGCAATCCCTCCACCCTGCCGGCCCTCGCCGACGCCATCGCCCGGGATACCTCCTGCGACAGCGCCTATGTCGACGTCGCGCGTCGCAACATGGCGCTCGCCTATATGCTGGCGGGCGAGCAGCCCGACGGCAGCTACGGTCCGGACTATGTCGTCGGCGCCGCCAAGATCGCCCGGCCCTGGCAGGTCGCCATGGCGCTGGGCGACCTCGACTACGAGGCGAAGAACTATCCGGCCGCGGTGGAGGCCTATGAGGCGGCGATCAACGACATCCGCGACGCGAAGCGGGTGCCGAAGGCGCCCTCGCGCCAGACCGAGGAATATCTCGCCAAGCGCGCCTACCAGGCCAAGTCGCTCGCGCCGACCTATATCGCCTCGCGCGGCTTCCGCGGCGAGCCGGAGGGCGTGATGGTGCCGACCTTCCGCAACTTCACCGCCGTCTCCGTGCCCGTGCCGATCCGCTTCGACACCGACCAGGCGACATTGACCCCGGACGGGGAGAAGGCGGTGGACGACCTCTACAACTACCTCAAGACCCAGTCGATCGGGCAGCTCGTCCTCGTCGGCCACACCGACGAACGCGGCTCGGCGCCGCACAACATGGCCCTGTCGAAGGCGCGGGCGACGACGGTGGCTATGGCCCTGCAGCGGCGCGGGCTGGCCATCGCCATCGATATCGAGGGGCATGGCGACCATGAGCCCTTCGCCGCCGACGACCGCTCGAAATACAGCCGCGACGAACTCTATGCCTTCGACCGCCGGGTGGAATTCGAGGTGCATTGACGGACCGCAGACACTGTCCGCCTCTCCCATGCTTCAGACGCCACGTTTCCATGCCGGCCCGAAGGCCGGCACACCGCAGCTCAGTTCGAGATCTTCTCGAGCGCGAGGCCGCGCGTGCGGGGCCCCATCAGCCCGATGGCGAGGGAGACCACGATCATCGCCGCCGCGATGAAGACGAACACCCCGGTCACGCCGGAATATTGCAGCACGAAGGCGATGATGAAGCCGGTGAAGATCGCCGAGAACCGGCTCCACGAATAGACGAAGCCGGCGGCGCGCGCCCGGATGCCGGTCGGGAACAGCTCCTGCTGATAGGCGTGGAAGGTGTAGGACATGATGTTGTTCTCCATCGTCAGGCAGGCACCGAGCAGGATGACGGCGGCCGGCGCCGTCACCTGGCTGAAGGCGAGGCCGCAGACGACGATCGCCAGGGCGACGACGACGAGCACGCTCTTGCGCTCGAAACGATCGGCGATCACGAGGCCGAGCAGCGGCCCCAGCGGCGCGGCCAGGGCGATGATGGCGGTATAATAGAGGCTGCTGGTGACGGTGATGCCCTGCTTGATCAGCAGCGTCGGCACCCAGTTGAGGAAGCCATAGAAGCTCACGGTCTGGCAGACGTTGAAGAGGATCATCATGAGGGTGCGGCTGCGGTAGGGCGGCACCCACATGTCGCGCATGCGGCTGTGCGGCGCCGCCGGCTCGGGCGCCCCGATCGGCGGCAGCGGCCGGCCATACTCCGCCTCCACCCGTCTTTCGAGGTCGGTCATGATGCGGTCGGCTTCGTCGACCCTGCCCTGCTGCGCCAGCCAGCGCGGGCTTTCCGGCAGGCCGAGGCGCAGCCACCAGATGACGATGGCGCTGCTCGCGCCGGCCAGCACCACCCAGCGCCACCCGTCGAGCCCGAAGGGCGCATGGGGCACCAGCCAATAGGACAGGAAGGCGGCGACCGGCACCGCCGTGAAGCCGACGGCCTGGCAGCAGGCGAAGGCGCGGCCGCGGACCTCCCGCGGCACCAGTTCCGACAGATAGGTGCCGATGACGATCATCTCGACGCCGAGGCCGAGGCCGGAGACGAAGCGCCAGAGATTGAGGTCGAACGCGGTGTTCTGGAAGGCCATCACCACATTCGCCGCCGTGTACCACAGTAGCGAGCCGGTGAAGACGGCGCGCCGCCCGAAGCGGTCGGCGAGGAAGCCGCAGGCGATGGTGCCGATGAACAGGCCGGCGAACAGGGCGGCGACGAAGCTCGCCACGCCGTTGTTGCCGAACAGGCCCGGCGTCGTCGGCGTGAGAATGCCGGCCCTGACCAGGCCCGGCGCGATGTTGCCGGTATAGAGCAGGTCGTAGAGCTCGAAGAAGAAGCCGAGGCTCAGCAGCATGATCAGCTTCCACACCGTGGCGGTCTGCGGCAGCCTGTCGAGCCGCGCCGAGATGGCGCCGGCCTCGACGACGGATGCTCTTGGACCCGTGCCGGGAAGCGGGACGGTCGCACCTGTCGGGCTCGTATTTGCTTTTGTCATCGAGGGCCTGCCGGTTCGGATCGAAAGAGGTGCGCGCGCCTATCCAGCAGAACGGGCGGCGTGGAGCAAGGGTCGATGCCTGGATTTTGCGCAGGAGGGTGCCAAACCGCGCTTGGAGTGTCGATCACCGATCGACATGCGGCGTCGCGTTCGCAGAAGGAAAGAGGTCGATCGGTGACCGACCCCCGGGCTCTTTCCGACGTCACGCCCTTCGGAGCGGGACGACGTTCCCGGTCCCGCGCGCGGGCAGCGTCTCCCTCGCCAGGAAACCCGCGCCGATGCAGATCGCATTGGCGATCAGCAGGTAGCCGACGGGCGACATCGGGTTTCCGGTGGTGCCGATGAGCCAGGTGATGATCACCTGCGCCGTCCCGCCGAACAGCGACACGGCGACAGCGTAGACGATGGAAAAGCCGGTCGATCGCACGCGCGCCGGAAAACTCTCCACGATCAGCACGATCAGGGCCGCGCCGCTGATGCCATGCAGGGCGGAGAGGACGCCGACGGTGACGAGGAAGATGGCCGGCGTCGGCTGCGACACGATCAACTGCAGCGCTGGGAAGATCAGGACGAGCAGCAGCACGCGAGGCCAGATCAGCACGGGACGGCGGCCGAAGCGGTCGCACAGATGGCCGCCCCAGATCGAGAACACCGCGAGCGCGGCGCCGGTCACCAGCGTCGCCAGCATGGCGGTCGAGCCGGGCATGTGCAGGTCTGTCAGGGCGAAAGTGGTCATGTAGTTGAGGAAATATTGCGTGATCGTGCTGCCCAGCAGGATCAGCAGGCCCATGATCATCGGGCGGCGATGCCGGGATTCGAGTTCCGCCAGGATCGCCGTCGTGGAGGTGGGGACATCCGTGCTGTCGATGGTGTCCGCCAGGCGGCGGCGGATATGGATGCCGATCGGCAGCACGAGCAGGCCGAACAGGAAGGGGATGCGCCAACCCCAGGCGTCCAGGTCCGGTTCGGACAGCACTTGCGTCAGGCCATAGCCGGTCAGCCCGGCCGCCACCGCCGCGAAGCCCTGCGTCGCGACCTGCCAGCAGGCATAGGCGCCTCGCCGGTCGGCCGGCGCGGATTCGAGGATATAGGTGGTCGCCGGCCCTGCTTCGCCGCCCCAGGCGAGGCCCTGGACCAGACGCATCGCGACGAGCAGGATGGGCGCCGCGATGCCGATCGTGCCGTAGCCCGGCAGGACGGCGATGGCCCCGGTGCCCGCCGCCATCATGACGATCGTCAGCATCATCGCCGGCTTGCGCCCGGCCCTGTCCGCATAGGCGCCGATCAGCAATGCGCCCAGCGGGCGCACGACGAAGCCGAGGCCGAACACCGAGACCGACAGGAGCAGGCTGATGAAGGCGCTTTTCGACGGGAAGAACGTGTGCCCGATCATCACCGCGAAGGTGGCGTAGGAACCGAAATCGAAGAACTCCACCGCATTGCCCAGCGCCACCGCGACGACGTTCCGGCGGGCATCGGCAGAGTTTCGCATGGCGTCGTCTTCCTGGAGAACGGTCGTGGGCGCCGCCGGTCGCGGCCGGACGGCCGATCGTCCGCAGATCGCATTTCGAGCGTCGCCGCACAAGCGCCGCGGCTGGGGGGCTACGGCCAGAGCAGCGGCACGAGAGGGGCGACGAGCGTGGTGATCACGCCGTTGAGAGCGATCCCGAGGGCGGCGAAGGCGGCAGCCAGGCCGTCCATGCCCGCCACATGGGCGGCTGCGACGCCGCTCCCGGCGACGCCCGCCGCCAGGCCGTGGACCCGCCAGTCCGAAATCCGCAGGCAGCCCAGAAGGCGCTGCCCGACGATGGCGGCGACGATGCCGCCGACGATGGCGAGCGCGGCGGTGAGCGCCGGAATGCCGCCGATCTCCTGCGAGACCGCCATGGCGATCGGTGTCGTCGCCGCCTTCGGCGCCATCGACAGGGCGACGGCGCGCGAACCCCCGAAGAGCTGGACGAGGACGATGCCGGTGGCGAGCGAGGCCACCGACCCCGCCGCGACGGCCAGGACGATGCCGCGAAGGCTGGAGCGGACATGATGCAGGTTGCGGGCGAGAGGGACGGCGAGGGCGACGGTCGCCGGCCCGAGCAGGAAGGTGATCGGCCGGGTCTGATCGAAATAGGTCGCATAGGGCGTGCCGGTGCCGAGCAGGACGGCCGCCACGATCAGGATGGCGACCAGCACGGGATTGGCGAGAGGGGAACCCCTGCACAGGCGCTGGAGACGCTGCGCGCCGAGATAGGCGGCGAGCGTCACGGCGAGCCAGAACAAGGGCGAGGCGACAGGGGAGGCCGAGGAGATGTCGGTAGAGGACGGGGCGGCGGAATGGATCACGACGCGGCTCCTTCCGGCGTCAGCGCAGGCGGCAGGCTTTCCGCCTGCACCCGGCCGAACCTGTGCATGACCAGGGCGGTCACCGCCAGGCCGACGAGGGTCGAGCCGATGACGGCGATCGCCACCGGCCGCCATTCCCCGCGCAGCAGGTCGGCCTGGGCGAGGATGCCGGTGCCGGCCGGCACGAACAGCAGGCCCATATTCGCCAGCAGGGCATCGGCCGTCCGGTCGAGCGGCGAAGGGGATCGGCTCGCATCCGCCTCGCCGCCGCGCAGGGCCAGGCCTGCGGCGAGCAGCAGCATGCCGAGCACGGCGCCGGGTATCGGCAGATGCAGGATGGCGCGCAGCCAGTCGCCGGCGAAGTCGCAGCCGATCAGGATGAAGATGGCCAGGATCATGGTCTTTCTCGATGCGGCAGGGGAGGCGGGGGGCGCCGTCCCCCTGAAATCGCCGCGAGGATGGCATTGCGGTCTTGCCGGCGAAACGCCCCTGCGGCCAAATGATCTTTGCGGAAAAGGGCAGGATGGGCCGATGGATTATCTCGCGGCGATGCGGGCCTTCGTGCGGGCCGTCGATCTCGGCAGCTTCTCGAAGGCGGCGATCGAGGAAGGCGTCAAGGTTTCGACGGTGTCGCGCTATGTCGGCGCGCTCGAGGCCGACCTCGGTGTCGCCCTGCTGAACCGCTCGACGCGGCGGCTCCATCTGACCGAGGCGGGAACGACCTTCTACGATCACGCCATGGCGGTTCTCGCCGATGTCGAGGAGGCCCGTTCGGCGACGATGTCGCTCAACGCCGCCGTGCGCGGCCTGTTGCGCGTCAATATTCCCGGCGCGTTCGGCCGCCGGCACATCATGCCCCATCTGGCCGATTTCCGTGCCGCCTTTCCGGAACTCAGGCTCGACGTCACCCTGACCGACGTCACCGTCAACCTGATCGAGAGCGGCGCCGACATCGCGGTGCGCATCGGGGCGCTGGCCGATTCCAATCTGGTGGCGCGGCGCCTGGCGCCGCAGCATCGCCTCCTGGTCGCCAGCCCCGCTTATGTCCGGAAGGCCGGCCCGCCCGCCGTCCCCGGCGATCTCGCGGAGCATGAAGGCCTGCTCTTCGCGCTGCAGCCCACCGATGCCTGGTATTGGCGCCGGCCCGGTGCGGCGGAGCTTGCCGAGATCGGCATCCGCGGCTCGCTGCGGGCCAATGATTCCGAGGCGCTGCTATGCGCGGCGCGCCTCGGGATGGGCATCGCGCTGCTGCCGACATGGCTTCTCGGCGAGGACATCCGCGAGGGGCGGCTGGTGCCTCTGCTCACCGGATGGGAGTGGTCGATCGCGCCGGGGCCGGAACGGGCCATCTGGGGCGTCTATCCGCCGAAGAAGACGGTCTCGCCCAAGGTCCGGGCCTTCCTCGCCTTCTTCGTCGAGCGTTTCGGCAGGCCGCCCTATTGGGACGGCGACATCGCCGGGCAGGCGGGGGAGGCCGGGCGGCACGCATGAAAACGGCCGCTTCCGCGGCCGTTCCGATGGTCTTCGTGGGAGGGAAAGGGCGGCAGGCCGCCCTTTCGGAGGCGGCTCAGACGAACTGGCGCAGGATCACGAAAAGGGTGAAGGACAGCGCCATCGAGACCGGCAGCGTCAGTACCCAGGCCATGATCATGTTGCGCACCGTCGACATCTGCAGCCCGGTGCCGTTGGCGGCCATCGTGCCGGCGACGCCGGAGGAGAGCACATGGGTGGTGGAGACCGGCAGGCCCATATAGTCGGCCGCGCCGATGGTCGCGGCCGCCACCAGTTCCGCCGCGGCGCCCTGGCCGTAGCTGAGATGGGTCTTGCCGATCTTTTCGCCGACGGTGACGACGATGCGCTTCCAGCCCACCATGGTGCCGAGGCCGAGAGCGAGGGCGATCGCCACCTTGACCCAGGTCGGGATGAACTTGGTCGTCTTGTCGGTGGCGGCGTGGTAGGCCTTGATCGTCTTCATGTCGCTGTCCGTCACCGGCAGCAGCTTCTTGGAGTCGATCAGCTTCAGGGCCTCGCCGATCAGGTACATGTCGTTGCGGGTGTTGGTGACGAGGCCGGCCGGCACGGCGGAGGCGGAGCCGTAGGGCGAGATCTCGGCATTGGTCTGGTCGATGAAGGTCTTCAGGGCGATCGTGGTCTGGTCTGTCCAGGTGCGATGCTTGACGGCGTCGCCGACGATGGTCTTGGCGTCGGCGGGAGCGACCGTGACACCCTGTTTGGCATAGTTGCCGAGCACCGTGCCGGCATCGGCCGCGGCCGCCTTGTAGGTGCTGAGATAGTTGATGTCCGGCGTGCGGTTCAGCGCGAAGGAGGTGGGTACCACGCCGATGAGGATCAGCATGATCAGGCCCATGCCCTTCTGGCCGTCATTGGAGCCGTGGAAGAAGCTGACGAGCGTGCAGGTCAGCACCAGCAGGCCGCGGATCCACAGCGGCGGCGGGGCGTTGGTGGTCGGCGCCTGGTAGAGCGTCTTGTTGCGGACGACCACCTTCATGACCAGCAGCAGGGCGCCGGCGAGGAAGAAGCCGAACAGCGGCGAGACCAGGAGCGACATGCCGATATTGCTCGCCTGGGACCAGTCGACGCCGCTCGTCGCCGAGCCCGAGGGGGCGAGGAACTGGTTGGCGAGGCCGACGCCGATGATCGAGCCGACCATGGTGTGCGAGCTCGATGCCGGCAGGCCGAGATACCAGGTGCCGACGTTCCACAGGATGGCGGCGACCAGCAGCGAGAACACCATGGCCATGCCGGCGCCGGAACCGACCTGCATGATCAGTTCGACCGGCAGCAGCGAGATGATGCCGAAGGCGACGGCGCCGCTGGCGGTGAGCACGCCG
Source organism: Labrys monachus (assembly GCF_030814655.1). Classification (NCBI taxonomy): domain Bacteria; kingdom Pseudomonadati; phylum Pseudomonadota; class Alphaproteobacteria; order Hyphomicrobiales; family Xanthobacteraceae; genus Labrys; species Labrys monachus. The sequence goes on from NZ_JAUSVK010000001.1 coordinate 2,365,266, forward strand.
AGGAAGTTGAAGAAGCCCGACCAGATCACGGCCACCTCGGCCGGCAGGGAATGGGTGTAGATCACCGTCGCCACCGCATTGGCGGTGTCGTGGAATCCGTTGACGAATTCGAAGCCGAGCGCGATCAGCAGAGCGAGGCCCAGCAGGATCCACGGCACGGCGACGGCCCCGGTCAGGTCCGCGGCCAGCGCGTAGCAGATATAGCCGAGGCCGCCGAGGAGAATGGCCGCCACCGCGAGATTGGGCCACTGGCCCAGCGAACTCGGTTTTTCGAGCGGATGAACTCCGCTTTGGCTGGAAGTGATGTCCGTCATCGAAATGCCCCGCATGGAAAACCCGGGGCGAGCCATAGGTGGCATCCATGAAGCTGGGATGACAACCCGGGCGTGCATCGCGCAACATTGTGGTCATGCCGGCGAGCGATCAGCGATCCTGGCTGCCGTTGCGGAAGAGGGCGGCCGGCACGCTCCGCCGGCCGTGGGTGAAAATGTCGCTGCGGGACCCTGGCGGGGCCGCCCGAACTGTCGCAGAATTCGGCCGTTCGACGATTCCGTGGCGAAGGGCGGATGGCGCCCTCTCCCACGAGCGGGGAACGACCCTCCTCCGCCCAACCCAGAGTATCTCGCATGGCGACCCATCGGCTTGAACCCACCCTCTGGTACAATGCGCTCGGCTCCTTCCCGCCGGTGCTGCATTGCGCCGACGGCGACACCGTGATCACGGAGACGATCGATGCCATCGGCTATGACCGGGACGGCGTCGCCCGGGCGCAGCGGCCCAACCCGACCAACGGTCCGATCCATGTCGAGGGCGCCGAGCCGGGCGATGCGCTGCGGGTCGAGATCCTGCGCATGACGCCGACGCGCGACACCGGCTGGACCTTCGACGTGCTCGCCGCCAATGTCGTCGATCCCGAGGCCGTCCGCTCCCTGCCGCCGCCCCAGCGCGTCACCTGGCTGATCGATCGGCAGGCGAGTACGGTGCGGCTGGAGAACCCGCCGGCGGGGCTCGAGCATTTCGTGTTGCCGCTCGAGCCGATGATCGGCTGCTTCGGGGTGGCGCCGCGCGGGGGCCAGGCCTTCTCCAATGCCACCAGCGCCGAGAACGGCGGCAACATGGATTATCGCGGTTTCGGCCCCGGCACGACGGTGTGGTTCCCGGTCGCCGTTCCCGGCGCGCTGTTCAGCCTCGGCGACTGCCATGCCGTGCAGGGCGACGGCGAGATCGTCGGCACCGGCATCGAGACGACGTTCGAGGTCGAGGTGAGGCTCAGCATCGAGAAGGGGCGCAAGCTGGTGTGGCCGCGCGGCGAGACGGCGACCGACATCTTCTCCGTCGGCAATGCCCGCCCGCTCGACCAGGCGCTCCAGCACGCCACCACCGACATGCTGAACTGGCTGACGAGCGATTACGGCCTGTCGGCGACGGCGGCGAGCCACCTGATGGGGCAGGTGGTGCGCTACGACGTCGGCAACGTCTTCGATCCCGCCTACACCATGGTCTGCCGCATCGCCAAGAAATGGCTGCCGGCGAGACGGACGGCGCGGCCGTAAAGTGCGGCGAACGCGGCGGCTTCAGGTTCATCCCTATGGAAGGGGCGGGACGAGCCCCTTCTTCAGGTAAGCGCGGCGGCGTGCGTCGATGGCCTCCTTGTCATGCGGGTCGAGGCGGACGGCCTCGTCGAAATCCGCGATCGCGCGGTCGAAATCCTTCTCTTCCAGATACACGGTGCCGCGACGGTAAAAGGCTTCGGGCGCGCTCGGCTTCAACCGGCAGGCCTGGGTGAAATCGGCGATCGCGCTGTCGAATTCCTTCCACCGGTCACGGACGATGCCGCGATCCAGGAAGGCCGCCGCTTCGCCCGGCTTGGTCTGGATCGCCACCTCATAGTCCCGAAGCGCGCCCGCGAGGTCGTTCTTGCCCGCATAGGCGAGGCCGCGGCCGACCAGCGCGTCGTAGTTCGTCGCATCGAGTTCGAGGGCTTTGCCGTAGCTTGCGACGGCCCGGTCGAAATCGTTCTTCTCCCTGTAGAGAAAACCCAGCTCGACGAGCGCGTCCGTATCGTAGGGCTTCAGCGCCACCGTATGCTCCAGATCGGAGAGAGCACGATCGAAATCACCTTCGCGGCGATAAGCGATGCCGCGTCCGAAGAAGGCATTTTCGTCATACGGCCACAGGCTGATCGCCTTGGTATAATCCCTGATGGCTTCGCCGTAGTCTCCCTTGTAGCGATAGGCAATGGCACGGTCCCTGTACGCCGGCTCGCTGGCGGGCTTCAGGCCGATTGCCGTCGTATAGTCGGCGATGGCCTTGTCATAGGCTCCGCTGCGACGATAGGCGATGCCGCGGCCGATGAACATGCTCTCCAGAGCAGGATTGAGGTCTATCGCCCTGGTATAGTCGACGATGGCCAGCTCGAATTGGTTCTCTTTCAGGTGGGCCCAGGCGCGGCTGCCGAATGCCTCCATGAAGCCCGGGCGGAGATCGATGGCCGTGGTGAAGTCCTGGACGGCGGTAGTCCAATTCTCCTTGGTGAGCGAGATCAATCCGCGACTGTAGAAGGCTCGCGCATTCGCCGGATCGAGATTGATCGCCTCGTTGTAGTCGGACAGCGCCTCACGGAGTTTTTCTCTGTCGAGATAGAGATTGCCACGGTCGATGAAGGCCTCGGCATAGCCGGGGGCGATCGCGATCGCCCGATCGAAATCCGCGAGGGCGCGATAGGTGTCCCGCTGCGCGGAATGGGCGAGGCCGCGTCCGTAGTAAGCGGTCGCATTGCCCGGCTGGCGTTGCAGGATGCGGTCGTAATCGGCGACCGCGGCATCCGGCGAGCCGGTGGCCGCGAGCGCAGCGGCGCGGTCGAGGACGGTGTCGATATCGTTGGCGGCGATTGAGAGCGCCTTGTCGTAATCGGCGAGGGCGAGATCCTTTTTTCCCGAGCCCGCATAGGCGATACCGCGGTTGTGCAGGATCGATGCGTTGCGCGGAGCCGATTGCAGGGCCCGGCTGTAATCGGCGATGGCACGGGTGAATTCGCCCCGGCGGGCGAACAAAATTCCCCGTTCCGCCAAAGCCTCGACATAGTCCGGCTTCAGTTCGATCGCCTTGTCGAGGTCCTCCAGAGCGTCGGCGATGCGGCCTGCCTTTTCGGAGGACAGCGCCCGATCGAATCGCCCCACCCAATCCCCTGGATTCTGGTTGATGTAGGTTCCGTAGGTGGCGATGGACGCGTCCAGCCGGTTGGTGAAATAATAGGTCATGCCGAGATACAGCAGCGCTTCGCCCTGCGTCGGGTCCAGCGCGACGGCCTTGCGAAAGTCGGCCAGCGCGAGATCGTAATGCCGCTGCGAAAAATGGACCTTGCCGCGGTCCGTCAGACGGTCCGCATCGTCCGGGGAGACCGCCAGCGCCTGGTCGAAATCCGCCAGCGCGCGGTCGAGGTCGCCCTTGGCCACGAAGACCCGGCCGCGATTGCCGAGCACCTTGGTTTCGAGGGAGGAGACCGACAGGGCACGGCCGAAGTCGGCGATGGCCTCGTCGAACGCGTTCAGGGCGAAGCGGTCGAGGCCGCGATTGTTGAGGCTCGCCACGTCCTCCGGCCAAATCGCCACGGCCTTCGTATAATCGGCGATGGCCTTGTCGAGGTCGTGGGCGAGATCATGATCCAGCCCAAGCTGGAAATAGGGCTCCGACGCGTTCGGTTCCAGCGTCGCCGCCCTCTCGTCATCGGCAATGGCCGCGCCGGCGTCCTTCATGGCCCGCTCGACGATGCCGCGCTCGATGAACGTTGCGGCATCCTTGCCGTCGATGGCGAGCGCGTCGCGGAAGGCTGCGAGGGCGCGGTCGAAATCCTGCCTGGCACCATAGGCGGCGCCGCGGTTGCGGATGGCGGTCAGGTCGTCGGGAACGAGCTTCAGCGCCCGGTCGTAATCGGCGATGGCGCCATCGAAATCGCCCCGGGTGGCGCGGATCATGCCGCGATTGCGCCAAGCGTAGGCTTGGCGCGAGTCGAGGCGGATGGCGTGGTCATAGTCGGCGAGCGCCCTGTCGCCGTCTCCTTTCAGGTCATAGGCGAGGCCGCGCTGAAAGAAGGCGTTGGCGTCCGCGGGAGCCAGCGCGACGGCCCTGTCGTCGTCGGCGATCGCCCCGTCGAGATCATTCTTCTCCCGGCGGAGGATGCCCCGCCCCAGGTAGGCGTCGCCGTTCTGGGCGTCCAGCCCGATCGCCGTGTCGAAATCCGCCATGGCCTTGTCGAGGTCGCCCTTGCGCTCATAGCCAGCGCCGCGTTCGTCATAGGCCGCGGCGAGGTCCGGCTCGAGCGCGACCGCCCGGTCGAAATCGGCGAAGGCGCGGCTGAAATCCCCCTCGTCGAGGAAGACGAGCGCCCGGTTGATGATGGCGTCGACGGCAGCGGGCTCGATCGCGATCGTCGCGGTGAAATCGGCGATGGCGCGCTGGCTGTCGCCGGATCGGCGATAGGTGAGGGCGCGATTGTAGAGGCTGTCGGTAAGATCGGGCTTGAGAGCCGCAGCCCTGTCGAAATCGGCGATGGCCCGGGTGAACCGGCCGGCCTCCCGATAGACGACGCCGCGCCGGACGAGTGCCTGGGCCAAGCGAATATCGTCCATGCCCGCGAGGTCGATGACGTCGGTGCAGGCGATGACGGCTTCGTCCGGACCGGCTTTCCGGCAGGCGTCCGGGCCGGGCGTCAAGGCCGGCGGCGCCGTGGCCGATGTCAGGAAGGCGAACAGCAGCAATACCCGTTCGATCATGTGCGGCAGTCCCCCGACAGCCCATGCAGAGGTTCTCCAATACCGCGTTTCCTGCCCCCGCGGAACACCTGTGCCGGATGCGGCAGCCGGCGGGGCCCCAGAGCGCGGCGGACAGGGGTTGCCTGCCCGGCTGGTGCCCGGCGCCCGCCTCCCGAACGGGCGAATGCGGCGCCTCGCTTGTCAGGACGGCCGAAAGGGCTCATCTCGAATCGCCGCGGCCGGGAAGAGCCTCGTCGCAGCGCCGGCAGGCGGCCACCGCGGCCTCGACCGGCCCTGCGATCCCCCCGCCACCGCGGCGGCGAAGGCCGGATCCGCGCTGGCGGAGGCGCGATTGCCGTGCCGCTTTTCGCTTTTTCCTTGACTTCCCTCGACGAAAAGCGCAGCTAGCATCTGTATCGATCGCCCTTGGTTCGCGCGGCGCGCTGGTTTTTGCTCTCTTGAGAAGCAGTGCCTCATCCTTTGGGCGTTTCCAACCAACTCTCCGCTGCCCCCATCCGCGCGTGGGTCGCGATATCGTTGCACCGCTTGACTGCGGCTGCCGCGATCGCGGACTCCGACGGTGGCGCGCTGCCGTCTGAACGATGGGCGTGGCATGAAGGATTTGATGTGACTTCCGATAATAGTTTCGCAGCGCTCGGTCTCGCCGAGCCGCTTCTGCGTGCGCTCGACGCCGCCAACTACACGACCCCGACCCCCATCCAGAGCAAGTCGATTCCCGCCCTCCTCGAAGGGCGCGACATGATGGGCCTCGCCCAGACCGGCACCGGCAAGACGGCGGCCTTTGCCCTGCCGATCCTGCAGCGCCTCTCAGCCTCCCGCCACGGCGCCGGGCCGAAGGGCGTGCGCGCCCTCATCCTCGCGCCGACCCGCGAACTCGCCCTCCAGATCGAGGAGAGCTTCCGCACCTATGGCGCCAACCTCCGCTTCCGCACCGCCGTGGTCTTCGGCGGCGTCAGCCAGCTCCCGCAGGTCAAGGCGCTGTCGGACGGCGTCGATATCCTCGTCGCGACCCCGGGCCGCCTGCTCGACCTCATCCAGCAGCGCAAGGTGCGTCTCGACAAGGTCGAGGTCCTCGTCCTCGACGAAGCCGACCGCATGCTCGACATGGGCTTCTCGCGCGACGTGCTGAAGATCGTCGACGAGACGCCGCTCGACCGCCAGTCCCTGCTGTTCTCGGCGACCATGCCGAAGACGATCAAGAAACTCGGCGACGAGATCCTCGACAATCCCGTCCATGTCGAAGTGACGCCGGAAGTGGTGACCGTCGACAAGATCGAGCAGCACGTCTTCCATGTGCCGGCCTCGGTGAAGCGCTCGCTGCTGATCCATCTGCTCAACGATCCCGCGATGAGCCGCGTCATCGTCTTCACCCGGACCAAGCACGGCGCCAACCGCGTTTCCGATCACCTCGACCGCGCCGGCATCCCCTCCGCCGCCATCCACGGCAACAAGTCGCAGAATGCCCGCCAGAAGGCGCTGGAGGATTTCCGCAGCGGCGCGACGCGCATCCTGGTCGCCACCGACATCGCGGCGCGCGGCATCGATGTCGACGACATCAGCCACGTCATCAATTTCGAGATGCCGGTCGAGGCCGAGAGCTATGTCCACCGCATCGGCCGTACGGCGCGGGCCGGCCGCAGCGGCATCGCCTATTCGTTCTGCGATCCGAACGAGCGTGACGAGCTCAAGGCGATCGAGAGGCTGACCAAGAAACCCCTCCAGGTGGCCGCGCCGATCCAGGGCCTCGAGGCCGACCAGCGCAGCGAGCGCGGGCCGCGTCCCCAACCCCCGCAGGGCCAGCCGCGGGGCGCGAAATCGCGCCGTCCGGGCGGCGGTGGCGGGCGCAGCACCCAGCGCCGCGCGGCGTGATGCAAGGCCTCTCCTTCGTCTTGAACCGACAAAGAACTCAACGGGACTAAGCAATGGCAAAAGAAGAATTGATGGAATTTGAGGGTTCGGTCTCCGAAGTGCTGCCGGATGCCCGTTTCCGCGTGAAGCTCGACAATGGGCACGAGATGATCGCGTACACGGCCGGCAAGATGAAGAAGAACCGCATCAAGACCATCGAGGGCGACCGCGTTACCGTCGAGATGTCGCCCTACGACCTCGACAAGGGCCGCATCATCTTCCGCCACAAGGACGAACGCGCCTCGTCGGGACCGCGTCCGCCCCAGCGCGGCGGCGGCAATATGCGCCGCCGCTGATCGCCTCGCCGTTCGAACGGTCATGGAAGCCCGCCGCCAGCGATGCCGGCGGGTTTTTGTTTGCCGGTCCCCCTCCGGCCTCTCCCACCCGCCCGGCCGGCCCCCGTGTCCGGGCGCTCTTGCCTGCCAGGAAACGCCATGAAGAAAGAAGAAGTGCAGCTGCGCCGCGACATCATCGCGAAGTGCCGCTGGATGAACGACCACGGCCTCAACCAGGGCACGTCCGGCAACATCTCCGCCCGCTACCGCGACAGGATGCTGATCACGCCCACCAGCACGCCCTATGACTCGATGGAGCCCGAGATGATCGCCTCCATGCCGCTCGACGGCGACGGCGAGGTCTGGGACGGGCCGCTGAAGCCCTCGGTCGAGTGGCGCTTCCACCTGGACATCCTCAAGAGCCGTCCCGATGCCGGCGCCGTCGTGCACACGCATGCGACCTATTGCACGGTCATGGCCATCGCACGCCGGCCGATACCCGCCGTCCACTACATGATCGCGGCCTTCGGCGGCCCCGAAATCCGCTGCGCCCCCTATGCGCGCTTCGGTACGGAGGAGTTGTCGGCCCATGCGCTGGCGGCACTCGAGGGCCGCAATGGCTGCCTGCTGGCCAATCACGGCATGATCGCCGTCGGCGCCAATCTCGACAAGGCGATGTGGCTCGCCCACGAGCTGGAGACCCTCGCCAGGCAATATTACCACACGCTGCTGATCGGCGGTCCCCAGCTGCTGCCGGACACCGAGATCGCCGAAGTGGTCGACGTCTTCGGCGGCTATGGGCTGCAGGCCGCAAAGAAGTAGTTTTTTCCCCGGGACCGCAGGCTTCCAGCCTGCTCTTGGAAACGCGCGGGCTGCAGGAAGAGCAGGCTGGAAGCACGCGCTCCCGGGGGTAGAGGCCGTTCCGCGAAGGTTACAGGATGAAGCGGCTGAGGTCGGCGTTCCTGGCGAGGTCGCCCACCGTGCGCTGGACATAGGCGGCGTCGATCGTCACGCTCTCGCCGCCCTTGTCGGGCGCGGTGAAGGAGATGTCGTCGAGGATGCGCTCCATCACCGTCTGCAGGCGGCGGGCGCCGATATTCTCGACCGTGGAGTTCACCTGCACCGCGATCGACGCGATCGCATCGATGGCGTCCGGCGTGAAGGACAGCGTGAGGTCCTCCGTTCCCATCAGCGCGACATATTGCTTGATGAGGCTCGCTTCGGTGTCGGTGAGGATGCGGCGGAAATCGTCCTGCGTCAGCGCCTGCAGCTCGACGCGGATCGGCAGGCGGCCCTGCAGTTCGGGCAGGAGGTCCGACGGCTTGGCGACATGGAAGGCGCCCGAGGCGATGAACAGGATATGGTCGGTCTTCACCGCGCCATGCTTGGTCGAGACGGTGGTGCCCTCGATCAGGGGCAGCAGGTCGCGCTGGACGCCCTCGCGGCTGACATCGGCGCCGGCGCGCCCGTCGCGCGCGCAGATCTTGTCGATCTCGTCGAGGAAGACGATGCCGTTGTTCTCGACCTGGCGGATCGCCTCGGACACGATGGCCTCCTGGTCGATGAGATTGTCGGCCTCCTCCTGGATCAACTGGTCGTAGCTGTCCTTGACGGTGGTGCGCTTGGTCTTGGTGCGGCCGGAAAAGGCCTTGCCGAAGATGTCGCCGATGGAAACGACGCCCATCTGGCCCTGCGGCATGCCCGGCAGTTCGAAGGTCGGGGCCGAGGTGTCCTTCATCTCGACCTCGATTTCCTTGTCGTCGAGCTCGCCGGCGCGCAGCTTCTTCTGGAAGTTGTCGCGGGTCGCCGGGCTGGCCGTGGCGCCGACCAGGGCGTTGAGCACCCGCTGCTCCGCCGCCAGATGGGCCTTGGCCTGGACTTCCTTGCGCTTTTCCACCTTCACCAGCGCGATGCCGATATCGACGAGGTCGCGCACGATCTGCTCGACGTCGCGCCCGACATAGCCGACCTCGGTGAACTTGGTCGCCTCGACCTTGAGGAAGGGCGCATTGGCGAGCTTGGCGAGGCGGCGGGAGATCTCCGTCTTGCCCACGCCCGTCGGTCCGATCATCAGGATGTTTTTGGGCATGACTTCCTCGCGCAGCGTCTCGTCGAGCTGCAGGCGCCGCCAGCGGTTGCGCAGGGCGATGGCGACCGCGCGCTTGGCGTCATGCTGACCGACGATGTGCCGGTCGAGTTCCGAAACGATTTCACGGGGGGAGAAGTTGGACATTGGCACTCGGGCAGAGAGGTAAAACTGCTACATAATGGCGGCGCGGAGAAAATCCACTCCCGGCCGGCGCCGGTCGACGATGAATCCCGACCCGAGCCCGTGGATCATCGCGGCAGCGGCAAGCGTTCGCAAGGCGCAGGTCGCTTTCGCCGCTTCCCCCCGGGGCGATGTGCCTGTCCAATCCGCGCCCGGCGCGGCCCCCCGGATCCGCGCCGGCGGCCGAACCGAAGGACGGCTATCCCGCCTGCCGGGGATCGGCGATCAGGCTGACATGGGCGGCGACGATCCGCCAGCCGGCTTCCGTCCGCAGCCAGGTCTGCATCTGCCGTCCGCATTGCCCCGGGGCGTCGTCGCGATAGAACAGCGTCGAGACGGTCGCCACGTCGCGGCCGAAGGTGGTGATCGCGGTCTGCGCCAGCCGGCGGTTGAGGCCGATCGACGGGCGGGTCGCCCGGAAGGCGGCGATGGCCTCCGCGCCGTAGAGATTCTCCTGTATGCCGAAGCGGATGGTGCGCTCGTCCTCCCAGAAGAGCTCGCCGAGCGTCGCGAGGTCGTTTTCGATGAGCGCCGTCTCATAGCGGGCGAAGACGGCCTCGACCTCCGCCACCACATCCGGGTCGTCGGCGGACAGGCCGGGGAGGAGCTTTTCGAACTGGCGCGCCGCTTGCTTGGCCGCTTGCTTGGAAGTCATGTCTCTCATTCCGATTCGTAGGTTGAACGATGGTTCCCGTCTCTTTCGACATCGCCTCCTTGCATGATTCATACCGCGCCGGGCTCAGTCCCGTCGCGGTGGTCGCCGAGGTCCATGCGCGGCATCGGGCCGCCGCGGACCCGGGCATCTTCATCTGCCTGGTCGAGGAGGAAGAGGCGATGCGGGCGGCGGCGGCGCTCGGGCCGTTCGATCCCGTCGCCAGGCCGCTCTGGGGCATCCCCTTCGCGGTCAAGGACAATATCGACGTCGCCGGCCTGCCGACCACGGCGGCCTGCCCGGCCTTCGCCTACCAGCCCCAGGAGACGGCCGCGGCGGTGGAGCGCCTGCTGCGCGCCGGCGCCATCCTGGTCGGGAAGACCAATCTCGACCAGTTCGCGACCGGGCTCGTCGGCGTGCGCACGCCCTATCCGGTGCCGCGCAACAGCTTCGATCCGGACCTGGTGCCGGGCGGGTCGAGTTCGGGCTCCGCGGTGGCGGTGGCGCGCGGCATCGTCAGCTTCGCGCTCGGCACCGACACCGCCGGCTCGGGGCGCGTGCCCGCCGGCCTCAACAACATCGTCGGCATCAAGCCGAGCCTCGGCGCCATCCCGGTCCACGGCGTGGTGCCGGCCTGCAAGAGCCTTGACTGCGTGTCGGTTTTCGCCCTGACCGTGGAGGACGGCTGGGCCGCGTACAAGGCGATGGCGGGCCCGGACGAACGCGATCCCTGGTCGCGCCGCATCGCCCTCGGCGAGCCGGCGGTCCTGCCGCCGCGCATGGCCGTCGCGGTGCCGGACGCCCGCGGCCGCATCTTCTTCGGCGACGCCGCCGCGCAGAAGGCCTTCGACGCTTCGCTCGACCTGCTCGCCTCGATGGGCCTGCACCTCGTCGAGACCGATCTCGGCCCCTTCTTCGACGTGGCGCGGCTTCTCTATGAAGGCGCCTGGGTCGCCGAGCGCTATGCCGCCATCCGCCCCTTCATCGAGGCCTCCCCCGAGGCGCTCCTGCCGGTGACGCGGCAGATCATCGGCGGCGCCACCCGCCATTCCGCCGCCGATGCCTTCGCCGGACTGTACCGGCTGGCCGAACTCAGGCAGGTGACCGAGAAGCTCTGGACCCGGGTGCAGGCGCTGGCGGTGCCGACGCTGCCGAGGCCCTATTCGCGGGCGGATCTCGATGCGGATCCGATCGGGCCGAACAGCAAGTCCGGCTTGTATACAAATTTCGTCAATCTGCTTAATTTATGTGCAGTTGCGAGTCCGGGGCCGTTCCGCTTCGACGGATTGCCGGCGGGCGTCACCTTCATCGCCCCGGCCGGGCGGGATGCTCTTGCGGCGGCACTCGCCGCCCGCTTCCACCGGGCGGCCGACGTGCCGCTCGGCGCGACGGACGTGCCGCAGCCTCTGGTGATCGACCGTCCGGTGCAGACCTCGCCCGGCGAGGTCGAGCTGGTCGTCGTCGGGGCGCACCTGTCCGGCATGGCGCTCAACCACGAATTGGTGGCGGCGGGCGGGCGCTTCCTGCGGGAGGCGAGGACGGCGTGCGACTACAGGCTCTTCGCCCTGCCGGGTCCGGCGCCGAAGCGCCCGGGCCTGCTGCGCGTCGGGGAAGGGGAGGGGGCCGCCATCGCCGTCGAGGTCTGGGCCCTGCCGGTCGAGGGCTTTGGCCGCTTCGTTTCGGCCGTTCCCTCGCCGCTGTGCATCGGCACCGTCCGTCTCGCCGACGGGACCGGCGCCAAGGGCTTCCTGTGCGAGAGCCGGGCGGTCGAGGGCGCGCTCGACATCTCGCCGCTGGGCGGCTGGCGAGCCTTCATGCAGAATGGCCTCGAGCCCGCCGGGACCTGATATCCTGCCGCGCTCGGCATGTGAAAGGCGTTGTCTTGACGAAACTGACCAAGGCCCAAACGATGGTTCAGGCCATCGCCGACGACATCGTGCACGGACGGCTCGCGCCCGGGGTCGCGCTCGACGAGACCGCGCTCGCTGCCGCCTACGGGGTGTCCCGCACGCCGACGCGCGAGGCCCTGCGCCAGCTCGAGGCGATCGGCCTCGTCGAGGCCCGGGCGCGGCGCGGCGCCGTGGTCGCCGACGTCACCGGCCGGCAGCTCGACGAGATGTTCGACGTCATGGCGGAGATCGAGGCCTGGTGCGCCCGCTGGTGCGCGGTCCGGATGACCGCCGCCGAGAGGCGGCATCTGCAGGAGATCCATGAGGCGAGCGGCGCTTTCGTCGCCGACGGCGACCGCGCCTCCTATATCGAGGCCAACAACCAGTTCCACGAGGCCATCTACAAGGGCGCGCACAACGCGTTCCTGGCCGACATGGCCCTTTCCGTCCGCAAGCGCGTCCAGCCCTTCCGCCGCGCGCAGTTCGAAACCCTCGGCCGGCTCGCCAAGTCCCATTTCGAGCATGGCCGCGTCACGCTGGCGATCCAGCGGGGCGATGCGGAAGGCGCGGCGCGGGACATGCGCTCCCATATCGTCATCGTCCGCGACCAGGTCGACGTGGTCACGCGCACGCCCGAGGCCCGGCGCGTCAAACTGTAAATCTCGTCTGATGCATTAATGAGCAGGAAGGCGCGTATTGCATACAAGAGGGCCACCGCTGGCGATAGAGCGCGACTCCGGCTCGATGGAGATCGAAGCTATGTATTTGAAATACAGAAACTTTTAGATTCTTTCGTTCCGCCCTTCATTCCCTTCCAGGCTGGCACGAAGCTTGCGTAAACCGATCCGACGACCAAACCGGCACTGTCGTGCCGCAGGCGGCCGGGCAAGTCTGAACAAACAAATGGCATAGGCGGAGTGGAACATGACGAACATATCGGGTGACCGGATTTCCAGGCGGCTCTTCCTGCAGGGTACGGCGGCGCTCGGCGGCGTGGCGCTGGGCGGACTGCCCTTCGGTGCGAGGGCGGCGGAAGACCTCACCATCGGCGTCGTCTATGTCGGCGCACGCGACGATTTCGGCTGGAACCAGGCGCATGCGGTGGCCGTGAAGGCGCTGCAGGGGGTCCCCGGCGTCAAGGTCGTCGAGGAAGAGAACGTCCCGGAGACCGATGCCGTCTCCAAGACCATGGAATCGATGATCAACCTCGACGGCGCGACGCTGATCCTGGCGACCTCCTTCGGCTATTACTCCCCCTTCGTCGTCGACATGGCCCGCAAATATCCGGACGTGACCTTCCGCCACGCCGCGCCGCTGTGGGACAAGGACAAGGATCCCAAGAACGCCGGCAGCTATTTCGCCTTCCTCGACCAGGCCCACTACATCGACGGCGTGGCGGCCGGCGCCACCTCGAAGTCGGGCAAGCTCGGCTTCGTCGCCGCCAAGCCGATCGGTATCGTGCTGCGCAACATCAATTCCTTCCTGACCGGGGCACGCACCGTCAATCCGGCGGCGACGGTGCAGGTGATCTTCACCGGCGACTGGTCCTTGCCGGTGCGCGAGGCCGAGGCCACCAACGCCCTCGTCGATGCGGGCTGCGACCTCATCACCTGCCATGTCGACGGCCCCAAGGTGGTGATCCAGACCGCCGAGGGACGCGGCGTCAAGACCTGCGGCCACAATGCCTCGCAGGCGAGCCTGGCGCCCAAGGGCTTCGTCACCGGCGCGGAATACAAGTGGGAGACCATCTACAAGCAGTTCGCCGCCACCCTCGCCAAGGGCGAGGCGCTGCCCAACGTCACTTTCGGCGGCTACGACCTCGACATGGTGCAGAACACGCCGTTCGGAGCCGGGGCGGACGAGAAGACCATCCAGGTCACCAACGCCGCGATCGCCGCCCTCAAGGCGAAGGCACCGATCTTCAAGGGCCCCATCAAGGACAACAAGGGCAATGTCGTCCTGCCCGAGGCCTCCTATGACAACATGGCGCCGGTCCTCAACGGCATGACCTATCTCGTCGACGGTGTGATCGGATCGGCCAGCTGAGCTCGAAGGCCGGCGGGCCTTCCCCGCCGCTCCTCCTCCTTCGCGACAGGTGAGCCCGATGAGCGATATCGCCAAAAGCCTTCCAGACAAGAACCGGACCGTGCCGTTTCGCGCCGATACGCTGTCGCGCCTGCGCGTCAGCGCCGAATATGTCGCGATTCCCCTGCTGGCGCTGCTGTGCGCCTTCATCCTGTTCTCCGCCTTCCTCCTCCTGATCGGCAAGTCTCCGCTGACGTTCGTCGAACTCCTGTGGACGGGCGGATACGGGACGGCCTTCTCGTGGCGGAACACGCTGCAGCGCGCCTCGCCCCTGATCCTCACGGCGCTGGCGGTCGCCATTCCCGCCCGCCTCGGCCTGGTGATGATCGGCGGCGAGGGGGCGCTCGTCCTGTCCGGCTTCGTGGCTGCGGCGATCGCCGTCCCCTTCGTGGGCAGCGGCCTCACCGCCTGGATCGTCATGCCCCTGATGGTCCTGGCGGCGGGCCTGACCGGCGCGCTCTGGCTCGGCCTCGCCGGCTATCTGCGCTACCGGCGCGGCGTCAACGAGACCATCGCCTCGCTGCTGCTGTCCTATATCGCCATCGCCATCATGAACTTCTTCGTCGAGGGCGTCCTGCGCGACCCGGCCCAGCCCAACAAGGCCTCGACGCTGCCGATCGGCGAGGCCTACAAGGTCGGCCTCATCCCGGATCTCGGCGTGCATTGGGGCATCGTCTGCGGCGTCGTGCTGGCGGTCGCGCTCTACATCCTGATGGCGCGCACGACCTTCGGCTTCGCCGCCCGCATCACCGGCGGCAATCTCAGGGCGGCTTTGGCGCAGGGCCTGCCCGTCGGCCGCCTGATCCTCGCCTCCTGCATGATCGCGGGCGCCTGCGCCGGCCTCGCCGGCTATTTCGAGGTGGCGGCGATCCAGGGCCGGGCCAACGCCTCGCTCGCCGCCGGCTACGGCTTCACCGGCATCCTCGTATCCTTCCTCGCCCGCCACAATCCGATCGCCATCGTCCCCGTCGCCATCCTGTTCGGCGGCCTGGCGGCGGCGGGCGGGCTTATCCAGCGCCGCATGGGCATGCCCGACGCGACGATCCTGGTGCTGCAGGGCTTCATCTTCGTCGTCCTGCTGACGTCGGAGACGCTCTACGGCCATTTCAAGCTCTTCAAGCCGTGAGGATGCGATGAACGATCCCCTCTTGACGGTCCTCATCGCCATGCTCGGCGGCGCGATCCGGGTCTCCACGCCCTTCATGTTCGTCGCGCTCGGCGAATGCCTGACGGAAAAGTCCGGCCGCATCAATCTCGGGCTCGAAGGCACGCTGGTGCTTGGGGCGATGGTCGGCTACGCGGTCTGCTACCAGAGCGGATCGCCCTGGCTCGGCGTGCTCGCCGCCGGCTGCGCCGGCACGCTGCTCGGCGGCCTGCACGGCTATCTGTGCAAGCTGCCCAAGGTGAACGACATCGCCATCGGCATCGCCATGATGTCGCTCGGCACCGGCCTCGCCTTCTTCTTCGGCAAGGCCTACATCCAGCCGGAAGCGGCGCATCTGCCCTCGGTGCCGCTCGGCGCCTGGCTGGAGAACAAGCAGCTCGCCGTCGCGCTCGACGTCAACCCGCTCTTCTTCGTCGGCATCGCCGTCGCGCTGGCGATGGCCTGGGCGCTGCGCAACACCCGCTGGGGCCTGATCGTCCGCATGACCGGCGACAGCGCCGCGGCGGCGCGCGCCATGGGCATCTCCGTCGATCTCGTGCGCTTCCTCGCCACCGCGGCAGGGGGCTTCCTCGCCGGCGTCGGCGGCTCCTTCCTGTCGCTCTATTACCCGGGATCCTGGAACGAGGGCCTGTCGTCGGGGCAGGGCCTGATGGCCGTGGCGCTGGTGATCTTCGCGCGCTGGGATCCGGTGCGCTGCTTCCTGGCGGCCCTGCTGTTCGGCGCCGCCGGCGCCCTCGGCCCGGCGCTGCAATCGGTCGGCGTCACCCAGGGCTACTATCTCTTCAACGCCGCTCCCTACATCCTCACCCTCCTCATCATGATCGCCTCCTCCAATTCCAGCCGGTCGCTCGCGGCGCCGGGCGAATTGTCGATAACCAAGTGAGAACGCCATGAACGCGCATGCCACGACCGTCATCGCCGCCGAGCCCTATCCCTGGCCGTATAACGGCAAGCTCAGGCCGGACAACACGGCGCTCATCATCATCGACATGCAGACGGATTTCTGCGGCAAGGGCGGCTATGTCGACGCGATGGGCTACGACCTCAGCCTCACCCGCGCGCCGATCGAGCCGATCGGGAACCTGCTCGCGGCGCTGCGGCCGCGCGGCTACACCATCATCCACACGCGCGAGGGCCACCGGCCCGATCTCGCCGACCTGCCGGCGAACAAGCGCTGGCGCTCGCAGCGCATCGGTGCCGGCATCGGCGATCCCGGCCCGTGCGGGCGCATCCTCGTGCGCGGCGAGCCGGGCTGGGACATCATCGAGGAACTCGCCCCCCTCGAAGGCGAGGTGATCATCGACAAGCCGGGCAAGGGGTCCTTCTGCGCCACCGACCTCGAACTCATCCTGCGCCTCAAGGGTATCGAGAACCTCGTCCTCACCGGCATCACCACCGATGTCTGCGTGCACACCACCATGCGCGAAGCCAATGACCGCGGCTTCGAATGCCTCCTGCTGGAGGATTGCTGCGGCGCCACCGACCATCGCAACCATCTCGCCGCCCTCGAGATGATCAAGATGCAGGGCGGCGTCTTCGGCGCGGTGGCCTCCTCGCCGCAATTCCTGGCGGGCCTGCCATGACCGCGGCCGGCAAGCGCGCTATCGCGCTCTCCACGCGCGGCATGACCAAGATCTTCGGATCCTTCACCGCCCTCGACGATGTCTCCATCGACGTTCCGGCCGGGCAGTTCCACGTCCTTCTCGGCGAAAACGGCGCCGGCAAGTCGACCCTGGTCAAGTGCATCATGGGCTTCTACCAGCCCGACAAGGGATCGCTCCTCGTCGACGGCGTGCCGGTGACGGTGAGGAACCCGCGCGAGGCCCGCGCCCTCGGCATCGGCATGGTCTACCAGCATTTCACCCTGGTGCCGTCGCTGACGGCCGCCGAGAATTTGGTGATCAGCCGTGCCGACGCGCCCGCCGTGATCAACTGGCGCAAGGAGAAGGCCGATCTCGACGCCTTCATGGCGCGCATGCCGTTCCGGGTGCCGCTCGACACCCCCGTCGCCTCGCTGTCGGCCGGCGAGAAGCAGAAGCTCGAAATCCTCAAGCTGCTCTATCTCGACCAGCGCTTCCTCATTCTCGACGAGCCGACCTCGGTGCTCACGCCGGACGAGGCGGACGAGATCCTGGGGCTGCTGCGCGGCATGACGCAGCGCGGCGAACTCACCGTGCTGATGATCAGCCACAAATTCCGCGAGGTCATGGCCTTTGCCGATGCGGTGACGGTGCTGCGCCGCGGCGCGCGCACCGGCGGCGGCGACGTCAAGGATCTCGATCCCGACCGCATGGCGCGGATGATGATCGGCGACACCAAGATCCGCGAGCGCGCAGCGCGCCTCGCTCATGAGGACGGCCGCACGGTGCTCGATCTCGCCGGCCTCTTTGCCGACGACGAGCAGGGCCTGCCGGCCGTCAACGGCGTCAGCCTCAAGGTCCGCGCCGGCGAGATCGTCGGCATCGCCGGCGTGTCGGGCAACGGCCAGGCGGCGCTCATCGAGGTTCTCGGCGGCCAAAGGCCGATGCGCGACGGCCGCATCTTCATCCGCGACAAGCCGTTCGAGCCGGTGCGGCGGGATTTCGACCGCTTCCGCGTCTTCGGCCTGCCGGAGGAGCCGCTGAAGAACGCCACGGTGCCCCGCATGTCGGTGGCCGAGAACATGGCGTTCCGCAGCTTCGACAAGGCGCCGATGGCCCGCTTCGGGTGGTGGCTGTCGCCCTCGCCGATGCGGGCCAGGGCGGCCGAGCTGATCGAGCGCTACAAGGTCAAGACCGTCTCCGCCGATTCCGCCATCGAGACGCTGTCCGGCGGCAATGTCCAGCGCGCCGTGCTCGCGCGCGAACTCTCGGGCGACGTCGACGTCCTCATCGTCGCCAATCCCTGCTTCGGTCTCGACTTCGCCTCCGTCGCCGAGATCCGCTCCCAGATCATGGACCAGCGCAACCGCGGTGCCGCGGTACTGCTGGTGTCGGAGGACCTCGACGAGATCCTCGAACTGGCGGACCGCGTCGCGGTGATGTCGGAGGGCAGGATTTCCTACGTCGCACCGGTCGGCGAAACCGACCGCACCACCATCGGCCGCCACATGGCCGGGCATTGAGGACGCCATGATCGAGATCGAGGCCAGGCCTTATCCCTACGCCCTCCCGCCGGGCCGCACCGCCCTCGTCGTCATCGACATGCAGCGCGACTTCATCGAGCCCGGCGGCTTCGGTGACGCGCTCGGCAACGACGTGACGCGGCTGGAAGCCATCATCCCGACCGTCGCCGGCCTCATCGCCCTGTTCCGCCGCAAGGGCTGGCCCGTCATCCACACCCGCGAAAGCCACGACCCGGATCTCGGCGACTGCCCGCCGGCCAAGAGGCTGCGCGGCGGCGGGACCCTGCGCATCGGTGATGCCGGGCCGATGGGCCGCATCCTGGTGCGCGGCGAGCCGGGTAACGCCATCATCGACGCCTGCGCGCCCGTCGAGGGCGAGATCGTCGTCGACAAGCCGGGCAAGGGCATGTTCTGGCATACGGACATCCATGCGAGGCTGGACGAACTCGGCATCACCCATCTGGTCTTCGCCGGCGTGACGACGGAAGTCTGCGTGCAGACCTCGATGCGCGAGGCCAACGACCGCGGCTTCGAATGCCTGCTGATCGAAGACGCGACCGAAAGCTATTTTCCGCAGTTCAAGGCCTCGGCCGTGGAGATGATCGTCGCCCAGGGCGCCATCGTCGGCTGGGCGACGCCGCTGGCCAAGCTCGAGGAGGCGGTGGGCTGAGCGCGGGATCGAGCTATCCCAGCGCTCGCGCGCAATCGCGCGCCTATCCTCCCGCCTTGATTCCCTTATAGGCGGCGGCTTCCGGGGCCTTGCCGGCGATGCATGATTTGAGCAGGGGCCCGTCGCTGGCGCTCACGCCGCCCGACAGGCATTGCTGCGTGGCCTCGATGAACTGCGCCTCGTATTTCACGCATTGATCCATCGGCGCCGAGGCCTTCCTGAGGCCCTTGCGTTCACAGGTGTCGCGGGCAATGCCGGCGGCGGCGTGCCGGCGCATGCAGGTCGCCATGTCCGGACCCGATTTCACGCCCTCGGCGCGGCATTGGGTCTCCAGCGGATTGTTCGAGCTGCTCTCGGCGACGGGCGTCGCGGGCTCCGCCGCGCAGCCTGCCAGGACCAGGGCGGAGAAGACGACCGCGATGACGACCTTCATGGACGCTGCCTTGTTTCGACGTGAGGGGGATCGCCGGACCGGAATTGTCCGGCCGGCTCATGCCATCATGCATCGTCGGAGGCTCAGGCGTCGAGACTTTCGATGACGAGATTGTGGTTGGTGTAGACGCAGATGTCGGCAGCGATGCCCATCGCCTTGCGCACGATCGCTTCGGCGTCGATGTCGATGTCGACCAGCGCCCGCGCCGCCGCGAGCGCATAATTGCCGCCCGAGCCGATCGCCATCACGCCGCCTTCCGGTTCGAGCACGTCGCCGGTGCCGGTGAGCACGAGGCCGGCGGTCTTGTCGGCCACCAGCATCATCGCCTCCAGGCGGCGCAGATAGCGGTCCGTGCGCCAGTCCTTGGCGAGCTCGACGCAGGCCCGCGTCAGCTGGGAGGGGTATTGCTCGAGCTTGGCCTCGAGCCGCTCGAACAGCGTGAAAGCATCCGCCGTCGCGCCCGCGAAGCCGGCGATGACGTCGCCGCGCCCCAGCCGCCTGACCTTGCGCGCATTGCCCTTGATCACCGTCTGGCCGAGGCTGACCTGGCCGTCGCCGCCGATGACGACCTTGCCGCCCTTGCGCACCATCAGGATGGTGGTGGCATGGAAGGGCGAGCGCGGGCCGGTGTCCTGCACGGGATATTGCTGGAAATTCATGGAGACCTCGTTGGTATCCCTCCTATCTAGGGGCTCGATGCGAAAACGCAAAGGTGGCTCCGCGCATCGGGATACCGTCCGCCCGGCGCGCCGGGCGGAAAATCCGCCCCGCGGCCGAAGCGGCATTGATTTCCCCGGCAAAGGCGCAATGATGGCGGGCCGCATCCGCAGAAGATGCGTCCCGGCGGCCGGACGGCCGCAGGGATCGGAAGCGAGGAAGACGCCCATGCCGCCAGATGTGACGTCGGCCGGCCCGGTGCCGGTCGGAGCGCTGTCTTGATGGATGCGGTGGCAGGTCCACCGCCGTCGCGCCTTGCCGCCAGCGGCACGGCCGTCATCGGGCTGGCGCATGCCGGCAAGCGCTTCGGGGGAACCGTCGCCCTCACCGATGCCAGTTTCGACCTGCGGGCCGGAGAAGTGGTCGCGCTCCTCGGCGAGAACGGGGCGGGCAAGAGCACCTGCGTCAAGCTGCTGGCCGGCGTCTACCGGCCCGACAGCGGTGCCGTCACCCTCGACGGCAAGCCGGTCGACTGGCGCTCGCCCCTCGACGCGCGCCGGCACGGCATCGCCGTCATCCACCAGCATCCGGGCCTCTTCGCCGATCTCACCGTCGCGGAGAACGTCTTCCTCGGCCATATGCCGCGGGGCTTCCTCGGCGGTGTCGACCAGGCCCGCATGGAGCGGGAGACGGCCGCCCTGATCGAGGTCGTCGGTCTCGGCTGCCGGCCGGACGACAGGCTGGACCGGCTGCGTACCTCCGAGCAGCAGCTGGTCGAGATCGCCCGCGCTTTGTCGATGCGGGCCCGCGTGCTCATCATGGACGAGCCGACCGCCTCGCTGTCGCAGCGCGAGGTCGAGCGGTTGTTCGCCGTCGTCGCCGATCTCAGGGCGCGCGGCGTCGCCATGATGTTCGTCGGCCATCGCATGGACGAGATCTATCGCGTGGCCGACCGCATTGCGGTCCTGCGCGACGGCCATCTCGTCGGTGTCGAGGCCGCGCGCGACCTCGACCGCGACAAGGCAGTGCGGATGATGATCGGGCGCACGCTGAGTTCGATCTTTCCGGCGCGGGAGGCCGTCCGGGGCGAGGTGGCGCTCGACGTGCGCAGCCTCTCGCGCGAAGGCGAGTTCGGCGACATATCCTTCCAGGTCCGGCGCGGCGAGATCCTCGGCCTCGGCGGCCTCGTCGGCAGCGGGCGGACCGAGATCGCCCGCGCCTTGTTCGGCATCACCCAGCCGGATGCGGGCGAGATCCTGGTCGAGGGCACGCCCCGCCGCTTCGCCTCGCCGGACGAAGCCATGGCGGCCCGCATCGCCTATGTCTCGGAGGACCGGCTCGGCCAGAGCCTGGTGATGGATTTTTCCATCCTGTCCAATGCAGTGCTGCCGGTGATCGGGCAGGCGACCATCGCCGGCATGGTGTGGCGGCCGCGCGAGGTCGCGCTGGTCGGCCCGCATCTGGAGCGGCTGCGGCTGAAGTTCCGCAGCTTCGACCAGGCGGTGAAGACATTGTCCGGCGGCAACCAGCAGAAGGTGGTGCTGTCGAAATGGCTCGCCACCGACCCGAAGATCCTCATCCTCGACGAGCCGACGCAGGGCATCGACGTCCGCACCAAGGCCGAAGTCCATGCCATGATCGCCGAGCTCGCGCGCCAGGGCCTCGCCATCATCCTGATCTCCTCCGAACTGCCGGAGCTGCTGGGCATGTGCGACCGCATCCTCGTCCTGCGCGAAGGCCGGATGACGGCCGAGTTCGACGGCGGCGACGTCGACCAGGAACGGGTCATCCGCGCAGCCACCGATGCCGACGGCACCGCGCCGCCACCGGTCGCCCTGCCGGCCGTACCGGAGGCGGGGCTCCTGCCGACGGGAACCGCAGCGCGGGGCGGCCCTTCCTTCCTGCGCCGGCTGGTGGCGCGCCGCGAGGCCGGCCTGGTCGCCGCCATCGCGGCCGTCGTCATCCCGGTCTCGGTGCTCAATCCGCGCATGCTCGGTGCCGCCAACCTGGATGCGCTCGCCATGGATGCCGGCCTGCTGATGATCGTCGCGGCGGCGCAAATGCTGGTCATGCTCACCCGCAACATCGACCTGTCGGTCGCCTCCGTCATCGGCCTCGCCGCCTATGGCTCCGCCAGCTTCATGCATGAGCATCCGTCGATGCCGGTCGTTGCCGGCGTCGCCGTCGCCTGCCTGATCGGCTTCGCCGCGGGCCTCCTCAACGGGGCGGTGGTGACGCTCGGCCGCGTGCCCTCCATCGTCGTCACCCTCGGCACGCTGGCGGTGTTCCGCGGCGCCAATTCGTTGTGGGCCGGCGGCCGGCAGATCAGCGCCGACCAAGTCTCGCAGGCCTGGCTCGACATGACCAGCGCGCGCTTCGCCGGCGTGCCCGCCGTCATCCTGATCGCCATCGCCGCCCTGGCGGTCGTCGCCTGGTTCCTCCGCCGCCTGCCGCTCGGACGGGAACTCTACGCCGTCGGCTCCAACCCGGAGGGGGCGGCGCTGATGGGCATCCGCTCGCGCTGGCTGGTGCTCGGCGCCTTCGCCGTGGCCGGGCTCCTCGCCGGCTTCGACGGGGCGCTGTGGGCCTCGCGCTACGCCACCGTCGACGCCCGCGTCGCCTCGGGCTTCGAGCTGACGGTGATCGCCGCCGTCGTGGTCGGCGGCGTGGCGCTGCGCGGCGGCGCCGGCACCGTTCCGGGCATCGTGCTCGGCGCCCTGACGCTGCTCGTCATCCGCAACGGGCTGACGCTGGTCCGCGTCGACCCGCTCTGGCTCGACGGCGTCTACGGCCTGATCATCCTGATGGCGATCGGCATTGACGCGGCCGTGGCACATCGGGCCCGGCTGCCCGGGGGAGGGGCGCGATGAAGCGTTCCCTCTTCGACCGTCTCGCCACCTGGGACAATTTCCTTGCGCTGTTGGCGCTGGCGACGCTGGCCTTCGCCCTTCTGCGCGTGCCGAATTTCGCCACCGGCTTCAACATCTCCCAGGCGATCGCCGGCGTCTCCGAGCGGGCGCTGATCGTGCTGCCGATGGTTCTCCTCATCATCGCGCGCGAGATCGATCTCTCGGTCGCCAGCATCCTGGCGCTCACCAGCGTGCTGTTCGGCATCATGGTCGAGGCCGGCTGGCCGCTGCCGGCCGCCATCGCGCTCACCTTGGCCGGTGGTGCCCTGTGCGGCGCCTTCAACGGACTGCTGGTGACCCGGCTCGGCCTGCCCTCGCTGGTGGTGACGCTGGGCACGATGGCGATGTACCGGGGCATCGGCTACATCATCCTCGGCTCGGGCTCGGTCAACGACTTTCCCGACAGCGTCACCGATTTCGGCATCGACACGCTCGGCGACAGCCCGATTCCCTGGACGATCCTCCCCTTCCTGGCTCTCGCCCCGGTGTTCGTCTTCGTCCTGCAGGCGAGCGCCACCGGGCGGCGCATCTATGCCCTCGGCGGCAATCCGAGCGTGGCGCTCTATGCCGGCGTCAGGACCGCCCGCATCCGCTTCGGCCTGTTCGTGGTCTCGGGCCTCGTCTGCGCCGTCGCCGGCCTCGTCTTCACGGCGCGCCTCGCCAATGCCCGGGCCAACAATGCGCTCGGCCTCGAACTCGACGTCATCACCATCGCGCTGCTCGGCGGCATTTCGGTCTTCGGCGGCCGGGGCCGGCTGACGGGCGTGTTCTGGGCCCTGCTGCTGATCGCGACGCTGCGCAACGTGCTCGGCCTCAGCCAGATCGGCGGCGACGCGCAGGGCACCGTCATCGGCCTGCTGCTGATCCTGTCGCTCCTGCTCAGCAACCTCATACAATCCGCGCTTGCCGCCATCCATGCCAGACGCAGCATTCCCGAAACCGGCGATCACGACGGGGGCGGTCCGCCGGCACCATCAACCGCGAGCCCGGCGGAATAAGGAGGAGATGTCGATGAAGGCTATTTCACGCACCGGCGCCGCATTCGCGGCGCTGCTGCTCGCTTCGCTGCTCGGCAGCACCGGCGCCCTGGCCCAGACCTGCAAGAGCGGGCCGGCCACCGTCGGCTTCCTGCCCAAGCTCGATACCGACCCCTATTTCCAGGTCGCCAAGACCGGCGCCGACGAGGCGCAGGGCGAGATCGGCGGCACCGTCATCCAGCAGGCGCCCTCGCAGGCCACTGCCGAGGCGCAGATCGAGTTCATCAACAATCTGGTATCGCAGAAGGTCGACGTCATCGCCATTTCCGGCAATGACGCCAATGCGGTGGCCCCGGCCCTCAAGCGCGCCGCCAAGCAGGGCGTGCGCGTCGTCTCCTATGATTCCGACGTCGCCGCGAGCGCCCGTTCGCTGTTCCTCAACCAGGCCAAGGGCGACAGCCTCGCCGAGATGATGCTGGAAAGTCTCGGCCAGCTGACCAATTACGACGGCGATTTCGCCATCCTGTCCTCGACGCCGACGGCGACCAACCAGAACGCCTGGATCGACTTCATCAAGGCCCGCCTGAAGGAGCCGAAATACGCCAAGCTCAACCTCGTCCAGGTCGCCTATGGCCAGGAGAGCGAGCAGATCAACCAGCAGCAGGCGCTCGCCCTCGTCCAGGCGTTTCCGAACCTCAAGGGCATCATCATTCCAGCCGGCATCGGCCTGCCTGCCGCCGCCCGCGCGCTGGAACAGTCCGGCGCGCTCGGCAAGATCAAGCTCACCGGCCTCGCCCCGGCGACCCTGATCAAGAAATACATCCAGAACGGCACCGTGCAGGACATCTGGTGGAACGTGAAGGATCTCGGCTACCTGACCTATCAGGCGGCCCAGGCCCTCGCCCAATGCAAGATCACCGGCAAGGAAGGCGAGACCTTCAAGGCCGGCCGCCTCGGCGAGTACAAGGTCGGCGCGAATGGCGAGGTCGTGCTCGGCCCGGCCCAGATCGTCACGCCCAAGAACGTCGACGAGTTCAAGTTCTGAGGGCTCGAACTTCCGCGCGCCGAGATGAGTGAATATGGCGCCTTCTCCCGTGTCGGGAGAAGGTCCCGGCAGGGGGATGAGGGCTTAAACCTTGACGAAGATGGCTCTACGGTCATCCTGCTCAAATCCTCCGCTCTGGCCTTCAAACCCGTCTTGGTCTATCGAACAAGCGCATGAACAAGATCTTCGCCGACCTGCAGACCAGCGTTTTCGAGGCCATGTCCCTGCTTGCGCGGGAGACCGGCGCCATCAATCTCGGCCAGGGCTTTCCGGACGATCCCGGGCCTGAGGACGTGCGCCGCAAGGCCGCCGAGGCCGTCCTGTCCGGCTGGAACCAATATCCGCCGATGATGGGGCTGCCGGAGCTGCGCCGCGCCGTCGCCGCCCACTACCAGCGCTTCCAGGACGTCACGCTGGATCCCGACAGCGAGGTGATGGTGACCTCGGGTGCGACCGAGGCGATCGCCGACACGCTGATGGCGCTGGTCGAGCCGGGCGACGAGGTCGTGCTGTTCCAGCCCTGCTACGACGCCTATCTGCCGCTGGTACGGCGCGCCGGCGGTGTCGCGCGCTTCGTCAACCTGTCGCCGCCGCGTTGGCGCCTGACGCGCGAAGCCCTGGAGGCGGCCTTCTCGCCGCGCACGAAAGCGGTGCTGTTCAACAATCCGCTCAACCCGGCCGCCGTCGTCTTTTCGGACGAGGACCTCGCCCTCCTGGCCGAATTCTGTGTCGAGCATGACGCGGTCGCCATCTGCGACGAGGTCTGGGAACATGTCGTCTTCGACGGGCGCCGCTTCAAGCCGCTGATCGGCTTTCCCGGCATGCGCGAGCGCACGGTCAAGATCGGCTCGGCCGGCAAGATCTTCTCGCTTACCGGCTGGAAGGTCGGCTTCGTCATGGCCGCCGCGCCGATCCTCAGGGTGATCGCCAAGGCCCACCAGTTCTTCACCTTCACGACCCCGCCCAACCTCCAGGCGGCGGTCGCCTACGGCCTCGGCAAGGACGAGGCCTATTTCAGCGGCATGCGGGCGGGCTTCCAGCGCTCGCGCGACATGTTCGCCGCCGGCCTCGCGCAGGCCGGCTTCCGGACGCTGCCGAGCGAAGCCACCTATTTCATCAACATCGACCTCGCCGCCAGCGGCATCGAGGAGGACGATATCGGCTTCTGCAGACGGCTGGTCATCGAGCACAAGGTGGCGGCGATTCCGGTGTCGGCCTTCTATGCGCAGGACCCCGTGACGTCCGTGGTGCGCCTGTGCTTCGCCAAACGCGACGATACGCTTTCCAGTGCGCTCGCCAATCTGGAAGGCGTGGTGGCGAAGGCTGTGGCTTGACGGCGGTACGATTTGTCGGCGAGAAGGAACTTTCCGCCGAGTTGGCATCGATCGAACCGCGGCATGCGGCCTGACGATCGCCTTTCCTCCCGGCCAGGTTCGCCGGGAGGAAGGGATTGCAGCCGCTCCGCTCAGGAGCCGGATTTCAAGCTCGTCCCGTTCAGCTTCGCGACATGGTCCGGCAGCATCGGCACATAGTCGCCCGCGCCGCCGGCCGCCATCGCCACGCCGAAGGAGTTCTTGACGGCATTGCCGACGAGATTGACGAGGCCGGCCGCGTCGGCCATCGATTCCAGATAGGTCAGGTCCTTGAAGGCGTTGCTGATCGTGAACTTGTGGGCGTCGCGGTCCCCCTCCAACGTGTAGCGCATGAAGGTCTGGTAGAAGCCGCAATCCATGCGCCCGCCGCGGATGACGCTGTCGAAGCGCTGCGGCGAGATGCCGACCTTCTGCGCCAGCGTCATGGCTTCCGCATAGAGCGCGCCATAGCCGAGGGACAGGAAATTGTTGAGCAGCTTCATGCGGTGGCCGTCGCCGACATTGCCGATATGGACGATGCGGCCAGCCCAGGTTTCGAGGACGGGCTTCAGGCGGGCGAACACCGCTTCGCTCGCGCCGACCATGGTGTCGAGCGTGCCTTCCCAGGCTTCCTTCGGCGTGCGTCCGAGCGGCGCGTCGGCATAGTCGACGCCGATCGCCCCGAGTTCGGCGGCCAGCGCCAGGGTGGAGTTCGGATCCGAGGTCGAGCAGTCGACCACGATCGAGCCGGGCTTCAGCCCGGCCTTCAGCCCGTCGGGACCGCGGATCACCGCCTCGACCTGGGGTGATCCGGTCACGCACAGGAAGATCACCGAGGCGTTCTCCGCGATCTCGCGCGCCGTCGCCACCTCGCGGGCGCCGCGGGTCTTCAGGTCTTCGATGGGCTCGCGGTTGCGGTGGCCCATGATCGTCAGAGGGTAGCCCTTCTCGACGATGTTCTTGGCCATGCCGTGGCCCATATATCCCAGGCCGATGAATCCGACCGTCTCGCCTGCTGTGCTCATGATGATTGCCCTGTCCTTCATGCCCGGCGCGCCGGACGGCGGCGCCTTGTTTCGCAAGCCTGTGTTAGCGCTGTCAACGGCGTTTCCCCCGTTGACACCCGGCTCCGGCAGCCCTCAGGCGGTGCCGCCGATCACGATTTCGTAGCCGGTGTCGACGATGGTGGCTCCCTCGGGCCTTTCGTGCCGCTCCAGGATCCTCTCGATCGCCGTCCGGCCGATGAGGAAGCGATTGGAGCGGATGGTCGAGAGCGGGACGGGAAGGGCCTGTCCGATGTCGAGGCCGTTGAAGCCGAAGATGGCGACGTCCTCCTTCAGCCGGATCGAGGCGGCGATGCAATGGAAGACGCCGCCCGTGGCCATGTCGTCGTTGGAGAAGACGACGACGTCGATGTCCGGCTGGCGCGCCAGCAGGCGCGCCAGCATGTCGCGCCCGGCGATGGTCGAACTCGGCCCCTCGAACAGGGCCTCGTCGACCAGGCCGAGACCGTGCTCGGCCAGGCACGCCGCCAGCCCGTCATAGCGCAGCCTGGCCCGCCGGTCGGCGCACCAGTCATGGCCGACATAGCCGAAACGCCGGTAGCCGCGCTCGATCAGATGGCGGCCGGTATCGAAGCCCGCCTGGCGGTGGGAAAGGCCGACGGCGATGTCGATCGGCTTGGAATCGATCTCCATCACCTCGGCGATCCGCACGCCGCTCGCCTGCAGCATGCGGCGGGTCCGCTCGGTATGGTCGAAGCCGGCGATCACCATGGCCTGCGGCTTCCAGGCGAGCAGCGCCTCGACCAGATGCTCCTCGGCCTCCATGTCGTAGCCGGTCACGCCGACGACCGGCTGCAGCCCCGAACGGTCGAGGGCGGCATGGATGCCGCGCAGGACCTCGGGAAACACGATGTTGGTCAGCGAGGGCACGATCACGCCGATCAGGCCGGAACCGGCGGAGGCGAGGCCGCCCGCCAGCCGGTTGGGTACGTAGCCGGTGGCCTCGACCGCCGCCATCACGCGCTTGCGGGTCGCTTCGGCGACCGGCCCCTTGTTGCGCAGGATGCGCGAGACGGTGATCTCGCTCACCTCGGCGAGTTCGGCCACCTCGGCCAGCGTGACGCTGGCGCCCTGCCTCGAACTTCTCTTCCTGCCGCCGATGTTCCTGCCTCCGAGCAAGCCCGTGTCCCCCTGTGCCGTTCCGGCCCGGCTATCTTTGCCGGTACCCGCGCGAAAAGTGCAAGACGCCGCAGGGCAAGCCGATTGACGGCGATCGAAGAACCTCGCATTGTCGCGTATGACAGCGCTAACATAAACCAGATCATCGGTTTCCGTCGCCGGAATTCTTCTGTGACGACGGCGGCTGCTGATTTCGAGGAAGGCGGATTTTCGATGGAGCGCAAGCAAGGGTTGCAGGTCGGCGTGATCGGCTTGGGTTCGATGGGCTTCGGCATGGCCGGCTCCCTGCTGCGGGCAGGGCATTCTGTCACCGGCTGCGACGTTCACCCCGAGCCGGCGCGGGCGCTGGCCGCGGCGGGCGGCAGGGCCGCTTCCAAGCCGGCGGAGGCGGCCGCGGAGGCCGATATCGTCGTGGTCGTCGTTGTCAACGCCGCCCAGACGGAGACCGTGCTGTTCGGCCCGGACGGGGCCGCCGCGGCCATGAAGCCGGGTGCGGTGATCATCGCCTCCGCCACCATGGCTCCCGACATCGCGAGGGGCTTGGCGGCGCGCGCCGCCGCGCTCGGCCTCCTCTATCTCGATGCCCCGATCAGCGGCGGGGCCGCCAAGGCGGCGCAGGGCGAACTGACCATCATGGCCTCCGGCAGTCCGGAGGCCTTCTCCCGGGCGCGCCCGGCGCTCGATGCCATGGCCGCGAAGGTCTACGAACTCGGCGACGAGGCCGGCGTGGGCGCGGCGTTCAAGGTGGTGAACCAGCTTCTCGCCGGCGTCCACATCGCTGCGGCCTGCGAAGCGGTCACCTTCGCCAAGCGTCTCGGGCTCGATCTCGACAAGGTCTATGAGGTGATCACGGGCTCCGCCGGCAATTCCTGGATGTTCGAGAACAGGGTGCCCCACATCCTCGAAGGCGACTACACGCCGCGCAGCGCCGTCGACATCTTCACCAAGGACCTCGGCATCGTCAGCGATATCGGGCGCGCCGAAAAATTCCCGCTGCCGATCGCGGCGACCGCCCTGCAGATGTTCCTGATGACGGCGGCGGCCGGCATGGGCCGCGACGACGATGCCTCCGTCGCGCGCCTCATCGCGCAGATCACCGGCCTGGACCTGCCGAAGAAGGCCCGATAGCCCCAGGACCGCCGGCGTCCCGCCGGCTCTCGAACCGTCATCCTTTCGGACATAGGCCGGCGGTCCCGGGAGATCAGCCCTTCACATAGTTGCGCCAGGGATGCTCTTCCCTGAAGCCGAGCACCTCGCGGATCTTCCGGTTGGACAGCAGCGATTCGAATTCGCCCAGTTCGCCCTTCACCGGCACGTTCGGGTAGAAGCGCTTCAGCAGTTCGGCCGTCGGCAGGTTGGACGAGGTGTCGTCGTTCACCGCATTGAAGACCTGGAAGCCGAGCCCATCCTTCTCCACCGCGAGGCGGACGATCTGGCCGAGATCGCGGGCGTCTATATAGCTCCAGGCGATGCGTTTGCGGAAACCCGGGTCGGCGAACCATTTGGGGAAGTTTTCGGTGTAGTCCTCGGGGATGAGCACATTGCCGATGCGCAGCGCATAGATGTCGGCGCCGTCCCGCAGCGAGAAGGCCCGCGCCGTCTTCTCGTTGACGATCTTCGACAGGGCGTAGCTGTCCATCGGATTGACGTCATAGTCCTCGTCGAGCGGGAAATAATCGGGGTCGCGGTGCTCGTTCGCGAACACGACGCCATAGGTGGTCTCGCTGGAGGCGATGACGATCTTGCGGATGCCGAGCTTGGTCGCCGCCTCGATGACGTTGTAGGTGCCCATGGCGTTGATGCGGAACACCTCGTTGTCGGGCACGATCATGATGCGCGGGATGGCGGCGAAATGCACGACGGCGTCGACCGGCTGCGGGCGGAGCGAAGCATCGAATTCATGCGTGCCCATATAGCTGGACAGCGCGTTGAACACCTGCCCGGAATCGGTGATGTCGGCGATGAGCGTGCGCACCTTGGGATTGTCGAGAGGCCTGGTGTCGATATTGAGCACCTCGTAGCCGTGATCGACGAGATATTGCACGACGTGTCGGCCGGCCTTGCCGCTGCCGCCGGTGAACATGATGCGTTTGGTCACTATAGTTCCTCCTGATCGCTTGTTTGGCGGCCGTCCCATGCCGCGCGGCGCGGCGACCGAGGCCGTCGCGCCGTTTCCTCGTAGTTCCGATTGCGGTCACCGAGTCGTCAATCGTCTTCGTAGCCGTAGACTTCCGGCAGGATGAAGATCGCGGCCAGCAGCCCCATCAGCGGGAAGATCGCCGTCACCAGCGTCGCGTTTGCCTGCCCGATCGCCCCAAACAGCACGGGGAAGAGGAAGATGCCGAGAAAGGACGGCAGCTTGACGAAGATATAGGCGAAACCCGAGGCGGTGCCGCGATATTCGGGCCGGGCGACCATGGTCGGGATGGTCATGCAGTTCTCGGCGTCCCAGTAATGGCCCCACAGCACCGCCGCCGCCGCGAAGGGAAGGATGATGGTGTGGCCGGTATAGAGGGCGAACGCCGCCACCAGAAGGCCGACCAGGACGATGCTGAAGCCCCAGATGCTGAGGCCGCGCTGGCCGATCTTCGGGGTGATCAGCGGCCCGACCCAGCCGGAGACGGCGGCTACCAGATAGAGCGCGATGGTCACGAGGTTGGTGCCGAGCGCGCCGGACACGCCCACCATGAACAGCAGCACGGGGATATAGAAGGCGAAGGTGGAGAATTCGAGCCCCTGGGCGACGCAGGCGATCCAGCCGAACAGGGTGGCGCGCCGGCGGATCGGATCCTTGAAGATATGGGCCAGGAAGGCGGAGGATTTCGGCTTCTCGACGACGACGTCACGATCGGGCAGCATGTCGAGCCCGTCGTGATACATCTCCGCGGCAACCTGCTTGGCCTCACGGAAGCGGCCATGGCGGATGAGCCAGATCGCAGTCTCCGGCAGATTGTGGCGCAGCAGGAAGATGATCGCGGCCGGCAGTGCGCCGAGGCCGAGCGTGACACGCCAGATCAGGTCGGGCGGCAGGTTGATGATGATGAAGACGGCGATGCAGGCGAGCGTCACCACCTGGCCGAGGGCGAACATGAACTGCCAGCGATTGCCGACCACCTCGCGCTCGCCCTTGGGCAGGAACTCCATGATGTAGGTGTAGCCGTTCGAGATGTCGCTTCCGAGGGGAATGCCGAGGACGAGGCGGATCACCGCCAGCCACACCATGTTGGGCGCAAAGGCCTGGGCCAGCGCCAGCACGATGAACATCAGCATGGTCGACAGGAAGACCTTGCGCCGGCCGATCCTGTCGGAGAGCCACCCGCCCAGCAGCGAGCCGATCACCGCGCCGGCCTGCGTGCCCGCCGCGGCGAAGCCGAGCAGCGCCGGGGACGGATTGAAGATCTCCTTCAGATAGATCATCACGAAGGCGATCGAATAGAGATCCCATGCCTCGACCAGGATCGAGGCGAGCATCAGCCAGCCGACGCGCTTGCTCTGGGGACTATAATTGGAAACCAAATATTTGACGGCCTTGTCCATCAGCGCCTGATCGGCGGGACTGGCCACAATGGAGCCGGAGGCAGTTGCCATTTCCAAATGTTCCTTCCTGCGGGCCGGCCCAAGCGGCCGCCCATGCTCCATTCATAGATCGGAAGCATCCGAGACGCGACGCGTGACCGTGAAGGCCTTGTCGAGATCGGGGGAAAGGTCGAGGCCGAGCCCGGGGCCGGGCGGCACCGTTATCATTCCGTCCTTCACCTGGGGAACCGCGGTGACGAGGTCGCGGTACCAGGTGCGGTAATAGGCGCGCACGCTCTCCTGCACGAGCGCGTTCGGCGCATTGAGCGACAAAT
Source organism: Labrys monachus (assembly GCF_030814655.1). Classification (NCBI taxonomy): domain Bacteria; kingdom Pseudomonadati; phylum Pseudomonadota; class Alphaproteobacteria; order Hyphomicrobiales; family Xanthobacteraceae; genus Labrys; species Labrys monachus. The sequence goes on from NZ_JAUSVK010000001.1 coordinate 2,397,461, forward strand.
GGGTGGAAGCGGCGAGCACCACCGGCCCTGTGCAATCGTGCGGGGCGACGGGCAGGTGCCAGGCTTCCGCCATCGAGGCGATCTTGCGCGCTTCCGACAGGCCGCCGCACCAGGCGATGTCGAGCATGACGACGCCGGCGACGCCGGTTTCGAGCAGGTCGCGGAAGGCCCAGCGCGACCCCAGCGTTTCCGAGCCGCAGATCGGCGCCTCCGAGGCTTCGGCATACCGCTTGAGGCTGGCCAGGCTGTCCATCTTGATCGGATCCTCGTGCCAGAAGGTGCCGTAGGGCTGGAGGGCCCTGGCGATGGTCATCGCCGGCAGGAGCTGCCACATCGAATGGAACTCGACCATGATGTCGATGCGGTCACCCACCGCCTTGCGGATCTTTTCGAACGGCTCGAGGGCGCCCCTGAGGTCCGCGCCGGAAATATAGCGCCCCTCGGTCTTCTCGGCCGCCATGTCGAACGGCCAGATCTTCATCGCCGTGATGCCTTCGGAAAGCAGTTCCTCGGCGAGTTCCCCGGCATTGGTGAGGAAGGCGTTGAGATCGTCGTAATCGGTGCGTTCCCCATCCCGGAGGCCGTAATTGGCGACCTTCTGCCCGCCGGCCTTGCGCATGTAGCCGGTACCCGCGCAGGTGTTGTAGGTACGGATGCTCTCGCGCGAGAAGCCGCCGAGGAGCTGGGCGATCGGCTGGCCCGTCGCCTTGCCGAACAGGTCCCACAATGCGATATCGATCGCCGAATTGCCGCGCACTTCCGCGCCGGTCGAGCGGAAGCCGAGATAGCCGACGAGGTCCTTGGCGATGCGGTCGATCGCCAGGGGATCGCGGCCTATCAGCTTGGCGGCGGCGACCTCGTGCAGATAGCTCTCCACCGTCCTCGGCATGAAGAACGTCTCGCCGAGGCCGGCGACGCCCTCGTCGGTATGGACCTTGACCCACAGGAGGTTGGGAAACTCCTCCGCGCGGATCGTCTCGATCTGCGTAATCTTCATGTCCTGCCTCGCCAATCCCTGTGGTGATGGAAATTCACTGGACGCCCGCCGCGACGAGCGCCTTCACGCTGTGGTCGAAATGCAGGCGCATCGCCGCCTCCGCGGCGCGAGCGTCGCGGCCTTCGACGGCGGCCGCGATGGCCTCGTGGGCGGCGATCGACTCCATGCGCTCCGCGTCGGCGGACCGGCTTCGCCAGCCCGTCGGCCAGGTCTGGCGCGTGACGCCCTGGAACGCCTCGAGCAGGAGGGAGAAGCCGGGATTGCGCGAGGCGGTTGCGATGGCCTGGTGGAAGGCGATGTCGTGCTCCATCACCTGCTCCGGCCTGGCGAAGTCCCGCCGCATCGCCGCCGCGAGGGCCTTGATGGCGGCCGCCTCGCCGTCGTCGCGCCGCAGGGCGGCGAGCACGACCGTCCGCGATTCGATGGTGCGGCGCATGTCGTAGATCTGCTGGATCGAGACGTGGTCGGTCCGCACGGCATGTTCGAACACGATCGAGAGCACGGCGCTGTCGACGCGGGCGACCCGGGCCCGCCGGCCGTTGCCGACGTCGATCAGCCCGAGGGCCGACAGGGAACGGAAGGCCTCGCGCACCACCACGCGGGACACGCCGAGCGTGCCGGCGAACACGCCCTCGCTCGGCAGCAGGTCGCCGGGCATCAGGCCGTGGGCGCGGATATGTCCGTTGACGGCCTGGACGACGGCATCGACCCGGTTGCCGTGAGGTGGCGCTTCGTGGGACTCCCGCCTGGTTTCGGCTGCCGGCATCGTCGAGACCTATATGATAGGTTGCTCAGACCTTCTAGCCAGCCAGGTGCCGGCTCGTCAATGCCCCTCGCGTGTTGCGGCCTGCCGCCGCGAGGGCGACCACCTGGCCGCCGCAGCCCCTCCGGGGTACCCGAAGGCGGGCCGCTCACCCCGCAGGCGGTGCGCCGGGCACCGGGAACGGCGTCAGTCGCAGCAGTTTCTCGGGATTGCGGATCACATAGATGGCGGCGATCCTGCCGCCGTCGATCGCCAGGACCGTCGCCTGGGGCAGGCCGTCGGCCTCCAGCGTGACGAAGCCGGGGAGCCCGTTGATGAGGCCCTCCTCGAGCACGGGAGGGGACGCGCCGCCGCGCTTGCGGGCGAGGGCGGCGAGCAGGCGGACGACCTTGTCGCGGCTGCGGATCGGGTTGAGGGCGGCGGGACGCACGCCGCCGCCGTCCGACTGGAAGACGACGTCCTCGGCGAGGATCAATTGGAGCGCCTCGACGTCCCCGCTGCGCGCCGCGGCGAGAAAGGCCGCCGCGATCCTGCGGCCCTGCTCCTCGGCAACCGGAAAGCGGGGGCGGGCCTCGCGGACATGGTCGCGCGCCCGGTCGGCCAATCGGCGGCAGGCGATGGCCGTCCGCCCGATCGAGCGCGACACCTCGTCGAAGCTCTGGCCGAACACGTCATGCAGCAGGAAGGCCGCGCGCTCCAGCGGCGAGAGCCGTTCGAGCGCGAGCATCAAAGTGAGCGTAATGTCATCGGCTTCGTCTTCCGGCGACTCGACGACGGGTTCCGGAAGCCAGGGGCCGATATAGATCTCCCGCCTGGCGCGTGCCGATTTCAGCACGTCCAGGCAGAGCCGGGCCACGATGCGCATGAGGTAGGCCTCGGGATCGCGGATGCCGCCGCGATCCCGCCGGTGCCAGCGGATGAAGGCGTCCTGGACGACATCCTCGGCTTCCGCAACGGAGCCGAGCATGCGGTAGGCCAGCCGCACGAGCCTGGGGCGGCTGGCCTCGAACGACCTGTCCTGCGCCGGATCAGGCGGCGACATCGCCCGCCGCCACCGGATGGACGGCGCGAAAGCCGATGGCGAGGCGGTTCCAGCCGTTGATGGCGACGATCAGCATGGTGAGCTTCACCATCTCCTCCTCCGAGAAGAAGCGTCGGAGTTCTTCGTAGTCGCCATCCGGCGCATGCGTCTGCGCCACGAGCGTCAGGGCCTCGGTCCAGGCGAGCGCCGCCCGCTCGCGCCCGCTGTAGAGCGGCGATTCGCGCCATGCGTTCAGGAGGTAGAGCCGCTGTTCCGTTTCACCGGCCTTGCGGGCGTCCCTGGCGTGCATGTCGAGGCAGAAGGCACAGCCATTGATCTGGGAAGCGCGCATCTTCACCAGTTCGATCAGGCTGTATTCGAGCCCGCTGTTGCGCACGCTGGCTTCGAGCTCATACATCGGCTTCAGCGCGGCCGGGGCGGCGCCGGCGGCATTCAGTCTCGGTTTCATATCGGTCTCCGTGAGGCATACGCCGACAAGACGAGACGCGGGCCGCGGATGTGACATGCCCCGGCGAATTTTCCTCGGGCGGGAAGAAGCGCTTCCGCCGGGCGTTTCTCCGGGCGCTCCGTGAAATCGTTCGCCGCCGGTCGCGCCGAGCGGGACCGGAGATCGCGACGCCTCAGTCGATGCGGCGCGTGCCGAGGCGCGAAAGGAAGGCGAGCGAGACGCTGGTGAGGCCGAGCGACATCAGCCACCAGGTCTGCCAGGCGGCGAGGCCGGCGAACATCATCACCGCCGTCGAGGCGCCGATGGCGACGGCCGCGGGGATCGAGCGGTCGTCCCGCCGCTCGACCGCCCGGAACGAGGCCCACAAAGCGAGGGCGCTCAGCGCCACGCCGACGGCGCCGAGTTCCAGCCAGATCTGCAGGGCGGCATTGCGGGGGGAGGCCAGAAGCTGCCCGCCGACGCCGCGGGTCAACCACGCGCTCGAATCATAGCCGAAGCCGCCGAGGAAATGGCCGGGAATGGCATGGGTGACGTCGCGCCAGACGCCGACGAGCTGGTCGCCTTCGGCCGGCAGCAGGAAGCCGCCGTAAAGCGACATCAGCCATCCGATCAGCGGCGCGAAGACGAGAAGGCCGAGAATGATGCCGCAGACGACGCGCGCGGTGGCGCGCGGACGCCACAAGGCGGGAATCATCACCGCCACGCCGGCGAGGAAGGCGGTGAATACGATGAGATTGTGGACCAGCCACAAGGCGGCGATGGTGACGATACACAGCAGCAGGGCCTGCCAGTTGCGTCCGCGCGCCATCAGCGAGCCCGTGGCCGGCCAGATCAGCAGGGTGAGCAGCATGGCGGCACGCAGGCTCTCGGTATCGTCGATGCTGGTGTCGACCCATTGCGCCAGGGGCGAATGAGGCACGAATTCCAGGGCGAGCGTCAGGCTCGCGATCGCTACGCCGATCGGGATGAGATTGACGTCGCTCAGCCGAACCCGGTCCTTCAGGCAGGCGATGGCCAGGGAAAACAGCAGGATCGTCAGCAGGACGCCCGGCAGGCGGCCGGCGGCGTTGGCGGGCTTGGGCGTCCAAAGGATGGTCACGGCGGCCCAGATCAGGATCAGGAACAGCGCCAGCGCCTCGTAGGAAAGCAGGAAGCGGCCGAGCCGGCGCAGGGCCGCGAACAGCCGTCCGTCCAGCGCTGCCGCGAGGATCAAGAGGGCCGTGGCGATCGGCACCATCACCGCCACCGCACGGCGGGAAAACATGGCGACGAACGGCGAAAAGACCACCAGCAGGAAAAGGCCCAGCCGGGTCAGGAGGCCCGAAACCGCGAGGGCGGGATCGAGCGGGGCTTCATAGGCGCGCCGTTCCATCGCCTCGTCCTCGTTCAAACAGCGGGTAGCTATGGCGGAACGGATCGGGACCGTCCATGACGAAAAAGTCACAGTGGAGGCAAAATCGCACTTCCGATCGTGTGAAGCGGCGACATTCGCCCTGCGCCGCAGCACGAAAGGGAGCGGTGCGGCATCGGACCGGCCGGGGAAGAAGCCATCGGACAGGCATAGGCGCTTGACAGCGTCGCCGCTTCGTCAATCCAGCAGAGGTGCGCTTCGACGAAGCGGGTGATGATATAAGCCATTCTCCGCCCAGGAAATCGTAATAGTATCGTAGAGAATATTCATTTTAAATTCGGAAAATAATTTCTATTTCAGTTATATATCGCATTAATACTATAAATTTACCTTTTATATAATCTTTTCGGTCTGAATGCCGGCATTGATAACTCAACCTCGACCATGTCGACAAGCGCTCCCTCGATGCAAAGGCCAGGCATTTGGTGAGATCTCTCAAAATTCGGCTTTCACGTGCCGCCTTAGGCAGGTTGCATGAAACCCTATACATTCTTAGTTTCTTTCTAGATTGTGGAACTGGCTGGCTACGCGATACTCCGCCTTCGGGCCTACTCTAGCTGATGCGTTACCCCCGATTGGTTACCGTGAACGAGCAGTAAAGATCATAAAGAACGTAAAAATCGATTGTAGGAAGCACGAGATGCAACTTAACCCGATGCACCTGAAGATCTCCACCCTGCTGGGCGGGCGCCTTTTCCGTATACCGGAATACCAACGCGCCTATGCTTGGGGAAAGCGACAGCGCGTCGATCTTTTCAACGACATCCTTGACGTGAAGCGATCCGGGCGGGAGCACTTCATGGCGACTCTCGTCACCCTAGCGAAAGACAACCGGCTGATCGGGGCGGATGAGTACCGGACCGTCGAGATCGTGGACGGTCAACAGCGTGTGACAACGATTGTCATTCTACTGAAAGCTATCGAGAAAAATTTAGACGAGCAGGATTCTAAGCAGGAGAAGATTCGAAGAGAAATTGCAGAATTGCTCGTTAAAGACGATGATTACTCTCTGATACTTCTGCAAACAAATCATGACAGCAGCAGTGTATTCGCAGATTATATAAGAAAAGGTGAGATAAATTTTGCTGAAGCAAAAACAGCTGCAGACTTGAACGTAGTCGACGCGGCTCGGGAATGCGAGGCGTTCGTCCGAGAGTGGTCCAGGGACAAAACATTAATTGATCTTGTTGCCACAATTCGTAATCAATTATCTGTCATATACCACGAGATCTCCGATGAGGCCACCGTCTATCGAGTTTTCGAGGTTCTCAATAGTAGGGGGTTGGATGTCAAATGGATTGACAAGTTAAAGAGTCAGTTAATGGCATTGCTCTTCGAGCATCTAGAAGGCGGGTCCCGGGCGGAAGCGGTTCGCGAGATGCAGGTCATCTGGCAGGATATCTATCGCATTTTGGGCCTTAGGGGAGATTTGGGCGATGAGGCGCTTCGTTTCGCTGGGACCTTGGCGTTGTCGTCCCGTCCCAACCGCATCATCGGGCAGGAGGACGCGGCCACTGAACTAGCGAAAGTCGCCGGCACCAAGGCACAGACGATCGCCGCGGTCGGTTCGAGGCTGAAGGCAGTCGTGCAGGCCGTAAACACCCTCGATCAAAATGTAAGGTTGCGAGCTGTTACCAAGATTGCCCACGCGCGCTTCGTTGCTACGGCTATTCTTCTTCGAAAGTTCGAGCCGGATGTTGAGAGGCGGCTCCTAGGCACATGGGAGCGTGTCACATTCCGTATTTTCGGCCTGGGGGGTGCCGACACCCGCCATAAGGTGGGGGATTACGTCCGGCTAGGATATGTAATCGGCACCAATGGCATAGATTCGGAAGAAATAGACGCAAATATAACGGAGATTGGAAAAGAATACAAGATGGACGTTATCGATGATCCGAAATATTGGTTCAATTGTTATGACGGGTGGACCGAGGAGATTCGATATTTATTATTTAGATACGATGAATATTTGGCAGCGAGCGCAGGAATTTTGTTTAATTCGACGGAATGGAACAAGATCTGGGCTGATGACGCAGCGCGGTCGATCGAGCATATTAAGCCTCAGAGCAGTGGGGTAGCCTACGTGCACCACCTCGGAAATCTTACCATGCTTCCCCCGAAGGTGAACTCCATGCTTCAGGACAAGTCGCCCGATGTTAAGGCGGCGACTTATCGGAATTGCGGCCTTATCGCAACCAGAGCGGTAGGCGAAGCAATTGAAATGGGAACAAAGTGGAACGAGGCTGCGGTTCGGGAACGAACCTCCCGGATTGAGGCCTTTGTGCGGAAAGAATGGGGGGACTAGGCCGGATCGCGATATACCCGAATCGGCCTAGCATTACAGTTGCGGTCTTCTTTTGAGGTGGGCTCGTTGAGCGTGAGCTTGATGAGCACGCCGCCAGCATGACCATGCGATAATGAGGGCGGGTTGAATACGGCGCTGCGCCAGTCGAGTGGCGATGCGGCGGATCTCCTGGACGGACCAGCGGATCAGGTGTGGGGGCGTTTGACGGTTCGCAATGGTGTTTTTGGGGGCGTCATGGCGTTGGCCTTGTGGCGGATGACCGCCAACATGACGAAGGCCAGCATGACGAGCGAGACGTGGCGATGCCAGCCGTGCCAGGAGCGGGTCTCGTTGTGGTCGAGACCGAGCTCGTTCTTGGCGGTCTCGAAGCTGTCCTCGATAGCCCGGCGGAAGCCTTCGATCCTGACGAGGGTCTCGATAGGGGTCCCGGCGGGGCACCAGGTCGAGAAGAAGGCAAGATCGCCATCGGCGATGGTGCGGCGGATCAGAAGGCCTCGCGTCCATTGTCCGGTCCTGGTCGCATCGTATTCGGCGGCATCGAGATCGGCCAAGGCCCAGTAGGCCCAGTCGTAGAGCCGGGCTCCCTCGGACTATCAGGAATTTCGTGTGCGGGGCTGGCGGTTCACTCTCAGGCGCTCATCGCCTTTGAGTAGCGTTCGCCGAACATGACGGCCATTTGTGCCTTGGCCGCCGCCCATTCGCGCGGGGGCATTTTCCACTCCTTTTCGGAGCGGTTCAAGACCAGGAAGAGCAGCTTCAGCGCCGCCTCGTCATGGGGAAAATGCCCCCTGGCCCGAACCGCCCGGCGCAGCTTCGAGTTCAAAGCCTCGATGGCATTGGCCGTGTAGAGGATGCGGCGCGCCGCAAGGCGTCTTCCAATTCGCCGACGCCATAAACGCTGTCGGCGGTGACCCAGGCGAACGGCACAGCCGCGCCAATCGTCCGCTCGATCATCGCCCGCGCCAATCGCGGCTTGGTCGAAAGGACGGTCTCGGCTGGAACATGGGCGGCGGCCAGGCGGTCTGCAACCTCCGTCCAGGCTTTGGGCAGGTAGAGAGCGCGGTCGATGAAGGCATGCCCCTTATTCGAGACATAGACGCCGATCTGGCAGTTGGTGATCTTGCCTGCCGACCCGGTGTATTGGCGTGCCACGCCGCAGGATGCTTTGCCCTGCTTCAGGAAGCCGGTCTCATCGATCACCAGAACGGCATCGTCGGCCGCAAGATGCTCGACGGCATAGTCCCGCACGACACCGCGCAGCGCGTCGGCATCCCAATGCCCGCGTCCCAGAACGGCCTGCTGGCGCCAGGGCCCCGGGTCGCCCGCTGCCTCCGCTCGCATCCATCCGGTCTTGCGCCGCTCCTCACTGAGCAAACCATCGAGGAACAACCCGGCGGACGCCGCCATGCGCTCTTGACGGAACAGAGGCCGCAACCGTGCCTTCGCCTCGCGCAGTCCAGACACCCACAGATCAAGCGTCGCTTCAATCGATGCACCCGCCATCCATGACCTCCGAATCATGGTGGCTCAGTGATTCAGAAGTCGCAAAAAAACGCAACTGTAATGCTAGGTGGTTCTGATCCAAGGTTCAAACAAGCCTACCGCGTCGGTTCGTTGGGCTTGGGCTGGAAATTCCCCATTCACGGCGCGCCCCACCCCACGGCGCCTCCGCGATGGCTTCCGCCCCGCGGACATTGCGCCGCGGCCGGGGATGGGCCACATCGGCGCCATGAGGATATTCGACCAGCCTTTGCCTATCGACGAGGTGCTTGCCGCCCTGACGCGCGCCCTGCGCGAGCGGCCCAACGCCGTTCTGGTCGCCCCGCCGGGCGCCGGCAAGACCACGCGCGTGCCGCTCGTGCTGATGGACGAGCCCTGGGCCGGCGCGGGCCGGATCATCGTTCTGGAGCCGCGCCGCCTCGCGGCACGCGCCGCGGCGGCGCGCATGGCCTCGACCCTGGGCGAGCCGGTCGGCGCCACGGTCGGCCTCAGGGTGCGGCTCGAATCGCGGATTTCGGCCCGCACGCGCATCGAGGTCGTCACCGAAGGCGTCTTCAGCCGCATGATCCTCGACGATCCCTCGCTCGAAGGCATCGCCGCCGTGCTGTTCGACGAGTTCCACGAGCGCTCGCTCGATGCCGACCAGGGCCTCGCCTTCGCGCTGGACGCCCAGGCGGGCCTGCGCGAGGACCTTCGCATCCTGCCGATGTCGGCCACGCTGGACGGCGCCCGCGTGGCCGGCCTCCTCGGTTCGGCGCCCGTCATCGAGAGCGCCGGCCGCGCCTATCCGGTGACGACGCATTACGTCGGCCGCGATCCGCGCGGGCGCATCGAGGATGCCGTCTGCGATGCGGTGATGCGGGCGCTGCGCGCCGAGCGCGGCTCGCTGCTGGTGTTCCTGCCCGGGCAGGGCGAAATCCTGCGCGTCGCCCGCGTGCTGGCGGAGAAAGGGTGCGGCGGCGATGTCGACATCGCCCCGCTGTTCGGCGCCATGGAGGCGCGCGACCAGGACAAAGCGGTGTCGCCGGCGCCGGCGGGCCGGCGCAAGGTGGTGCTCGCCACGTCGATCGCCGAGACCAGCCTCACCATCGAGGGCGTGCGCGTCGTCGTCGATTCGGGCCTCGCCCGCGTGCCGCGCTACGAGCCCGACATCGGCCTGACGCGCCTGGAGACGGTGCGCGTCTCCCGGGCGGGCGCCGACCAGCGCCGCGGCCGCGCCGGCCGCACCGAGCCCGGCGTCTGCTACCGGCTGTGGGAGGAAGCGGCCACCGGCGCGCTCGAGCCCTTCGCCAGGCCCGAGATCCTGTCGGCGGACCTCAGCCCCCTGTTGCTCGACTGCGCCGCCTGGGGGGTGAGCGATCCCGCCAGGCTTTCCTGGCTCGACGCGCCGCCGAAGCCGGCCCTGATCGAGGCGCGCGCTTTGCTCGTCGGCATCGAGGCGCTGGACGGGGAGGGGCGGCTCACCGAGGCCGGGCGCCGCCTCTCGGCCCTCGCTCTGCCGCCGCGGCTCGCCCGCATGATCGTGGCGGCCGGCGAGGAGGCGCCGCTGGCGGCCGAGATCGCGGCCGTGCTGTCCGAGCGCGGGCTGGGCGGCGACGGCACCGATCTCGTCGAGCGGATCGAGCGGTTCCGCCGCGATCGCGGCGCGCGGGCGCAGGACATGCGCCGCCTGGCCCAGGGCTGGGCGCGGACCGTGACGCGGCAGGCGGGACGGGAGGCGCAGGGGGCCGGCGACCCGGCCCGCGCCGGCGCCGTCCTGGCCCTGGCCTTTCCCGACCGGGTGGCGGTGGCGCGCGGGCAGCCCGGCGCCTTCACCATGGAGAACGGCCGCGCCGCCCGTGTCGAGCCGCATGATCGCCTGGCCCGCGAGCCCTTCCTGGCGATCGCCGAGATCGCGGGCAGCGCCGGGGCGAGCCGCATCCTGCTCGCCGCGCCGCTCACGGCGCAGGAGGTCGAGGCGCTCCCCGGGGTCGGCGAGACGGTCTCGGTCGGTTTCGACGCGGCGACGGCCGGCCTGCGGGCGCGCAGCGTGAAGCGCTATCGCCGCCTCGTGCTCCAGGAAACGCCGGCGGCCCTGCCGCTCGACGGCGAGGCGGCCCGGCTGCTCGCGCGCGGCATCGCTCAGCTCGGCCTCGACCGGCTGCCCTGGACCAGGGCGCAGCGCCAACTGCGCGACCGCGTCGCCTTCCTCCGGGCCAGCGGATCGCCCGGGTGGCCCGATTTGTCCGATGCCGCGCTGGCGGCGACCGCCGAGGACTGGCTGGCCGCGGCGATCGAAGGCAGCAGGGGGCTCTCCTCCATCACCGCTGACCAGCTGGAGAGCGCCCTGGCCGGCCTGCTGCCCTGGAACGAGAGGCGCCGCCTCGACGCCGAGGCGCCCGCCTTCTTCGAGGCGCCGACCGGTTCGAACCTGGCGATCGACTACGAGGCCGAGGGCGGCCCGGCGATCCATGTCAGGGTCCAGGAACTGTTCGGCCTGTCCGTCCATCCCTCGATTGCCGGCGGCCGCGTGCCGTTGGCGATCCACCTCCTGTCGCCGGCCCATCGCCCGGTGCAGGTGACGAAGGACCTTCCCGGCTTCTGGAAGGGCTCCTACGCCGCTGTCCGCGCCGAGATGAAGGGGCGCTACCCCCGCCATCCCTGGCCGGAAGATCCGGCCGCGGCCGCACCGACCACGCGGGCGAAGCCGCGGGGGACGTGAGATTCCGATGCAGGCGCGCCGCCTTCCGTCGGCGGATCGACCGGCGCCTGCGAGTCCTGATTGACTTCGCGGGCGGCTTCGCCCATAAGCACCCCGAATTTGGCGTCGCCCTCAGGGCCCGGACGCACCCAGGGCGAAGGCCGGGGCGCGGTTTTGGTGTTAGAGAGCCCGCCGAAGCATTTTCCAGAACCGAAGGCGCGCCGGCGGAACACCGCCGGACTTTCGATCGAGAAGATGCGCCAGGATAAAAGTGGGACTGCCTTCCGACCTGGGTCGCGAAGCGGTCCCGTCCCTTCAACTCTATCGGCATCCGGCCGCGACCGCGGAGAACGAAACCGTGAAACGTACCTATCAACCGTCCAAGCTTGTCCGCAAGCGCCGCCACGGCTTCCGCGCCCGCCTCGGGACCAAGGGGGGCCGCAAGGTCCTCGCCGCGCGCCGCGCACACGGCCGCAAGCGTCTTTCGGCTTGAGACGAGCGGGCGCCCCTTCGCCCGTGTTCTCTCGATGCAGCGATTGCTCAAGCGCCAGGATTTCCTGTTCGTCCGCGACGGCCGCAAGGCGCATGCCGCGACGCTCTCCTTGCAGGCCCGCCTGCGCAGCGACGATCGGCCCCACGCATCGGCCGGCGCGCGCGCCGGCTTCACCGTGACGAAGAAGTCCGGCTGCGCGGTGGAGCGGAACCGGATCCGGCGGCGTTTGCGCGAGGCGGTGCGGCTGTCTGGCGCTCTTTTGGCGCGCGACGGCTATGACTATGTGATCATCGGGCGGCGTCCCGCCCTCGACGCATCTTTTGCGACGATCGTGAATGAACTGGAGACGGCGTTCGGACGTGTGCATGCGGAGCGTTCGAGCCCCCGCCGCACGAGCCGCTCAGCCGACGAGGCTGCGCGATGAAGAAAGAAGACACCAAGAACGTCATGCTGGCGATCATCCTGACGCTGGTGGTCGTTGCTGCGTGGCAATACTTCATCGGTGCGCCGATGCAGCATCGCCAGCAATTGGAAGCCCAGCAGCATGCTGCCGAGCAGCAGGTCGCCCAGCAGCCCAAGCCGGCGCCCGCCGCCGAAGGCGGGACGAATGCCGCCCTGCAGGGCGGCGCCGGTGCGCCGCGGCAATTCGCCAGCCGCGCGGAAGCGGTGGCGGGCGGATCGCGCATCCGCATCGACTCGCCGCGCCTCGTCGGCTCGATCAGCCTGACCGGCGCGCGCATCGATGACCTCGCCCTCAAGGGCTACCAGGAGACGCTGGCGCCCGATTCGCCCAATGTCGTGCTGTTCTCGCCGCTCGGCACGCCGATCCGCCCCGCCAACCACCACGACATCGTCGAGAACGAAGGCCCCTATTTCGCCAGCTTCGGCTGGAAGGCGCAGGCCGGTTCCGCGGTGAAGGTCCCCGGCGACGACACGCAATGGACGGCGAAATCCTCCGATGCGCTGACGCCCGACAAGCCTCTCGAACTTGATTGGGACAACGGCCAGGGCCTCGTCTTCCACCGCACCATCTCGATCGACGCCCCTGTCACCCAGGACAAGACGCCGACCGGCGGCTATATGTTCACGGTCCGCCAGAGCGTCGAGAACAAGACGTCCGCGCCGCTGCAGCTGACGCCCTATGCCTTCATCCGCCGCATGGGCACGCCGACCGTCGCCGGCTATTCGGTGCTGCATGAAGGCCTGATCGGCAATTTCGGCGGCTCGATCGTCGAGACCACCTACAAGAAGCTCACGGACGACAAGTCGCAGACCTGGGACGGCACCAAAGGCTGGCTCGGCTTCACCGACAAATATTGGGCGAGCGCCCTCATTCCCGACCAGGCCTCGACCTTCGACGGCCATTTCGTCACCGGCACCGTCGACGGCGTGGAGACCTACGAGGCTGATTCGGAGAGCCCCGCCGTCACGGTCGCGCCCGGCGCCACCGCCTCGGCCAGCATCGGCCTGTTCTCAGGCGCCAAGGAAGTGGCGACGCTCTCCCATTACGAGGACGATCTGAAGATCGAGAAGATCTCCAACCTGATCGATTGGGGCTATCTGTTCTTCATCACCAAGCCGCTCTTCCGCCTGATCGATTTCCTCTACCATCTGCTCGGCAATTTCGGTCTCGCCATCCTGAGCGTCACCGTCATCCTCAAGCTCTGCTTCTTCCCCCTCGCCAATCGCTCCTACGAGTCGATGTCGAAGATGAAGAAGGTGCAGCCGGAGGTCACCGCCCTGCGCGAGCGCTTCGCCGACGACAAGATGAAGCAGCAGCAGGCGATGATGGCGCTCTACAAGGAGAACAAGATCAACCCGCTGTCCGGCTGCCTGCCGATGCTCCTGCAGGTGCCGGTGTTCTTCGCGCTCTACAAGGTGCTGTTCGTCACCATCGAAATGCGCCACCAGCCCTTCTTCGGCTGGATCCATGACCTTTCGGCCCCGGATCCGACCACGATCTTCAACCTCTTCGGCCTGATCCCCTGGACGCCGCCCGTCTTCCTCATGCTCGGCGTCTGGCCCATCCTGATGGGCATCACCATGTTCGTGCAGATGCAGCTCAACCCGGCGCCCCCCGATCCGGTGCAGGCCCAGCTCTTCCGGTTCATGCCGCTGGTGTTCACCTATATGCTTTCGGCCTTCCCGGCCGGCCTGGTGATCTATTATGCCTGGAACAATTCGCTTTCGATCCTCCAGCAAACCTTCATCATGAAGAAGAACGGGGTGAAGATCGAATTGTGGGACAATTTGAAGGGAATGTTCAGCCGCAAGGCCGCATCGACATCCAGTTGATGGCCGAGCAGTCGGACTATGCCGAAGCCGGGCGCCTGCTGTTCGCCGGCGCCTGGGATTTCAGGTCCGCCGCCAACACGCTTGAGGCCCTGCCGCCGCCGGAGGGCATCGAGATCGCGCTGGCCGGGCGCTCGAATGTCGGCAAGTCGAGCCTGATCAACGCGCTGACGAACCGCAATGCGCTGGCCCGCACCTCCCACACGCCGGGCCGCACGCAGGAACTGATCTTCTTCACCGGCAAGACGCCCCTCACGCTCGTCGACATGCCCGGCTACGGCTATGCCGCGGTGAGCGACAAGAAGGTCAAGGCCTGGACGCGGCTGATCCACGACTACCTGCGCGGCCGGGTCAATCTGGCGCGGGTCTTCGTGCTGATCGATGCCCGCCACGGCCTGAAGACGACCGACGATGCCGTGCTGAAGACGCTGGATCAGGCGGCGGTCGTCTACCAGATCGTGCTGACCAAGGCCGACGAGGTGAAGGCGGCCGAACTCGAACGCCGCGTCGCCGAGACGAAGGAGAAGATCTCCCGCCGGCCCGCCGCCTTTCCGGAACTGATCGTCACCTCGAGCCGCGAGGGTACCGGCATGGACGTGCTGCGGAGCACCATCGCGCAGATCCTGGCCGAGCGGGGAGGGCTGAGCGTATGACGGCCGACAAGGTTCTCGCGACTTTGGCCTGCCTGTTCGGGGCGGCCGGCATCGGGCTGATGGCGCTGGCGGCGCATGGCCGGTGGCCGAGCATCGACTATTCGGCGACGATGACGCTCGCCCATGCCCCGGTGCTTCTCGCCGTCGCCATCGCCCTGCGCTCGGGCCTGCTGCGGCCCCTGGTGGCGCGTCCGGCCGCTTTCGTGCTGGCGGCCGCCGTCGCCCTGTTTTCGGCCGACGTCACCCTCCACGCCATCACGGGCGCGAGCCTCTTTCCGATGGCCGCCCCGATCGGCGGTACCGTCTCGATCGTCGCCTGGCTGATGCTGGCGGTGTCGGCCCTGATGGCCTGAACCGCATATCGCTGCTGCGACGATTTCTCGCGTCGTATAGGCTCGGTTGCTGTCCGATTCGACGGAGACAGCCAGAGCATGACCGTCTTTCTCTGCACCACCTGCGGCACGTCCTATCCGCCCTCCCCGGAGCCCCCGGCCCGGTGCCCGATCTGCGAGGACGAGCGCCAATATGTGCCCGCCTCCGGCCAGTCCTGGACCGCGTGGGAGGCATTGTCGGTCGCCCACCGCAATGCCTGGCACCGGCACGAGGCCGGGCTTCTCAGCGTGCAGACGGTGCCCGCCTTCGGTATCAACCAGCGCGCCTTCCTGCTTCGCACCCCCGCGGGCAACATCCTGTGGGACTGCATCGCCCTGCTCGATGCCGCCACCGAGGAACTGATCCACGGCCTCGGCGGCCTCGTCGGCATCGCCGTCTCGCATCCCCATTACTACACCACGATGCAGGACTGGGCCGCCGCCTTCGATGTCCCGATCCACCTGCATGCCGCCGACCGGGCGTGGGTCGTGCGGCCCACCCCGGCGATCCGGTTCTGGGAGGGCGAGGCGCTGGAATTGATGCCGGGCGTCACGCTGGTGCGGGTCGGCGGGCATTTTCCCGGCGGAACGGTGCTGCATTGGGTGGACGGCGCCGAGGGCGAGGGCGTCCTGCTGGCCGGCGACATCGTGCAGGTGACGCCCGGCGCGCGCCGGGTCTCCTTCATGTGGAGCTATCCCAACATGATGCCCCTGCCGGCGGACGAGATCCGCCGTGTCACCGCGTCGCTGGAGCCGTGGGCGTTCGACCGCATCTACGGCGCCTTTGCGGGGCAGGACGTCAGGACCGACGGCCATGCGGTCGTGCAGCGCTCCGCCGCGCGCTACATCGAACTCGTGGAAGGCCGCTAGGGCTTCACCGGATCGGCAGGACGTTGGTGTATTTCACCTGCGCCAGCGCGAAGCTCGATTCGATCGAGGCGAGGCCGTCGAGGCGGGTCAGCTTCTCCTTGATGAAGCGCTCATAGGCGTGGAGGTCGGCGCAGACGACGCGCAGGAGATAGTCGCGCGTACCCGTCATCAGATAGCACTCCAGCACTTCCGGCCACGGGGCGATGGCGGCGTCGAAGCGGTCGAGGTCCTCCTCGCGCTGGCGTTCGAGCTTGATCGAGATGAAGACGCTGACGGGCAGGCCCACGCGGGTCTGCTCCACCACGGCGACATAGCCGCGGATCACGCCCGCCTCCTCGAGCAGGCGCACGCGGCGCAGGCAGGGCGAATGGGACAGGCCGACCTTCTCGGCCAGGGCCTGGATCGTCATGCGTCCGTCCTCCTGCAGCAGGCGGAGTATCCGGTGATCGATGGCATCGAGCAGCATATGGTTATTTCCTGCTGTGATCACACGTATGTTGACGAATATCGCTCAAAATTCCAGGAGCGTGGCATAAGTTCAATCAAAATCGCCACTCGCCCTCTGCTATCTTCGCGAGCATCCCCCTTCCCGGAGCTTCGCGATGGCCGATATTCGCCTGTCCTTCCTCTCGGCCATCGAGCGCAAGGCGCTGTGGCTGTCCTCCTGGATGATCCATCATGCCAATCATTTGCGTCCCAAACAGGACGGCCTGAAGATCGGCGGCCACCAGGCCTCCTCCGCTTCCCTGGCGACGATCATGACGGTGCTCTACGCCGCCATCCTCCGGCCGCAGGACCGCGTCGCCGTCAAGCCGCACGCCTCGCCGATCTACCACGCGCTGCATTATCTGTTCGGCACGCAGAGCCTCGATAAGCTGCAGAATTTCCGCGGCTTCAAGGGTGCGCAGAGCTATCCCTCGCGCACCAAGGACAGCGACGACGTCGACTTTTCCACCGGCTCGGTCGGGCTCGGCGTCGCCCAGACGCTGTTCTCCTCGCTGGTGCAGGACTACGTCAAGGCGAAGGGGTGGGGCGACTGGCCGGAAGGGCGCATGGTGGCGCTGGTCGGCGATGCCGAGATGGACGAGGGCAACATCTTCGAGGCGCTGCTCGAAGGCTGGAAGCAGGGCATCCGCAATGTCTGGTGGATCGTCGACTACAACCGCCAGTCCCTCGATGCGGTGGTGCGGGAAGGGCTGTGGGAGCGCTTCGAATCGATCTTCCGCAATTTCGGCTGGGACGTGGTTATCCTCAAATACGGGTCGCTGCTCGAAACGGCCTTCCGCGAGCCGGGCGGGGAAGCGCTCCGGCGCTGGATCGAGTCCTGCCCGAACCAGCTCTATGCGGCGCTGTGCTATCAGGGCGGCGCGGCGTGGCGCAGGCGCCTCCTCGACGATGTCGGCGACCAGGGGCCTGCGACAAGGCTGGTCGAGAGCCGGTCCGACGAGGAACTCGCCCGGCTGATGACCAATCTCGCCGGCCACGACATGGAAGCCTTGCTCGCCGCCTTCGAGGCGGCGTCCGCCCATGACCGGCCGACCTGCTTCATCGCCTATACCATCAAGGGGTTCGGCCTGCCCTTCCAGGGCCACAAGGACAATCACGCCGGCCTGATGACGCCTGCGCAGATGGAGATCTGGCGCCAGGCCATGGCGATCCGGCCCGGCCACGAATGGGACCGGTTCGAGGGACTGTCGGTTTCCGCCGGCGACATGCGGGCCTTCCTCGACGCGGTGCCCTTCGTGCAGAAGGGACGCCGCCGCCTCGGCGCGGCCAAGATCCCCGTGCCTGCGGCGCTGCCCTACCGCGCCTCGGCCGAGATGTCGACGCAGCAGGGCTTCGGCATCATCCTCAACGATCTCGCCGCCACCGACCTGCCGGTGGCCGCCCGCATCGTGACGACGGCGCCGGACGTCACCGTCTCCACCAATCTCGGCGGCTGGGTCAACCGGCGCGGGCTCTTCGCCCGCGAGGAACTGGTCGACGTCTTCCGGCGCGAGAAGATCCCCTCGACCTTCGCCTGGGACTTCTCCCCAGGTGGCCAGCATATCGAACTCGGCATCGCCGAGATGAACCTCTTCATCCTGCTGTCGGCGCTCGGCCTGTCGCATTCGATCAATGGGGAGCGCCTGCTGCCGATCGGCACCCTCTACGATCCCTTCATCCAGCGCGGCCTCGATGCCCTCAACTATGCCTGCTACCAGGATGCGCGCTTCATGGTGGTGGCGACACCGTCCGGCATCACCCTGGCGCCGGAGGGCGGCGCGCATCAGTCGATCGCCACCCCGCTGATCGGCATCGCCCAGGATGGGCTCGCCGCCTTCGAGCCGGCCTTCGTCGACGAGCTCGCCGTGATCATGCGCTTCGCCTTCGACTACATGCAGCGGGACGGCGAGGGAGATCCGGACGAGACCACCTGGCTGCGCGACGAGACCGGGGGCTCCGTCTATCTCCGGCTCTCCACCCGCACGATCGGGCAACCGCAGCGCATGATGACGCCGGACCTTGCGCGGGACATCATCAATGGTGGCTACTGGCTGCGCCGGCCGGGTCCGAATGCCGAGGTCGCGGTCGCGGTCATGGGGGCGCTCACGCCCGAGGCGATCGAGGCGGTCGGGCTGATGAGCGAGGACCGGCGGGATGTCGGGCTCCTCGTCGTCACCTCGGCTGACCGGCTCAATGCAGGCTGGACGGCGGCCGAGCGCGCCCGCCAGCGCGGGGCAGGGGCGGCGGCGAGCCATATCGAGCGGCTGCTGGCGCCCTTGTCGCGCCAATGCGGCCTCGTCACCGTGATCGACGGACACCCGGCCGCGCTCGCCTGGCTCGGCGGCGTCAGGGGCCAGCGCGTGACCTCGCTCGGCGTCGAGCATTTCGGCCAGACCGGCACGCTCCAGGATCTCTATCGCCATCATGGCATCGACGCCAACGCCATCATCCATGCCGCCCAGGCCCTGGCGCCGGGCAGGCCGATTCGCAGCCGCCGCGATCTGCCGGCGTGAAGCGACTTGGCCGTCACGCGTTGAAGACAGGGGGATGCCGATCGAATTGACAGGCGAACTCGAGCGCCGGCCCGCGGTGGCACGAGGCTTGCATGGTCCGGATGTGCGGTTGTGCATTGCCGCAGCGGTGGCTTAACTTTTAGATAACGCTCTCGTAATTATGGTTACGACGCAGTTTCCGGACAGAATCGTGGCTCAGAAGATCCTCATCGTCCTGCATCAGGAGCAATCCACGCCCGGCCGCATCGGGCGGCTGCTGCAGGAGCGCGGCTATGCGCTCGACATCCGCCGGCCGCGCTTCGACGATCCGCTGCCGCGCACCATGGATGAGCATGCCGGCGCCGTCGTCTTCGGCGGCCCGATGAGCGCCAATGACGATGAACCCTGGATCCGCCGCGAGATCGACTGGATCGGCGTCCCGCTCGCCCAGGGCAAGCCGTTCCTGGGCATCTGCCTCGGCGCCCAGATGCTGGCGCGCCAGCTCGGCGCAGGCGTATCGCGTCACCGCGACGGTCTGGTCGAGATCGGTTACTGGCCGATCCGGCCGACCAAGGCGGGCATCGCGATGACCGGCCGGGCCTTCGACTGGCCGAGCCATGTCTATCATTGGCACAGCGAGGGGTTCGAGCATGTCCGCGGCATGGAACTGCTCGCCACCGGCGACACCTTCGCCAACCAGGCGTTCCGATGGGGGGAGGCGGCCTATGGGCTGCAGTTCCACCCCGAGGTCACGCATCTGATGATGTATCGCTGGACGGCCCTGGGCGGGGAGAACCTGGCGGTGCCGGGCGCGCAGGACCGCGCCACGCAGGTCGCCGGGCGTTACCAGCACGATCATGCCGTACAGCAATGGCTGCATGGCTTCCTGGACGAGTGGCTCGATCCCCGTCCCCTGGCGATCGCCGCCGAGTGAGCCGAAGGGGGCGGGTCCGCGACCCGCCGCCGATCGGAGACCGGCGCGCTTCACGCCCGCGTCAGGCAGGCCGCCGCCAGTTTCTCGAAGGAACGGGCGCGGTGGGACAGCGTGTTCTTCTGCGCCTCCGGCATCTCGGCAAAGGTCAGGTTTGAGCCGTCGGGCTGGAACATCGGGTCGTAGCCATGGCCGTGCGTTCCACGCGTCGGCCATACCAGCGTGCCGTCGGCGCGGCCCTCGAAGGTCTCGCTGTGGCCGTCGGGCCAGACCAGCGTCAGCACCGAGACGAAGGTGGCGCGACGCTGCTCCGGCCGCGTGGCGCCCACGGCGAGCAGTTCGTCCTGCGCCTTCTTCATCGCGACGTCCCAGTCGCGGTCCGGGCCCGCCCAATCCGCGGTATAGACGCCCGGCGCGCCGCCCAGAGCCTCGATGCACAGGCCCGAATCGTCGGCCAGGGAGGGCAGGCCCGTCGCCTCCAGGGCCGCCAGAGCCTTGATGCGGGCATTCTCGACGAAGGTGGTGCCCGTCTCCTCCGGCACCGGCAGGCCGAGCTGGCCGACCGAGACGACATCGACGCCATGGGGCGCCATCAGCGCGCGGAATTCGGCGAGCTTGCCATTGTTGTGCGTGGCGAGGACGAGCCGTCCGGCGAGCGGGCGGCCCATCAGGCGATGGCCTTCTTCTGCAGGGTCACCAGGTCGGCGATGCCTTTCTTGGCCAGAGCCAGCATGTCGATGAACTGGCTCTCGCTGAACGGCGCCCCTTCGGCCGTGCCCTGGATCTCGACGAGACCGCCTGCGCCGGTCATGACGAAATTGGCGTCGGTCTGGGCTTCGGAATCCTCGGCATAATCGAGGTCGAGCACGGCCTCGCCCTTGGAAATCCCGCAGGAGATCGCCGCGACATGGTCGCGGATCGGGCTGACGGCCAGCATCCGGCGTTCGATCATCCAGCGGCAGCAATCGTTGAGGGCGATCCAGCCGCCGGTGATCGAAGCGGTGCGGGTGCCGCCGTCCGCCTGGAGCACGTCGCAGTCGATCACGATCTGCTTTTCGCCGAGGCGCACCATGTCGACGACCGCCCGCAGCGAGCGTCCGACGAGGCGCTGGATCTCCTGGGTGCGTCCGGACGGCTTGCCCGACGTCGATTCGCGCCGGGTGCGCTCATGCGTGGCGCGCGGCAGCATGGAATATTCCGCCGTGACCCAGCCCTTGCCGGTGCCGCGGAGCCAGGCCGGCGGCTTTTCCTCGAGGCTCGCCGTGCACAGGACGTGGGTCTCGCCGAACTTGATCAGGCAGGAGCCCTCGGCATAGCGGGCGACGTTGCGTTCGATCGAGACGGGGCGCAGTTCGTCGGGCGCGCGGCGGGAAGGACGCATCATGATCTCCAGTTTTGGGCCGTGCCTTTTAGCCCGCAATCGCGGCACTGACCAGCCCGTGCGGCCGCGGCCGGTCACATCGCCAACGATGAGGGCGATCGCGTCGATGCCTTCGCCCGGAAACGGTCGCTTTGTCGCATGCGGGCAATGTTTCCCCGCCACAGTGCCGCGCATCGTGATCAGGAGCCTGCAGCCCGTGGATATCGCCGCCGTTACCAAACAAGCCTTCGCCATGCCCTTGACCAGCCCGAGCTATCCGCGCGGGCCTTATCGCTTCGTCAACCGCGAATATATGATCATCACCTACGAGACCGATATCGAGGCGCTGCGCGCGGTGGTGCCGGAACCGCTCCGGGTCGAGGAGCCGCTGGTCAAATACGAGTTCATCCGCATGCCGGACTCGACCGGCTTCGGCAATTACACCGAATCGGGCCAGGTGATTCCGGTGACGCTCGACGGCGTCCGCGGCGGCTATGTCCATTCCATGTATCTCGATGACGACGCGCCCATCGCCGGCGGCCGCGAGATCTGGGGCTTTCCGAAGAAGCTCGCGCAGCCGACGCTCGCCGCCGCCAAGGACGTGCTGCTCGGCACGCTGCATTACGGCGACGTCAGGGTGGCGACCGGCTCGATGGGCTACAAGCACCATGCCCTCGACACCGCGGCGGTGAAGGCGGCGATGGAGACGCCGAGCTTCCTGCTCAAGATCATCCCCCATGTCGACTGCACGCCGCGCATCTGCGAGCTGGTGCGCTATTACCTCGAAGAGGTCACGGTCAAGGGAGCGTGGGAGGGGCCGGCCGCGCTCGAGCTCTTCCATCATGCCTTGGCGCCGGTGGCGCTGCTGCCGGTCCGCCGCGTCGTGTCGGGGGCCCATATCGTCGCCGACCTGACGCTCGGCCTCGGCGAGGTCGTGCACGACTATCTCGCCTGACGCCGCCGGGGAGGCGGACGGAAGGGCGTGAAACGCGGTGCCGCTACGGCCTCGCGCAGAGGAGAGCCTCGCCGGGCGGGCCGGAGCGATCCGCCGAAGCCGGCCTGCGGAACACCGCAAAGTGTGTTACATGTTACATAATATGAAAGATGTAACCACGAAAAAGGCACGCTTTCGCTGCGGTGCAGCGAAAGAAGGTTTGGCCTAAATATCTGATCCTAAAAGATATAATCGCGGCGGCAAACGAGCCGCCGCGCCTTGCCGGCTCCGGTCTCGGGGCCAAATTGCCTTTGGCTTGAACCCCATCGGCAAAGGGGCTATCGGATGACGGACGACCTCACCTTTGGCGATAATCTCAGGGACATTACGTTATGGCACGGAACAAGATCGCGCTCATCGGGGCGGGACAGATCGGTGGCACACTGGCGCTTCTGGCCGGTCTGAAGGAACTTGGCGACATCGTGCTGTTCGACGTGATGGAAGGCGTACCGCAGGGCAAGGCCCTGGACATTGCCGAGGCCTCGCCGGTCGACGGCTTCGACGCCAAGCTCGCGGGCACCCAGACCTATGCGGGCATCGAGGGTGCCGACGTCGTCATCGTCACCGCGGGCGTGCCGCGCAAGCCCGGCATGAGCCGCGACGATCTTCTCACCATCAACCTCAAGGTGATGGAGCAGGTCGGCGCCGGCATCGCCAAATATGCCAAGGACGCGTTCGTCATCTGCATCACCAACCCGCTCGACGCCATGGTGTGGGCGCTGCAGAAATCCTCCGGCCTGCCGCCGCACCGGGTCGTCGGCATGGCCGGCGTGCTCGATTCCTCGCGCTTCCGCCATTTCCTCGCCGACGAGTTCAAGGTCTCGGTGGAGGATGTCACCGCCTTCGTGTTGGGCGGGCATGGCGATACGATGGTGCCGTCGGTGCGCTATTCGACCGTCGCCGGCATCCCGCTGACCGACCTGATCAAGATGGGCTGGCTGACGGAGGCGCGCCTCGCCGAGATCGTGCAGCGCACCCGCGACGGCGGTGCCGAGATCGTCAACCTGCTCAAGACCGGCTCCGCCTTCTACGCGCCCGCCGCCTCGGCGATCGTGATGGCCGAGAGCTATCTCAAGGACAAGAAGCGCGTCCTGCCCTGCGCCGCCTATCTCAACGGCCAATATGGCGTGAAGGACCTCTATGTCGGCGTTCCCGTCGTGATCGGCGAGAAGGGGGTCGAGCGCATCGTCGAGATCCAGCTCGACAAGGACGAGCGCGCCGGGTTCGAGAAGTCGGTCAATGCGGTGAAGTCGCTCGTCGACGCCTGCAAGAACCTCGCCCCCTCGCTCGCCTGAGCGTTTCGATACCCCCTCCTCCCGGCGGAGCCCCTACCGATGAACATTCATGAATACCAGGCCAAGGCCGTGCTGAAGGAATTCGGCCTGCCGGTGTCGCGCGGCGTCGCCGCCTTCACGGTCGAGGAGGCGGTCAAGGCCGCCCGCGAACTGCCCGGGCCGCTCTATGTGGTCAAGTCGCAGATCCATGCCGGCGGACGCGGCAAGGGCAAGTTCAAGGAACTGCCGGCCGACGCCAAGGGCGGCGTGCGCCTCGCCAAGTCGGTCGACGAGGTTCGGGCCAACGCGGTCGAAATGCTCGGCAACACGCTGGTGACGGCGCAGACCGGCCCGGTGGGCAAGCAGGTCAACCGCCTCTATATCGAGGACGGCTCGAACATCCAGAAGGAGTTCTATCTCTCCGTCCTGGTCGATCGCGAGACGAGCCGCGTCGCCTTCGTCGTCTCCACCGAAGGCGGCATGGACATCGAGAAGGTGGCCCATGAGACGCCCGAGAAGATCGTCACCTTCTCGGTCGATCCGGCCACCGGGGTGATGCCCCATCACGGCATGGCCGTGGCCAAGGCGCTCGGCCTGTCCGGGGATCTCGCCAAGCAGGCGGTGAACCTCACCACCCGGCTCTACAACGCCTTCGTCGCCAAGGACATGGCGCTGCTCGAGATCAACCCGCTGATCCTCTCCACCGACGGGCAGCTGCGCTGCCTCGACGCCAAGATGAGCTTCGATTCCAACGCGCTCTACCGCCATCCCGAGATCGTGTCGCTGCGCGACGAGACCGAGGAGGACCCCAAGGAGATCGAGGCGTCCCGCTACGACCTCTCCTATATCGCGCTCGAAGGCTCGATCGGCTGCATGGTCAACGGCGCCGGCCTCGCCATGGCGACGCTCGACATCATCAAGCTCTACGGCGAGGAGCCGGCGAACTTCCTCGATGTCGGCGGCGGCGCCAACAAGGAGAAGGTGACGGCGGCGTTCAAGATCATCACCGCCGACCACAATGTGAAGGGCATCCTGGTCAACATCTTCGGCGGCATCATGAAATGCGACGTCATCGCCGAAGGCGTGATCGCAGCCGTGCAGGATGTCGGGTTGAGCATCCCGCTGGTGGTGCGGCTCGAAGGCACCAATGTCGAACTCGGCAAGACGATCATCCGCGAATCCGGTCTCAATGTGATCGCCGCCGATGACCTCGACGACGCCGCCCAGAAGATTGTCAAGGCCGTGCGGGAATCCCACTGATGTCCATCCTGATCAACAAACAGACCCGCGTCATCTGCCAGGGCTTCACCGGCAAGAACGGCACCTTCCATTCCGAGCAGGCGATCAAATACGGGACGCTGATGGTCGGTGGCACCTCGCCGGGCAAGGGCGGCTCGCAGCATCTCGGCCTGCCGGTGTTCGACACCGTCGCCGAGGCCCGGGCGAAGACCGGCGCCGATGCCTCGGTGATCTATGTGCCGCCGCCGGGCGCCGCGGATGCGATCTGCGAGGCGATCGACGCCGAGATCCCGCTGATCGTCTGCATCACCGAGGGCATCCCGGTGGCCGACATGATCAAGGTCAAGCGCTCGCTCTCGGGCTCCAAATCGCGCCTGATCGGCCCCAACTGCCCCGGCGTGATGACCTCGGACGAATGCAAGATCGGCATTATGCCCGGCAATATCTTCCGCAAGGGTTCGGTCGGCATTGTTTCCCGCTCGGGAACACTTACCTATGAAGCAGTATTCCAGACCTCGAACGAGGGCCTTGGCCAGACGACGGCCGTCGGCATCGGCGGCGATCCGGTCAAGGGTACGGAGTTCATCGACATCTTGGAACTGTTCCTGGCGGACCCGGCGACCGAGTCGATCGTCATGATCGGCGAGATCGGCGGCTCGGCCGAAGAAGACGCGGCCCAGTTCCTCAAGGATGAAGCCAAGCGCGGCCGCAGCAAGCCCACCGTGGGCTTCGTCGCCGGCCGCACCGCCCCTCCGGGGCGGCGCATGGGCCATGCCGGCGCCATCATCTCCGGCGGCAAGGGCGATGCGGCCTCGAAGATCGCGGCGCTCGAGGCTGCCGGGGTCCGGGTGTCGCCGTCGCCGGCGCGCCTGGGCAAGACGCTGGCCGAACTGTTGAGGGGCTGATGCCGACCCGGAGCTCCGGCTCCGGTTTCAGATCCGAAGGAATGAGACGATGGATCGTCAGGACGACGTGAGTGAACGGTCTTTCAGCTATGGCGGCGATGCCGCCTATCTGGAAGACCTTTATGCCCGCTATGAGGACAATCCGGCTTCCGTGAACGGCGAGTGGGCGGCGTTCTTCGCCGGTCTGGCCGACGACAAGGCGGTTGTCGCGAAGAATGCCCGGGGTGCCAGCTGGGCCAGGCCCAACTGGCCGATCGCGGCCAATGGCGAACTCGTCTCGGCCCTGGACGGCAATTGGGGACTGATCGAAAAGAAGGTCGGCGAGAAGATCAAGGCGAAGGCGGAAGCCCAGGGCGCGGCCATCGCGCCCGACGCCGTCCTCCAGGCCACGCGCGATTCCGTGCGCGCCATCATGCTGATCCGCGCCTTCCGCATGCGCGGCCATCTGTTCGCCGCCCTCGACCCGCTCGGCCTGCAGGCGCCGCGCGACCACGAGGAACTCCATCCCTCGACCTATGGCTTCAGCGAGGGCGACCTCG
Source organism: Labrys monachus (assembly GCF_030814655.1). Taxonomy (NCBI): domain Bacteria; kingdom Pseudomonadati; phylum Pseudomonadota; class Alphaproteobacteria; order Hyphomicrobiales; family Xanthobacteraceae; genus Labrys; species Labrys monachus. Next base: position 2,423,506 of record NZ_JAUSVK010000001.1, read on the forward strand.
ACCGCAAGATCTTCATCGATCACGTGCTCGGGCTGGAATTCGCCAGCATCCGCGAGATCGTCGCCATCCTGACGCGGACCTATTGCTCGACGCTCGGCGTCGAGTTCATGCATATTTCCGATCCGGCGCAGAAGTCGTGGATCCAGCAGCGCATCGAAGGCGCCGACAAGGAGATCTCCTTCACCCGCGAGGGCAAGCGCGCCATCCTCAACAAGCTGATCGAGGCCGAAGGCTTCGAGAAGTTCATCGACGTCAAATATACCGGCACCAAGCGCTTCGGCCTGGACGGGTCTGAATCCGCCATTCCCGCGCTGGAGCAGATCATCAAGCGCGGCGGCGCGCTCGGCGTGCAGGACATCGTGCTCGGCATGGCCCATCGCGGCCGTCTCAACGTGCTCGCGCAGGTCATGGGCAAGCCCCACCGGGCCATCTTCCACGAGTTCAAGGGCGGCTCCTACACGCCGGACGACGTGGAGGGCTCGGGCGACGTCAAATATCATCTCGGCGCCTCGTCGGACCGCGAGTTCGACGGCAACCGGGTGCATCTGTCGCTGACCGCCAATCCCTCCCATCTCGAGATCGTCGATCCCGTCGTGCTCGGCAAGGTGCGGGCCAAGCAGGACCAGCACGACGACACCAATGCCCGCTCGACGGTGATGCCGCTGCTCATCCATGGCGATGCGGCCTTTGCCGGCCAGGGCGTGGTGGCCGAGTGCCTGGGCCTGTCCGGCCTCAAGGGCCACCGCACCGGCGGCTCGATGCATTTCATCATCAACAACCAGATCGGCTTCACCACCAATCCGCGCTATTCGCGCTCCTCGCCCTATCCTTCGGATGTGGCGAAGATGATCGAGGCGCCGATCTTCCACGTCAACGGCGACGATCCGGAGGCGGTGGTGTTCGCCGCCAAGGTGGCGACAGAATTCCGGCAGACCTTCCACAAGCCGGTGGTGGTGGACATGTTCTGCTATCGCCGCTTCGGCCATAACGAGGGCGACGAGCCGGGCTTCACCCAGCCTTTGATGTACCGGACCATCCGCCAGCATCCCGGCGTGGTCGAGATCTATTCCGAAAGGCTCATCACCGCCGGCGTCGTCACCCGCGACGAGGTCGAGAAGATGAAGGCCGACTGGCGCGCCCATCTGGAGGCCGAATACGAGGCCGGCCAGAGCTACCGGCCCAACAAGGCCGACTGGCTCGACGGCCAATGGGCGGGCCTGAAGGCGGCCGGCGCCGACGCCAGCGACGATCCCCGCCGCGGCGCCACCGGCGTCGACGTCGCCAGGCTGACGAGCATCGGCACCGGGCTCACGACGGTGCCCGAGGGGTTCCACCTCCACAAGACCATCCAGCGCTTCCTCGACACGCGGCGCCGGATGATCGAGACCGGCGAGGGCCTCGACTGGGCGACCGCCGAGGCGCTCGCCTTCGGCAGCCTGTGCGACGAGGGCTATCGCGTGCGCCTGTCCGGCCAGGACTGCGAGCGCGGCACCTTCTCCCAGCGCCATTCCGTGCTGATCGACCAGGAAACCGAGAAGCGCTACACGCCGCTGAAGAACATCCGCCAGGGGCAGGGCCGCTACGAGGTCATCAACTCGATGCTCTCCGAAGAGGCGGTGCTCGGCTTCGAATATGGCTATTCGCTCGCCGAGCCCAAGGCGCTCACGCTGTGGGAAGCCCAGTTCGGCGACTTCGCCAACGGCGCGCAGGTGGTGTTCGACCAGTTCATCTCGTCGGGCGAACGCAAATGGCTGCGCCTGTCGGGCCTCGTCTGCCTGCTGCCGCACGGCTATGAGGGCCAGGGGCCGGAGCATTCCTCCGCCCGCCTCGAGCGCTTCCTGCAGATGTGCGCCGAGGACAACATGCAGGTGGCGAACTGCACGACGCCGGCGAATTATTTCCACATCCTGCGCCGCCAGCTCAAGCGCGACATCCGCAAGCCGCTGATCCTGATGACGCCGAAGTCGCTGCTGCGCCACAAGCGGGCGGTGTCGAAGCTCGCCGAATTCGGGGCGGACACCACCTTCCACCGCATCCTCTGGGACGACGCCCAATACGGCACCTCACCGACCAAGCTGGTCTCGGACGAGAAGATCCGCCGCGTCGTCCTGTGTTCGGGCAAGGTCTATTACGACCTTCTCGACGAGCGCGAGAAGCGCGGCCTCGACGACATCTATCTGCTGCGGGTGGAACAGCTCTATCCCTTCCCGCTGAAATCGCTGGTTTCCGAGCTTTCGCGCTTCCGCAACGCCGACGTGGTGTGGTGCCAGGAGGAGCCGAAGAACATGGGCGCCTGGTCCTTCGTCGAGCCCTATCTGGAATGGGTGCTCGGGCAGGCCGGCACCAAGGCCAAGCGCGCCGCCTATGCCGGACGGCCGGCCTCGGCGGCCACCGCCACCGGCTTGATGTCGAAGCATTTGGCCCAGTTGCAGGCTTTCACGGATGAAGCTCTGACGATCTGAAGGAGACGCGATGGCTTTCTTCGTTTGCAAGCTCAATCCTCCCCGCCCGAGCTTCGCCTTCGACATGACGGAGTCGGAGCGGGCGGTGATGGAGCAGCACAGCGCCTATCTGCGCCGGTTGAGCGAGGAGGGCGCTGCCCTGTTGTTCGGGCCGGTCGGCGACCCGAGGGGACCGTGGGGCCTGGGCATCTTCGAGGTCGAGGACGAATACAGGATGAGAGCGATCACGGCGGCCGATCCGGCCATTACCGCAGCCATGGGGTTCACCTATGAGATCATGCCCATGATGCAGGCGGTGGTGGGCAAAAGGATCGGGCGGACGGAGGAGGGGCCGCCGGGCGCCTCCCTCGTCCCCGGGTGAGTCTCGACGGACGAGTATGATGATCGGCGGCGCGGTTTCCAACAGGCTCAGGCAAGCGTCCGCCGGCAGACACAAGCAACGCGAGCCTTCGAGAGAGGACGCCCCCCGGGGCGCTATGCAATGGCGACGGAAATCAAGGTACCAACCCTCGGCGAGTCGGTTACGGAAGCGACCATCGGCAAATGGTTCAAGAAGCCCGGCGACGCCGTCAAGGTGGACGAGCCGGTGGTGGAACTTGAGACCGACAAGGTGACGCTCGAAGTCAATGCGCCGGCCGCCGGCGTGCTCGGCGACATCCTCGCCAAGACCGGCGATACGGTCGGCGTCGGCGCCGTGCTCGGCTCGATCACCGCCGGCGGACAGGCGGCGGCGCCGCAGGCCGCCGCGCCCCAGGCCGCGCCGGCCCGGGCTCCCGCGCCTGCGGCTCCTGCTGCCGCCGCGCCCGCCGCGGCGCCTTCGGCCATGCCGCCCTCGCCGGCTGCCGCCAAGATCGCCGCCGACCGCGGGCTCGACCCGGCGCAGATCGAGGGGAGCGGCCGCCGCGGCCAGGTCCTCAAGGGCGACGTGCTGGCCGCCGAAGCCCCCGGCGAGGCACCGAAGCCGGCCGCGCCTGCGCCCGTCGCGGCGGCCCCGGCGCCCGTCGCTTCGGCGCCCCGCGTGTCCTCGCCGGCGGCGGATGCGGCCCGCGAGGAGCGGGTGCGCATGACCAAGCTGCGCCAGACCATCGCGCGCCGCCTCAAGGAGGCGCAGACCAATGCCGCGATGCTGACGACCTTCAACGAGGTCGACATGAGCAGCGTCATGGCGCTGCGCAACCAGTACAAGGACCTGTTCGAGAAGAAGCACGGCGTGAAGCTCGGCTTCATGTCCTTCTTCGTGCGCGCCTGCGTCCAGGCCCTCAAGGAAATGCCGGCGGTCAATGCCGAGCTCGACGGGCAGGACATCATCTACAAGAATTTCTACCATATCGGCGTCGCCGTCGGCACCGAGAAGGGCCTCGTCGTCCCGGTCATCCGCGATGCCGACGCGCTGGGCCTTGCCGGCATCGAGAAGACCATCTCCGATTTCGGCAAGCGCGCCCGCGACGGCCAGCTCAAGATCGAGGAGATGCAGGGCGGCACCTTCACCATCTCGAACGGCGGCGTCTACGGCTCGCTGATGTCGACGCCGATCCTCAACGCGCCGCAATCGGCGATCCTCGGCATGCACAAGATCCAGGAGCGGCCGATGGTGGTGGGCGGGCAGATCGTCATCCGTCCGATGATGTATCTCGCTCTGTCCTATGACCACCGCATGATCGACGGCAAGGAGGCGGTGACCTTCCTCGTGCGGGTGAAGGAAAGCCTGGAAGACCCGGCGCGCCTGGTGCTGGATCTGTGATCCGCGCCGCCTGATATCCCGCCGGAAGAGGGAGGGCCGGCGACCGGCGCTCCCCGCCCCGGGCCCGATCCGCGAGCCCGGTCCTCCGGCCGTCCTTGTCCGCCAATACCACAAGCGAGCTTTCCATGGCCCACGACGTCATCGTTATCGGAACCGGCCCCGGCGGCTATGTCTGCGCCATCCGCGCGGCGCAACTCGGCCTGAATGTGGCCGTGGTCGAAAAGCGCGCCACCTATGGCGGAACCTGCCTGAACATCGGCTGCATCCCCTCCAAGGCGCTGCTCCACGCTTCCGAACTGTTCGAGGAGGCCGGCCACGGCTTCGCGCATTTCGGCATCGACGTGCCGGCGCCGGTGCTCAACCTCGCGCAGATGATGAAGCACAGGCAGGAGACGGTCGATTCCAACGTCCAGGGCGTCGCCTTCCTGTTCAAGAAGAACAAGATCACCGCCTATCGGGGCACCGGCAGGATCCTCGGCGCCGGCAAGGTCGAGGTCACCGCCGACGACGGGTCGACCCAGTTGGTCGAGGCCAAGTCGATCGTGATCGCGACCGGGTCGGACGTCGCCCAGCTGCCGGGCGTGACCATCGACGAGAAGACGGTGGTGTCGTCCACCGGCGCGCTTGAGCTTCCCGCCGTTCCCAAGAAGCTGGTGGTGATCGGCGCGGGCGTCATCGGCCTGGAGCTCGGTTCGGTCTGGCGCCGGCTCGGCGCCGAGGTGACGGTGGTGGAGTTCCTCGACCGCATCCTGCCCGGCATGGACGGCGAGGTGGCCAAGCAGGCGCAGCGCCTGTTCGCCCGCCAGGGCATCGAGTTCAAGCTCGCTACCAAGGTCACCGGCGTGGAGACGAGCGCCGCCGGTGCGGTCGTCTCGGTCGAGCCGGTGGCGGGCGGCGACAAGGAGACGATCGCCGCCGACATCGTGCTCGTCGCCACCGGCCGCCGTCCCTTTACCGACGGCCTCGGCCTGGAGGGCGCGGGCGTCGCCACCGAGCGCGGGCGGGTGGTCATCGACGACCGCTTCCAGACCGGCGTGCCCGGCATCTACGCCATCGGCGACGTCGTCCGGGGCCCGATGCTGGCCCACAAGGGCGAGGACGAGGGCGTCGCCTGCGCCGAGATCATCGCCGGCGAGCATGGCCATGTGAACTACGACACCATTCCGGCGGTGGTCTACACCTATCCGGAGATCGCCTCGGTCGGCAGGACGGAGGAGGAGTTGAAGGCGGCCGGCGTGAGCTACAAGGCCGGCAAGTTCCCCTTCACCGCCAATGGCCGTGCCAGGGCGAACCGCACCACCGAGGGCTTCGTCAAGATCCTCGCCGATGCCGCGACGGACCGGGTGCTCGGCGTCCATATCGTCGGCGCCGGTGCCGGCGAGATGATCCATGAGGGCGTGGTGCTCATGGAGTTCGGCGGTTCGTCGGAGGATCTCGGCCGTACCTGCCATGCCCATCCGACCATGTCGGAAGCGGTCAAGGAGGCGGCGCTTGCCGTCCTCGGGCGCGCCATCCATATGTGAGGGCGCCGCCCCGGCGCCGCGAGGCCGCCAAAAGGCCATAGAGGCGCGATAGGAGGCTCGGTTCGGCGGGAGAGCCCGTCCCGCCGAGCAGGAGGCGGCCGTCCCGCGGGCGGCCGGCCAAACCGGAGTTTGCAATGCTTGATATTCGGACCGCTTTCGCCTTGTTCGGGCTCGTCGCCATGGCCGGTCCGGCTTTCGCGCAGAATGCACCGGCCGAGCCCCCCGAGCCGCCCAAGCGCCCGCCCATCGCGGCGCCGGCGCAGTCCGCGGCGGTCGCGGCTCCCGCGCAGCTCGCGGCCCCGGCCCCCGCCCCGGCCGCCCCCACCGGCGGCGACGTGCCCCCCCCGCCCGAATTCGTTTCCGGCGGCCAGCCGCTCGAGGTCGACGTCCATCCGGTCAATCCGCGGGCGATCAGCCCCGCCGACAAGGCGACGCTCGACCAGATCGACAAATATTTCAATTCGATCCGGGTGATGTCCGGCAAGTTCGTGCAGATCGGCGCCGATGGCCAGCGCATCACCGGCTCGTTCTGGGTGTCCAAGCCGGGCCGGATGCGCTTCGACTATGATCCGCCGTCGCCGCTGCAATTGCTGGCCGACGGCACCTCGGTCGCCGTGCGCAACCGCAAGCTGAACACGCAGGACCTCTATCTGATCAGCCAGACGCCGCTGCGCTTCCTGCTGGCCGACAGCATCGACCTCATCCAGGATTCGCGGGTGATCGCGCTCGGGCGCGAGCAGGCCGGCGTCAGCGTGGTGCTGGAGGAGAA